>CABSNM010000005.1 GCA_902479065.1 uncultured Collinsella sp.
GGCCCGTGGGTTATACCCTAAGAGCAAACCACCCTTTTTAAGGGTGGTTCTGATTCACGTCACCTTGTCACAAATGCGACCCGCTCGCTGGCGTTGCCAAAACATCGATGTAGTCATTGGGGACGTTCTTAAACGACTATCCAACGGATATTGCGCACGTGGCTCGCATGACAGCCGTCTCTTTTATGTTTCCTTTAGCCGTCGCTGTCTAGGATGGGGGTTAGTCGACAGGAAGGGAGCACCGGGATGGACGATGCGAGCGAGCGCGCGATTGAAGAGGACATGCTCGATCAGTTCAATTACTTTGACGATGAGGACGAGGAGCTGATTGACCGTCGCGAGCCAGCGCCGCTTGATTCCTTTGATCTGGTCGATGAAGAGGCTGATGAGGTTGAGGACGAATCAGTGTAGCCCCTACAGCCTCCGCACCTTGACTCGCTGCTTTCGAGAGCCCCCATGCACCACGGTGTCCGTGCCGGCGCGCTCCATATGAAAACTGACTGGCGACAGATCGTGACCGCGGGCGATGAGCTTGCCGTCGATGCACCTCTTACCGACAAATCATCCATCATCTGCCGCACCGGTATGCTTATGCTCGCGAGCGGAACGGGTGCCTGGCGTGTACGCGATACCATGAATCGCGTCGCCGCCGTACTCGGTGTCACCGTCCACGTTGACTTAAGTCTCCTGTCGTTTGAGTGCACCTGCATCGAAGGCGGCCACTGCTTTAACGAGGTTGTCAGCCTGCCCACAACGGGCGTCAATACCCATCGCATTTGGATGATGGAGAGCTTCCTCAAGGAAATCGAGACATACGGCCGCCGTTTTACGGTGCATGAGTATCACGAGATGCTCAAGACCGTCGAGAGCTCAAAACCTGATTACGCGCCTTGGCAACAGGGCCTTGCGGCGGCCTGCGCCTGCGGCGCCTTTGTCTTTTTACTTGGTGGCGGTCCCATTGAGATGGCATGTGCGTTCGTGGGCGCGGGCGTCGGCAACTTTGCCCGCTCTCATATCCTCAAGCAGGGCCTCGGCCAGTTTAGCGCGTTGACGTTTGGTGTCGCGCTGGCCTGCATCTCGTATTTGCTGGCGTTGCTCGGCCTTGGCCAGGTCATTCCGGGGGCAATGTCGCACCAAGAAGGCTATATTGGTGCCATGCTCTTTGTGATTCCCGGCTTTCCCCTTATTACGGCAGGCCTCGACATCGCAAAGCTCGATATGCGAAGCGGCATCGAGCGTCTTTCGTATGCTGTGTCAATTATTGTGATGGCGACCCTCGTAGGTTGGATGGTTGCCGAATGTGTGGGGCTGGCGCCGGATGACTTCGCCCCGCTCGGCCTCTCGCCGTTGGCTCTTACGCTCTTGCGCATACTGATGAGCTTTATCGGTGTATTTGGCTTCTCGGTTATGTTCAACAGCCCGGTAAAGATGGCCGCGGCGGCCGGTCTGATCGGCGCCGTGTCCAATACCTTGCGCCTTACGCTCGTCGATGCGCCAACGATGCTTCCTTTCCTGGGCCTGAGCGCAGGCATGCCTCCCGAGGCGGCTGCATTTATCGGGGCGCTCGTATCGGGCCTGCTGGCAAGCCTGGCAGAAATCAAGCTCACCTACCCACGTATCGCCCTCACGGTGCCATCGATTGTCATTATGGTGCCGGGCTTGTACCTGTATCGTTCGATGTATTACATGTGCACCTTCGACACGGTCAATATGCTCGGCTGGTTTGTGCGCGCGGTGCTCATCGTGGCGTTTCTGCCCGTTGGCTTGGGCGTGGCGCGTACGCTCACCGACCCTCGCTGGCGCCACACCAGCTAATTGGTACAAGGGGGACAGGTTACTTTGCACCAAATGAGTTGCGGTGAAATAGGGACTGAATTGCTGCTTAAAGGGTCAAAACAGTTCGCATTCCACCGCAACTTATGGGGTCGGGGGATTATCGGTGCCCTGCATCTTCATAAACTCAACGCTTACGAAGCGCATGCGTTTCGTGCTAGGCTGGTTCCACCACATAAGTAGTCGCAGACGCGCGTACCACGGGCGGGCGAGATGAAGTTCCAACAGCTCCATCTTGCCCGCCCGTTTTTGTTGCGTGGCGCCGCGGTACAACACAGAGAGGAATCTGCCCTTTATGCCTATCAACAAACGAGAGAGCCTGCTGTTCACCTTTATCATGTGCTTTTGCATGGTGCTCTGGATGAGCATCTACAACGTTGCCCTGCAGCACGGGGCCATCAACGGCGAGGTCGTTGCCGCTGCGTGGCTCGGCTTCCCCGTTGCCTACATTTTTGCCATGTGCTGCGACTGGTTCGTCGCCAGCCCGCTCGCCAAGGGTTTCGCCTTTAAGTACTTGGTCACGCCGGGCAAGAGCTCGCCACTTGCCATGACGCTCGCCGTCAGCTCCTGCATGGTCGTTCCCATGGTCATCATCATGTCGCTGTACGGTGCCTGCGAGGGTCTGACGCACATGCCCGGCGGCATCCTTGCGAACCTGTATTCCGTGCCCGCGATCTGGATGATCAACATCCCGCATAATTTTGTGATGGCGCTGCCGTGGAACCTTTTGGTAGCCGGTCCGATTTCCCACTTCGTCTTCCGTCGCGCCTTCCCTGTGGGGACGGTTTTCGAGGAGGAGCATGCCGAGCTCTTGGAGCAGGCTATGGCTCCTGAGTGCGAGTAGCTCGCTTAGGGATCTGCTGAGCGCGGGCGACTTGCTTGGTTGGAGCCCTAAGCGTGGATAGCTCTCTCGGCGACATCGCGGGCGTGAGCGGTGCGCATGACCGGAGGGCCCGTGCTGCTCCGTTGCCCGACGTGCTAGCGCGCAGAACAATCTGTTGGTGCATTCGGCGGCTGCTGAAGCGTTTCGGCAGCCGCTTTTTATACGGAGTTTAAATACAACAGTCTGTTGTATTACGTAGAGTGGTATATCTCTAGCGGGAAAAATGCGAGAGACGGAGCATTATGGCGTTGCTAGTAGGACTGGACGTAGGGTCGACGACGACCAAAGTTTACGCGATGCACGAGGATATGACCGAGGCGTGGTGGGGATATCGCCGCCACGGGGCGTGTCAGACAGCGAGCGTGCGCGCCATGCTCGGCGAGCTCGCCGAGCGCTTTCCCCATGAGTCGCTGCGCGTTGCGGTGACCGGCTCGGGTGCGCGCGATATCGCGACCGCGCTGGGTGCCTCGTACGTTCAGGAGGTGGTCGCCAACGCGCTCGCGATCAGCAGGTTCTATCCGCAGACGCGCTGCGCCATCGAGCTGGGCGGCCAAGACGCCAAGATGATCTTCTTCCGCACCAACGATAAGGGAGACATCGAGGTTGCCGACATGCGCATGAACGGCTCGTGCGCAGGCGGTACCGGTGCATTTATCGACGAGATGGCAAAGCTCATGGGGGTCGGCACCGAATCGGGCGAGTTCGAGCAGCTCGCAAGCCGGGGAACGACCGTCCACGAGGTCTCGGGCCGCTGCGGCGTGTACGCAAAGACCGATATCCAGCCGCTGCTCAACGAGGGCATTCCTACCACCGACCTGGCGCTTTCGGCGCTTCACGCGGTCGCCCGCCAAACGATCGGCGGTCTGGCCCAGGGTATCGACATCGAGCCGCCGGTAATCTTCGAGGGCGGTACGCTCGCCTACAACCCCACGCTGGTCCGCGTGTTCCGGGAGCAACTGAATCTATCGGACGATCAGGTTATCGTCCCGCGCGATCCGCAGATCATGGTCGCGCGCGGTGCCGCCCTGTCGCTGACCGACATGTTCGCATCGTCCCAACCGATCGACCTTCCCGACGCTTTTGTCCGGCTGGATAAGCTCGAGACGGTCGCGCCCGCAAGCGGGGAGGGACGTCTTGCCCAGCCCTTTTTTGCCACACCTGCCGAGCAGGCGGATTTTACGGCACGCCATGGCAAAGAGACGCCGGCAAAGGGTCCGGATGCGTATGCGCCCGGAGAAACGGTGCGTGTGGCGCTCGGTATCGATTCGGGGAGCACGACGACCAAGTTCGCCCTGGTCGATGAGGCGGGTGAGCTTGTCGATTCGTTCTACGCGTCTAATAACGGCAGACCGCTCGACGTCGCCCAACAGGGTCTTGTCAGCTTGAAGAACCGCTGGGAGACAGCGGGAGTCACGCTTGCGATCGATGCCGTGGGCACCACGGGATACGGCGAGGAGCTTTTCGCGCGCGCGTTCCACGCCGACTACTATACGGTCGAGACGGTCGCGCACGCCCGCGCCGCGTGCGCATGCGTTCCCGATGCGACCTTCGTGCTCGACATCGGCGGACAGGATATGAAGGCCATCTGGCTCAACCACGGCGTGCTGACCGATATCGTCGTCAACGAGGCGTGCTCTGCGGGCTGCGGCTCGTTCCTCGAGGGTTTTGCCAAAAACCTCGGAATAGCCGTTGAGGATATCGCGACCGAGGCATTTTCGTCTAAAGCCCCCGCCGTTCTCGGCAGCCGCTGCACGGTGTTCATGAACAGCAGCGTCGTTTCCGAGCAGCGGCGCGGTAAGGGTCCGAGCGACATCATGGCCGGTCTCTGCCGTTCGATTATCGAGAACGTGTTCACCAAGGTCATTCGCGTTTCAAATCTCAACCGTCTGGGCGACAAAGTCGTCGTCCAGGGCGGCACGTTCCGAAACGACGCGGTGCTGCGCGCATTCGAGCAGTATCTGGGCAAACCCGTCACGCGTGCGCCCCACCCGGGGCTGATGGGCGCTATCGGTATCGCCCTGCTCGCGCGCGAGGAATGCCGCAAGGGCGACGCCGGCACGTCGTTTATCGGGCTCGATGCCGTGGAGCGCTTCGAGCATCGCGAGTTCGGCGGCGTTACCTGCCGTCGGTGCAACAACCGCTGCCAGCGCGCGGTCGTGGCGTTTGGCGACGGCTCGCTTTACGTCACGGGCAATCGCTGCCCGCGCGGCGGCGCCATCTCATGGGATGAGCTCGTGCGCAAGGTTCCCGCGGCGGAGGAGCTGCGTCCGCAGGGTGCTTGCGAGGCACAGGCGCCCGGCACGGGGCGCGACCGGACCGCGGCTGCCCCCAATCTCTTTGTCGACCGCGAGAAGCTGCTGTTCGAGTCGTGCCCCACGGTTCCCGTCTGCGGGGGGCGCGATGTCACGATCGGCATTCCCCGTGTGCTCGAGTTCTGGGACACCATGCCGTTCTGGTCGACGTTCTTCAGCACGCTCGGCTTTAAGGTGCGCGTCTCGGGACGCAGCACCAAGGCGATGTACGAGCGCGGTCTGGCGCACGTCACATCCGACACCGTGTGCTTCCCGGCCAAGCTCGTCCACGGGCACATCCGCAATCTCGTCGACGCCGGCGTCGACCGCATCTTCATGCCCATCATCACGACGGTGCCCACCGAAAACACCGCCTCTACCAGCGAGTGGATGTGCGCCGTCGTAAAGGGATACCCCTACGTGATGCGCAATTCCGATAACCCGGAGGAGCGTTTCGGCGTTCCGTTCGATACGCCGCTGTTCCACTGGTACGACGAGGGCGACCGAAACCGCCAGCTCAAGGCGTGGTGCAAGGAGACCTTCGATATCGATGCCGACCTGGTTGCCAAGGCGACCGAGCAGGCGGACCGCGCGCAGCAGACGTTTGAGAACCAGCTGCAGCTGCGCGGCAGGCAGGTGCTCGAGAACCTGCGCGAGGACGGCGGCTACGCGGTGGTGATCGCTTCGCGCCCGTACCACAACGACCCGCTGGTCAACCACGGGCTGCCCAAGCTCTTCTCTGAGCGCGGCATCCCCGTGCTGACGCCCGATGCGGTGCCGGGGGTCTGCAACGTCGACCTTTCCAACAGCCGCATCGACATCGTGAACAACTACCATGCGCGCATGCTGTCGTGCGCGGTCATCGTCGCATCGACGCCCGAGCTCGAGCTCGTGCAGATGGGCAGCTTCGGCTGCGGCCACGATGCGTATCTCACCGACGAGATCGCGCGCATGATGGGCGAGATGGGCTCCAAGGTTCCGATGATGATCAAGCTCGATGAGAGCGACGTCGCCGGTCCCATGGGCATTCGCGTGCGTTCGTTTATCGAGTCGGTCAACCGTCGTCGCGCGGAGGAGCGTGCCGAGGGCGCCCGGGTGCACGCGGTCCATCCGCTCGACGACCCGTATAAGGTCAAGTACACCAAGCGCGACCGGCACGACAAGATCGCGCTGGTCCCCAACACCTCCCATGCGTTCTGCAGGCTCATGACCGCGGCGATGCGCAATCAGGGCGTGCGCGCCGAGGCCCTTGATATCGGGCGCGAGGATGCCATCCGCCTGGGCAAACGCTATGTGCACAACGACATCTGCTTCCCCGCGCAAATCGTGATCGGCGAGGCGCTCGCGGCACTCGAGAGCGGTAAGTACGACCCGCACGACGTCGCCGTGGTGACTGGCAAGTATATCGGCGACTGCCGCCTGACGCACTACATGCCCCTGCTGCGCCGCGCGCTCGACGACGCGGGATACGACTATGTCCCGGTGCTCACCAACGACGACGTCGATGCCCACAATGCGCATCCGGGCTTCAAGCTCGGCCTTGGCCCGAGCATCCAGATCGCCTACGGTCTTCCCATGATCGATGCCCTCGAGGCCATGCTTAGGCGCATCCGTCCCTACGAGCTCGAGAAGGGCGCGGCGGACGCTGCGTTCGACCGCGCGCTCGATGAGGTTATCGAGGGCATGGAGCGCTCCGGGCTGAGAGGCCAGGCGACGGGCTTCAAACGCGCGCTTGCGATCATGGACGCCGTTCCGTACGACCGCTCGAACCCGCATCCGACCGTTCTCATCGTGGGCGAGTACCTGCTCAATTTCCATCTCGGCGCCAACCACGAGATCGAGCGCTACCTCGAGGACAACGGGCTCGAGGTCATCGAGGCGCGCATGACCGACGTGATCCGCAAGACCTATTTCTACAAGCATGCGCAGTCGCGCGAGTTCCACGTCGACCTGTCGCTGCCCGAAAAGGCCTGGTACGCCACGGCGGACAACCTGTTCGAGCTCGCGCACGACCGTTGCGACCGCCTGGGCGCGGCGAGCCCGCTCTACGAGCCGCCGACGCGCATGCCCGAGCTCGTGCGCGCGAGCGATAAGATCCTGCACCATACGTTCGATGCGGGCGAGGGCGTGCTGATTCCGGCGGAGATCCTCGAGCACGCCAAGCGCGGCTGCCGCAACTTCGTGATCCTGCAGCCGTTCGGGTGTCTGCCCAACCATGTCGTGGGGCGCGGGCTCATCCATGCGCTCAAGGAGCGGTATCCCACGGCGCAGTTCCTGCCGCTCGACTACGATCCCGACGTGAGCTTCGCCAACGTGGAGAACCGTCTTCAGATGCTCATCATGAACGCCAAGGCGCAGGGGTGCGGTGAGGCGCATGGCGAGACCGCGTAAGGACGCCGATGCGCCCGATGCGCGCACCCGTATCATCGAGGCGTTTTGGGAGCTCATCGAGAACAACAGCATCTTCGAGCTGTCGGTTGGCGAGGTGACCCGCGCCGCCCAGTGCAATCGCGGAACGTTTTACTACTATTTTCACGATTTCGATGAACTCGTCGCCATCGCCATGACCCAGCTGCTGCAGGATAACGAGCTTATCACCGATGCCCTCTGGCATTTTTCGAGCGAGGGCGACCTTTCGGCGTTCGACCGGCGCGACGTCCGCTGCCTGCTGCGGCGCATCGTCATCACCATGAGGGCGGGTGCCGCCGAGCAGGTCGTGCAGGGCATCCATACGATCATCATCGACCGCGTGAGAGAGATCGTCCACCCCGACGGAGAAGAGCTCAAGGCAGATTCGAGCTTTGCGGTGGGCTTTCTGGTCTCGGGCATCATGGGCTTTGTGATGGCGGTCGGCTTTGCCCGGGAGGGCGGCGAGGAGATAGACCTCGAGCAGCTGGGGGACAGCGCGTGCGCGTACCTGAGGGCGGTCGCCATGCAGACGGTTGAAACGGTCGCGCAAGTCGAGGGCGTCGATACATCCGAGCTGCTCGAACGCGTCTCCAAGGAGGCCGATGCCTATCGCGCATCGCGTGCGACGAGTCCCGACGTGGTGAAAGACGTCTAGGGTTTCTCTTGCGGGGCGCCCGTCGCGCATCGCGCGGTGAGTCCCGCGATGCGGTCATAACCTGCATTCATGTGAGCCGGGTTTATAGATATTCCTCCAGCTGTTAACATATACTCCATATGGGTAAAGAGACCAAAGCGCTGCCGCGGGGCGGCGCTTTGCGTTTGAAAAAACTAGCTCGTCTAAGAGGAACTAGCATGTTAGACCGTTTTACCGATCGTGCGCGTAAGGTCATGTCCATGGCCAAGCAAGAAGCGCTCGATCTTCATTCAAATAAGGTGGGCACCGAGCACCTGCTGCTCGCGCTTGCCAAGGAGGACGAGGGCATTGCCGCCGAGGCGCTGCGTTCGCTCGACATCTCCTACGATGACATCATGGATACTCTCAAAGAGGTCCAGACCACGGTTCCCGAGCCCAGTGAGGAGACCGAGGCGGCCAAGCTCGCCTTTACGCCGCTCGTCATTAGCGTGATGGAGCGTTCATTCCGCGTGGCGCGCGAGAACAACCAGACCTACGTGTCGACCGAGCACTTGCTGATCGGCATCGTCGAAGAGGGCAACGGCATGGCCATGGACATCCTCATGCGCCTGGGTGTGTCGTCCGCCTCCATCAAAAAGGCTATCGAGAAACTCACCGCCAAGGACCAGGACAAGAAGCGTCCGCTCGCCGGCGCCGGTGCTGGTCGTCCCGGTGCGGGCCTGCCGTTCTTTAGCGGCTCGGATACCTCTCAGCAAAAGGGGGGTGGCACCGATACGCTTAAGCAGTTCGCGACCAACCTCACGCAGAAGGCGCGCGACGGCGAGCTCGACCCTGTAATTGGTCGCGAAAAGGAAGTCCAGCGCATGATGGAAATTCTTTCGCGTCGCACCAAGAACAACCCGCTTATCCTGGGTGACCCCGGCGTGGGCAAGACGGCCATCGTCGAGGGCCTGGCGCAGCAGATCGCTGCCGGCAACGTGCCCGAAAACCTTATGAACCAGAACATCTGGACGCTCGACCTGCCGGGCCTCGTTGCGGGCGCCAAGTATCGCGGTGAGTTTGAGGAGCGCCTCAAGAACGTGATCCAGGAGGCCACCGAGGCTGACGACGTCATCCTGTTTATTGACGAGATGCACACCATCATCGGTGCCGGTTCTGCCGAGGGCTCCATCGACGCGAGCTCCATGCTCAAGCCCGTGCTCGCGCGCGGTGCCTTCCAGATTATCGGCGCCACCACGGCCGAGGAATTCCGCAAGTACCTCACCAAGGACCCGGCCTTCGAGCGTCGCTTCCAGACCATCGATGTCGAGGAGCCGAGCGTCGAGGACACGGTCAAGATCCTGACCGCGCTCAAGCCGCGCTACGAGGAGCACCACCATGTGCGCTATACGCAGGGTGCTATCGAGGCCGCCGCGAACCTCTCCGACCGCTATATCCAGGATCGCTTCCTGCCCGATAAGGCCATCGACCTCATTGACGAGGCCGGCGCCCGCGCCCGCATCGCCGCGAATTGTGCACCCGAGCCGGTGCGCGAGGCCGAGCATCGCGTGGAGGAGCTCAAGGCTGCCGCGCAGGAGGCCACCGAGAGCGACGACATGAACAAGGCCGCTGAGATCACCGAGCAGCAGAAGGCCGCCGAGATTGAGCTCGCCGAGGCCAAGGCCGCCTGGACCGCCGAGCTCGACGCCAGCCCGCTCACCATCGACGTCGCCCAGATTGCCGACATCGTGTCCGTGACCTCTGGCGTGCCGGTTTCCTCGCTCACCGAGAGCGAGAGCCGGCGCCTGCTGCAGACCGAAAGCGTGCTCAAGACGCGCATCATCGGCCAGGATGAGGCAGTCGAGGCCGTCGCCAAGGCCGTGCGCCGCAGCCGCTCGCCGCTCAAGGACCCGCGTCGTCCCGGTGGCAGCTTTATCTTCCTTGGTCCCACCGGCACAGGCAAGACCGAGCTCGCCAAGACGCTCGCCGAGTACCTCTTTGGCAGCAAGGACGCGCTCATCAGCTTCGATATGTCCGAGTTCGGCAGTGAGTTCGAGGTCTCCAAGCTCATCGGTAGCCCTCCGGGTTACGTGGGCCACGACGAGGGCGGTCAGCTTACCAAGGCCGTTCGTCGTCACCCGTACTCGGTCGTGCTGTTCGACGAGATCGAGAAGGCGCACCCCGACATCTTCAACATCTTGTTGCAGGTGCTGGAGGAGGGCCGCCTGACCGATAGCCAGGGCAAGACGGTCGACTTCCGCAACACCGTGATCATCATGACATCCAACGTGGGCGCCCGCGAGATCGCGCAGGATGCGAGCGTCGGTTTTGGCACCACCGGTGAGCAGGGTCTCACGTCGAGCGAGATTCGCGGCCGCGCGATGGGCGAGCTCAAGCGCCTGTTCCGCCCTGAGCTGCTCAACCGTATCGACGACATTGTGGTGTTCCAGAAGCTCTCGGGCGAGAATCTCACCAAGATCGCGCACCTGCTGGTGGACGACCTGCGTCAGCGTTTGATTGCCAACGGCATGAACATCAAGCTCACCGATGCGGCCTATGACAAGATCGTGGCCGAGGGCACCGACCTCACCAACGGTGCGCGTCCGCTGCGCCGTGCCATCCAAAAGCTTATCGAGGACCCGCTGTCCGAGGAGCTTCTGGCCGGCGAGTGGGGCGAGGGCGATACCGTCCTGTGCGACGTGGCCGATGGCAAGTTTGTCTTTAGCCACGGCACGGGCGAGATCCCGGCACCGCGTCCGGCGGGCACGCTCGGTGGCGATACCGCTCCGGCGGCACCGCACACCGGCAACGCCGCGCCCGTGAGCGGCGGCGTGACCTCGGGCCCCGGCGGCATGATGCAAGCCGGCTCTGGCGCGCTGTAGGGCGTGGCGACAATTTGATACGCGCAATCGAGGCGCTCCGGAAAGGGCGCCTCGATTTGTAGAGCTGCGGAAGTTGTGACCGTTACGCTATGCGGTCCACCGTTAGCCGATGATGCGAGGGCGCTCGGCGTTTTCGACTGGTTTATGCACGTAAAGTCTGGGAATATACAAGTCGCATGTCTTACTGTCTAACCAGTTGCGCCAAGGAGGCACCATGGACTACAAGATTACCGGCTACGAGCCCGCTCAGCTGTTCCATTTCTTTGAGGAGGTCAGCGCGATCCCCCGTGGGTCTGGCAACGAGAAGGGCATCAGCGATTTCCTGGTCGCGTTTGCCAAGGAGCGCGGTCTCGATGTGTATCAGGACGAGGTCTACAACGTCATCATTCGCAAGCCCGCATCTGCCGGCGCCGAGAATGCCCCGACCGTGATGCTGCAGGGCCACATCGACATGGTGTGCGACAAGTTGGGCTCCGTTGAGCACGACTTTACGACTGATGGTATCGACCTGGTCGTCAAGGACGGCGTCCTCACCGCTAACGGCACCACTCTGGGCGCCGACAACGGTATTGCCGTCGCTCTGATGCTCACTGTTCTCGATGACGATTCGGTCGCTCACCCCGCCCTCGAGTGCGTATTCACCACCGACGAGGAGACTGGCCTGGTCGGCGCCGAGACGCTCGACAAGTCCCAGATTAGCGCCCGCACCATGATTAACCTTGACTCCGAGGAAGAGGGCGTTGCTACCGTCAGCTGCGCCGGCGGTGTCGTCGTTACCTACACCTGCCCCATCGTGCGCGAGCACAAGACCGGTAGTACCCTCACGCTCGACATCTCCGGCCTGCTGGGCGGTCACTCCGGCAGCGATATCAACCTGGAGCGCGGCAACGGCAACCTCATCATGGCCCGCATCATCGACCGCCTGATGGTCGCTGGCGAGCCCGCCATCGTCAGCTTTAACGGCGGCACTAAGGACAACGCCATCAACCGTGAGTGCAAGGCTGTTCTGGTCTACGCCGATCACGCTGCCGCCGAGGCCGCGGCCGAGATCGCCCGTGGCATCATCGCCGACGTTACTGCCGAGCTCGAGGTCTTCGACCCCGGCTTTACCTGCACAGTTGAGATTGCCGACAACACTGAGGTCGAGGCCATGGACCAGAAGTCCGCGCTTGCCCTCATCCGCGCCCTGCGTCTTGCCCCCAACGGTGTGATCCGCCGCAACGTCGCCACCGACGGCTCCGTCGAGGTTTCCTCCAACATCGGCGTGGTTGCCACCTCTGACGACCAAGTCAAGATCATGCTGTCCCCGCGCTCCTCGATCACCTCGCTGCAGAACGAGTTCAAGGACCGCCTGCAGACGCTGGCCGATGTCCTGGGCTTCGACGCCAAGTTCGAGTTCGAGTATCCCGGCTGGAGCTATGCCGAGCATTCGCCGGTCCGCGACGTCTGTGTCGAGAGCTATCGCGAGCTCTTTGGCTCCGAGCTGCGCATCGAGTCCATTCACGCCGGCCTTGAGTGCGGCCTGTTTGCCGAGGCCCTGCACGGCCTGGACGCCATCGCCGTGGGCCCGACGCTCTCCGATGTCCACACCCCGGACGAGAGCATGGAGCTCGCTTCTGCCGAGCGCTTCTACGAGCTGCTCATCGACGTCCTCAAGCGCCTCGCTGCGTAAAGGTTGCGCTAGCAGCAGTCCGAGCCACGTGCTGGTGGATTGCAAATGACATTGCGTGAGGGGGCACCCGAGCTTTTGCGACGGGTGCCCCCTCTCTTCTTTTGGGAAATGGGAGATTACGGACACCTAGCCCATATCCGCCTTGATGAGGTCGAGGGTGCGCTGGCAGTTTTCGCGGACGGGGCCGAGCATATGCTCGCGCAGGTCCGCCATGCCGGGCAGGTCGGCGTATTCGTCCATGACCTCTTCCATGCAAATGGGTACCTCGTAGGCGAGGTCCATCATGGTCGCAAAGCAAAACTTCTCGGATAGCCCGGCATCGGTAAGCGCCGCCTCCAGCGCGGGATCGCCCATACCGTGGTATCGGCGGATAGCGCCTGGACCGATTCGCCCCACACGATTTTCGCCGCCAACGCTCATGGCGAGGCGCGCTTTTCGCCGCATACGTTCGTATGCTAAGCCCGATGCGACATCGTACATGGGTGCGAGCGCCGCGTTTGTGCCTTTGCCTAGGATGAGCGAGTAGTTTTTAGCGTGTGCGTCAGGCGCTCCGATAATGGCGTTATAGAACAACATATAGGTAAAAAGCACAAGATTCATGTGGTGGGGGACTGTGTTAATCAGTCGTTCTTGGATGTCTCGTGTAGTTGGTCCTCCGTCGGCGGTGTATTTCTGGGTTGGCAATACACCGAGTGCCTGGCAAAAGTCCTCCTGATGCAGCCTTTCGATATTTCCGCTGCTATTGACCATTCTGTCGTACCGTTCAACGACGAGCGCAGCTTCGTCTTCAAATGTGCAATAGGAGACGTTGGCCGTTGGAATGCCAACACGCCGAGCTGTTTTCATGCAGACGAATTCGTTTAAGGCCTGATGTTTGAACCCAACGACACCATTTTTGAAGATATGGGTAGTGGGGGATGACCCTAGACATTCGCACCATTGTCCATCATGCCAAGCTAGTGCAAATTTGCCTTGGTTGCCGCCCAGGGACCAGCTTTCGTTGGAGCCCATCCATGTCTCTCTTTCGTCATCGCGAATTGCTTTGAGCTTGTGAGCGATTTGAGAATTGGTAAGCGGGCGGTATGCTGAGACCCTGCCGTGGGCGGCATCTAATTGATCGGCTCGACAAAACTGAACGGCCCCCGCGCAGTCAAGACCGATATGGCACAAGAGGGCGACGGGGTTGTTGGATGCAACGTCATGCTCGGCGGCAATAGCGCGACGCTGCTCTTGGCTGTCGGGCAAAAGGCCAAATAGGAACGGACGGACGATGTTATGGCCATATGTGCGATTGGAAAGCGGCATTGTTAACGATAGCGGTGCTCCGCGATAGGTTGGGGCGTATACAAAGCTGCAGAGTCCATGCTCGTCTTGCCGGAGAGTGCCGGCGATTTCGCCACAAATGAGGGTCGCAAGCTCCATTTCTGCCATTTATTTCACAACCTTACAGCCAAAGGAGAGGTCTGAAGTGCCGGAAAGGCCTTGCTCGGCTGCGATTTGGGCCAGCAAGGCACCATAGAAAGCTGGCGTTCCTTGTCGAGCGGGTCGTCTGCCTACGCTTGGCTTTGGCAGGGCATTCGAGTTCGCGATAGGGAGGTCCGCTATCGTCATCGGATGTTCGGAGGGCGATGCGATGGAGTCGTTATCGCTTTGCGCAAAGAGACCTATGCCGAGTGCGTTAAAGACGGTCAACAGCTTGTCGAGCCGAATGCCCGTGGCATCTCCCAGCTCGAGCGATGCGAGCAGGCGCTCCGAAACACCGGCTTTTTTAGCGAGCGCCGCACGGGTGATTCCCTGCGCCTCGCGTGCCTGGCGCACGTAGATGCCAGCTTGGCGCGGTGTGGTGATGGGAAGGGTATCCACGGCGATCTCCTAACGTGCAGACTTTTGCATATTAGTATGACATGCAAAAGTCTGCATGAGGCCTCATCCGGACGTTTAGTTTTGAAGGGTGTTTTACAGCGCCAAAATCCCCAGATGCTCCAGCAAAATCTTGAGGCCGATGAGGACGAGCACGACGCCACCCACGATGGTGGCGGGCTTTTCGTAGCGCGCACCAAAGGTGTGGCCGATCGCCACGCCGGCGACGGAGAAGATAAACGTTGTGACGCCGATAAGCGATACAGCGGGAACGATGTAAACCGAGAGCGCAGCAAATGAGATGCCCACGGCCAGGGCGTCGATTGAGGTGGCGATGGCGAGGATCAGGTACTCGCCCAGGTCAATCTTTTCGGCATCCTTGCCGTCGCCTTCATCCTCGTCCTCGGTAAAGGCTTCCCACAGCATTTTGCCGCCGATAAAGGCCAATAGGATAAAGGCGATCCAATGGTCGATGGGTCCGATGGTGCCCATGAATTGACTGCCGAGCGCCCATCCGATTACGGGCATGCCGGCCTGAAAGCCGCCAAAGAACAGGCCGAGCACCACGGCGACTTTAAGGTTGAGCTTCTTCATGCCAAGGCCCTTGCAGATGGAAACGGCAAAGGCGTCCATCGAAAGGCCAACGGCGAGCAACACGAGCTCTGCGAGTCCCATAGTCTGGCTTCCTCTCTGCGGGCGGGCCCGCGTGTACCTCTTGGGGGAGTAACAAAAAAGACCCGTGGCGTACGCGTTGCGCGCACAGCCACGAGTCTCGTTCATTAAGGCAAGCCAGGCCGCATCGGCCAGTGTGTTGACTTGCCGCGCCACCGGAGGCGAACCCGATCACGCGACTACTCCCTCATTTATGCGAATCCCGATGCTACCACATAAGCAGCTCATTTGGATTGGGGCTCTCAGCTGTGTTCGCTCATTCTGTAAGCATCGGATTTTGCGGGCGTCACAGGGGCAAACCGTGAGAAACTTATTGACGTTTATGGAGCGTATACGATGGGAGCGATGCCTTGGATAAGAACGAGCTGCAAAAGCGTATGGAACAGGCTATTCGCCTGACTGCCCCCGGCCAGCCGATCCGCACCGCCCTCGACATGATCATTGCCGGTCACCTGGGCGCCCTTATCTGCGTCGGCGACACCGAAAACGTGCTCGCCGCCGGTAACGACGGCTTCCCGCTCAACATTTCGTTTACCTCGAACCGCTTGTTCGAGCTTTCCAAGATGGACGGCGCCATCGTTATCGATGGCGACCTCACCCAGATCCTGCGCGCCAACTTCCATCTCAATCCCGATCCCTCGCTCGCCACGAGTGAGACGGGCATGCGTCACCGTACTGCCGCTCGCATGTCGGTGCTCACTGATGCCATCGTGATCTCGGTTTCGGCTCGTCGCGCCGTCGTCAACGTGTACGTTCACGGCAAGAGCTACGAGATCCAGCCCGTCACCACCATCATGAGCTCGGTCAACCAGCTCGTCGCCACGCTCCAGACTACCCGTCAGTCGCTCGATCGCTCCCTGCTGCGCCTGACGGCCCTCGAGCTCGACGACTACGTCACGCTCGCCGACATTACCGGTATTTTCTCGAGCTTCGAGATCATGCAGCAGGCAAAGACCGAGCTTAAGGATTGCATCGTCAAGCTGGGTAACCAGGGCAAGCTCGTGCAGATGCAGCTCGAGCAGCTCGCGGGCTCCAGCATGGATACCGAGTACGACCTGATGATCCGCGACTATGCGAGCGATTCCTCCGAGGCCAACGCCGAGAAGATTCGCGCTGAGCTTGCCCGTATGACGCCCAAGGACTTGTCCGACCCGCAGCATGTGGCGGCAGTTCTGGGCTACGACGACCTGGACGAGGACTCCGTCATGACACCGCTGGGCCTGCGCACGCTTTCGCGCGTGTCCGTCGTGCGCGACGGCGTGGCCGAGAAGATCGTCGACGAGTACGGCTCGCTGCAGGAGCTCATGGACGACATTAGCGAGGATCCGGAGCGCCTGGGCGACTTTGGCGTCAACAACCCTGCCATTCTTGCGGACTCCCTGTACCGCATGAAGGGCACCAAACAGGGGAACGCATAATGGCGCCCGTATGCGCCGTGGTCGTTGCCGGCGGCAGCGGCCAGCGCTTTGGAAATCCCGGCGGCAAGCAGCTCGTTAACGTGGCGGGCCGTCCGCTCATGAGCTGGTCCATCCGCGCGTTCGACCGTAGCGACAAGGTCGGCCACATCGTGGTGGTGTGTCCTGCCGAGCGCCGTGCCGAGATGCGCCGCCTTGCCATCGACCCGTTTGACTATGACACGCCCATCAGCTTTGCCGATGCCGGCGCGACCCGTCAGGATTCCACCCGTGCCGGCGTGCATGCGGTTCCGGCGGGTTTCGAATATGTCGCCATCCACGATGGCGCTCGTCCGCTCATTACGACCGAGGCCATCGACCACGCTATCGACGTGCTCATGGGTGACCGCTCGCTCGACGGTGTCGTGTGCGGTCAGCCCGCGATCGACACGCTCAAGATCGTCGACGGCTATAATATCGTCGAGACGCCGCCGCGCGAGCTCTATTGGGCCGCGCAGACGCCGCAGATTTTTAGCGTCGACGCCATGAAGCGCGCTCACGCCGCTGCTATCGCCGAGGGTTTTATCGGTACCGACGATTCATCGCTGGTCGAGCGCATGGGTGGGCGCGTCCGCTGCGTCCAGAGCCCGCGCGATAACCTTAAGGTGACGGTGCCCGAGGACCTGCGTCCCGTAACCGCGATTCTGCTCGGTCGCATGGCCGAGGGAGAGGACCTTCCCCATGTTCAGTAACCTGCGCATTGGCCACGGCTACGACGTCCACCGTTTGGTGGAGGGGCGTCGATGTATCATCGGCGGGGTCGACATTCCCTACGAGCGCGGCCTGCTGGGTCACTCGGATGCCGATGTGCTCGCGCACGCCTTAGCCGACGCCATTCTGGGCGCCTGCCGCGGGGGAGACATCGGCAAGCTATTTCCCGACACCGATCCCGCCTACGAGGGTGCCGATTCGATGGTGCTGCTTGCTCGCGTGATGGACTATGCGCGTGAGCTGGGCTTTGAGTTTGTCGATGCCGACTGCACCATTGCCTGTCAGCAACCCAAGATCACCCCGCACCGCGATGCCATGCGCGCCAACCTTGCCCATGCCCTGGGCGTTGACGTCGAAAACGTGGGCGTCGCCGCCACTACGACCGAAAAGCTCGGTTGGGAAGGCCAGGGCGAGGGAATCGGCGCCTGGGCCGTCTGCCTGCTACAGAAAACCGTTAAGGAGTAACGAATGCGTATCTACAACAGCGCTACCCATAAAAAGGAAGAGTTCCAGCCCATCGAGTCCGGCAAGGTCCGCATGTACGTGTGCGGCCCCACGGTCTACGACAACATCCACATCGGCAATGCCCGCACGTTCATCAGCTTTGACGTGATTCGACGCTGGCTCATCGCGAGCGGCTACGAGGTCACGTTCGCCCAGAACCTCACCGATGTCGACGACAAGATCATCAAGCGCGCCAACGAGCAGGGCCGTACGGCTGCCGAGGTCGCGACGGAGTTCTCCGACAAGTTCATCGGCGTCATGCGCGCCGCCAACGTGCTCGATCCCGATGTGCGCCCCCGCGCCACCAAGGAGATCGGCCCCATGATCGCCATGATCAAGACGCTTATCGAGCAGGGCCACGCTTACGCAGCCGATAACGGCGATGTGTACTTTGCCGTGCGCAGCGATCCCAACTATGGTCAGGTCTCGGGCCGCAACATCGACGACCTTATGGTTGGCGCGCGCATCGAGGAGAACGAGGACAAGAACGACCCGCTCGACTTTGCCCTGTGGAAGGCCGCCAAGCCCGGCGAGCCCAGCTGGCCGAGCCCCTGGGGCGAGGGCCGTCCTGGTTGGCACACCGAGTGCGCCGCCATGGTGCATCGCTACCTGGGCACTCCGATCGACATCCACGGCGGCGGCTCCGACCTTGCCTTCCCGCATCACGAGAACGAGTGCGCTCAGGCCACCTGCGCCTGGCACCAGGGCTTCTCCAACACCTGGATGCACACGGGCATGCTACTGGTAGACGGCGAGAAGATGTCCAAGTCGCTCGGCAACTTCTTTACGCTGGCCGAGGTCCTCGAGCAGCACTCCGCTGCCGCCCTGCGCCTGCTGATGCTGCAGACGAGCTATCGCTCGCCGCTCGACTTTTCTTGGGAGCGCCTGGAGGGTGCCGAGAACTCGCTCACGCGTATCGCCGGTACGGTCGAGAACCTGCGCTGGGCCGCGAACCATGCGACGGCCGATGCCGATGAGGCAGCATCCGAGGCGTTTGCCGCCAAGGCCGCCGAGACCCGTGCCACCTTTAAGGAGTGCATGGACGACGACTTTAACACCGCCGGTGCCATGGGTGCTGTCTTTGGCTTTGTGACCGAGTGCAACCAGTACCTGGAGCAGGCGGGCGATGCTGCCGACAAGGCCGCAGTCCTGGCTGCCGCCGATACGCTGGCCGAGCTGCTCGATACGTTTGGCGTTGAGCTTCCCGAGCCCAAGGTCGAGCTGCCACTGGGTCTGCTGGGCGTTGCCGCCGGCCTGGTCGCCTACACGGGCGACGACGTGGACGAGGCCGCTGCCAAGATTCTCGAGGCCCGCGCCGAGGCCCGTGCCGCCAAGAACTGGGATCTGGCAGATGCCATCCGCGATCAGCTCAAGGACCTGGGCCTCACCATTGAGGATACTGCCGCGGGCACTCGTATTAAGAGTCTCTAGTATTTGTCGACCGTTCGAGGTGCGGCAGATTGCCTTGAAAGAGGAGGGCATAGACCTGGTGGTCATGCCCGACGATTGAAAGGCAAGGTGCCGTGGCTCGGACGGTCGATTCTTGTTCGTTATCTATTTAAGGAGGCCGTTTTATGGCCGACAATCGCAAGCGTGCGCCTCGTGGCGGCAAGCAGGCTGCTTCTGGCTCGCGTCCGATTCGCCGCAATGACCGCGCTGCCGCTCCCAAGGGCCAGCGCGATCGCGCCCAGGCCGCACGTCCGCAGCGCGATCGCAACCGCGACGCTGTCCAGGCTCCCAAGGGCGAGTTTATCGAAGGTCGTCGTGCTGCCGCCGAGGCGCTACGCACTGGTTTTCCCATCAAGTGCGCGCTCATTGTCGAGGGTGGAGAGCGCGATGCCGCCTTGTCGCGCCTGGTCGACGACCTCAACGCCGCGGGCGTCCGCATTAAGTATGTGCCGCGTGCGCAGCTCGACGCACTGTCGAGCCATGGCGCTCATCAGGGCATCGCACTCGAGGTTGGCAACTTCCCCTATGCTGATGTCGCCGATATTCTCGACCGCGCAGGCGACGGTCCGGCGCTTGTCGTCGTGCTCGACCATGTGACCGACGACGGCAACTTTGGCGCCATTGTGCGCTCCGCCGAGGTCGTGGGCGCGGCCGGCGTCGTCATCGCCAACAAGCGTGCCGCCGGCGTGACCGTGGGCAGCTACAAGACCTCGGCCGGTGCTGTCATGCATCTGCCTATCGCGCAGGTTCCCAATATTGCCCGTGCACTCGATGACCTCAAGGCCGCTGGTTTTTGGGTGGGCGGCGCCTCCGAGCACGCCGAGGGCAGCTGCTGGGATGCTCCCTTCGAGGGCCGCGTGGCGCTCGTCATGGGCTCCGAGGGCGACGGCATCTCGCGCCTGGTGCTCGAGAAATGCGACTTTTTGACCAAGCTTCCCCAGCGCGGCATGACCGAGAGCCTCAATGTTGCCCAGGCGACCACGGCGCTGTGCTTTGAGTGGCTGCGCCGCAACGTCGGCGAGCTCATGGGGGAGGAGTAGCGCATGTCCAAAAAGAACCGTGCCAAGTCCAAGGCCAAGCGCTTTGGCGAGGGCTCGGCCAAGCCGATTGTTTCGGCCGCGACCTACGGCGTGGGCGGCAATGCGTTTGCGCAGGCCATCGCCGACCCGGTCTCGACGGTGCACTCCAATAAGCCCGAGCTGCTGGTGGTCGACGGCTACAACGTGATCCACTGCACGCCGCGCTATGAAAAGCTCGTGTACGACCATTCAGACGATCCGTATTCCAGCGACGTTCACGATATGGCACGCACTGCCCTCATCAACGACGTCGCCGCCTTTGCCCAGGGCCGTTACGAGGCCGTGATCGTGTTTGACGGTGCGGGTAATATCTCCAGCGAGCGCCCCAACCTGCCAGCTCGCGGCGTGCACATCGAGTTCTCGCCGACGGGCGTATCGGCCGACACCGTGGTGCAGAAGCTCTGCATCGAGGCGCGCGAGGAAGGCCGCGCGTGCTCCGTGGTGTCGAGCGACGGCACGATCCAGGCCGTCGTCATGGGCAAGGGCGTCACGCGCATCTCGAGCCGCATGCTGGTGGACGAGATCAAACAGATCGACAACGACGTGCATGAGGCCGAGGAAGCACCCCAGATCAAGATGACCCTGGGCAGCCGCCTAAGCCCCGAGGCCCTGGCAAAGCTCAAGGCCCTCCGCGGGAGGTAGGGGAGTTGGCGGGGCGATGCTGTCTCGCTAACTCCATTCAGCGATGTCGATCATTCTTTTGAGGCGCCACGTTAGCGCCTCTTTTAGATAAGGCAGTCTCGCTGTTAGAGCATCGTTTTTAGACAGAATCTCGATTGCCTCGTCAACGAAGCCTTCGAGTTTGTCGCCGTCAAACCAGCCCATGTCCTCGACGAGCAACATTTGTTTGGCGGGGCTTGAATGAAATTGTGCGCTGGTAAAACTGTGCTCTCCTGCCCGAAGCTCCTCAAGAGAAATGTTGCACCAGAGCGATGAGCCCGAATCGAAGATGGGGGCAGGTCTGCAGGCTAGCGTGTTTACGTTTCGCACAAGGCCAAAGTTACGCCAATGACGATCGTAGTTGGCGATGATGCCGTCGCACACGATCATACGGTCAAGGGCATCCTTGACGCCTGTCACCCCGAGCTCCTCGCAGTTTGCTACGTATCGCTCGTAGTCGGTTAGTCGTTCACCTGCGTTCGCGTACTGTTTTACATAGAACGCAGGGACATACTCTTCTTCATCAGTTAAGAAGACATCGCATATGCTCAGGGCGGAAGTGCCCGTGCCCTCGAGCGAGTAAGGCACATAATCGCAGGTGTTTAGGATGCGACGGTGGAGCGTGGTCGCCACCAGCTCGTTATAAGGTTCCTGGTTCAGGTGCGCTCCTGCCTTATGCAGAATTCGACGCCCGCCCTCGCATGTCCAGTACTTTTGAAGATTGCCGTCCGAGGTGTTGTCGGGCTTTGCGGCAGCCACTTTTCCCTCTGGGGCGAAGGGTGCAATGGTTAGCGAGACGTCATCAAAGGCATTATTGAAGAAATTGATATCTTCCCACGCGAGGCCGGAGTCTTGGGGCCTAATCCAATACTGGTCGGATAAGGAGAGGCCAAGATTTCGCTGTACGAGTTCATCGGGAACATCGACTGCGGCTTCTGCAAGCAGGGAGGCTAGCCCAATGCGTGCGAGCGGGATACCGCGGCCGCGCCACCAGATGCGGAAGGAGTCGAGCGATATGGGGCTATTAGGGCCAAATACTCCAATAGGGGCGTGGGCGTAATCGATGTCGGCACCGATGTGGGTAAAGTCTTTTCGCGATGTGCTGTAGACCAGCTGAGCGACCTCGTGCGTGCGATTCATGAGGGTGAACGCGATCTCGCTCTTACCGTGGCCGCGGCGGGGACGTCCCCCCGTTTTGGTCACGGAGCGGAGTCGCGTGTCGACGCTGTCTTTGTCGATGAGCCATACACCAGAAGCCTTGTGGGCGGTCAGCGCGCCGTTCTTAATGAGCTCCTGCACCCTGCGCGGGGTGATGCCGAGCAGCTCGGCGGCTTCCTTGGTAGTAAGCATCGCGAAACCCTTCGTTAGAACGAATAGTTTTATATATAGCAATTGTAATTAAAACTATTCGTTCTGGCGAATGGTTTTAAGATTGAGGTCGCACTGACAGAAATGAACGGGCCTGGTACGCGTTGTTGCTGGATTTTGCATATTTGTATAACGCCGTGCGGCCTGTTGCGCCCCGTCCGCAATTCCATTATTCTTAACAGGCTTCGCGCGAAAGCGCCAAGTGTGCCAGTGTGGCGCAACGGTAGCGCAACTGATTTGTAATCAGTGGGTTGCAGGTTCGATTCCTGTCACTGGCTCCATGAGAGTTTCGGGCTCTGTTCCCTTGTGGGACAGGGCCCGTTTCTATTTATGTCTATAAGTCAGCGGGTGTGGCGCCAAACAAGCTTCAGGTTTGTCTCGATCTGTAACACGAAGAGGCTGAAAACCGTTCTAGTTGTTACAGAATGAGACGTAAGCTGAGGGAGATGCGTAATATCTCGATCTGTGACAGATAGGGGAGAAAATATTCTCTAAATGTTAGAGATTGAGACAAAGGGCGGACCGGTCCCAGTCCTCCTGATCGAGCGTGGATTATCCACGCTCGATTTCAAACGGGAGAAAATCCACGCTCGAATCTGCCACGGAGCCCCGTCCTCGACCTATATATAGGTGTAAATAAGCCGGTATCGAAGTTCGATACTGAAGGTGTACTCCACTACACCAAAGTGTTACCTCGGGAAACGTCACCTCAGTATCCAAAACCACCGTCCTTCATATCCAAACTCAACAAAACCGCAGGTCACAGCTATATAGATACGCCCGGCACCGTGTATCTAGAGGTTTTCGTTGACAGCCCCCAAGGTTGCATCGTATTATCTTTTTTGTTCGCGGGGGCGGCGGTCCAAAAGACCAAAGGACCTGCGGATACTTGAACGATTGGGAGTTTGCCCGAGTGGTTAATGGGGACGGGCTGTAAACCCGTTGGCTCTGCCTACATAGGTTCGAATCCTATAGCTCCCACCCGTCAAGTGCCTGTATAGCTCAGTCGGTAGAGCACTTCGTTGGTAACGAAGAGGTCACCAGTTCAAGTCTGGTTGCAGGCTCCATCCGGCGGTGTAGCTCAGTTGGTTAGAGCACACGGTTCATACCCGTGGCGTCACTGGTTCGAATCCAGTCACCGCTACCATAGGTAACACGGTGGCTTCTCAATAGTATGTTGAGAGGCCACTATGGTATAAAGGCAAAGTCCCGTCCGGGGACGACCTGTTTAGAGGAGGGCTTTATGGCCAAAGAGAAGTTTGAGCGCACTAAGCCGCATGTTAACATCGGCACCATTGGTCACGTCGACCACGGCAAGACCACGCTGACCGCTGCCATCACCAAGGTTCTCTCCGAGACCGAGGGCTGCAAGGCTGACTTCACTGCGTTCGAGAACATCGACAAGGCTCCCGAGGAGCGCGAGCGCGGCATCACGATCTCCGTTTCCCACGTTGAGTACGAGACCGCTGCCCGTCACTACGCTCACGTTGACTGCCCGGGCCACGCTGACTACGTCAAGAACATGATCTCCGGTGCTGCTCAGATGGACGGCGCTATCCTGGTCATCGCCGCTACCGACGGCCCCATGGCTCAGACCCGCGAGCACATCCTGCTCGCCCGTCAGGTCGGCGTTCCCTACATCGTCGTCTTCCTGAACAAGTGCGACATGGTCGACGATGACGAGCTCATCGACCTCGTCGAGATGGAGACCCGTGAGCTCCTCTCCGAGTACGATTTCCCCGGCGACGACATCCCCGTCATCCGTGGTTCCGCTCTGGGCGCTCTCGAGGGCGACGCCAAGTGGATGGACGCTATCCGCGAGCTCATGAAGGCCGTCGACGAGTACATCCCGACGCCTGCTCGTAACAACGACCTCCCCTTCCTGATGGCCGTTGAGGACGTTATGACCATCTCCGGCCGTGGTACCGTTGCTACCGGCCGTGTCGAGCGCGGTGAGCTCAAGCTCAACGAGCCCGTCGAGATCGTCGGCATCAAGGATACCCAGAACACCGTCGTTACCGGTATCGAGATGTTCCGTAAGTCCATGGACTTCTGCGAGGCTGGCGACAACGTCGGTCTGCTGCTCCGCGGCATCAAGCGCGAGGACATCGAGCGCGGCCAGGTTCTCTGCAAGCCCGGTTCGGTTACCCCGCACACCAAGTTCACCGGCGAGATCTACGTTCTGACCAAGGAGGAGGGCGGCCGTCACACCCCGTTCTTCGATGGTTATCGTCCTCAGTTCTACTTCCGTACCACCGACGTTACCGGTACGGTCAAGCTCCCCGAGGGCACCGAGATGGCTATGCCTGGTGACCACATCACCATCGAGGGCGACCTCATCCACCCGATCGCCATGGAGGAGGGCCTGCGCTTCGCTATCCGCGAGGGTGGCCACACCGTCGGTTCGGGCATCGTCTCCACGATCATTGAGTAAATTAGCTCTTTGATATAGCTGACTTAGAGAACCCGGCACTTATATGGGTGCCGGGTTCTTTTCTGCAATGGATATTGAGCCGTTGTTGGTGTCGAGAGGATCGATAATGGTCCTGGATGCACCGTCGATTAGCTCTCGATGGCTTCATTGATGTGTTCCAAATATGAATGGATCCACCGAGAACCAATTGACTCGAGGTTTTCATTGACAGCACTTACGTGGAGCTGATAAAGTAACAACTCGTGCCCGTACGGGGCGGAAATGAAAGGTTCAGGATACATGCGTACTCTAGTTACTCTTGCGTGCACTGAGTGCAAGCGCCGCAACTATACGACCACCAAGAACAAGTCGACCATGCCTGATCGTATGGAGATCAAGAAGTATTGCCCCTGGTGCCGTCACCACACGCTGCACAAAGAGACTCGCTAGTCTCTAGTCACATACGCCAGTAGTTCAATTGGTAGAGCATCGGTCTCCAAAACCGAGTGTTGAGGGTTCGAGTCCTTCCTGGCGTGCCAGTCATTATTCCGTAAGCTCCCACTTGGGGGCTTACGGTTTACTCATGTATAAGCGCATTGCGCGGAGGTAACCCAAATGGCCAACAAGAAGAACAAGAAGAAGGCTCAGCAGCCGGCACCTGCCAACAAAGCTGCCGCCAACTCCAAGGTTGAGGCCAAGAAGGCCGTTGCCAAGAAGAACGAGAAGGCTGCGAAGTCCAAGAAGAACGAGAAGCCTGGTTTCTTCGCCCGCACCAAGAAGTATTTCGCTTCGGTCAAGTCCGAGATGAAGCGTGTCACGTGGCCCGATAAGAAGGAGCTCGTGAACTACTCGGTTGTTGTTTGCGCTTCTCTGATCGTCGTCGGCGTCGTCATCGCTCTGCTCGATGCTGGCTTTGGCGAGGCTCTTGCTCTGTTCTCTGGATTGAGGGGCTAAACCATGTCTAAGCGTTGGTACGTCGTTCACACTTACTCTGGATACGAGAACCGCGTTAAGTCCGATCTCGAGCATCGCATCGAGACTATGGGCATGCAGGACCGTATCTTTGATATCGAGATTCCTATGGAGCGCGTCACCGAGATTAAAGAGGGTGGCAAGCGTGAGACCAAGGATTCCAAGATCTTCCCGGGTTATGTCCTGGTCCGCATGGAGATGGATGACGATGCTTGGACGTGTGTTCGTAACACGCCTGGCGTCACCGGTTTCCTAGGCGGCAACGGCAAGCCCGCTCCGCTTTCCCGCGACGAGTACAACAAGATGACTCGTCGTCCCGGTAAGGGCGATTCGCCCAAGCGCACCTCGGTTGATATTGAGGTCGGTACGTCCGTCCGCGTCACCGATGGCCCGCTTACCGACTTTGATGGCAAGGTCTCCGAGGTTAACACCGAGGCTGGCAAGCTCAAGGTCACGCTGATGATCTTTGGCCGCGAGACGCCGGTCGAGCTCGACTTTAACCAGGTCGCTGTCATCGCTTAAGTTTTCGTCCGTTCGCGCGAGCGTGCTTCTTCTGTGACTGCTCATCTCAGGAGTGCTTCTAACACGTGCGTGCTTACGATATAGCAAGTACTTCACACTCGTGATTCGAAAGGAATGACTATGGCTGAGAAGAAGGTTGCCAACGTCATTAAGCTCCAGATTCCTGCTGGTGCAGCAAACCCCGCTCCTCCCGTCGGCCCCGCCCTGGGCGCTGCTGGCGTGAACATCATGCAGTTCTGCCAGGCCTTTAACGCCGAGACGCAGGACAAGAAGGGTGACATCATCCCCGTTGAGATCTCTGTCTACGAGGACAAGTCCTTCTCCTTCATCACCAAGACCCCGCCGGCGGCTCACCTTATCAAGAAGGAGCTGAACCTCAAGTCTGGTTCCGCTAAGCCCCAGGCTGACAAGGTTGGTCAGCTCTCCCAGGAGCAGCTCACCAAGATCGCCGAGATCAAGATGCCGGACCTCAATGCCAACGACATTGACGCCGCCAAGAAGATCATCGCCGGTACCGCCCGTTCCATGGGCGTCACCATCGCTGAGTAGCGATTTCTTATGGTAACGGCGGGTGCTCCGACCGGGGCGCCCGTTAAATGTGTGCAATAGGGCACACGATACGATGTGGGAGGGCTCACGCCCGTTTAACCACAGGAGGTAATGCACATGGCTAAGCATGGTAAGAGCTATAACGCCGCTGCCGAGAAGATCGACCGCGCCACGCTCTACACCCCCCTTCAGGCTGCCAAGCTCATCAAGGAGCTCGACACCGCCAAGTTCGACGAGACCGTCGAGGCTCACTTCCGTCTGGGCATCGATACTCGTAAGGCTGACCAGAACATCCGTGGTTCCATCTCCCTGCCCCACGGCACCGGCAAGACCGTTCGTGTTGCCGTCTTCGCCGAGGGCGAGAAGGCCCGTGAGGCTGAGGCTGCCGGCGCCGACATCATCGGTTCCGACGAGCTCGTCGCCCAGATTCAGAAGGGCGAGATCAACTTCGACGCCGCTATCGCTACGCCGAACATGATGGCCAAGGTTGGCCGCATCGGTAAGATCCTTGGTCCCCGTGGCCTCATGCCGAACCCCAAGCTCGGCACCGTGACCATGGACGTCGCCAAGATGGTCTCCGAGCTCAAGGCTGGCCGCGTTGAGTACCGCGCCGACCGCTACGGCATCTGCCACGTGCCCCTGGGCAAGAAGTCCTTCTCTGAGCAGCAGCTCGTCGAGAACTACGCTGCCCTGTACACCGAGATTCTGCGCGTCAAGCCCTCTTCTGCTAAGGGCAAGTACGTCAAGTCCATCTCCGTGTCTTCCACCATGGGCCCTGGCGTCAAGGTCGATCCCGCTGTCCAGCGTGACTTCCTGGCTGAGTAACTGCTAGTTACTGCCTGAGTACAGCAAGCATTGCTAAAGAAACCCGGTTCTGCCTTGTGCAGGACCGGGTTTCTTGCTATCGCGTCAAAAGCACCATAAAGGGGACAGTGTCCCTTTTATGGTGGTTACCAGGGTGTTCTGGCTGTTGAAGACTCGATGGCTTCGTGGCGTTTGAGCTCGCGGCGCATGGTTTGTGAGTTGAGCCAAGCTGCTTGCCAGCCGCGGATGGGGTAGTGCGTCTGGTCGAGCTCAAACTGCGTATAGCCGCAGGCGTTGATGATCGTCGTTCCACACACATGCTGACGCTCGCGCTGAAAATCGCAACCGTAGCTTTGGTGCACATGCCCGTGCACCATGTAGTCGGGATTCCAGGATTCGAGTGCTGTGTTAAAACACTCGAATCCTCGATGCGGCAGATCGTCCAGATCTCCCATACCGGCGGCGGGTGCATGGGTAAGCAGAATGTCGCACCCGCCGACCATCCTAACCTTACGCGACAGCTTACGCATGCGCTTGGACATCTCGCGTTCGGTGTACATGTTGGCGCCGTCGCGATAACGCATGGACCCGCCAAGGCCCGCAATGCGAATCCCTCGGTACGTGTACACGCTGTCCTCTACGCAGATACATCCACCCGGTGCATGACGTGAGTAGCGGTCATCGTGATTGCCGCGCACGTAGATGAGCGGTTTGTTGATGACCGTAACCAAAAACTCAAGATAGTCCGGGTCCAGATCGCCGGCGGACAAAATCAGGTCGACTCCCTCAAAGCGTTCCTTGCGAAAGCACTCCCAAAGGCATCGTTCTTCGGTATCGGCTATGGCAAGGATTTTCATAGGGCAGGGACCTTCGGCTCATCGTTGGGCTGCGGAATGGTGCCCACCACGTTGTCGGCCAACCAGTCCATCTCGACGATTTGAGTGCTCGGCAGTGGGGGAAAGCCCTCGATCTGCACCACGCCGTCTTGGCTATGGAGCTCGCCGCCAAATGGATTGATGGAGCCCTCGACGATGCCATTGCGGAGTAGCTGAACAAGCTTGCGCGTCTGATAGGGCAGGCCCGGAGCGTAGCGAATATCGATAACGCCCGAGCTCATGCCATACCAGTAGTTGACGGCGCGGACCCGGCTGTCGTCACTGGTCTCGTCCCAGGTGCCATGCAGCAGACTTCGCACGATAAGCTCGTAATATCGGCCCCAGTTCCACACCGGCATGGCAATGCCGGCAACCTTGCCATCGATCAGGCGGTGAAGTCCGTAGGCCGTGGGATCTTCGAGCGACTTTGACATGTCGGCGCCGGTCATGACGCTCACGCCTTCGCGGCACATGGCCTCGGCAAGGCCACCGGCAGGCACATCGCCCCAGGTCAGGATAATTTGCGCACGGGGGTCGAGCAGCGAGGCGCCAATCGCAAAGGCATTGATTTCGCTGAGTGCGCCCGAGGCAAAGACCGACGCGTGGTAACCGATGCGGTGGTTGTCCGCCATGCTGGCGGCAAGGGCGCCCAGGAGGAACTTGGCCTCGTACATCTTGCCAAAGTACGAACGGACGCTTTGATGGGGAAGACCGATAGAGCAGTTGAGGAACCGAACCCGGGGATACTCAACGGCAGCCCTGAGCGTGTATTCCATCAGACGGTGCGAGGTCGAGAAGATGACGTTTGCTCCATGTTTGACAGCCGTTTCCACGGCGGCGTAGAACGCGTCCGGATCATGGCAGTCCTCGAACGCCTCGGTGCGCACGATACCGCCAAAGTGCTCATCGAGATACTGACGCCCTTGGTCGTGCAGGCTGTCCCAGCTCGACGTCGCACAGGGGAACTCATGGATAAAGGCGATGCGCAGGGGGTTGGCCGCCGAATAGACGGTCTTGCCCATAAAGAAGCTGAGCACGCCGGAGGTGGACTTGGCGGGCGACTCCTCCTCATCGACGCTCGGTGCTTCGACAAGATCTACCTTGTCCTCGTTATTTTTGCCGGCAATGACCAGCTCGCGCCAGATCTTGCACAGGCGGTTTACGACGATATCCGTCGGTGTATCCAGCAGGCGGTCCTGGTTGTACACATTGAGGTAGACGAGCATGGCGTCGGCGGGCGTAATGTCCAGGTGGTCGCCGCCCGCGCGAAGGTAGGCGCGCTTAAAGAGTAAGAAGGTGTGGCGCAGGTAGTCGACCTTTTTCTGCGGCCATTTTTCGATAAGGTCCTGACCGAGCATCTTGGCGAGCGTCTCGTAGCTTCCCTCGCGTGAGAGCTCGATCTCGTATAGGGGGCAGACGCGCCAAAACGCGCAGAACTCACCGTACAGGCGGCTTTCGACGGAATCCCATGTGCCGGGGTAGAGACGGGTGACCTTGGCCGAAACCGTCGGGGCGTCCAGGAATTTGAGGACACTGACGCGCTTGTTGCCCTCTTGGACGTAAAACCGATGCATGAACTCGGTGACGATGACGGGATCGCGATAGCCCTCGGTCACCTGGATGTCGTAGAGGTTGGACCACTTGCGGGCGAACTCGGTGCTAAACGGCAGCAAGGGCATAAAGTTGCATGAAAAGGCGGACTGACGGCCTTTAGTAACCGTACCGACGACCATTTCGAGCGGAATGTCCCTTAGGCCGACGCTCTCTCGCTGACCTAAGGGGAGCTGGGCGACCAAGCTATCGAGGTCCGTGAGGTACGGATGCTCGCTTTGACTAATGGCGCGTCGACGTCCTTGCTCGCCGCGCTTGCGTGCTTGACGATAGGCCTCTTCCATGGTGTCTACTCCCTTAGTCGTTTAAACAACGATATGAACCATGGTACCACGATGCGAAACCACCACAAAGGTGCCTGTCCCCTTTGTGGTGGTTTAGGCGATGATGGGGGCGATGGCGCGGATGCAGGCGTCGGCTGCCGTGAAAGTAGTGCTGTCGTCGCTGACGATAAAGATGATCTTGCCCTTAATGCCAAAGTCGCCGATCTCGCTAAAGAGCACATACGGCTCCTTGTCAAAACCCGAGATGGGCGAGACGGCCGTTTTAGTGGCGCTGGTCAGCTCGTCTGCCAGTGCGTCGAGCGAAGCCCATTTTGAGGGGTCTTTCACCGCGACGGGGACGGCTACGCGCCCAAAGGGCATCAAATGCACGAGCGTGTTCTTGGAGATGTTGGAGTTGGGGACGATGATAGTCTGCCCGCAGGCATCTTCGATGGTCGTGTGGCGCCAGGTGATGTCCTGGACCACGCCTGATACACCACCGACCTCGATGTTGTCGCCAGGCTTGATGATGCCCATAAAGGTCACCTGCATGCCGCCGATAAGGTTTGAGAGCGTGTCCTGAAAGCCCAGGGAGATGGCGATGCCGCCGACGCCAAGAGCGGCGACGAGCGCGTTTGCGTTAATGCCAAAGCAGTTGTCGAGGATAAAGCTGCCGCCGATCATCCAGATGACGGCGCGAGCGATGTTGATGAAGATGCTCGATGCTGGAAGCGGGTTATCGTCGCGGTTGAGTAGGTGGCGCAGCGTCTTGGAAACGACTTTGGTGGCGATTGCCGTGCCTATTGCCAAGATGCCGGCCCAGATGATGTTGTGGACCCACCGTTGCTCAAAGAAATGAAGAATCGGCTCAAACAATTCCATGTAGGGAAAACCTCCTAATGATCGTCCAACCATGATACCCACCAAGAAGCCCGTCCGATCAAATTCAGACGGGCTTCTGTGCTCGATATAAGGTTTACGCGGCGGGGCTGCAAGGCCCGGCGGTGTAGCTTAGCGTCGACGCTTCCAGATAATGCCGAGGATGATGACGATGATGCCGCCGATAAGGTACGCGCCAACTACTGCCAGCGTGCGGTCTCCCGTTGCGGCGAGCTTACCGCTCGTCTTCTTGGTGCTGACCTTCGTGGTCGTCGTGTCCGTCTTAGGCGAGGGCTTAGGCGTCAGGGCCGGTGTGGGCGTGGGGTCCACGGCTACGGAGCCGAAGCTGATGGTGCCGGCGAGCCCGGCCATCTTGCTCTCCCAGCCGTTCTGCCCAATCAGCGCCCTCAGCGCCGCCTCGCACGTGCCCCACTCGGTGTACTTGGTGGCGTGTGCAAAGGTGGGAAAGTCGGTCGTGTTGGTAATGATGTAGTTGTTGGTGGCGACGGTATAGGTCTTGGCGGGGTCGAGCGTGCTGCCGTCTTTGGTGAGTGTGGCACTCACAATGCGCTTGCCTTCGGGCTGCGTCCAATCAATCGTCACGTTGATGCCGCCAAAGGAGAGAACGCTGCCAGAGTCATCGCGCCACTTGTACTTGTCTTGCGCCTCCTGCTCGGTGTGACCGGCCGCCACATAAGCCTGCTGAAGCTCGTAGCTGTCGTTGCAATCGTCGCTGATTTGTAGCGAGTGCTCGAGCGCTGCGAGGAAGTCCGCGCCGGTCATGGTCCAGGTCTCCACGGTGTTGCCGTAGGGCGAGATGGCGATGACGTTGCCAGCGGTCACGTTGCCCGCCGCGATGCCGCCGCGGATGCCGCCAGCGTTTTCGATAGCGAGGTCCGCGCCCGTCAGGGCAAGATAAGAGCCGCAAATCACGTGGCCGATGGTCTGGGCCTTGGTGGTGTCGCCCTCCTTGCTGGGACGGAAATCGGTGGTGCGCACCATTTCCCAACCATGCGTGCCTGCGGCGTCCTCGCCGTAGAAATAGTTGGTGGTGGATGTGCCGAGCACCTTGTTCGATTCGTTTTCAAAGTCCTCGTCGAGCGGCTTGATCTTGTTGCGGACGGCTTCAAGGCGGCTTTGGTAGTCGGAGCCCTTGTCGGGGTCTGCCAAAAGGTCGTTGACGTTCTTGGCGGTGTAGAGCTTCTCGTTGCTGTCGTCTGCAGGGACCGTGACCGTGTCATCGTCGGTCGTCTCGGTGCCATTCGTGTCGTATTTGTACGGAATGGAAAGCAGTCCCACCTCGGCAAAGGCACTGCCCGCCTCGACAACGTGGATTGTCTTGCCGTCGGCTCCCGTCACCTTCTCGTTAAGGTTGATGTGCTCGTGGCCTGCGATAAGGGCATCGACGCCACGGAGTCGCGTGGCAAAGGTCTTGGCGTCGAGCGTGTGCGCGATACACACAACAACATCGCAGCCCTCCCTGCGCAGCTGCTCTGCCTCGGTATTGATGGCGTTCGCGGCACTCGAGAAGCTGGTGCCCGCGACCAGGTCCGCGCGCAGCGAGGAACCTAGCGACTCATCCATGGCACCCACGACGCCGACCTTGATTTTGTAGTCGAATGTGGAGTGATCTTCGCTATCCTCCCAGGTGCGATCGAGCGTCTTCGTGATGCTCGAGCTCCATACGCCGCTCGTAGACTTCGCGTTCGCGCAGAGCATGGCGAAGGGCGTGCCGGTGGTGCTGTAGCCGGTCATGGTGCGGAGTTTGTCCGCACCGTAGCTCCAGTCGTGGTTGCCTGGCGTGGTCGCGTCGTAGCCGTCGGCGTAGAAGGTGTCCATGAGCTCGGCGATGCTCTTGCCCTCGCTCATGGTGGCGAAGGACTGTCCGTGGAAGGTGTCGCCCGCATCGAGCAAAAGATCGGGGACGCTGCTTTGGGCGCTATAGAGAACCGCCAGTCCGTCAAAGCCCACAGTGCCGGTGCCCTTGCTTGCGTTGTAGCTGTACTTGTAGCTGCCGTGGATATCGTTGGTGTGCATGACGGCCACGGAGCCGTCAATAGCGGCGGGCAGGTTTCCCGCGAAAGCGAGGCTTGGGATGCCTGCGAGCGCGCCGGCAAACAACGCGGCGGCCAACGCAAAGCGGGGGAGTCTTTTCATGGCAGTTTCCTTAGTCCTTAGCCAGAATGTCTGGTTGAATATCGGATTATCGACATAATATGCGAAAACCGCCGCAAGGGCGTCTGTCCCTTTGCGGCGGTTTTGACGTTTGCGCAGATAAAACCTACCAAAATAAACCTGTCCCTTTTTGGCAGGTTTTAGCTCAGCAGCATGCGGTCGTTGGCGAGCTCGCCTCCCGAGACCTCCTCGAACTTCTGCAGCAGGTCGGCTACGGTGAGCGACTTCTTCTCATCGCCCGCCACGTCGTAGATCACGTGGCCTTCGTGCATCATGATCAGACGGTTGCCCAGACGGATGGCGTCGTTCATGTTGTGCGTGACCATGAGCGTGGTCAGGTGGTTCTCGTCGACGATCTCCTCGGTCAGGTTAAGCACCTTAGAGGCCGTCTTGGGGTCGAGGGCCGCGGTGTGCTCGTCGAGCAGCAGCAGGCGCGGCCTGGTGAGCGTAGCCATCAGCAGGGTGAGTGCCTGGCGCTGGCCACCCGAGAGCAGGCCGACCTTGGCGTTGAGACGCGTGTCCAGACCAAGGTCCAGGCGCTTGAGCAGCTCGACGTACTCATCTTTCTCGGCCTTAGTGACGCCCCACGAAAGGCCGCGACGCTGGCCGCGACGCTTGGCGAGGGCCAGGTTCTCGGCGATCTGCATGTCGGCAGCGGTACCGCGCATGGGGTCCTGAAACACGCGGCCCAGGTACTTGGCGCGCTGCGACTCGCTCAGGCGCGAGATGTCGGTGCCGTCGAGCTCAATAACGCCCGAATCGAGCGGGTACACGCCGGCGATCATGTTGAGCAGCGTGGACTTGCCGGCGCCGTTGCCGCCGATCACGGTTACAAAGTCGCCGTCATTCAGGGTGAGGTCGACGCCGGTGAGCGCGCGCTTCTCGGTGACGGTGCCCTTGTTAAAGGTCTTCTTGACGTGCGAGAGCTTAAGCATCTGCCTCATCCCCCTTCGTGTAGGAGCTGCGGAGCTTATAGCGCTCCCAAACCACGGGCACGCACAGGGCCACAGCGACAATCACGGCGGAGAGCAGCTTCATGTCGTTGGCGTCCATGCCCAACTGCAGCACGATGGCGCGGATAAGGAAGTAGACCACGGAGCCAAAGACGGCGGAGGCAAGACGGACGCTAAACTGCGTGAGGCCGCTGGGCAGCAGACGGCCGAGCACCTCACCGATAACAATGGCGGCAAGACCGATAACGATGGCACCGGTGCCCATACCAATGTCGGCATACTTTTGGCTCTGGCAGATGAGCGCGCCCGAAAGGCCGATGAGGGCGTTGGAGAGCACAAGGGCGATCATCTTGGTGGAGTTGGTGTTGACGCCCAGGGCGCGGATCATGTACTCGTTGTTGCCGGTGGCGCGCAGCGCCGAGCCAATCTCGGTGCCAAAGAACCAATACAGGATGGCAACGATAGCCACGGCGAGCAGGATGCCCAAGATGATGGCAACGGTGGACTGCGGCAGGCCGGTCATATTGCTGACGGCCGAGAACACGGTGCCTTTGGCAAGAATGGGCGTATTGGACTTGCCCATGATGCGCAGGTTGATTGACCACAGACTGATCTGGGTGAGGATTCCGGCGAGGATCGCGGGAATCTCAAAGACGGTGGTCAAAATGCCCGTGACGGCACCCGCGATGGCGCCGGCGCACATACCGGCCAGCACGGCGAGCAGCGGGTCGACGTTGTTATTGACGATGAGCACAGCGCAGACGCAGCCGCCGAGGGCAAAGCTGCCGTCGCAGGTCATATCGGGAATGTCGAGCAGGCGGAACGTGATAAACACGCCAAGCACCATAATGCCCCAGAGGACGCCCTGCGAAACGGCGCCCTGCAATGCAATGAGCATGCTTCATACCTCCTAGGATAGGGTGGACACGTGATTTTCCATAATAGCGGTAACAATGCATAGAAGAGCTGCGGACAGACGTTTTGTTTTACCTGAAACAAGCAGGGCGGACGCCGGTCTACAGCGCCCGCCCCTGTGGCTCAGATATTGAATAACGCGGCCAAAGCGCGAGCACGGGCTCTAGACGCATGCCGCGTATGGCATTACGCGTCCAGAGCGGAAAGGTCGATGCCCAGGGCCTCGGCCATCTCGTCGTTCTTGACGACGACCAGGTCCTTGCTCGAGAGGTGCTTGATCGGCATGTCTTCGGGCTTGGCCTCGCCCTTCAGGATCTTAACGGCCATCTCGCCCGCGGCGTAGCCCAGGTCCTCGTAATTGATGGAGAGGGTGAACAGGCCGCCGGCCATGCACATACCCTCCTCGCCAGTCACGAAGGGAAGCTTGTTTTCCTTGCAGATCTGGCCGACCTGCGAGGCACCCGCGGCGATGGTGTTGTCGGTGGGGGAGTACAGCGCGTCGACCTTGCCCACGGCAGACTCGACGACGGACTGAATCTCGTTGGAGCTCGAGACGGTGAAGTCAGTGTACTCGAGGCCCAGCTTGTCGAGCTCCTTCTTGGCGGCCTTGATCTGGACGTCGGAGTTGGACTCGGCGGTGCAGTAGAGCAGGCCGACCTTTTTAACGTCGGGCAGGACCTTCTGCATCATCTCGAGCTGCTCGGCGACCGGGGTGAGGTCGGAAGCGCCCGTGACGTTGGTGCCGGGCTTGTCGTTGTCCTGGACCAGGCCGGAGGCGGCGTAGTCGGTGATGGCACAGCCCACGATGGGGATATCGGCCGTGGCGCCGGCGGCAGCCTGTGCGGCGGGTGTGGCGATGGCATAAATCAGGTTGACGTTGTCGCCCACAAACTTGTCGGCAATGGACTTACACGTGGACTGGTCGTTCTGGGCGTTCTTCTGGTCGATCTTGACCTTAAGGCCGCTCTCCTTGATGGCCTTGACAAAGCCGTCGTTGGCGGCATCGAGTGCGGAGTGCTCGGTGAGCTGCAGAACGCCGATGGTGTAGTCGGAACCGGCGGCAGCAGAGCCGGAACCAGAGTTGCCGCCGCATCCGGCGAGCGGGGCGAGCGCGAGCAGGCCGGCGGAGACCAGAAGGCTCCTGCGGCTGATGGTGATGTCCTTCATATCATTACCCCCAGTATAAAAATGGCTGGAAACACTGCACTGGGACAAAGTGCAAGTGGAACTATAGTAGCGCTGATGTCCATTTTTACAACAGCCTGGCGGGTTTTTAATACAGAATCGGATGGGCGGTACGGGTAGTCGAATGGGCGGCGGAGGGTCTTATGCGGCGGAGGAGGCGTCCTCCTCCTCGTCGAGGGCGGCGAAGAGCTTCTTGCCGTCGAGGAGACGTGTGGTGACGTTTCTCATTCGGCCAATCTCTACGGTACGCAACGTGTCATCGGCGCCTCGGGCGTCATAGACCGTTCCCAGCAAATACGAGATGCCGTCTCGTTGCTTGATGGCAAAGGGACGGAGTGTCATCCGTGCTGCTTCGGTTTCGCCATGCGTCGTGACGCTCGAAATATCAAAACTCACCGTGGTTCCGTGGTCGATGGCCTGCTCGACGAGCTCGCACGTGTCGATGCGCTTGATGGGCGTGCGTGTTGCCTTGGTAGCCTTGCTGCCTGCGCTTGGAGCGGGTTCGGGTGTATCGAGGTAGCCGCGAACGTCGGCGCTCGCCATGGCAACTAAGTGCTGCGCCATGCTCTTGCGGATAGCGATAGGCGTGGAGCGGTTGCGCATGACCATACCGTGGAGCCGGATGATCTCTTCATCGGTGAGCGGGCGGGTAAGAAGTTTGTAGCCCACGCCGCGTTTGTACTCAATTTCGTATCCGGCATGGCGAAGCGCGGAGATGGCGGTGTAGATGCTGCGCCGCGCCGCCGAGATGGGCATGCGGGCGGGGTTGTCGGGATGGGCGAGGCGCCGGATCAGCTCATCGGAAAGCATGGCCTTGTCCTCGCCGGTGTTTTCGCTTAATAGTTGCAGGATGCGAACGGCGCGATAGGCTGCCATCGAGGCGGCGCCCCTCGTCGTGGTGTCGTAGGTTTCAACAGCGGCTTCGGTCATGGTGCCCACGTCCTTTCCGTTTTGGGTGGCGACGGTATGGAGCCTAGGACGTGGGGCTTTCCCAGGGGCGCAGGGCGCTCTGGGCGGTCGATAGTCGTCGGCAAACGGCGGGTCGAGTTTTCAACAGCCCTGCTCAACTGACCAAAAACTTGCCAAAAGCTTGACGGATGCTGTTGAAAAAAGCGTCTCTCGACCGATGTCGAGAGACGCTTATGCGATGAGCGTTGGCGTGTGGCGACGCGAGCTAGCGTCCGACGATTAGAAGTCGGCGTTGCCCACGGTGCGCGGGTGCGGCAGGACGTCGCGGATGTTGCCCACGCCGGTCAGATACATGACCAAGCGCTCGAAGCCCAGACCGTAGCCGGCGTGCTTGCAGGAACCGTAGCGGCGCAGGTCAAGGTAGTACTTGTACTGCTCGGGATTCATGCCCAGATCCTTGATGCGGGCCTCGAGCAGATCCAGGCGCTCCTCGCGCTGGGAGCCGCCGATAATCTCGCCGATACCGGGAACCAGGCAGTCGGCGGCGGCGACGGTCTTGCCGTCCTCGTTCATGCGCATGTAGAACGCCTTGATCTCGGCCGGGTAGTCGGTCACGAAGGTCGGGCGCTTAAAGTGCTCCTCCGTCAGGAAACGCTCGTGCTCGGTCTGCAGGTCGATGCCCCAGCTGACGGGGTAATCAAACTGGTGGCCAGCAGCGACTGCCTGCTCCAGGATCTCGACGGCCTCGGTGTAGGTAACGCGGGCAAAGTCGGAGTTGGCGACATGGTCCAGGCGCTCGAGCAGACCCTTGTCCACAAACTTGTTGAGCATATTGAGCTCGTCGGGGCAGGTGGCCATAACGTCCTTAAGGACGTACTTGAGCATGGCCTCGGCGTTATCCATGTAGTCGTTAAGGTCGGCAAAGGCCATCTCGGGCTCGATCATCCAAAACTCGGCGGCGTGGCGCGTGGTGTTGGAGTTCTCGGCACGGAAGGTGGGACCAAAGGTGTATACGTCGCCAAAGGCCATGGCAAAGTTCTCGGCATTGAGCTGGCCGGACACGGTGAGGCTCGCATGCTTGCCAAAGAAGTCCTGGCTCCAGTCGACCTCGCCGGACTCGGTGAGGGGCGGATTTTTGGGGTCGAGCGTGGTCACGCGGAACATCTCGCCGGCGCCCTCGCAGTCACTCGTGGTGATGATGGGGGTGTTGACGTAGACAAAGCCCTGCTCCTGGAAGAAGCGGTGGATGGCGGCAGCCGCGACAGAGCGGATGCGGAACACGGCGCGGAACAGGTTGGTGCGCGGACGCAGGTGCTGCTGGGTGCGCAGGAACTCGACGGTTGCGCGCTTCTTCTGCAGCGGGTAATCCGGGGCGCTCGTGCCCTCGACCTCGATGGAGGTGGCAGAAAGCTCGAAAGGCTGGGGCGCATCGGGGGTCAGCTTGACGGTGCCGGTGCAAATGAGTGCGGCCGAGACGTTTTGATGGGCGATCTCGTCGTAGTTGTCGAGTGCCTCGCGGTTCATGACGACCTGCAGGTCGCGGAAGCAGCTGCCGTCGTTGAGCGTAACAAAGCCAAAGTTCTTCATGTCGCGGACGGACTTAACCCAGCCGGCGACGGTGACAGTCTGGCCGCCGAGCGACTCGGCATCGGCATAGAGCTGCGCGATTTTGGTGCGGTTCACGTATCCTCCCATAACGGTTGAATGATAGTTATCCATACAGTTCGATATTCTAGCAGCTCGGCTCATTTGGGCTATACAGATAAGGCATTGGCGAGATGGTTTTTCAAACGAAAAGTGCCCGCGGCCAAATGGTCGCGGGCACTTGACGAGGTGCCTTTTGGCTGTGTGGCGCGGGGCCTGGCTACTTGGTCTTGGCTACCAGCAGCGGGTCGCCAAGCTTGACGAGCGGGTTGCCGCCGATAAGCGTTCCAGACTCGCCGACATGGTCGATGCTCTTAAGACGATCGAGCTCGGAGACGATGACGGTCACGATGTCCTCGTGACCAGCGGCCTTAATGGCCTCGCGATCGAAGCTGATGAGCGGCTGGCCTGCCTTGACCACATCGCCCATCTCGACAAAGCGGGCAAAACCCTTGCCGTTCATTTCCACGGTGCCCAGGCCGACATGGATAAACACGCGAAGACCGTCCTCGGTGATCATGCCAATGGAGTGGTTGGTGACAGTGGTGGCGCCGATGCGGCCGTTGGCGGGTGCATAGATGGTGCCGGTAATGGGCTCGATGCCATAGCCCTGGCCAAGCATGCCCGAGGCGATCGTCTCGTCGGGAACCTCGTCCAGGTTGACGAGCACGCCGTTGACGGGGGCGTAGATGACGCCTTCGCGGGTAGCGAAGCTTGCTGCGGGCGGAACGGACGCCTCGCCGGTCGAGGTGAAGGTGGACTTAAGCGAATCGAGCAGACCCATAGTTGCCTCCAACTTAAATAGGCGCATATCGCGCGTTTGGTTTGCCGGAAACATTTCACATGTGTTTCGCGGCTTGGTCAACGCCCCTATTCTACGCTGCTCAATGATACCTCTGAACTGGGATTATGTGATATATCAGTTGAAGGGAAACTTATTGCCGGAGTGTTTCTGCGCCACGGGTTCAAGTGGGGTACGCTTGAAGGCGAAAAACAAGGGCGCATAATTTGCGCGAAGGGAGCACATATGATTGTCGAGAACCATGCGCTGTGGGGCGAGGAGCCGACCGAGGATTATCCGGCGGCGTTTACGTATTTGGGTGCCGAGCCGTTGCCCGATAAACCGAATGGCCGCCGCCCCGCGGTGATTATCTGTGGCGGAGGTGCGTTTACGCATATCGCTCCGCATGAGCAGGATCCTGTGGCGTTTGCGTTTTTGGATCACGGTTACCAGGCCTTTGTGCTCAACTATGTCACGAGTTCTACAGGTGACGTGAGCTTTCCGCACCCCCAGGCAGATCTTGCCAAGATGGTCGCCACGGTGCGCGCCAACGCCGACGAGTGGCATGTCGATCCTAAGCGCGTGTGCGTCGTGGGCTTTTCTGCTGGCGGCATGATTTGCGCCTCGCTGGCAACACAGTGGAAGACCGGCCCCTTTGCGGCACTTGCCGGGGCGCGTCCGGACGACATTCGTCCCGATGCCGTGGTGCTGGGCTATCCATTGCTAGACTTTGCCTATGTGCGCGACATGCAGACGCGCGATCCGCGCATTGACTTGCGTGTGCCCAAGACGGGCGGCAAGACGGGGCGCGATTTGCTCAACGACTACCTGTCGATGGTGACGGGCGGCGAGGCAACTGACGAGCATCTGGCCGACATCTGCCCCACCACGCATGTTTCGCGTCAGATGCCACCGACCTTTGTGTGGGGCGTGTCCGACGACAAGACGGCGCCGATCGCGCAGGTCTACCCGTTTGCGCAGCGCATGGCCGAGGAGGGCGTTGCATGCGAGATGCACGTCTTCGACCAGGGTGGTCACGGCCTTTCGCTCGGCAACGCCAACACCGCGGTCGACAACGAGGACAAGCAGGTGGCAGTCCGCCCCTGGATTCGCCTAGCCTTCCGCTTCCTCGAGCGCCACGGGTTTTAGTTACGGCGTTTTACCAAACGCCGTAACCACTTGACGCTGCAAGCCCGCCAGGGCGGCAATCTGCCTTTCAACTTCGGCGGCATGACCAGAAGGTCAATGCCGCCTCGTTTCAAGGCACCTTGCTCGATCTGGCGGGCTTTCGCTGTTCGCGCCAAAACATCGGCGTTGCCATGGCCCAGATGCGGCACTTGGGGACGTTCCTTTTGTGCCGGCACTTGGGGACGGTCCTTGCAGCAATCTGTCGATTGAACGTCGTTGTGCGTTCGCGCTATCATGCATGGTTACAATTGGTTAGCCGTGGCAAACGGTTAGCCAAGGTAAACTAAATGCAACGCCCTGTGGGCGTCGGGGGAGGAGCACGGACGTGAAGCTCGATACACTCGAGATTGGAAAGGACGCCGTTGTCGCATCGGTGGCATCGGACGATCAGGCACTCCGACAGCATATTTTGGACATGGGTCTAACGCCGGGCACCGAAGTCACCATGATGAAGTACGCCCCCATGGGTGACCCGCTCGAGATCCGCCTACGTGGCTACGAGTTGACGCTGCGCAAGGACGATGCCGCACGCATTGAGCTCGTGGATGTGCACGACACCGATACCGGCCCGCGCGTTAACGCCGCAATCGGCACGACGGACCACCCGGCCCTGGGCGAGGGGACGTATTCACCCCGTGCGGCAAAAACGGCCGTGCCCGAGGGCGCGCCGCTGCATTTTGCCCTTGCCGGTAACCAAAACTGCGGCAAGACCACGCTGTTCAACCAGCTTACGGGCTCCAACCAGCACGTCGGTAACTTTCCCGGCGTGACGGTCGACCGCAAGGACGGCACCATTCGCAACCACCCCGAGGCGAGCGTTACCGACCTGCCCGGCATTTACTCACTGTCGCCGTACACAGGCGAAGAAGTCGTGAGCCGTCAGTTCATCCTCGACGAGCGCCCGGACGCCATCATCGACATCATTGACGCCACCAACATCGAGCGCAACCTGTACCTGACGCTGCAGCTTATGGAGCTCGACCGCCCCATGGTCATCGCGCTCAACATGATGGACGAGGTGACGGCCAACGGCGGCGCCGTGGACGTCAACCTGCTCGAGAGCCTGCTGGGCGTGCCCGTTGTCCCCATTAGCGCTGCCCGCAACGAGGGTATCGGCGAGCTGGTGGATCATGCCTTGCACGTGGCGCGGTTCCGCGAGCGTCCCGGTCGCCTGGACTTTTGCGCACCCGATGGTCCAGACGGCGGTGCGCTGCATCGCTGCATCCACGGCATCGCCAACCTTATCGAGGACCATGCCGCGACGGCGCACATTCCCGTGCGTTTTGCGGCGACCAAGCTGGTTGAGGGCGACGAGCTGGTGACCGAGGCGCTTCACCTGGATCGCAACGAGCTCGACGCTATCGAGCACATCATTACTCAGATGGAGGGCGAGGCCGGCACCGACCGCCTGTCCGCGCTGGCCGATATGCGCTTTAGCTTTATCGGCGACGTGTGTGGGCGCTGCGTCGTCAAACCGCACGAGAGCCGCGAGCACGTGCGCTCCGTCAAGATCGACCGCATCCTGACGGGCCGCTACACGGCCATTCCGGCGTTCCTGGTGATCATGGGCCTCGTCTTTTGGCTGACGTTTGGCGTGATCGGCGCGGCGTTGCAGGGGCTCATGGAGGACGGCATCGCTGTCATCATCGCCTCGGCCGATGCGGGCCTCAAGGCGTTCGGAACCAACGACGTGGTGCGCTCGCTGGCTGTCGACGGCGTGCTTACGGGCGTGGGCAGCGTGCTGACCTTCCTTCCGATTATCGTCGTGCTCTTCTTGTTCCTCTCCATTCTGGAAGACTCCGGATACATGGCACGCGTGGCCTTTGTCATGGATAAGGTGCTGCGTCGCTTTGGCCTGTCGGGCCGCAGCTTCGTGCCTATGCTCGTCGGTTTTGGCTGTACCGTGCCGGCTATCATGTCGACCCGTACGCTCCCATCCGAGCATGACCGCAAGATGACGGTCATGCTCACGCCGTTCATGAGCTGCTCGGCCAAGTTGCCGGTCTATGGTCTGCTGTGCGGGGCGTTTTTCCCACAGGCGACGGTTCCCGCCATGGTCTCGCTCTATCTGATTGGTATTGCGGTTGGTTGCATTGCGGCTTTGGTGCTCAACCGTACGGCATTTAAGGGCGACCCGGTGCCGTTTATCATGGAGCTTCCCAACTACCGCCTGCCGAGCGTCAAGACGACGGTGATGCTGGCATGGGATAAGGCCAAGGACTTTATTACCAAGGCCTTTACCATTATCTTTGCCGCTACCGTGGTCATCTGGTTCCTTCAGACGTTCGATATCCGCTTTAATGTGGTCGCCGATCAGTCGCAGAGTCTGCTTGCGGGCCTCGGCAGCATCATCGCGCCGGCGCTGGCGCCGCTTGGGTTTGGCGACTGGCGTGCATCCACGGCGCTCGTCACCGGACTTATCGCCAAGGAGAGTGTCATCTCGACCCTCACGGTGCTTTTGGGCGCGACCTCGCCCGCGGCACTGTCGACCATGTTTTCGCCGTTTACTGCCTACGTGTTCCTGGTCTTTACGCTGCTGTACCCGCCCTGCGTGGCAGCCATCGGTGCCGTCAAGAGCGAGCTGGGCGCGCGCTACGCCGTTGCCGTGTTCGCGTTTCAGGTGGCAGTCGCCTGGATTGTGGCGTTTGTCGTGCATTCGGCGGGCATATTGCTGGGGTTGGCTTAGTTATGAATTGACGGCGCAACCTCTGTGTATCGAATTGTTTTCGGCCCCGCATCTGTACTGACGGATGCGGGGCCGTTGCTATATAATCGCCTCCGCTCAAAACGATTGGAGACGTTATATATGACTCAGACAAGGCAAGACGGCATCACGCTCAAGCAGTGGCTCCCACTCGTCGGGCTCACCTGCTGTGCGTTCGTGTTCAACACGTCGGAGTTTATGCCCATCGGCCTTTTGACTGATATCGCCGCGTCGTTCTCGCTCACCGAGGCCCAGGCGGGCATCATGATCTCGGTCTATGCCTGGGGCGTCATGCTGCTGTCGCTGCCGCTCATGGTGTTCGCCTCGCGCTTTGAGTTCAAGCGGATGCTGCTGGGCGTGCTGGCCGTGTTCTCGCTCGGTCAGTTCCTGTCCGCTGTGGCGCCGACCTATCCCATCCTGGTCTGCGCGCGCCTGGTGGTCGCTTGCGCACATGCCGTGTTCTGGTCAGTCGCCTCGATTATGGCCTCGCGCCTGGTCGACACTCGCCACGGCGCGCTCGCCATCAGCATGATCGCTACGGGCTCGTCCATCGCGCAGATCTTTGGCCTGCCGCTCGGTCGCGCCATTGGCTTGGCCGTGGGCTGGCGCATGACGTTTGCCGTGGTCGGGGGCCTCTCAGCCATCGCGGTCGTCTACCAGGCAGCGGTGTTCCCGGCCATGCCGACGGGTGAGCGCTTTACTGTCAAACAGCTGCCCGAGCTGCTCAAGAACCCGCTCCTCATCGCGCTCTACGCAGTCACGGTCTTCATGGCGACCGGCTATTACGCAAGCTACAGCTATATCGAGCCCTTCCTGGCGCAGGTCGCGCACGTCGATGCGGGCGCCATTACCATGACGCTGACGGCGTTTGGCTGCTCTGGTTTGCTCGGAAGCTGGCTGTTTGGCCGCCTGTTCGATGGGCATCGCTTCCCGTTCTTGGCTATCACGCTCTCCGGCGTGCCGGTGGCCCTGCTGCTCATGGGGCCGGCCGCATCGTCGCTCGTGACAGTGCTTGCCGTCTGCGCACTGTGGGGTTGCTGCGCCACGGCCTTTAACGTGGCGTTTCAGGCCGAGCTCATCAAGCACACGCCGGCAGATTCGTCGGCCGTCGCCATGTCGATCTTCTCGGGCCTGTTCAACCTCGGTATCGGCACGGGTACCGCGATCGGCGGAGCCGTGGTGTCGGGTCCCGGTATCGCCTGGATCGGCTTTGTGGGCGGGGCGATTGCCGTCGTGGGCGTCATCCTCGCCATCACCGTGCTGTTTCCGGCCATCCGCCGCGCCAAGCCCGTCGCCTAATCACGTCCCCTCATCAGTTGCGGTGGAATAGTTCCTGTTTAAGGCCTCTGAAGGTCCAAGCAGGAACTATTCCACCGCAACTTATTTTGGGGAAGAGGATACGAGCTGGGCATACAATGGATGTCGTTGTGTTGAGCTTACCGGGAGGCTGTTATGTGGGCATACGAGACGACGTTCTATCAGATCTATCCGCTGGGCTTTTGCGGGGCTCCGCGCGAAAACGCCGCACCCGTTGCCGAGGATGAACTCGCCCAGGCTGCCAACGCCGCGCCCAACCCCGATGCTCCTATCATGAAAATCGCCCAATGGGCCGACTACCTGCAAGAACTCGGTATTGGCGCTGTGCTGATCAACCCGCCGCTCGAGTCTGATAGCCACGGCTACGATACACGCAGCCTGCGCCATATCGACCGTCGCCTGGGTGGGGACGCCGACTTTGCCGCCGTATGCGACACGCTGCATGCCCATGGCATCCGCGTGGTGCTCGATGCCGTCTTCAACCACGTCGGCCGCGGTTTTTGGGCCTTCCGCGATGTGCAGGAGCGCAAGTGGGACTCGCCGTACAAGGACTGGTTCCACATTAGCTTTGACGGCGATTCCTGCTATGGCGATGGCTTTTGGTACGAGGGCTGGGAAGGCCATTTTGAGCTTGTGAAGCTCAACCTGCAAAACCCCGCCGTGGTCGATTACCTGCTCGAGTCCGTGCGCCGCTGGGCCGAGGTCTTTGGCGTCGACGGCCTGCGCCTGGACGTTGCCTATATGCTCGACTGCGACTTCATGCGCCGCCTGCACGCCTTTACCCGTGAGCTCAAGCCCGACTTTGTGCTGATCGGCGAGACGCTCCACGGTGACTACAACCAAATCGTCAACGACGAGATGCTCGACTCCTGCACCAACTACGAGTGCTACAAGGGCCTGTACTCCAGCTTTAACTCGGTCAACATGTTCGAGATCGCCCATTCGCTGCACCGTCAGTTTGGCGGCGACCCCTGGTGCATCTACCGCGGCAAGCACCTGCTGTCGTTTGCCGACAACCACGATGTGCCGCGCCTGGCAAGTATCCTCACCGACAAGTCGTGTCTGCGTCCCGCCTATGGCATGCTCTTTGGCATGCCAGGCATCCCGTGCGTCTACTATGGCAGCGAGTGGGGAATTGCTGGCGAAAAGGGCGGCCCCGATGGCGACTGGGCGCTGCGCCCTGCGCTCGATGAGCCTGCGCCCAACGAGCTGACGGCGTTCATCACGCAACTCGCACACCTTCGCTCGGCCGACGACGCGGCTGCCCGTGCTCTCAACTACGGTGCCTATCGCAACGTGGTGATCCAGAACAAGCAGCTGCTGTTCGAGCGCGCCTGTGACGGCGCGACGGTACTTGTGGCGGTGAATGCCGTGGGTGAGCCTTACACCTTTGGCGCCGGCGAGCTCAACGGGTCCTTCGTCGACCTGCTTGCCGACGATGCGCCCACGGTCGAGCTGACGGGTACCCTTGAGCTTGCACCCTACGAGGTGCGCTATCTGTTGAGAGCCTAGCCTATGGCCGTATCTGACGAGGGCTATCAACATATTGAGCATGGGTTTGAGCCCGTGTTTGACGAGCACTCGCGCGTTTTGGTGCTCGGGTCGTTTCCCTCGGTGCTTTCGCGCGCCAATGCCTTTTATTACGGCAACCCTCAGAATCGCTTTTGGCGTGTGATGGCCACGTGCCTCGGTATGCCTGTGCCGCCCAACGAGGGCGATCCTTTGGCAAGCGGTGAGCCCGTGACGCTCGATGCCTCCATTGCCGCCAAGCGGGCCATGCTGCTGAACGGCGGCGTGGCCCTGTGGGATGTGGTCGAGAGCTGCGACATTAAGGGCTCGAGCGACGCGAGCATCCGCAACGTTGTGCCGGCACATATCGAGCGCATTACCGATGCCGCGTCGATCGAGGTCGTTGTCTGTAACGGCGGTACGGCAGGGCGACTCTACAAACGCTACTTGCAAGATCGGACGGGGTTGCCCGCCGTCGTCCTGCCCTCGACAAGTCCTGCCAATGCCGCCTGGCGCCTGGAGCGTCTTGTTGAGCGTTGGCACGAAGCCGTTGACTGGGCTGTTATTTAATTTAGATTTTTGTTTGAGCGTGGGCGCCCAGACGTTTCAGCACGCCTCGCCAGATCGGCGCGGGCACGGCTGGCTCGGCGCAAACCATGCCGTCGGCGTCGACGTTGGCGGCATTGCCGCCGCCAAGTCGCTGTGCATGCTCGACGGAGCAGCCCATGCGCACAGCGCCCACAAGCTTATCCATCGCTTCCGAAAACGGTCGCCGCAAGAGTCCCATGCGCGGAGAGCGACGAAGCGCTGCGATGCCGCCGCCGGAACAGATGACAACGCCGCCACACCACAATTGGCCATGGCGCTCACATGCCTTGTGCAGGCGAACGGCGGTCCCACGCGCCTGCTCAGCGCCCCGTTGTGCGGCTCGAATCACGGCATAGACACGCGCTCCCGTACTGCCAAAGCGCTCAAGCGCCTGCTCGATAGCTGTCAACGTCTCATCGTCAGCCACGTCTTCAATGGCCAGCACGATGCCATCGGCAACGCTGCCGGCGTCATTTGCCTTCGAGCCGACTGGGCGGGGGAGTACAGTGCCGGAAAGCTGAGCATAGGCGGCGATGGCATCCTGTAGGTCCCAGAGCAAAAAATCAAGATCGGCGCTATTGGGAATGCTGATATACGCAATGGTCTGCAACGTTTTTGGTGCATCGCCGCGTGCGGTCGTCTCCATGCCGCCTCCTTTCCGGTTGGTTTCCGTTTAGGTTACACCGTCTGGTGGCGCCCCGCCGCGCTATCCTAGTGCAACCCTTACGAAAGGAACGCCATGCGTCTGCCCATGAATACCTCGCTTGCCACGCTCAAGCCCTCCGGTATCCGCCGGATTAACGCGCTCGCCGCCCAGCATCCGGGGTGCATCGCGCTCGCGCTCGGCGAGCCCGATTTTCCCACGCCCGATGTGATTAGCGCCGAGGTGACCGCCGCACTGGACCGCGGTGACACGCACTATCCGCCCAACAACGGTCGCCCCGCCCTGCGTGAGGCGTTATCTGCCTACATGGGGGACGCGGGCCTTACGTTTTCGGCTGACGAGGTCATCCTAACCGACGGCGCGACCGAGGCCCTGTCGGCAACATTCATGGCTATGCTCAACCCCGGCGACGAGGTCATCATCCCCACGCCGGCCTTTGGCCTGTACGAGAGCATCGTCGTGGCCAACCACGCCAAAGCAGTCTTTTTGGATACGGAGCCTGCGCAATTCCAGATTGACGAGGACGCACTTCGTGCTTGCGTGACGCCGGCGACCAAGGCCATCGTCATCTGCACGCCCAACAATCCTACGGGCTGCATCCTCGACGCGGCATCGCTCGACGCCGTGGCACACGTGGCGGAGCAGTCGGGCATCTACGTGGTCTGCGACGACGTATACAGCCGCCTAGTCTATGTGGATGGCTATGAGCGTTTTGCCCAGCGCCACCCGGAGCTACGCGAGCAGACGGTGGTCATCGAGAGCTTTTCCAAGCCCTGGGCTATGACCGGTTGGCGCCTGGGCTGGCTCGCAGCGGCAACCCCCGTCATCGCCGAGATCGCAAAGGCCCACCAATACTTAGTATCGAGCGCCGTCTCCTTCGAAATGGACGCCGCAGCCCGAGCCCTCACCGTCGACCCAACCCCCATGCTCAAAGTCTACCGAGCCCGCCGCAAACGCGTGCTCGCAGCCTTAAACGCTATGGGCCTCGACGCAGTAGAGCCCGCAGGAGCCTTCTACACTTTCCCGAGCATCAAAAAGTTCGACCTAACCAGCGAAGACTTCTGCATCAAAGCCATCAAAGAGGCAAACGTAGCCCTAGTCCCGGGCGACTGTTTCGGAACCGAAGGCCACATCCGCCTAAGCTACTGCGTCTCCGACAAAGACCTAGACGAAGGCCTCCACCGCCTGTCCACCTTCATTTCGACCTTATAGTCCTCAGGGACGCAACACATCAGCCCACCGACCCAAGCATTATGAGCGGGGCGCGCCGGCCAACGGCAACCCTGGCTGTCCCAAAGTCAACACAGGTCGCGCCGCCAAAGGCCAGGCGCAAGCTTTTCGTAGATTCCGCACGAGCCGAAGAGCACTAAATGTGCTCTTCGTGCGAGCCCAGGACCTGACCGAGCGAAAAGCTTGCGCCTGGCCTTTGGCGGCGCGACCGAGATGGTGGAATTGTGTGCAGCCAGGGTTGCCGTTGACCGACGCCGGGGTCCCCGCCATAATACTTTCGGTTCACGCACGAATCCGCTGCCAGAGACAGCCGGTGCAAACGGGCATCGCCCGCGAGCTTAATGGGATATCCCGCCAGCCGAGGTGGTCGAGTAGATATGTCTTCTCGCCCCCGTCGCTCATGCAGCGCGGGGGCTTTCTTTTTGGACATGCCCCCGTCACGTCCTTGTGGCGGACCGTGCCCGGAAAGAATTCGAGGAGGTGTAATTCATGCCCCAGCAGTACAAAATCGACAAGGTTGCAGAGATCGAGTCCCGTATCGCCGAGAACGCCGGTCTGTTCGTCGTCAACTACAACGGTCTGACGGTTAAGCAGGCTCAGGAGCTGCGTCATCAGCTTCGCGAGTGCGGCGCCGAGATGAAGGTCTACAAGAACAACCTGGTCAAGATCGCCCTCAAGAACCAGGAGCAGCCCGAGCTCGACGAGATTCTCGCCGGCCCCGTCGCTTATGTGTTCTACGAGTCCGAGCCGGTCGAGGCCGCTAAGGCCCTTAAGGACTTCTCCGCTAAGTCCAAGGGCGTCCTTGAGATCAAGGGCGGTATCTCCGACGGCAAGGCCGTTTCCGCTGATGATGTTAAGGCTATCGCCGAGCTTCCCACCAAGGATCAGCTTCTCGGCCAGATCGCCGGTCTCATCTCCGGTTTCGCTCGCGACATCGCTGTCTGCGTCAACGGCGTTTCCTCTGGTCTCGCTCGTTCGATCCAACAGGTCTCCGAGCAGAAGGCAGCCTAGTTGCTGTTTTCACCCGCGGCGGCAACGCCGCACCCCTGGCGCATTCGCGCCGTGTTTTAACTGATCTCCGTGCACAGACACGGAAACCGAAAGGACTTAGAAATGGCTAAGCTTACCACCGATGAGATCGTCGATGCTCTTAAGGAAATGACCCTTCTCGAGGCTTCCGAGCTCGTCAAGGCTATCGAGGACACCTTCGGCGTTTCCGCCGCTGCTCCTGCCGCTGTTGTCGCCGCTCCCGCTGCTGGCGCTGCTGAGGCCGAGGAGAAGACCGAGTTTGACGTCGTGCTCGAGGGCTTCGGCGACAACAAGATCCAGGTCATCAAGGCCGTCCGTGAGCTCACCAGCCTTGGCCTGAAGGAGGCCAAGGAGGTCGTCGAGGGCGCTCCCAAGGCTGTTCTCGAGGGTGCCAAGAAGGAGGACGCCGAGGCTGCCAAGGAGAAGCTCGAGGCTGCTGGCGCTGCTGTCACCCTCAAGTAATCAGGCTTTCTCGCCAGATTTCTTTGCAGACGGGGTTCGCATTGCGAGCCCCGTCTTTTTTGTTTTTCGGTCCCTCGACATCGGTTGCTAAACTGCCATGTTCTGTGATTTGCGTCGTATCGGGCGCCCTGCCGTTGGGCAATAAAATTGCACCATTCAAGCAATAGTTTGCGTTGACCTGCTGAAGAATTGTCTCTGCCTTGTAGCGACATATAGTTCCAGCGGTAAGATGCTTGGGTATCGCAATTTGGTCTGCGGCTGTGTGCCGCACGCATGGGGCGCTTTTGCGCCTGCGAAAGGATCTTTGAATAACATGAAGGCAATCATCCCCGCCGCCGGTCTTGGCACGCGTTTTCTGCCTGGCACCAAGTGCACGCCCAAAGAGATGCTGCCGGTGCTCGACAAGCCCGTCATTCAGTACGTCGTCGAGGAGGCGCTCGACCCCGAGGAAGTCGACGATGCCATCATCGTTACTTCTCCCGGTAAGCCCGAGCTACTGAACTACTTCCAGCCCGATCGCTCGCTCGAGAACCTGCTGCGCGAGCGCGGCAAGAACGCCTATGCCGATGCCGTCGCCCACGCTGGCGGTATGCCGGTCGACTTCCGTTATCAGTACGAGCCCAAGGGCCTCGGCCATGCTATCCGCTCTGCTGCCGACGCCGTGGCAGGGGAGAACTTCCTGGTTCTTCTGGGCGACTACGTTGTGCCTAATCGCGACATCTGTGACAAGATGCTCGCCGTTTCCAAGGAGCACGGTGGAGCTTCGGTTATCGCCGTCGCTGCTTGCTCGCCCGAGGAAGTCAGCCGCTACGGCGTTATCGCCGGCGAGCGCGTCGGTTCGCTCGAGGGCGCCGAGGGCGTTGCCGATGCCGAGCCGGGCGCTGTCTGGCGCATCGGCGGTCTGGTCGAGAAGCCCGCTCCCGAGGCTGCTCCGTCCAACCTGTACATCGTCGGCCGCTATCTGCTGAGCCCGCTGGTCATGGACCTGCTGGCAGATCAGCAGGCCGGCAAGGGCGGCGAGATCCAGCTCACCGACGCCATGGCCCGTTCGCTCGATCGCGAGGCCATGTACGCGGTCGTCATCGACCCGCTGTCGGGCTACGACACCGGCACTCCCTCTGGCTGGATGGCCACCAACGCTCTCATGGCTGCAAGCGATCCTCGCTTTGCAAGCGCCTTCTGGGACGCCATCGACGAGCGCGGCGGCTTGATGCGCAAGTAAGCCTTCGGGCATCGACATTTACGGGTGCGGACCTCGGTTCGCGCCCGTTTTTTATAAGAGCTGCGATTGTTGGCTCTCTGTTCACAGAAATGATATGAACAGATGTTCGATACACATACATCTACCTGCATGTTTTCTGCCGAAAAACTTTGCTACTCCAAAAACTCAATCGCGTCAAGGCTTTTCTTGCCCAACGGTCGGTACCTGATAAACTATTAGGTTGCGATAACTGGCGAAGCTATGCCTCGCCAACCCACCGAGCATTTCCGTGAAGGAGGAAAAACCTGGTGACCTACGCATACACTGCCACTGAGCGCAAGCGCGTCAGCTTCGGGAAAATCCCGGAGGCCATGGAGCTCCCCAACCTTATCTCTGTTCAAAGGGAATCCTTTGAGCGTTTTAAGGACGAGGGCCTTCGTGAGGCGTTCAAGGAATCCAGCCCCATCCAGAGCCAGAACCATGTTCTCGAGGTTACCTTCGGCGAGCATCAGTTCGGCGACCCCGCGCACACCGTCGAGGAGTGCCGCGAGAAGGACATGACCTATCAGGCCCCGCTTCTGACCGACGTTCGTCTCACCAACAAGGAGACCGGCGAGATCAAGGAGCAGCTCGTCTTTATGGGCGACTTCCCCATGATGACCGATCAGGGCACCTTCATCATCAACGGTACCGAGCGTATCGTCGTCTCGCAGCTCGTCCGCTCTCCGGGCGTGTACTACAGCTCCGAGATGGATTCGGGCAAGCAGATCTACAAGGCCCAGATCATCCCGTCCCGCGGTGCCTGGCTTGAGTTTGAGGTCGACAAGCGCGACCAGCTCATGGTCTCCATCGACCGTAAGCGCAAGCAGAGCGCCACGATGTTCCTGCGCGCCCTTGGCATTGCCGTCACCAACGATGACATCATCGAGCTGCTCGGCAACTCCGATGTGATCAAGCGCACCCTGGAGCGCGACACCGCCCTCACCCGCGAGGATGCCCTTATCGAGATCTACCGTCGCCTGCGCCCGGGCGAGCCTCCCACCGTGGACGCTTCCCGCAGCCTGCTCGAGGGCCTGCTCTTCAACCCGCAGCGCTACGATCTGGCCCGCGTCGGTCGTTACAAGGTTAACAAGAAGCTCAACCTCACCACCGAGGAAGAGGTCACGGTGCTCACCGACGAGGACATCGTCGCTACGCTTCGCTACCTGCTGTCCCTCGCTGCCGGCGAGCAGGGCTTCAAGGTCGACGACATCGACCACTTTGGCAACCGCCGCATTCGCACCGTCGGCGAGCTCGTCGCCAACCAGTTCCGTATCGGCATGAGCCGTATGGAGCGCGTCGTCCGTGAGCGCATGAGCTCCCAGGACATCGACGAGATCACCCCGCAGTCGCTCATCAACATCCGTCCGATCGTGGCCTCTATCAAGGAGTTCTTCGGTTCCTCGCAGCTCTCGCAGTTCATGGACCAGGCGAACCCCCTGACCGGTCTGACTCACAAGCGCCGTCTGTCCGCACTCGGCCCTGGCGGCCTTGCCGGCCACAAGTCGGGCTCCAGCCGCCGCACCAACGTGCCGACGGCCGTCCGCGACGTTCACAACTCGCACTACAGCCGCATGTGCCCGATCGAGACCCCCGAAGGCCCCAACATCGGCCTGATCGGCTCGCTCGCCCTCTACGCCCGCGTCAACGAGTATGGCTTCATCGAGGCCCCGTTCCGTCGTGTCGAGAACGGCGTTGCCACCGACCAGATCGACTGGATGACCGCTGACGAGGAAGAGAAGCACGTCATCGCGCCGGCCAACACGCCGCTCGATCCCAAGACCAACGAGTTCATCACGACCGATGCCGAGGGCAAGATCGTCCGTCCGCATACCGTGATCGCCCGTACCCGCGACTTCGACGGCTCCTTCGGCGCTCCCGCCGACGTGCCTGTCGAGGACGTCGACTACATGGACGTCTCGCCGCGTCAGATGCTCTCCGTCGCAGCCACGCTGATTCCGTTCCTCGAGCACGACGACGCCAAGCGTACGCTCATGGGCGCCAACATGCAGCGTCAGGCCGTGCCGCTGGTTCACCCCGCCGCTCCCTATGTCGGTACCGGCATGGAGCGTCGCGCCGCCCTGGACTCTGGCGAGGTTACCCTGGCCAAGAACGCCGGCGAAGTCATCTATGCCGACGCCTCCAAGATTATCGTCAAGCACGCCGGCGGCATGGACGAGTATCACCTGGCCAAGTACCAGCGCTCCAACCAGTCCACCTGCATCAACCACCGTCCGCTCGTGCGCGTCGGTGACACCGTTGAGCAGGGCGAGCCTCTGGCCGACGGTCCTTCGACCGATCATGGCGAGCTCGCACTGGGCCAGAACCTCACCGTGGCATACATGCCGTGGGAAGGCTTCAACTACGAGGACGGTATCGTCGTGTCCGAGCGCCTGGTGGCCGAGGACCTGCTGACGACCATCAATATCACCCGTCACGAGATCGACGCCCGCGACACCAAGCTCGGCCCCGAGGAGATCACTCGCGAGATCCCGAACCTCTCCGAGGACATGCTTGCCAACCTCGACGAGGACGGCATCATCCGCATCGGCGCCGAGGTCGGCCCTGGCGACATCCTGGTCGGCAAGGTCACGCCTAAGGGCGAGAGCGCTCTGACCGCCGAGGAGCGCCTGCTGCGCGCCATCTTCGGTGCCAAGGCTCACGATGTTCGCGACACCTCCCTTAAGATGCCTCACGGCGCTTATGGCCGCGTCATCGACGTCGTCCGCTTTAGCCGCGAGAACGGCGACGACCTGGCCCCCGGCGTCAACGAGCAGGTGCGCGTCTACGTCGCCCAGCGTCGTAAGATCCAGCAGGGCGATAAGATCGCCGGTCGCCACGGCAACAAGGGCGTTATCTGTAACGTTCTGCCGGTCGAGGACATGCCCTACATGGCTGACGGTACCCCGATCGACGTTATCCTCAACCCGCTGGGCGTTCCTTCGCGTATGAACGTCGGTCAGCTGCTCGAGTGCCACCTTGGCTGGGCTGCTGCCTGCGGTTGGGATACCGAGGATGCCGACTCCGACAAGTATGTCCCCGGTCCGTTCTTCGTCTCGACGCCCGTCTTCGACGGCGCCAAGGAGGACGAGATCGCCGAGGTCATCCGTCGCGCCAACAAGAACATGCTCAACAAGGCCACCGCTGCCTTTGGCGATCACATGCGCCCCGAGTTTGTCACCCAGCTTGACGAGCGCGGCAAGACCCGCCTGTTCGACGGCCGCACCGGCGAGGAGTTCCGCGAGCCCATTACCGTGGGTACGTCCTACATCCTCAAGCTCGGCCACATGGTCGACGACAAGATCCACGCCCGTTCGACCGGCCCTTACAGCCTGGTTACCCAGCAACCGCTGGGCGGCAAGGCTCAGTTCGGCGGCCAGCGCTTCGGCGAGATGGAAGTTTGGGCACTGTACGCATACGGTGCTGCCAACGTCCTGCAGGAGATCCTGACCGTCAAGTCCGACGATACCGTGGGCCGCGTCAAGACCTACGAGTCCATCGTCAAGGGCGAGAACGTCCCGGTTCCGGGTATCCCCGAGTCCTTCAAGGTTCTCGTCAAGGAGATCCGTTCCCTCGCACTGGACATCGAGCCCATGCACGATGCCGACGAGGACGCCTCCGCCCCTGTGACCGCCGAGGAGACCTCTGCTCTCGACGACCTGGCTGCGCTCGCCGGCGTTGACACCGACGTCGAGGCCCAGGATGCCGAGACCGCCGAGGCACCCGAGGCTGTCGCCGCCACGACCACTGATAAGGAGTAGTTGACTGTGGCAGATTTCGAAGCTACTGATTTTGACTCGGTAAAGATCTCCCTTGCCTCCGCCGACCAGATCCGTTCCTGGTCGCACGGTGAGGTCAAGAAGCCGGAGACCATCAATTACCGTACCCTCAAGCCCGAGAAGGACGGCCTGTTCTGCGAGAAGATCTTCGGTCCCGCCAAGGACTGGGAGTGCTCCTGCGGCAAGTACAAGGGCATCCGCTTTAAGGGCATCGTCTGCGAGCGCTGCGGCGTCGAGGTCACCTCGGCCAAGGTTCGTCGCGAGCGCATGGGTCACATCGAGCTCGCCGCTCCCGTGTCCCACATCTGGTACTTCAAGAGCCCCACGAGCTTCCCGATGAGCCGTATGCTCGACATCAAGTCCAAGGACCTCGAGAAGGTTCTGTACTTTGCCAGCTACATCATCACCGAGGTCGACTACGAGGCTCGCGAGGCCGACGCTGACGACCTGCGCGAGGAGCTCGCCGCCGATCTGGAAGAGATCGATGCCGAGTGCGCCCGCCAGATCGAGTCCCTCAAGGAGCAGGGCAACCCCGAGAACTTTGACGAGTTCTCCGACGAGGAGCCGCTGACCCCCGAGGAGATCGCCTCTGGCATCGTCGACATCGAGGAAGAGTGCAAGGACGAGAAGCAGCTCCGCACGGACGCCTTCAACGCCTTCATGAAGCTCACCGAGCGCGACCTCATCTCCGATGAGCCGCTGTTCCGCGAGATGACCCGTTACTACTCCATGTACTTCAAGGGTGGTATGGGTGCCGAGGCCGTCCGCGACCTGCTCGCTGCCATCGACCTCCCCTCCGAGGCCGAGAAGCTCAAGGCCATCATCGCCGACGAGGATTCCCAGAAGCAGAAGCGCGAGAAGGCCGTTAAGCGCCTCGAGGTCGTTGACGCCTTCCTGAAGGGCGGCAACAGCCCCGCGAACATGATCCTGGATGTCATCCCGGTCATTCCGCCCGATCTGCGCCCGATGGTCCAGCTCGACGGCGGCCGCTTCGCCGCGTCCGACCTCAACGACCTGTATCGTCGCGTGATCAACCGTAACAACCGACTCAAGCGCCTGCTCGACCTGGACGCCCCTGCGATCATCGTGAACAACGAGAAGCGCATGCTCCAGGAGTCCGTGGACGCCCTGTTCGACAACGGCCGTCGTGGTCGCCCGGTCTCTGGCCGTGGCGGTCGCCCGCTTAAGTCGCTCGCCGAGGCCCTCAAGGGCAAGCAGGGTCGTTTCCGTCAGAACCTGCTGGGCAAGCGTGTCGACTACTCCGGCCGTTCGGTAATCGTTACCGACCCCAAGCTGCTGTTGCACCAGTGCGGTCTGCCCAAGACCATGGCACTGGAGCTCTTCAAGCCCTTCGTCATGAAGCGCCTGGTCGAGCTCGGCAAGGTCGAGAACATCAAGGGCGCCAAGCGCGCTATCGACCGCGGTGCCACCTTTGTGTGGGATATCCTCGAAGAGGTCATCGACGGTCGCGTCGTGCTGCTCAACCGTGCACCGACCCTGCACCGTCTGTCCATCCAGGCCTTTGAGCCGGTGCTGGTCGAGGGCAAGGCTATCCACCTGCACCCGCTGGTCTGCTCGCCCTTCAACGCCGACTTCGACGGCGACCAGATGTCTGTCCACGTGCCGCTGTCCAGCCAGGCTCAGGCCGAGGCTCGCGTGCTCATGCTCTCTGCGAACAACCTGCGCTCGCCGGCATCCGGCAAGCCGGTTAACATCCCTTCGCAGGACATGATCATCGGTGTGTACTACCTCACCCAGGTCCGCGACGGCCTGCCCGGCGAGAACCACGTGTTCGCCAGCTTCGACGACGCGCTACACGCCTATGACTGCCGCTCCGAGGTCGACATGCAGGCCAAGATCCAGGTTCGCGTGTCCGCCGAGAACGCCAACGTCATCAACGAGGACGGCACCCGTATCTTCCGCGTCAAGAACGGCAAGAACGAGTTCGTCGACTACGACGTCACCGGCAACAAGACCGCGCGCTTCGAGACCTCTATCGGCCGCATCATCTTCAACCGCCAGTGCCTGCCCGAAGACTACGAGTTCATGAACTACAAGATGGTCAAGGGCGATGTGGCCAAGCTGGTTGCCGACTGCTGCGATCGTTACCCCGAGGCCAAGGTCGGCCCGATCCTCGACGCCATCAAGTACTCCGGCTTCCACTACGCTACCCGCGCCGGCCTCACCATCTCGGTGTGGGACGCTCTCATCCCTGCCGAGAAGCAGGAGCTGCTCGATCGCGCCCAGGCCAACGTCGACCAGATCAACGAGTACTTCGAGGAGGGCTTCATCAACGAGACGGAGCGCCACATCGAAGTCGTTAACGAGTGGACCGCTTGTACCGACAAGGTCGCAGCGCTCATGCTCGACATGTTCGACGAGGAGAACCCGCTCTACATGATGGCCGACTCCGGCGCCCGTGGTTCTAAGACCCAGCTGCGTCAGCTCGGCGGCATGCGTGGCCTGATGGCAGACATGTCCGGCGAGACGATCGACCTTCCCATTAAGGCGAACTTCCGCGAGGGCCTGCTGCCGCTCGAGTACTTCATTTCGACCTACGGCGCCCGTAAGGGCCTGGTCGATACCGCATCCCACACCTCGGACTCTGGTTATCTGACCCGTCGTCTGGTCGACGTGGCCCAGGACGTCATCGTCCGCGAGGAGGACTGCGGTACGCACGAGGGCGTTACCTACAACCTCATCATCCCCGGCACCACCGACCTCAACACCGACCTCGTCGGCCGTTGCTTCATCGAGGACGTCGTGGCTCCCGATGGCACCGTGCTCTTTGAGCAGGACGGCTACATCGAGAAGGTCGCTGACATCCAGAAGATGGTCGATGCCGGCCTCAAGAAGGTCAAGCTCCGCGCGCTGCTCACCTGCCGCTCCAAGTACGGCGTGTGCCAGAAGTGCTACGGCTGGGATCTTTCCACCCGTCGTCCGGTCGCCATCGGTACCGCGGTCGGCATTATTGCCGCCCAGTCCATCGGCGAGCCCGGTACGCAGCTTACGATGCGTACCATTCACTCCGGCGGCGTCGCTGGCGTCGACGATATTACGCAGGGTCTGCCTACGGTCAGCCGTATGTTCGATATCGTCGGCAACGTCAACGAGAAGATCCTGGGTCGCGAGGCCGAGCTGGCTCCGTACTCCGGCCACCTCTCGATTAAGCCCGAGAAGTCCGAGTACGTGCTGACGCTCACCGACTCCGAGGATCACACCCGTGTCCTCGACGAGCGTCGCGTCCCCGCTTCGGTGCGCTTTATGCCCGAGATCGAGGACGGCTGCGAGGTTCGCGCCGGCGACCAGATCACCAAGGGCTTCGTCAACTTCCGCAACCTGCGCAAGCTGACCGACATCGAGTCGACGATGCATACCTTCGTCGAGAGCGTCAAGGACGTCTACACCAGCCAGGGCGTCGACCTGAACGACAAGCACATCGAGGTGCTCGCACGTCAGATGCTGCGTCGCGTTCAGATCACCAACCCCGGCGACTCCAAGTACCTGCTTGGTCAGTACGTCGACCGCTACGAGTTCGCCGACGAGGTCGAGCGCGTTGCCCGTCTGGGCGGTCAGGCTCCCGTGGCCGAGCCCGTCATCCTGGGTACGCTCAAGGTCGCGTCCAACATCGACTCCTGGCTGTCGAGCGCTTCGTTCATCCGTACCGCTGGCGTCCTTACCGAGGCTGCCATTGAGGGCAAGGTCGACCACCTGCTCGACCTTAAGTCCAACGTCATCGTCGGTAAGAAGATCCCGGCTGGTACCGGTCTCAAGCCGTACGCCAACGCCAAGCTGACGTATCGCACGGCCGACGGCTATGTCGACATCGACGGCCCGGCTTCGCCCAACGCCAAGTCGCTGCCCGAGTGGGCTCCTGTGGAGCTCAAGGACCTGGACGAGCAGCTCCCGCAGCAGCTCGACTGGGCCGGCTACGACGAGTTCGGTGGTGCTGACGGTTCGTTCACCCGCAACGGCCACACCATCTCCGCCGAGAAGGCTCGTCTGTACCTGTTCGACGACCTGGGCGTGTCGCAGCGTTGGACCAACAAGTTCAGCGAGGTTGGCATCGAGACGGTCGGCGACCTGGTCGGCAAGTCCGAGGAGGATCTGCTGCGCATCGATGGCATCGGTGCCAAGGCGATCGAGGAGCTCCGTGACGGCCTCGAGGCCCACGATCTGCTCTACATCCTCGAGAACAACGACGACGTTGCCGACGAGGAAGACCTCTCGCAGCTGCTGCAGATGGTCTTTAGCCCCGACGGTCCGGACGATATCCTGCTGGGCACCTCCGCTCCGACGCATCACGCCGACGCCGACGAGGAGCTCCTGGGCGCCCCGATCGACGACAAGAAGGCTCCCGCCAACGGCGCGATCAACGAGGACATGGCTTCCCTCGACGAGCTGCTCAACCAGCTCGTGGACACCGACGACGCCGAAGAGGCCAAGGACAACGACGAGGAGTAATTTCCTAGTACGTTAACCGTCCTTCCAAAGACCCGTTTCCCAACAGGGAAGCGGGTCTTTTTTGTTGAAGAAAACCTGCCAAAAGGGGATAGGTTCATTTTGGTAGGTTATTCCTGCTTGAATTTGAAACATTCCGTTCGGTCAAAGCGTATCTATGGTGAGGGCCTCAGCAAGAATCATTAACGTCACCGGGAGGTGATTATGGAAGAACAAGCATTTAGACAGGCGGTCGAGGATCACCGGGATGTCGTGTTTCGGATCGCATTGACGTACCTGCGCGATCGCGCCGATGCCGACGATGTTGCCCAAGACGTCTTTCTTAAGTTGCTTAAAAGCGATGGACACTTTGAAAGTTGGGAACATCTTCGTCGCTGGCTTATCCGGGTCACGATCAATGAATGCAAATCGCTCTTTCGAAAGCCATGGAGGCGTGTGGAGGATATTGAGAACCTGGCCGATTCGCTTTCGGCGGCGCAGGATGAGACCAAGGCGGTCCTGTCAGACGTTATGCGACTTCCGGAGCGATTCCGTGTTCCCATCGTGCTCTATTACTATCTGGGCTTTTCGACCTCAGAGATTGCCGAGTTGTTGCATGTACCAGCCGCGACCGTTCGAACGCGTTTAGCTCGTGGTCGATCGAAGCTCAAATTCATCCTAGAGGAGGGCGACCGTGAAATCCAATCAAATCAAGCAGGCCTTCGAGTCCATCCAAGCCGATAGCAATCTTGCAGATCGTGTCCTTAATACCGCTGCGGGTGAGCCGCTTCATCGAAAGGGCCACGCGAAGCCTCTGTATGTTGCCGTAATCGGATGTCTTGTCGGAGTGTTGGCGACCGGAGGGGTCGCCTACGCAGTTATCAATTCCAGCTATTTTGCCTCAGCCTGGGGAAACCACGGCAACGGGGATTCCATTACCTGGACCAACGGCGGTTCATCGGGGACTAAATACACCTACACCAGAGAGTTTGGTGACGGCATTGCGCCCCAAAGCCTGGAGGGCACAGTCCAGAAGGTTAATCTGTCCGTCGAGGGTAACGGCTATACGCTTGATATCCATGAGATGGCTATCGATAAAAACGGTTGCGGTGCCGTGACGTTTACGCTGTCCAATCCAAATGGCATTAACTACTACAAGCCGGCAGCAGAGACAGGCGAACTTGTTCTCTATGGTGAAGAAGAACAAGGCATCGGCACACCCAGCATGAACTTCGGCGAGGAATGGGCTGACACACGCTGCACAATTGATAAGGACACATCAAGCGACACGGTCATTAATGGCACGATGTACTTTGCCTCGTGGGATCGCGAGCGAGATTTGCAACATGCGGTTACCTGGAATATCTGCTGGACTGAGGGCGAAGGCGAGGACGCGAAGCTGTTCGAGGCATCGACGCCCGAGTTTAGCGTTGGAGCGTACGTCGATAAAAAGGAACTCCGCTCCGATGACTCGCCTCTCGAGATCAGCCCGTTTTCTATCCAGACACACATCGATGATCTGGGCATTGACGCAGTCACGAAGAAGTTGACCGTTACCTACAAGGATGGATCGGAGCAGATTATCGAAGATGATGCTGCGGGCGCGTACAATTTCTATGTCTCGCTGACGCGCAATAGCGGAGAGAACATCTCGGTGCCGACAAAACTGATCAATGTCGATCAAGTGGTCTCGGTAACCCTTGAGGGCACGAGGTACACATCAACAGGAGAGACCGAAACAGAAGTACCCTTTACCATCGTTTATTCGTAAAGTCTGGTCCGCTTCCCAAGGGGGGGGAGCGGCCTTTTTAGCGTTATATGGACGAGTGGATTGGACGTTATTCGTCTGATTCTCGGAAGAACGTAGCAAATGGATGCGGATCACCGTGAAGAGTGGCGTTTTCCCCGATAAAACCGACCAAAATAAACCTGTCCCTTTTTGGCAGGGAACGTTGCCCCGACGAGCACGTCGGATTCCCGGGCCGGGCGGCACAGGGGTTAAGTTTGTCGCGAGTTCCGCACGAGCCGGAGGCCACTTAATGTGGCCTCCGTGCGAGCCAGGACTGTAGAGCAGCAAACTTAACCCCTGTGCCGCCCGGACCGGGAATCTGCCCCCGCGCACAGAAGGGGATTCCTTTTGTGTAGGCTTTGCGGAAATATGGCTATTTTAGGATACGCCCGGCGGCGTGGTCTGTTGACGGCACAGCTAGCGCCACGTATCCTATCGAACTGCGTGTTTCGTAGGGGGATGCTGACCCCTCGATTCAAGCCGTTGCACTTTACAGAAAGCTGGAATCATTCGAGAAGGAGTACGCTTTGCCTACTATTAACCAGCTGGTTCGCCAGGGCCGTCGTTCCGTGCCCAAGAAGTCCAAGAACGCTGCTCTGCAGCACAACTCCCAGAAGCGCGGCGTGTGCACCCGCGTCTTCACCACGAGCCCCAAGAAGCCGAACTCGGCTCTTCGTAAGGTTGCCCGTGTTCGCCTCGTCAACGGCATCGAAGTTACCGCTTACATCCCGGGTGAGGGCCACAACCTGCAGGAGCACTCCATCGTGCTCGTCCGCGGCGGTCGTGTCCGTGACCTCCCTGGTGTCCGTTATCACGTCATCCGTGGCGCCTACGACGCTGCTCCGGTCCAGAACCGTATGCAGGCCCGTTCCAAGTACGGTGCTAAGCGCCCCAAGGCTAAATAAGCCAGATAACGTTCTGATACTTTCGCCGTGTGCCGCCTAAGCGCCGCACGGTAGACACTTAAGGAGATTTCACATGCCGCGTCGTGCAGCAGCTAATCGTCGTGAGGTTCAGCCTGACGCCGTTTACAACAACCGCCTGGTGACTCAGCTCATCAACAAGGTCCTTCTTGACGGCAAGAAGGCCACCGCTGAGCGCATCGTTTACACCGCTTTCGAGATCGTTGCCGAGAAGTCCGAGGGTGGCGACGCTCTCGCTACCTTCAAGAAGGCTATGGACAACGTCAAGCCCACGCTCGAGGTTAAGCCCAAGCGTGTCGGTGGCGCTACCTATCAGGTCCCGATGGAGGTCAACTCCCGTCGTTCCACCGCTCTGGGTATCCGCTGGATCGTCAACTTCTCCCGCGCTCGCAAGGAGAAGACCATGGCCGAGCGTCTCGCCAACGAGATCCTCGACGCTTCCAACGGCCTGGGCGCTTCCGTCAAGAAGCGTGAGGACGTCTTCAAGATGGCCGAGGCCAACCGCGCGTTCTCTCACTATCGTTGGTAAGTTAAGGTAAGGAACTAACATGGCTAAGCCTAAGTACAAGCTTTCCGATACCCGTAACATCGGCATCATGGCCCACATCGATGCCGGTAAGACCACCACGACCGAGCGTATTCTTTACTACACCGGTAAGACCCACAAGATCGGTGAGGTCCATGAGGGCGCTGCCACCATGGACTGGATGGTTCAGGAGCAGGAGCGCGGCGTAACCATTACCTCCGCTGCTACCACGTGCTTCTGGAACAAGGACGGTAAGGACTACCGCATCCAGATCATCGACACCCCGGGCCACGTTGACTTCACCGCCGAGGTCGAGCGTTGCCTGCGCGTTCTCGATGGCGCTGTCGCCGTCTTCGACGCCGTTGCCGGCGTTCAGCCCCAGTCTGAGACCGTTTGGCGTCAGGCTTCTACCTTCAACGTCCCCCGCATCGCCTTCATCAACAAGTATGACCGCGTGGGCGCTGACTTCTTCAACGCTATCGAGACCATGAAGGATCGTCTCGACGCTAACGCCGTGGCCGCTCAGGTCCCGATGGGCGCCGAGGACAACTTCTGGGGCGTCATCGACCTGGTCACCATGACTGCATGGGACTTCAAGGCCGACGAGAAGGGCATGACCTACCCCGAGCCGATGGACGAGATCCCGGCTGAGTTTGCCGACATCGCTGCCACCAAGCGCGAGGAGCTCCTTGACGCTGCTGCCAGCTTTGACGACGAGCTCATGGAGAAGATCCTCATGGAGGAGGACTTCACCGTCGAGGAGCTCAAGGCCGCTCTGCGCAAGGGCGTTCTGGCCAACGAGCTCAACCTCGTCTTCGTGGGCTCCGCCTACAAGAACAAGGGCGTTCAGGAGCTGCTCGACGCTGTCGTCGACTACCTGCCCAGCCCGCTCGACGTTGAGGCCGTCACCGGTACCGATCCGGACACCGGCGAGGAGATCCAGCGTCATCCTTCCTTCGACGAGCCCTTCTCCGGCCTGGTCTTCAAGATCATGACCGACCCGTTCGTCGGTAAGCTCACCTATGTTCGCGTTTACTCCGGCCGCGCCGAGTCCGGCTCCTACGTGGTCAACGCTTCCAACGGTCAGCGCGAGCGCCTCGGCCGCATCCTCGAGATGAACGCCGCCGAGCGTATCGACCGTGACGACGCCGCCGCGGGCGACATCGTCGCTTGCGTCGGCTTCAAGAACTCCACCACCGGCGACACCCTGTGCGCTGAGGGCAAGGAGATCGTCCTCGAGAAGATCGAGTTCGCTAAGCCCGTTATCGACGTTGCCATCGAGCCCAAGACCAAGGCCGAGCAGGACAAGATGTCCCTGGCTCTGACCAAGCTCGCCGAGGAGGACCCGACCTTCCAGGTGTCCACCAACCACGAGACCGGCCAGACCATCATCGCCGGCATGGGCGAGCTGCACCTCGAGATCATCGTCGACCGTCTGCTCCGCGAGTTCAAGGTTGACGCTAACGTTGGTAAGCCCCAGGTTGCCTACCGCGAGACCGCTGGTCACGACGTCGAGAAGGCTGAGGGCAAGTTCGTCCGTCAGTCCGGTGGTCGCGGTCAGTACGGCCACGCCGTCATCAAGCTCGAGAAGATGGAGGAGGGCTTCGGCTACGAGTTCGTCAACGCTATCGTCGGCGGCGTCGTGCCCAAGGAGTACATCCCGTCCATCGACAAGGGCATCCAGGAGGCCCTGAACACCGGTGTTATCGCCGGCTTCCCGGTCCTCGACGTTAAGGTCACCCTGTTCGACGGTTCTTACCACGAGGTCGACTCCTCCGAGGCCGCCTTCAAGATCGCCGGTTCCATGGCTATCAAGGACGCCCTCAAGAAGTCCGATCCGCAGCTGCTCGAGCCGATCATGGCTGTTGAGGTCGAGACCCCCGAGCAGTACATGGGCGACGTTATGGGCAACCTCTCCGGTCGCCGCGGCAAGATCGAGGGTATGGAGGATCGCAAGAACAGCAAGCTCATCCGTGCCAAGGTGCCGCTGGGCGAGATGTTCGGTTACGCTACCGACCTTCGCTCCCAGACCCAGGGCCGTGCATCCTACACGATGCAGTTCGACTCTTATGAGCCCGCGCCCAAGTCCATCGTGGACGAGGTCATGAGCAAGAACGCCTAAGTTCGAGCTCCCTGTTACGTAATCCGCGAGAACATCTCTCGCACTCTTTGGAGGTTTAAGTTGGCTACCCAGAAGATCCGCATTCGCCTCAAGGGCTATGATCACGAGGTCGTCGATCAGTCCGCGAAGCTCATCGTCGAGACCGCTCAGAAGACCGGCGCTCGCGTTTCCGGTCCTGTCCCCCTGCCCACCGAGCGCAACCTGTACACGGTTATCCGCTCGCCGCACGTGAACAAGGACTCCCGTGAGCAGTTCGAGATGCGCACCCACAAGCGCCTCATCGACATCCTCGACCCCACCTCGGGCACTGTTGATTCGCTTATGCGTCTCGACCTCCCCGCTGGCGTCGACATCGACATCAAGCTCTAAGCGATATCCTCATAGCTTAAAGGGCCCCGCTGCCGTTACGGTAGCGGGGCCCTTTTGTTTTGAGTTTAGATTTTGGGATAGCGAATTCGTCTGCCGAGCCGACGGCTGCGGTGCCCTATTCGCTCAGGGGGCGCAAGGATGCTTCTTCGAAGTGGAAGACGCACAAGCCGCTCTCGGTCTCAATGCTTGCGCGGCCGCAATCGTCGACCGTTCTAAATATGCCTCGTGCCAGCTCGTCTCCAGCGGGGGAGCGGGCGATAACGTGCTTCCCGATCCAATTGAGGTGAGCGATATATTCGTCGTGGACGGGCGCGAGCGGACCGGCGTCTTCTTCCTTGGCGTTGAGGCGCTCTGCCCAGGTATCTACAGCGTCTATAACTGCGTGATAGACCTCATCGAGGAGCATGTCGACGGCGGGAACGCTCTCGTTGAGGTCCGAGAGGCCAATTGCCGCCAGGCCGCCATCGGGCACCTCTTGGGGCGTGTAGTTTACGTTGACACCAATGCCGCAGACGGCGAAAGGTTTGCCTTCGTTATCGCGTGCGGCCTCGACCAGAATGCCGCCGAGCTTGCGTCCTCGCGCGACCAGGTCGTTGGGCCACTTGAGGGCTATTTCGCTTGCAAGGCCTTGCTTTTCGAGTGCTTCGAGCACCGCTAGGCCGCTGACGGCGGCAAGACCAGAGTACTTTGCGGGATTAACGCATGGACGCAGGACAATCGAAAGCAATAGGTTGCCGGCGGTTGAATCCCACTTGTGGCCGCGCCGGCCGCGTCCTGCCGTTTGCGCGCGGGCGGCAAGTCCTGTGCCGTGCGGCGCACCCTGTTTTCCTGCCTCGAGCAGGTCATCGTTGGTCGATCCGGTTACATCGACAATCGTTAATTGGGCATCCATAGCGGCTGCTACCTCCTTATTGAATAAGTGAATGACGCAATGGTGTCGAGAGATAGACACAATGTGAAGCCTTTGTCGCATTTGGACAATTTAATGTTAACACGTCAACAATGACTGAAATGCGTTATCCTCTCTTGGTCGATGTAAACACGTCAACAACTCAAAGGAGGTTAGTGATGAGTTTCACGATTCTTGGAACAGGTTCGGCACTTCCTGAGCGCAGTGTTTCCAATGACGAGCTGTCTGAGTTCCTCGATACCTCGGATGAGTGGATTTTTACTCGCACAGGTATCAAGAGCCGCCACGTCTGCACCACCGAGTCACTTGACGACCTTGCCGTAGCAGCGAGCGAGCGGGCACTCCAGGTGTCCGGGATCGACGCGAGCCAGCTGGATCTGATCGTCTGCTCGACGACGACGGGTGACCACCTTGTTCCCGCCGAGGCGTGTGCCGTTGCTGAGCGACTAGGCGCGACGTGCCCTGCCTTCGATGTCTCGGCGGCTTGTGCCGGCTTCGTATTTGCGCTCGATGTCGCCGAGGGCTATATCGCCCGCAGCCGTGCCGAGCGCGTGCTTGTTGTTGCTGCCGAGCAGATGACGCGCGCGCTCGAGTGGACCGACCGTGCCACCTGCGTGCTATTTGGCGATGGGGCAGGCGCCGCAGTGATTGAAGCTGGGGGAGACAACCCCCTTGCCGTTGAGCTTTCGACGGCGCCCGACGTCGAGACGTTGCGCGTTCCCGGTCTGGTCGGTACGTCGCCGTTTAAGGCCTCCGCAGATAGCGCGAGTGTGCTGTCCATGAATGGCCGCCGCGTGTTCAAGTTCGGCGTCAACGCCATCTGCGACACGGTCCATAAGCTTGCGATCGATGCGGGCATTTCGGTCGAAGACATCGATCATTTTGTATTCCATCAGGCTAACGAACGAATCCTGAGCCAGGCGGTCAAGCGCCTGGGCGTGCCGGACGAGCGCGTGGTTCGCACGTTGCGCGAGACCGGCAACATTTCGAGCGCATGCATTCCGCTTGCCCTCGACCGGCTGGCAAACGCCGGTGCACTTCACACGGGCGACACGATCGCCTTGGTTGGATTTGGCGCCGGTCTGGATATAGGTGGCTATCTGCTTCGTTGGAAGTAGTCGCACATAGGAAATAAAAACGCCCTAGGGCACAACCAAAGGAGAACTACCATGGCAGATCAGAAGACCTTCGAGCGCGTTTGCGACGTTATCCGCGAGACCGCTGGCCTTGACGACGTTGAGATGAAGCCCGAGTCCACGCTCGAGGAGATTGGTCTCGACAGCCTGGGCACCGTCGAGATCCTCGTCGCCGTCGAGGATGAGTTTGGCATCCAGCTCGATACCGAGGAGAACCCCAAGACGGTCGGCGAGTTCGCCGATACGGTCGAGGCGGCATTGGAGAAGTAGAGATGCTCAAGACTCCTCTCTGCGATCTGCTCGGCATCGAAAAGCCCGTGTTCCAGGGCGGTATGGCCTGGATTGCCGATGCCTCGCTGGCGTCCGCAGTGTCCGAGGCGGGTGGCTTAGGCATCATTGCGGCCATGAACGCCGACGCCAACTGGCTGCGCGACCAGATTCACGAGCTGCGCGCCAGGACGGATAAGCCCTTTGGCGTCAACGTCATGCTCATGAGCCCGTTCGCCGACGAGGTTGCACAGGTCGTGATTGACGAGCGAGTGCCGGTCGTCGTGACGGGCGCCGGCAATCCCGCCAAGTACATGAAGGCGTGGAACGAGGCGGGCATCAAGGTCATCCCGGTCGTTGCCTCGGTGGCGCTGGCGCGCCTCGTGGCACGTCGTGGAGCCACGGCGGTTGTTGCCGAGGGTACCGAATCGGGCGGCCATATTGGCGAGACCTCGACGATGGCACTGGTGCCGCAGGTCGTCGATGCGGTTGACATTCCCGTCGTGGCCGCCGGCGGTATTGCCGACGGCCGCGGCGTGGCGGCCGCCTTTATGCTGGGCGCCGAAGGCGTGCAAGTGGGTACGCGCTTTCTGGTCGCAGACGAGTGCACCGTCTCGGAGCAGTACAAAGAGATGGTCCTGAAGGCCAACGACACTTCAACGCGTGCGACCGGTCGCTCGACGGGACATCCAGTGCGCGCCCTCAAGAGCCCCTTCACCAACGCCTATGCCAAGAGCGAGGGTTCCGGCGCGAGTGCCGAGGAGCTCGGTGCTATGGGAACCGGTGCGCTGCGTAAGGCCGCCAAGGACGGCAATTACGAAGAGGGTTCGTTTTTGTGTGGACAGATTGCCGGCATGGTTAGCGAGCGCCAGAGCGCACGCGAAATCGTTGACGATCTGGTCGATGGCGCCGAGCGCGTCCTGAAGGGTGCGTCCGCATGGGTAGCGTAGCGTTTCTGTTTGCCGGCCAGGGTGCCCAACACCCCGCGATGGGCGTCGACCTGATCGAGACATCGCCGGCGGCCGCCGAGGTGTTCACCATTGCCGACGAGGTGCGCCCGGGGACCAGCGAGCAGTGCCGGAGCGCCTCCAAGGAGGAGCTCTCGCAGACCGAGAACACGCAGCCGTGCGTGTTCGTTCACGACCTGGCAGCGGCTATCGCCCTGCGTGAGCGCGGCGTGGTGCCTGCCGCCTGTGCGGGATTCTCGCTGGGCGAGGTCGCCGCGCTCACCTTTGCGGGAGCGTTCGATACGCGAGCGGGCTTTGAGCTTGTGTGCGAGCGCGCGGCGCTGATGGCCGCGGCTGCCGAGCGCCATCCGGGCGGCATGCGCGCCGTCATCAAGCTCGATGCGGCGCAAGTCGAGGGCCTGGCAAAACAGGCCGGCGAGGACTGCTGGCCAGTCAACTACAACAGCCCGCAGCAGACGGTTGTGGCCGGAGCGCCCGAGGCGCTGCAGGAGCTCGACGTCCTAGTAAAAGAGGCTGGCGGCCGCGCTATGAAAGTCGCGGTGTCGGGTGCATTTCATAGCCCCTATATGGCAGAGGCGACTGAGGGGCTGGTGACGTATATCCAAGACGGCCACGTTCCGTCTTCGCTGCTAATTCCGGTTATGGCAAACATGACGGCGGCGCCCTATCCGGCGGACCCGCGAGCGGCATCGGATGTCTTGGCCAACCAGGTGAGCCATGCCGTGCGTTGGGCCGACACGCTGCACACTCTGCAGGATCAGGGTATCGACACGTTTATTGAGGTCGGCCCTGGCAAAACGCTGTCGGGCCTGGTCAAGCGTACGCTGAGCGACGTTCGCGTGTATTCGTGCGAAACGGCCGAGCAGGTCGCAGCTATTGCCGACGAGCTCGCATAGTCCACAGGGCTGTAACCCGAAAGGAATGACATGGGCAACTTGAACAACGGCGCGCTCGAGCGCAACGACTCGCGTCGCGTGGCACTGGTCACGGGCGGCTCGCGCGGTATCGGCCGCGCTTGTGCGGTTGGCTTGGCGCAGGACGGCTTTGATATCGCTGTCGTCTATGCCGGCAGCGTCGATGCGGCGCGCGAGACGTGCGAGGCCTGCGAGGCATCTGGCGCCACGGCGCGCGCATATCAATGTGACGTGGCCGACCCCGCCGCCGTCAACACATGCGTGGAAGCGGTCCTCAACGACTTTGGCTCCATTTGGGCGCTCGTCAACAACGCCGGCATCACGCGCGACGGCCTGCTCATGCGTATGGGTGACGATGCCTTCGACCGCGTGCTCGATGTCAATCTCAAGGGCACGTTCAATACGACGCGCGCACTCACCAAGACCTTTATGCGCCAGCGCGGCGGTTGCGTCATCAACATGAGCTCGGTTGTGGGCCTGATGGGCAATGCCGGGCAGGCCAACTACGCTGCCTCTAAGGCGGGCGTGATCGGCCTGACCAAGGCGGTAGCGCGCGAGCTTGCGCCCCGCGGCGTACGAGTGAACGCGGTCGCACCCGGGTTTGTCGAGACCGATATGACGGCAAAGCTATCGGATAAGGTGCGTGCGGCGTGCGAGGAGCAGATTCCCCTGAGGCGCATGGCGCGCCCCGAGGAAGTGGCCGGCGTGGTGCGCTTTTTGGCGAGCGATGCGGCTGCCTACATTACGGGCGAGGTCGTACGCGTCGACGGCGGAATGGCGATGTAGAAACCAGGGCCGAAGAACGGCTTGGATGAGGAGACCATGATGGAACAGAGAGTTGCAATCACCGGCATCGGTGCCGTATCGCCGCTCGGCAACACGGCGCTTGCCACCTGGGCGGCCATGTGCGCCGGCACGTGCGGCATCGGCCCGATCACGCACTTCGATACCGATGCGTTTGCCGTCAAGGTGGCGGCCGAGGTCAAGGGCTTTGACGGCAACGAGTACTTTGGCAAGCGTGATGCAAAGCATCTGGACCCCTGCGTTCAGTTTGCGATGGCGGCTTCGGACGAGGCCATGCACGATGCGGGCTTTGATGTCGAGGGCGCCATCGATCGAGAGCGCCTGGGCGTCTACGTGGGCTCGGGCGTGGGCGGCATGCAGACACTCGTCGACAACGTCCACACGATTGCCGACCGTGGGCCCCGCCGCGCATCGCCCTATATGATCGCGATGATGATCCCCAATATGGCTTCGGGCAATATCGCGATCCGCCACAAGGCAAAAGGCCCGACCCTGCCCGTGGTGACCGCGTGCGCGACCTCGGCCCATGCCGTGGGCGAGGCGTTCCGCGCCATCAAGCACGGCTATGCCGATGCGATTCTCGCCGGCGGTACCGAGGCCGCAATCATTCCCGATGCCGTTGCGGGCTTTACATCCTGCCGTGCACTCACCACTAATCCTGACCCGTCGACGGCATGCCGTCCGTTCGATGCAGACCGCGACGGCTTTGTGATGGGCGAGGGCGCCTGCGTGCTGGTACTCGAGAGCATGGAGCATGCGCAGGCGCGCGGGGCGCACATTTATGCCGAGGTCGTGGGCTACGGCAACACCGATGATGCCTATCACATCACGAGTCCCGATCCCGAGGCTGCCGGCATTGCCCGTGCGATATCGCTGGCGGTGGCCGAGGGCGACGTTAAGCCTTCCGAGGGCCTCTACATCAACGCTCACGGAACCTCGACTAAACTCAACGATTCGTCCGAGACGGCGGGCATTAAGCGTGCGCTCGGCGAGGACGCGGCACGCGCCGCGCACGTCTCGTCGACCAAGTCGATGACCGGCCACATGATCGGTGCTACGGGTGCCATCGAGGTCATGGCCTGCGCCATGGCGCTCGAGCAGGGCGTGGTGCCCCCGACCATTAACTACCACACGCCCGATCCCGCCTGCGATCTTGATTACACTCCCAATCGAGCGGTTCGCGCCGACCTTACCTGGGCGCTTTCGACCAATCTGGGCTTTGGCGGACACAACGCCGCCATCGCGCTGCGTAGATATGCAAGGAGCTAGAGCATGGATTCCAAAAGACTTGCCGAGATAGCCGATGTTATGGAGGACCGCGGCCTCACGCGCGTACGCGTTGAGGAGCCCGATGGCACCGCGGTCGAACTCGAGCGCGCGAGCGCCGCACAGCCGGTTGCCGTGCCCATGCCTATGCCGGGTGCCGTGACTGCTCCGGCGGTGGCTCCTGTCGCCATGCCTGCCGCCGCACCGGAGCCCGCCGCGCAGGCGCCTGCCACCGCACCGGAGCCCAAGGGCACCGAGGTGACCGCTCCCATGGTCGGCGTTTTCTATGCTGCCCCGGCGCCGGGCGACGAGCCGTTTGTGCACGTGGGCTCCAAGGTCAAGGCCGGTGAGACCCTCTGCATCATCGAGGCCATGAAGGTTCTCAACGAGGTGACGGCCGAGGCAGACGGCGAGGTGCTCGAGATCTGCGTGGCCGACGGCGATCTCGTGGAGTTCGGCAGTTGCCTCATGAGGATCGGATAGGTGATATCCATGAACAAAGAAGAGCTTAAAGAACTGTTGCCGCATCGCGAACCGATGCTTTTGCTTGACGAGGCCGAGCTGGTGGGCGACGAGGCCCACGGCAAGATCACGATCACGGGCGACGAGTACTTTTTGCAGGGGCATTTTCCGGGAAACCCGGTGGTCCCCGGCGTGATTCAGTGCGAGATGCTCGCCCAAAACTGTTGCGTGCTGCTGATGGGCGATGAGGAGGCGCGCGGCGCGACGCCGTTCTACACGAGTCTGGACAAGGTGCGCTTTAAGCGTCCGGTGCGCCCGGGCGACACGGTTGATCTGGTGTGCTCCATCACGCGTGCGCGCGGGCCGTTCCGCTTTGCGACGGGTACTGCGAGCGTCAACGGTGAGGTTTGCTGCCGCGCCGATATGTCTTTTGCACTCATGCACGAAAGTTAAGGAAGGCTTCATGTTCGACAAAGTGCTCATCGCCAACCGCGGCGAAGTCGCGGTCCGTGTTATCCGCGCGTGCCGCGATATGGGCATCAAGACCGTCGCCGTCTACTCCACGGCCGATGCGGACGCGCTGCACGTGCAGCTTGCCGACGAGGCGTATTGCATCGGCGGCCCGCGTCTTGCCGAGAGCTACCTCAACGACGATGCCGTGCTCACCTGTGCCGTGAAGTCGGGAGCTAAGGCAATTCATCCCGGCTATGGCTTTTTCTCCGAGAAGGCGAGCTTCGTGCGCGACTGCGACAAGTATGGCCTGGCGTTTGTTGGTCCTTCGGCCAAGGTGATCGACAGCATGGGCGACAAGGACGCCGCACGCCGAACGGCTGCCGCGGCGGGCGTGCCCATCGTGCCGGGCTGCGATTTGCTCAAAAGTCCCGAGGAGGCAACGGCCGAGGCTGAGCGCATTGGCTGCCCCGTGCTTATTAAGGCGCGTGCGGGCGGCGGCGGTCGCGGCATTCGCAAGGTCGAGCGCGTGGAAGATGCGGCAAAGGCGTTCATCGAGGCGCGTGCCGAGGGCGAGGCCGTCTTTGGCGACGGCGAGTGCTACATGGAGAAGTTCGTCGCGCCGGCGCACCACGTCGAGGTACAGATTATGGCCGATAAGCAGGGCCATGTGTTTTCGCTCGGCGAGCGCGAGTGCTCGGTGCAGCGCCGCAACCAAAAGCTGATCGAGGAGAGCCCCGCGCCGTGCCTCGACGGACACGACGACATTCGTGCTCGCATGCACAAGGCAGCGCGTGACCTGGCTCGTGCCGTCGGCTACGAAGGAGCCGGTACCATCGAGTTTCTGTATTCGGACGACGGCAATTTCTACTTTATGGAAATGAACACGCGCTTGCAGGTGGAGCACCCGGTTACGGAGTTTGTGACCGATACCGACTTGGTCAAGTGGCAGCTGCGCGTGGCAGCCGGCCAGCCTCTGCCCTTTGAGCAGGAGGATATGCCGGTCCGCAACCACGCCATGGAGTGCCGCATCAATGCCGAAACGCCGGACTTTCTGCCGTCATGCGGAACGGTCACCGCGTTGCGTGTGCCGGGTGGTCCGCGCGTGCGCTGGGATTCCGCCATGTTTACCGGTGCGAAAGTTCCGCCGTACTACGACTCCATGCTCGGCAAGCTCATCGTGTGTGCGCCCACGCGTGACGGCGCCATTCGCAAGATGCGCTCGGCCCTGGGCGAGCTCGTGATTGAGGGCGTGAGCGAAAACAGCGAGCTTCAGCTCGACGTGCTGGCAAACGACGAGTTCTTGTCGGGCATGTATCACACCGATCTGATGGGGCATCTCTATGCTGATGAATAGAAAAGCGAAGACGGTCAACGTCCTCGAGGGACCGATGACCGAGTCGTGCGCCGAGTTTCCCGCGCGCCACGTGTTTATCAAGTGCCCGGAGTGCCGCCGCGTGATCGATGAGGCACGCCTACACGACAACCTCGAGGTCTGCCCTCGTTGTGGCAAACACTTTCGCGTGAGCGGTCGCGCGCGCATGCGCATGACGGTCGACGAGGGCACATTTGAGGAATGGGATGCCAATCTGGCGTCGGAGGACTTCCTCTCGTTTCCCGGCTATGCCGACAAGCTCAAGAGCGTGAGCGAGCGTTCGGGCGAGCGCGATGCCGTTGTGTGCGGCAGGGGCAAAATCTGCGGTTGCGATACCGCGCTCTTCTTTATGGACGCCAACTTTATGATGGGCTCGATGGGCTCCGTGGTGGGCGAGAAGATCTGTCGCACATTTGAGCGTGCGACCGAGCTGGGATTGCCGGTTGTCGGCTTTACCGTTTCGGGCGGTGCGCGCATGCAGGAGGGCGTGACCTCGCTTATGCAGATGGCCAAGATTTCTGCGGCGGTTAGGCGCCACAGTGAGGCGGGCGGCCTGTATGTCACGGTGCTCACCGACCCCACGACCGGAGGCGTAACCGCGAGCTTTGCCATGGAGGGCGACATTATCCTGGCCGAGCCCGATGCCCTGACGGCATTTGCCGGCCCGCGCGTGATCGAGCAGAACATGCACAAGCGCCTGCCCAAGGGATTCCAGCGCTCCGAGTTTTTGCTGGAGCACGGCTTTTGCGATGCCGTTGTTCCGCGTGGCGAGATTGCGCTCACGGTAGGCGAGCTGCTGGCGCTGCACGAAGGGCACGCGCCCGGCCTGGGGGCACCGCATGAGATCGTGCATACGGGTCGTCGCGGCAAAAAGCTGGGACACTTGTTCAAGCGCTCGACCGCACCAAAAACCGCGCTCGAGATTGTCAAGCAGACCCGCTCGGCAGATCGCGCCACGGCGGGCGAGATGATCTCGCTGGGCCTGGATGGATTTGTGGAGCTGCATGGCGACCGTTACTTTGGCGACGACGCCGCCGTGGTGGCTGGCATTGGCTGGAAAGACGGGCGACCCGTGACGGTTATCGCCGTCGAGCGCGGTACCACGACCAAAGAGCGCATGCGTCGCAACTTTGGTATGGCACATCCCGAGGGCTACCGCAAAGCGCGTCGCCTTATACGCCAGGCCGAAAAGTTTGGTCGACCGGTTCTGTGTCTGGTCGATACTTCGGGCGCGTTTTGCGGCATCGGTGCCGAGGAGCGCGGCCAGGGCGAGGCGATTGCCCAGAATCTCATGGAGATGAGCGGCCTCAAGACGCCGATTGTCTCGGTGGTGACAGGCGAGGGCGGCTCTGGTGGCGCGCTGGCGCTGTCCGTGGCCGACCGCATCCTGATGCTCTCGAGCTCGGCCTATTCGGTCGTGAGCCCCGAGGCCTGTGCGTCGATCCTGTGGAAGGATACCGAGCGCGCGAATGAGGCCGCCGAGGCGCTTAAGCTCACGGCCCCCGATCTGTTGGCGCTCGGCATCATCGACGGCATTGTTGACGATAGGGGCCTGTCGCATGAGGAGATCGCCGGTGCCGTCATGTCCTCGGCATTTGATGCCTTCGATACGCTTGGGCAGCTCGACGACGCGACCCTCACAAACCTCCGCTACGAAAAGTACCGCGCAATCGGTCAGTACCGCACGATGTGACAAAGGGACAGCCCGCATGTCACATTGGGAAAGGGTTCCTGTGTCACAAGTTATTCAATCGACCTTGGCTACGGTAAGGGCAAACGCCATGGCTGTGGTGGATTATCTGTCCAAAAGCATGATGTCGGCGCTGCCGTTTATTGTCTGCGCGGCGTTGTTCCGCACCGTCGCCGTCATTATGGGCGAAGGCATGCTGGGCCTGTGGTCTGCCGATTCCGATATCTATCGCCTGTTCTACAGTTGGTTCTATAACGCCGGCTACTACTTCTTGCCCATTTATCTTGGTTGGGCGGCCGCCCGCCAGCTCGGTTGCTCGGAGCAGCTGGGCATGATGCTGGGCGGCGTATTGATTGCGCCCGATCTGCTTAAGCTCGTCGATGCCGCATCGACGACGGGGGCATCGATGACTTCCGTGTATGGCCTGCTTCCCGCGCCGGTCAACGATTACACGACGACTGTTATTCCGGTTCTCATCTCGGTGCCCGTGCTATGGCGAGTGGAGTGTTTCTTTCAGCGCGTTATCCCTAAGGCTGTGGCGTTTTCGTTCGTTCCGTTTGCGACCATGCTTGTCATGGTTCCGGTTTCGCTGTGCATTACGGCGCCGGCGGGCAGCTATCTGGGTATGCTGTTGGGCCAGCTTATGTTTATGCTTGGCAATTCCGGTGGCATCGTGTCGCTGCTCACGCTCATGGGGCTTGCCGCGGGCTGGGAGTTCCTAAAGATCGCCGGCGTCAGCAACGTTGTCCTATCGCTCGCCTATGCACAGTTTATGAGTGTGGGAACGGATTCGTGCATCCTGATCGCCGCGACGATGGCAACGTTCGCGGTTTGGGGCATGCCCTTCGGCGCGTCGCTTCGCGTTGCGGATAAGGACGAGAAGGCGCTCATGCTGGGTTATTCGATCTCGGGTGTTCTTGGCGGCGTAAGCGAGCCGGCGCTGTACGGTTGCGGCTTTAAATATGGCAGGTGCCTGACGTGCATGGCCATTGGCGGCGCCGTCGGAGGCCTTGTTGCGGCCGTGGGCCGCGTTACGGCCTATACCATCGGCATGACGAATGTCCTCATGGTCATTGGCTTTGCCACGGGCGGCATCTCGAACCTGCTGTGGTGCTGCGTTGCCGGCGGCACAGCATTTGCGGCGTCTGCGGTGCTGAGCTACTGCTTTGGCGTGGTGCCGACGAAGGGGCAGGCGGCGGGGGACGGAGCCGATTCGCCCGAAACAGTGGCGAGCGCTGCTGAAGTAAGCGCATAAACCTGTGCGACAAAAGGACGATTCCTTTGTCGTGTTCCAAGGCCGTGACCCGTGTGGGTTGCGGCCTCTTTGTATCTGGGAGACAAAGTGGCTACACTACAATCCGTTTGAGCAATAGATATATAGGTAGTACCGTGGGGGCGGATGTAGATGGTCGAGTGGATTGTTAAGCGCGCGCAGGGCGATCGTGCGCGTGTGGGCACGTTAGCTGGCATGGTGTGTATTGTCGCCAATGTTGCGCTTTGTGCTGCGAAGGGCGCAATCGGTGTGGTTTCGGGATCGGTTTCGATTGTGGCGGATGCTATGAACAACCTGTCCGATGCCAGCTCGAATATCGTGAGCGTGCTGGGCTTTAAGCTGGCGAGCAAGCCGGCCGACCCCGAGCATCCTTACGGCCACGGTCGCTACGAGTATCTCTCGGGTCTGGTCGTGGCGGCACTCGTGCTGCTGATTGGCGTTGAGCTGGTGAAGTCCTCGGTCGAGCGCGTCATCCACCCCGAACCTGTCGAGTTCTCGCTTGCCTTGGTGGCAGTTCTAGTGCTTTCGATGATCGTAAAGCTCTGGATGGCGGCCCTCAACCAAAAGCTCGGCGATCGCATTGAGTCCGAGACGCTGCATGCGACCGCGCAGGATTCCAAGAACGATGTCCTTGCCACGGGCGCCGTGCTGGCGTGCGCAGTTGTTTCGCAGGTGACGGGCATCAACCTTGACGCTTGGGTCGGCCTTGCCGTTGGTGCCTATATTGGCTGGAGCGGCTTTGAACTCATCCAGGATACGGTGAGCCCGCTTTTGGGGCAGACGCCCGATCCTAAGCTGGTCAAGCACATTCGAGACAAGATCATGAGCTATCCCGGCGTTTTGGGCGTTCACGATCTGATGGTTCACGACTATGGCCCGGGCAGGAAGTTCGCAAGCGCTCACGCCGAGATGGCGGCCGAAGCCAGCCCGATGGAAAGTCACGACACGCTCGATAACATCGAGCAGGCGTTTAGGAACGAAGACGGCATGATTGTCACGCTCCATTACGACCCCATCGTGACCGACGACCCCAAGGTGGCGAACATGCGTTTACGCATTAACGCAATGGCTCAGGAGATCGATAGCCGCCTCTCGATTCATGACCTGCGCTGTGTGCCGGGTCCTACGCACACCAACGTGATCTTTGACTGCGTGCGTCCCTCGGATCTGCAGATGAGTGCCGAAGACGTAAAGCACGAGCTGGCACAACGGGTCGAATCGGAATATCCCAAGTCGGTCGCCAAAATCACGATCGACGAAGACTATGTCGGCCATACCCACGAGTAGGGCTGCGCCGGTAAAGCTAGGTATACAGAAGGGGAGAGCATGAAGCGCCTATACCTACTCCGCCACGGCCAGACGGAATTCAACGTCAAAAAGCTCGTCCAGGGTCGCTGTGATTCACCGCTCACCGATCTGGGCCGTCAGCAGGCACGGGCAGCGGCCGCATGGCTCAAAGCCCACAGCGTCGTCCCCGACAAAGTGGTCTCATCACCCTTAGGCCGAGCCATGGACACGGCAAGTCTTGTCGCATGCGAACTCCTCGGTCCGGACGCCGCAGTCGAGCCCTGTGAAGGCATTATCGAGCGCAGCTACGGCACCTTCGAAGAGGGCCCGCACGACGCGCTGCCTACCGACGTCTGGGATCCCGGCGAGGATCTGGTCCCCTTCGGAGGAGAAGGAAGCCGCGCACTGCAAGAACGCATGGTAGGCGCCCTCACCAATCTCATGGGCTCCGAGGGCATCGAAACCCTCCTAGCAGTAAGCCACGGCAGCGCCAGCCGCCAATTTATCAAGGCCGCAGCCCCAGAGGGCTTTGAGCTCCCAACAAAACTCCCCAACTGCGCCATCATGATCTTCGGTTTTGACGATGCGCGAGAAGAGGACGATACGCCCCAATGCAAGTTCACCTTGCAACAAATTGTGGACCCTCAACAAAGTCATTAGCCTGAGCGAGCAGAGTTAAGCAGACATCAACGTGGCGTTCCCAGTGTGCGGCGGAGGGGGCGGGCCTGAGACATATTAAGGTTGTCGCGAGTTCCGCACGAACAGGAGAGCACTTAATGTGCTCTCCGTCGTGAGCAGGACTGTAGAGCAGCAACCTTAATATGTCTCAGGCCCGCCCCCTCCGCCGCACACTGGGAACGTGCCACGCACTTTACCTGCGTAAACAATGTGAGTGAAATATGAATCTCGATGGATACGCCCGCAGCCGTGTATACTAAACAGCTGTGTGTAACCAGGGGAGTATTCTGGCTGGACAAAATGCCTGCTTAATAGGGTTGTCAGGTAGTCCGGACGCAATACAAGACTGGGGAGCACGTCGTGTAAGTAGTGGTCCTCTAGGGGCGTACGCTCGGTGGTGTACGCATTGTCCCAAGACCACGCGAGAGTTGGGATCATATCTTGATCAGCATGATTCTCGGCCGCAAGATTGGCATGACCCAGGTTTGGGACGAGGACGACAACGTCGTTCCCGTCACGGTCATCCAGGCTGGCCCCTGCGCTGTCTCGCAGGTTAAAACTCAGGCAACCGACGGCTATGACGCCGTCCAGATCGGTTTCGGCGACATCAAGGCCAAGAACGTGAACAAGCCCATGGCTGGTCACTTCGCCAAGGCTGGCGTCGAGCCTGTCCGTTTCCTTCGTGAGGTCCGCGTCGAGAACGGCGAGGAGCACAAGGTCGGCGAGGTCGTCACCGTCGCTGATTTCGCTGACGTCGAGAAGGTCGACGTCATCGGTACCTCCAAGGGTAAGGGCTTCCAGGGTCGCATCAAGCGCTGGGGTCAGCGCCGCGGTCCTATGACGCATGGTTCTCACTTCCAGCGTCACCCCGGTTCTATCGGTCAGTGCGCCTATCCTGCGCGCGTCCTCAAGGGCGTCAAGATGGCCGGTCACATGGGTAACGAGCGCGTTACCGTCAAGAACCTTTCCGTTGTCCGCATCGATGCCGAGCAGAACCTCATCTTGGTCAAGGGCGCTGTCCCGGGTGCCAAGAATGGTCTCGTCGCCATCCGTATGGCCTAAGGGCCCAGCCCATTTAGCCCAGCGTCATACCAAGGAGAACACTTAAATGGCAAAGTTTGAAGTAAAGAACAGCGAGGGCAAGAAGGTCGCCGAGGCCGAGCTCGCCGCTGAGGTGTACGGCATCGAGCCGAACATCCACGTTATGCACCACATCGTCAAGTGCCAGATGGCCTCTTGGCGTCAGGGCACCCAGTCTGCTAAGGGTCGCTCTGAGGTTTCCGGTGGCGGCAAGAAGCCTTGGCGTCAGAAGGGCACCGGCCGTGCCCGCCAGGGTTCCATCCGTGCTGCCCAGTGGCGTCACGGTGGCGTTGTCTTCGCCCCCAAGCCCCGTTCCTACGCTAAGCGTATGAACAACAAGGAGGTCAAGCTGGCTATGCGCTCCGCGCTGTCCGCCAAGCTGGCCGATGGCGAGCTCGTGCTCGTCGACGACTACGGCTTCGAGAAGCCTTCCACCAAGGCTGCCGTCGCCATGCTCAAGGCCCTCGGTCTTGAGGGCAAGCGTCTGACCATCATCGTTCGCGATGAGGACGTCAACGCCTACCTGTCGTTCCGCAACATTCCCAAGACGTTCATCATCACCGCTGACGAGGCCAACACCTACGATCTCGTCAACAACAACGCTGTGCTGATGCCCGCCGACATCGCCGCTCACTTCGGGGAGGTGCTTGCATAAATGACCGCCCACGAGATCATCATCCGTCCGATCGTGTCCGAGCGTTCCTTCTCCGGCATGGAGCTGAACAAGTACACGTTCGAGGTCGCCAAGGATGCTAACAAGTATCAGATCAAGGACGCTGTCGAGGAGATCTTCGGCGTCAAGGTCGTTCGCGTGAACACCCTGACGGTCAAGCCCAAGACCAAGCGCGTGCGCTATGTCGCCGGCAAGACCCGTTCTTGGAAGAAGGCCATCGTCACGCTGGCCGAGGGCGACACCATCGAGGTCTTTGGCAACCAGGCCTAAGACTCGCTGCTGTTGAGTGAGCTCATGCCTCCCAAATAGGGGAGGCGGGAGCTCAAGGTTTTGGGCGTATTAAATGGACACGCCCGGAACCGTGTATACGTCCGGTGTCATCGCACCCGAGGTAGAACCTCGAATCCCTGTCTGCGATGGCTAACGGATTCCTATTGAAAGGGATTGTAATGGCTGTAAAGCACCTTAAGCCGACCTCCGCTGGTAGGCGTTGGCAGACGATCTCCGACTTCTCCGAGATCACCTGCACCAAGCCCGAGAAGTCTCTTCTCGAGCCCCTGCCCAAGAAGGCCGGTCGTAACAACAACGGCCGCATCACCACCCGCCACCAGGGCGGCGGCGTGAAGCGTCGTTACCGCGTGATCGACTTCAAGCGCAACAAGGACGGCGTGCCCGCCAAGGTTGCCACGATCGAGTACGATCCGAACCGTTCCGCTCGCATCGCTCTGCTGCACTACGCTGACGGTGAGAAGCGCTACATCCTGGCCCCCAAGGGCCTCGAGGTCGGTCAGACCATCATGTCCGGTTCTGACGCCGACATCAAGCCGGGCAACGCTCTGCCCCTCGCCGACATCCCCGTCGGTACGCTCATCCACGCCGTCGAGTTCCAGCCGGGCAAGGGCGCTGCTATCGCCCGTTCCGCCGGTAACTCCTGCCAGCTGATGGGTAAGGAGGGCAAGTACGCCATCGTCCGTATGCCTTCCTCCGAGATGCGCCGCATCCTCGTTACCTGCCGCGCCACCGTCGGTGAGGTCGGCAACGCCGATCACTCCAACATCGTCATCGGCAAGGCCGGCCGTAAGCGTCACATGAACGTGCGCCCGACCGTCCGCGGTACCGTCATGAACCCTGTCGACCACCCGCACGGCGGTGGCGAGGGCAAGAACCACACCTCTGGTCGTCCCTCCGTTACCCCCTGGGGTAAGCCGACGAAGGGCCTTCGTACGCGCAAGAAGAAGAAGGTCTCGAACCAGCACATCATTCGTCGTCGTAAGAAGTAATTTCGGATACCGAGTTTTAGGAGAAAGCACTTATGAGCAGAAGTCTCAAAAAGGGCCCGTTCGTGGAGACTCGCCTTCTCTCGCGTATCACCGCGATGAACGAGGCTGGCAAGAAGGACGTCGTGAAGACCTGGTCCCGCGCGTCCACCATCTTCCCCGAGATGGTTGGTCACACCATCGCCGTCCACGACGGCCGCAAGCATGTGCCCGTGTATGTTACCGAGTCCATGGTTGGTCACAAGCTCGGCGAGTTCGCGCCGACTCGTACGTTCCGTGGCCACAAGGCCAAATAGGGGGTTAACCGTAAATGGCAACTAAGTCTATTGAAACTGAGGCCACCGAGGTTCGCGCCGTCGCTAAGTACGTGCGTGTTTCCCCCAGCAAGGCCCGCCTGGTGGTCGATCTGATCCGCCGCAAGCCTGTCGCTCAGGCCTTCGACATCCTCCACTTCTGCGACCGCGCCGTCGCCGTGGATGTCGAGAAGGTTCTCCGTTCCGCCGTTGCGAACGCCGAGAACAACAACGGTCTGCGTGCCGACAACCTGGTTGTCGCCGCTGCCTATGTTGACGAGGGTCCGACGCTTAAGCGCATCCGTCCCCGCGCCAAGGGTTCCGCTTCTCGCATTCTGAAGCGTACTTCCCACATCACCGTCGTCGTTGCTCCTCGAAAGGAGGCGTAAAGCTGTATGGGTCAGAAAGTCTACCCCACCGGCTTCCGTCTTGGCATCACCGAGAACTGGCGCTCCCGCTGGTTCGCAGAGAAGGATTACGCTAAGACCCTCGGTAACGATCTCGAGATCCGCAAGTACCTCGAGAAGCGTCTTTCCCGCGCAGCTGTCTCCCGCGTCGAGATCGAGCGCGCTGGCGACAAGGTGAAGGTCATCATCCTCACCGCTCGCCCCGGCGTTGTCATCGGTAAGAAGGGTGCCGAGATCGATACCCTCCGCACCGAGCTCGAGAAGGTCGCTGGCGTCTCCAAGGGCCAGCTCTCCGTCGACGTTGTCGAGATCAAGCGCCCCGAGCTCGACGCCAACCTCGTTGCTCAGTCTATCGCCGAGCAGCTCGAGGGCCGCGTTGCCTTCCGTCGCGCTATGCGCAAGGCTGTCCAGTCCGCCCGCAAGGCCGGCGCTAAGGGCATCCGTATCCAGTGCTCCGGTCGTCTCGGCGGCGCCGAGATGGGCCGTCGTGAGTGGTACCGCGAGGGTCGCGTGCCTCTGCACACCCTCCGTGCCAAGATCGACTACGGCACGGCTGTCGCCAGCACCACCATGGGCGCTTGCGGCGTGAAGGTCTGGATCTACCTGGGCGAGAAGCTCCCGGGCCAGCCTGTTCCCAACCCTGCACTCGAGGGCTCTTCCCGTCCTCGTCGTCGTAACTCCGAGAGGAGGGGTCAGTAGTGCTTGCCCCTAAGCGTATTCTTCACCGCAAGGTGCAGCGTGGCTCCATGAAGGGCCAGGCCAAGGGTAATACCGAGCTGCATTTCGGCGAGTTTGGTATCCAGGCTCTCGAGGCCCATTGGATCACCAACCGTCAGATCGAGGCCGCTCGTATTGCCATGACCCGCTACATGAAGCGTGGCGGTCGTGTCTACATCACGATCTTCCCCGATAAGCCCATCACCAAGAAGCCTGCCGAGACTCGCATGGGTTCTGGTAAGGGTAACCCCGAGGAGTGGGTGGCCGTCGTCAAGCCCGGCCGCATCATGTTCGAGGTCAAGGGCGTGCCCGAGGAGGTCGCTCGCGAGGCTCTGCGTCTTGCACAGCACAAGCTTCCCATCAAGACCAAGATTGTTGCTGCCAAGAACGCTGAGCAGCGCATCGAGAAGGAGATGGCTGAGGAGGCCGCTCTCGAGGCCAAGTGGGCTGCTGAGGACGCCGCCGCCGCCAAGGAGGAGAACTAATGAAGCCCGCAGAGATTCGTGAGCTCTCGGACGCTCAGCTCGTTGAGAAGCTGAAGGAAATGCGCGCCGAGCTCTTTAACCTTCGTTTCCAGATGGCCACCAGCCAGCTGGACAACACCGCTCGCGTCAACACCGTGAAGAAGGACATCGCTCGCGTCCTCACGGAGCAGCGCGCCCGTGAGATCGCAGCGGAGAAGTCCGCTGTCGCCGAGTAGGACCTAAGGAGAGAACATGACTGATTCGCGTAACTCGCGTAAGGTCCGTACGGGTGTCGTTACCTCCGTCTCCGGTGCCAAGACCATTGTTGTCACCATCACCGAGCGCAAGCGTCACCCCAAGTACGGCAAGATGATGACCAGCTCCAAGAAGCTGCACGCTCACGACGAGGAGTGCACGGCTGGCGTGGGCGATACCGTCCGCGTTATGGAGACCCGTCCTATGTCCAAGATGAAGCGTTGGCGCCTCATCGAGGTCGTCGAGCGCGCTAAATAAGCAGTCGCTCTTACGACTTGTACGTTTCCGAAGATGTGCGTATGCCTGGTTTGCATACCACAGGCCGTCTAAAGGCTGCGCACCTCTCTTCGGTTCTTAGTTCGGAGGAACATCTACCATGATTCAGATGCAAACCATGCTGAACGTCGCCGACAACTCCGGCGCTCGCAAGATTCGCTGCATCAAGGTGCTTGGCGGTTCCAAGCGTCGTTATGCAGGCATCGGCGATGTGTTCATCGGTGCTGTCCAGGAGGCTACCCCTGGCGCCAACGTCAAGAAGAAGGACGTTGTCCGTTGCGTCGTCGTTCGCACCGTTAAGGAGATCCGCCGCAAGGATGGCTCCTACATTCGCTTTGATGAGAACGCTTGCGTTGTCATCAACAACGATGGTTCGCCCGTCGGCACCCGTATCTTCGGGCCCGTCGCTCGCGAGCTTCGTGACAAGAAGTACATGAAGATCGTCTCGCTCGCTCCCGAGACCCTGTAGTTAGGGGAGATATATGTATATCAAGAAGGGCGATAAGGTCCAGGTTCTCTCTGGTAAGGATCGCGGCAAGCAGGGCGTTGTCCTGCGTGCTCTCCCCGCCGAGAACAAGGTCGTTGTCGAGGGCGTTTCGGTCGTCAAGAAGGCCGTCAAGCCCAACGCTGCCAACCAGCAGGGCGGCATCGTTTCGCAGGAGGCTCCCATCGACGCCTCCAACGTCAATCTCGTTTGCCCCGAGTGCGGTAAGGTTACCCGCGTCGGTCACGAGAAGGACGGCAAGAACAAGCTGCGCGTCTGCAAGAAGTGCGGCCACAAGTTCTAAGCTGCCCGCAACATCAAGTTGCTAGCAAAGGCCCGGATGCCCCACGGCACCCGGGCCTTTTTCTATCCCCACTCATTGGGGACAGACTTAAATGAGTGGTCGTCGCTTGGCATTCATTGGGGACAGGCTTAAATGAGTGCCGTTGAAACGCCGGTAGCTGGGGACGTTCCCTATGTGCCGGCAGTTAGGGAAGTCCCTATCTACCGGCAGTTGGGGAAGTCCCTATCTACCGGCAGTTTGGAACAGTCCTTTGATGGCTGCGCCCCCCAGAGGGGTGGAGTAATACAGCCTGCTCTGTCTTTTATGGCTATGGTGTTCCGTTCCTTTATGTTTCACAAAGATCGTTGCATGCGCATTTACGCGCATAGGCTTGCGCGATAATGCGCATAACCGCGCAAACATCTGCCAACTATGGCTAAATAATGACCGATAAGCAAATAAACACGCAAACACGAGCAGATACGCGCGCAATTGTGCGAATATAGGGTTGTTAGAAATGAAGGACTTCCGATACCTCAGGAGGCACATAATGGCAGATTCCAAACAGGCTCCGCTCGACGCCGAAGCAGCCGCTAAGGCGGCGTTTGCCTCGGTCCAGGATCAGCCGTTCCCCAACGATATTTTTACGGCCCCCGAGCTCCGCTGGGCCGTGATCGGTTGCGGTGTTATCGCCAACCAGATGGCCCAGTCTCTAGCTCTTGCCGGCCGCAAGCTTGCGGGCGTCGCAAACCGTACGCTATCCAAGGCTCAAGCTTTTGCCGAGCAGTATGGCATCGAGAAGGTCTATGAGACGGTCGAGGACCTCTACGCCGATCCGGATATCGACGCCGTCTATATCACCACGCCGCACAACACGCATATCACCTACCTGCGAGCCGCTCTGGCAGCTGGCAAGCACGTGCTCTGCGAAAAGGCCATTACCCTCAACTCTGCCGAGCTCGACGAGGCCCGTGCCATCGCCGACGAGCACAACGTGGTCCTTATGGACGCCACCACGGTGCTCCACATGCCGCTGTATCAAGAGCTGCGCCGTCGAATGGATGCGGGCGAGTTTGGCCGCATGAACCTCGCTCAGCTCAACTTTGGTAGCTACAAGGAGTACGGCGACCTGACCAACCGTTTCTATAATCGCAACCTCGCTGGCGGTGCCATGCTCGATATTGGCGTATACGCCCTGTCCGTCATGCGCCTGTTTATGGCCAGCCAGCCAGCCGAGGTCGTGTCTCTGGGCAATACCTGCGAGACTGGCGTTGACGTCGCGGGTGGCATTGTCTGCCGTAATGCTGAGCAGCAGCTGGGCGTTGTGAGCCTTACGCTCCACTCCAAGCAGCCCAAGCGCTCGGTCATCAGCTTCGATAAGTGCTATATCGAGGTCAACGAGTATCCGCGTGCCGACCATGCGACCATCGTGTGGACTGCGGACGGTCACCGTGAGGAGGTCCACGCTGGCACCGAGGCATACGCTCTGTGCTACGAGATGGCCGACCTGGAGAAGGCCGTTGCCGGCGATGATTCGAAGCGCGAGCTTCTGGGCTATGCTTCTGATGTTATGGAGCTGATGACCAAGCTCCGCGCCGACTGGGGAGTCGTGTACCCCGAGGAGGAGTAAGCGATGCTTGCGGAAGATAGGCTCAACGCGATCGTGACGATGGTGCAGCAGGCCGGCTCGGTTACCGTGCCGGAGCTTGCTGAAGCCCTGGGCGTGACGGCGTCTACCATTCGGCGCGACCTGCAGGCGCTCGACCGTGCACACCGTATCGCCAAGGTGCACGGAGGCGCGACGAGTCTGGAGCGTGCGCACGTGACGCGCGACCTGACGATCGGCGAGCGCAGTGATCTCCATAACGATGACAAGGAGCGCATCTGCGCCCGTGCGGCGGCGCTTGTGGAGCCCGAGAGCTTTGTGTACATCGATTCAGGTTCGACGACGCTTAGGCTCATCGAGCATCTTCCGCGCCTTGAGGGCGTCACCTATGTGACCGATTCTGTGCTCCATGCTCAGCACCTCGCTCTGCGCGGCATGCGCACCGTGGTGCTAGGCGGCGAGCTCAAGCCCGAGACCGAAGCACTCGTTGGCCCCGATGCCTTGGCAACCCTGGACCGCTATAACTTCAACTGCGGCTTTTGGGGTTCCAATGGCATCGCCGCCGAGCAAGGTCTCACCACACCGGATATCGAGGAAGCGCAGGTCAAGCGTATCTCGATGCGCCATACCGCCAAACGCTTCGTAATCTCGGACGCCAGTAAATTTGGCATGGTGGCGCCCGTTAAGTTCGCGGACTTCCGCGACGCAACGATTATTACCGCAGGTGAGGTCCCCGCCAAGTATCGGGCGATGGATAACGTCATCACGGCCTAGCGACAGGGGACAGGACAAGGCCAAAACCGCCACAAAGGTGCCTGTCCCCATTGTGGTGGTAAGTAACGAAAAACGAGTAGTTTTCTCAATAGAAAAGCGGCAACGTCCATTACGGGCGTTGCCGCTTTCGTTGTCTGCCGGTTTTGTCTAAGTCTGTAACAACTAGACCGTTAAAAGTGGGTTAGATGTTACAGATTGAGATACTTCCGAACCGCGCCGTCCCTTTGTCTCAATCTGTAACATCTTGGGCCGATTTTGCCGAGTTGTTGTTACAGATTGAGATTTTCCCTTGAGGGGGATTCGAATGTCTCGATCTGTAACGGATAGACCGGAGAATGGGTTCTAACTGTTACAGATCGAGACGTTTTGGGACCGCGGCTGAGCCATTGCGGCAAAGCCACCACAAAGGTGCCTGCCCTTTTTGGCAGGTTTTAGGGCTCCCAGGGGCAGGGGGCTTCGATGTGGATGTGCTCACCGGTTACGGGATGCGTAAAGGACACGCTGTGGGCATGGAGCATCAGGCCGCAGGGGCGCGGCGTTCCGTACAGGTCGTCGCCAACCAGGGGATGGCGCTCGCTTGCCAGATGCACACGGATTTGGTGCTTGCGGCCGGTGAGCAGCTCGACATCGATATACGAGCGCGTGGGCAGGCCACGACGGCTCTTAAGACGCTTGAGCACCTTCACGCGCGTCTGAGACGGCTTGCCGCTGGCGCCGACGCGCATCTTGCGGCTGTCGTGACGGTCGCGGGCGATGGGCTTGTCGATGAGCTTTTCGTTCCAGTCGATTTTGCCCTCGGCCAGCGCCAGATAGTGCTTTTCGAAAGCGTGGTCGATCACCATCTGGTCAAAGGCGGGCTGCGTCTGCTTGTCGAGCGAGAACAACACCACGCCGGTGGTGTCGCGGTCCAGGCGGTTGAGCGGCTGCATGTCGGTCGCGGCAAAGCCGTCGCCCATCGCCAGCAGCAGGTCGCTGGCGTAGTCGGTGAGCGTGCGCTCGCCGGTGCCGTCGCCGTGGACGATCATGCCGGCGGGCTTGTCGATGGCCATGAGCCAGGCGTCGCAGTAGAGGACTTGAGGTTCTTCGTTCACGTGTAAGCCTTTCGGTTAGCTGATTCCCACAAACATGCAGCCCGAGGTCGCCCCGCGCAGACGGGCGGCGGGCTTACGGCCCGCCTGCGCCGCTTCGACGGCACGACGGACGCGGGCGACGGCACGGCCCACCTCATCCGTTTCGAGCAACGTTCCGTCAACCATGAGACGACGCACACCGGCATCGAGCAGCTGAGGAACCTGCGGCGTGAGGTCGATGGGGTAGGCATCGTACAGGCGAGAGCGGCCGTGGATGTCGGTGCGGACGGGCATGACCTTTCCGTCGATATTCTTGAGCGAGAGCTTGCGGGCACGCAGACGGCAGTTGACACAATCGTGGATGCAGCCGTTGGCAACCTGCAGAATGCAGTGTTCGCTCGTCATAACGCGCGGACGGCCAAAGACGGTGATGCCCAGAGCCGCGGGCGCGGCGGCGCCGAGCGAGGCAATCTCGTCGAGCGTGATCTCGGGCGAGAGCCAAAATGCGCCGGCTCCGCGCTCGGCAAGCGCCTCCATGCAGGGTATGTTGTGCACCGGCAGGCAAGAGCGAATCTCGGCCGTGGCGCCGGCATGCGCGGCTACGGCGAGCTCGGAGATATTGCCGACGGCGACGGTGGCCCCAGCATTGATCCAAGGATCGACGCGCTCGTGGTCGACGGCGCGGCAGACCTCGTCGAGTACGGGCACGATACCCTGCTCAAATGCATCGGCAGGGGAGAGTCCGACAGCCTCGAGCGCGTCGGTGGTCATATAGATGCGCGCGGCGCCCTCGGCGCGAGCCGCCTCGGCGGCTTCGAGCGTGGTGACGGCGGCGCAGATCTGCGGCTCATCGCGGTAATGCTCGGGCATGGCGCGCGTACATTTGTCGAGCAACGGAATCTCGAGCGTTTTCGCGCGCTCCTCGTACGGCGCCAGAATGGTCTCCTCCAATGCTTTACAGGCGGCGGCGCGCACCTTGTGCACGGCGGAGAAGCCCATGCCGCAGCCGGCGTCGAGCGAAACGTCAAAGCTCGCAGCCTCAAAGGGCGAGGAACCCATACGGCCCACATGCTCAACCAGGTCTGCCGCCTCGACGGCGCGGGTCTTGGCGGCCTCGACGGTGAAGCCCGTGGCGGTGGCGGTGAGCGCGGGGTTGTCACAGCAGGTGAGTGTGACGGTAAACGGCTCGCCCAGACGCGCCACGACGGACACATCTACGGCGCGGCGGCGCAGCACATCGCGCTTGAGCGCGGCACCGGCGGCGTCAATGGCACGCTGACTGCGAATCACGCGGACGCGGCAGCCCTCGGGCATGCTGCGGGGCACGCGACATTCGATGATGTCGCCCGCGGCGGCATCATCGGCGGCAATGGTGGTCAGGAACTGGTCAAACTCGTTATCGTGGCGAAGCTCCAGCAGGTCGCCCTTGCCCACGGGCTCAAACAGCTCAATGCGGGCGATGGCGGCGCGGCGACGGCGGTCGTCGGGCTTGAGGCCACGCACATCGCGGTTGGCCGGGCGGCTGCCCAGCACCGTGCCCACGATCTGGCCGCGGTTGTTGGAGCGCTCGTAGCTCATCATCTCGTCGCCCGAGGTGCCGTCCTGATAGGCGTGCGTAAAGTCGCGGTTAAAGCAACGCTTGAGCTGGCGCTGGCGGGCGGCTTCCTCGTCCTTGGCAACGGTGGCTCCGGATAGCATGTCGTCAATTTCGTGACGATACACATCAACGATGGAGTACACGTAATCGGGCGCTTTCATGCGGCCCTCGAGCTTGAGAGACGCGGCGCCGGCATCATACAGACGGCGAACAAGCTGCGAAGTGTTGGTGTCGCGCGGGCATAGCGCACGCTCGCGGCCGGCGGGGGAGAGCGCGCGGCCGTTCTCGTCGATCAGCTCGTAAGGCAGGCGACAGGGCTGGGCGCACATGCCGCGGTTGGCCGAGCGGCCCGCCATGGCAAAGCTCGACAGCAGGCACAGACCCGAGTAGCAAAAGCAGATGGCGCCGTGGCTAAAGACCTCAAGGTCCACATCGGGCGCGGCATCGTGAATGGCGGCAATCTCGTCGATGGAAAGCTCGCGCGAGAGGGTCACGCGGTCGGCGCCCTGCTCGCGGCACCAAAGGGTTCCGCGGTCGTCGTGGATGTTCGCCTGGGTCGAGATATGCGTCTCGATGCCGGGCATGGTGCGCTTGACCTCAAAGAACAGACCCCAGTCCTGGATGATGAAGGCGTCGGCGCCCAGCGTGGAGCAGCGATGGATGAGTTGCAGCGCATCGCCCATCTCGGACTGCTTGATGACGATGTTGACCGTGACGTAGACGCGCGAGCCGGCCAGGTGTGCAGCACGGCAGGCCTGCTCAAAGGCCTCGTCAGTAAAGTTGGTGGCCTTGCGGCGGGCGTTGAAGCTTCCCATGCCGCAGTAGATGGCGTCTGCCCCGGCAGCGAGTGCGGCGGCAAAGGGCTCGGGCCCTCCAGCGGGCGCCAAAAGCTCGGGTCTGCGGTTGGTGGTTCGACTGGCGGTTGCGGTCATATCCTGCCTTTCAAAATGCTCAGATACTCAAAAGTATAGTGGTGCTGTTGCGGCGGACGAGCCCTGTGGCCCAAGCAGGATAAAGTCTTCAGCAGCCCTTGCAGCAAAAATGATCCGTTTTCCCTCCGTCCCCTATGGATTGCCTGATCCGATGGGGACGGAGGGAAACGGATCATTTTGAGCTTCACCGTCCGGTCGTGCCGTTCAGCGGCTGACAGGCGCCGTTGGGCGATAAAATATTCTCGCAACGTGATAATAATCTTGCATCGCGCGGAAACCTTGAGTACTATCCCAAATCAAGCGCGGTGTTCAGACCGAACTGTGCCTCCCGGTGTGAACACCGCGCTCACGCTCTCTCAATTGATCGTAAGGAGATAAACATGAGCAAGACCGTCGTGTCTTCCGATAACGCACCTGCAGCCATCGGCCCGTATTCCCCCGGCATCCAGACCGGCAACATGGTGTTCCTGTCCGGCCAGCTGGGCATCGACCCCGCAACCGGCAAGATGCCCGAGGGCGTCGAGGCCCAGGCTAAGCAGTCCCTTGCTAACGTCGAGGCGCTGCTGACCGCTGCCGGCGCCACCTTTGCCGATGTCGTCAAGACCACGGTCTACCTGGCCGACATCGCCGACTTCGCTGCCGTGAACGAGATCTACGCTTCCAAGTTCGAGGCTCCGTTCCCCGCGCGCAGCGCTTTCCAGGTTGCCGCCCTTCCGGCCGGCGGTCTGGTCGAGATCGAGGTCGTCGCCGCTCTCTAAGGCGTTGGCAACAACTAAACATGACATGCAAAAAGACCCTGCAGCGCGTGTGAACTGCAGGGTCTTTTGTCAAGCGATGCGACAAAAATGATCCGTTTTCCTCCGTCCCCAAGGAGTCAGCGGGTTAGCCTTCCTTGCGGACTTTTTGCAGGTAGCGATAGACGCTGGGCTCCGAGATGCCCAGCGCGGTGGCGGCGCAGGCTACGGCGCCCTTGAGCATGAACACTCCGTTGCCGTTGAGGTGGCGAATGACGTCCACGCGGTCGCTTTGACCAAGCGACGCCACATCCAGCCCGCGAGCGCTCAGCAGCTCGGCAATGCTGCGGTCGATGAGCTCCTGTGTGGACTCCGAAAGGCTTTCGACCTCGATAGAGGCGGGCTCCGTGCGCGTCGGCGCCGCGTCGAAGCACGCCATGAGCTGCTGTGCCATGGCGTTGATGGAGCGCACGGTCGAGAGGTCGGTGTTGACGCAGAGCATGCCGACGATCTCGTCATTCTCGCGGATAAAGTACGTCGCTGACTCCAATGTCTTGCCACCGGCACCGCGGCCCTCGTAGCCCGTAATAAACGGCAGGTCGCGATACTTGGCGTCGTGCATGATCTTGAGCGCCAGGTCGGTGGCGGGACCGCCGACCTGGCGACCGCTCACGATGCCGTTGCGAATATCGACGATGGCGTGGTCGGGATCCGAGAAATCGTGCAGCACGATTTCGCTGTTCTTACCGAGTACCTGCTCCAGGAAATCAACCATCGGCAAAAAGCGACGTACGGTCTCGTTCACGGGCAACTCCTTTTGGTTCTATCGAAGTGTTCATAACAATTTTTTATCATGGTAACACGCTGCTCATCATCTCGTATATCCGCAGGTACATTGAGTAATACAGACGAACGGTAGGAATTTGGCGGTAAACGGTTGACCAAAAGAAAAGTTAGATGTTATTTTGACCAGACACTTTCCTGACCTGCGGAAATGCGTTATCTCAGCTGAAGAATAGTCTGATAACAAAAAATTATTATTGAGAATGAGAATCATCTTTAATACGATATGCAACGAAGGCACAACCTCAACCCCGCACTGCGTCACAATAGAGCGTTAGATGCGAAAACAACTATTTCGAGGATTGGTGGTCAAATGACCCAGGAGACGGTTACGAACGGCACTGAAGCCCTGTTTACTCGCGAGGGCATGCCTCCCGTTAAGGAAATGATCCCGTGTGCCCTTCAGCACGTACTGGCATCGTTTGCCGGCATCATTACCCCGGCGGTCATCATGGCCGGCGTCTACGGCTTTAATAGCCAGCAGAGCACCGACATCATCCAGGTCGCGCTCATTCTTTCGGCAATCGATACGGCCCTTCAGGCCTTCGCTCCCTTCCGTCGCATCGGCGGCGGTCTGCCCATCGTCATGGGCGTTTCGTTCGCGTTCCTGCCGGCCCTGCAGGCCATGGGTGCCTCGGGCTTTAGCTTTGGTGCGCTGCTGGGCGGCGAGATCGTCGGCGGTGCCGTCGCGGTCCTCTTTGGTCTGGCCTACAGCAAGATCAAGTGGCTGTTCCCGCCCGTCGTGACCGGTACAGTCATCTTCTCCATTGGCGTCTCTCTCTATCCCACGGCCGTCAAGTACATGGCCGGCGGTATGGGTACGCCGCTGTGGGGCACTCCGCAGGCCTGGTGCGTCGCTCTTATCACCTTCGCCGTGGTCTTTGCGCTCGCTAACTTTGGCAAGGGCACGCTCAAGTTGGGATCCGTGTTCTTTGGCATGATCGTTGGCATGATCGTCTCCATCCCCTTTGGCATGATCGACTTCTCCAGCGTCGCCACCGCCCAGGTCTTCGCCCTTCCCAAGCTCATGCCCTACGCGCTCGAGTTTGATCCCGAGGTCTGCATTACCCTCGCCGTCGTGTTCCCCATGGTTGCCATCCAGGTTATCGGTGACGTCTCCGCCGCCTGCCTGGGCTCCATCGACCGTATGCCCACCGAGCGTGAGCTCTCCGGCGCTATCGTGTCCCAGGGCCTCACTTCTATGGTCGGCGGCCTGCTGGGCGGTCTTCCCACCAGCGCCCTTGGCCAGAACGTGGGTATCATCTGCTCTAACAAGGTCGTCAACAAGTGGGTCTTTGTGATCATCGCGGCCGTCTTTGCCATCGCCGGTCTGTTCCCGCAGCTCTCTGCCGTCCTTTCCGCTATCCCGCAGCCCGTCATCGGCGGCGCGACCGTCGGCGTCTTTGGCACCATCACCATGAACGGCGTGCGCATGTTCACCCGCGAGGGCCTCACGCAGCGCACTACCACCATCGTCGGCACCTCCGTCGTCTTTGGCCTGGGTATCTGGATGGCCAGCGGTTGCCTTGCCGGCGAGGGTATGCCTGTCTGGGTGTCCACCGTCATCGGCTCCAATGCCGTGACCCCCACCGCCATCATGGCCATTGTCCTTAACCTGATCCTTCCGCAGACGCCGGTCGTGGCTCAGCACATCGATGCCGCCAAGGATGCCGCCGTGGATCTGGTCTTGCCCGAGAGCAAGAAGTAACCAATTCGGTGCTATTCGTCGGCGGACGCATCGCCTCGTCCGCCGACGTCATGCGGCGCCAAGCCGCACTTCAAAGGGTTTGTCCCTTTGGTGAAGCGTTGACGGGAGAGGGCCCGTTTCCGGTGTAGGCCGGCGCTTCGCACTCCGCCATGTCAGAGGTGTCAAACCCCGCCCCTGATGTTGAAGGGAGCATTAATGCTTCTGGTCGCTAACGGTTCCGTCTTTACCCGCAACGCTCAGACCCCGTTCATTCCAAACGGTGCGGTCGCCATTGACGGAGATACGATCGTCGAAGTGGGCCCCGAGTGCGAGCTCAAGGCCAAGTACTCGGATGCCGAGTACGTCGACGCCCGGGGCAACCTCATCATGCCCGGACTCATCAACTGCCACACCCACATCTACTCGGGCCTGGCCCGCGGCCTTGCCATTAAGGGCTGCAACCCCACCAACTTCCTGGAGAATCTTGAGCAGCAGTGGTGGAAGATCGACGACAACCTGACACTCGACGGCACCAAGGCCAGCGCCTATGCCACGATTCTGGATTCCATCCGCGACGGCGTCACCACGATCTTCGATCACCACGCGAGCTTCTGCGAGATTCCGGGCAGCCTCTTTACCATTAAGGACGCCGCTCAGGAGCTGGGCATGCGTTCGTGCCTGTGCTACGAGGTTTCCGACCGCCGTGGCCAGGAAAAGTGCGATCAGGCTATTGCCGAGAACGCCGAGTTTGCCCAGTGGGCCGCCAAGGAGCGTCGCGATAACGACAACCACATGATCGCCGCAATGTTTGGCGGTCACGCCACCTTTACGCTGTCGGATGAGACCATGGATAAGATGGCCGAGGCCAACAACGGTCTGACCGGCTTCCACATCCACGTGTGCGAGGGCATGAACGATGTGTGGGATTCCCGCCTCAACCGCGGCGGCATCAGCCCCGTCGAGCGCCTGCTGCAACACAACCTGCTCGGCCCCGACACCATGCTCGGCCACTGCATCCACGTGACGCCCGCCGAGATGGATATCGTCAAGGAGTCCGGCACCTGGCTGGTTAACAACCCCGAATCCAATATGGGCAATGCCGTGGGCTGCGCCCCCGTGCTCGAATTCTTCCGCCGCGGCATCCCCGTGTGCATGGGCACCGACGCCTACACCCACGATATGCTCGAGAGCCTTAAGGTCTTCTTGATCATTCAGCGCCACAACGCCGCCATGCCCAACGTGGGCTGGTGTGAGGCCATGACCATGCTGTTCGAGAACAACGCCAAGATGGCCAGCAAGTACTTCGATCGCAAGCTCGGTGTGCTCGAGCCCGGCGCTGCCGCCGACGTCATCGTCATGGACTACAAGCCCTTTACGCCGCTGAGCGAGGAGAACATCGACGGCCACATGCTCTTTGGCATGATGGGCAAAAACTGCCGCACCACCATCATCAACGGCCGCGTCCTGTACAAGGATCGCGAGTTCGTTGGCATTGATGAGGACAAGATCAACGCGTGGACCATGGCCGAGTCCAAGAAGCTCTGGAGCACGCTCAACGATCGCGCCTACTAATTACAAGTAGATTCGCGCGCGTCGGATGTTTCGCCGCATCCGACGCGCGTATAGGCGACCTCCGCGGGGTCGCCGGCGCTGTGCTAGCGCTACACCGTATTTGCGCCCGCCGCGCGGTCTCGCCGGGCGTTACAGAGAGGAGCTCATTATGAGCGACATCATGAGGCCGATCCCGTTTTCGCAGCTGATGAACTGGATCATCGAGGAGCACAAGACTCAGGGCGCCATCTTTGGCGTGCGCAAGATGGTTACGACCAACCAAGAGGGCGCGCTTCCCATTTTTGACGAGCGCATCGAGACCCCGTTTGGCCCGGCCGCCGGTCCCAATACGCAGCTTGCCCAGAACATCGTGGCATCCTACGTGGCCGGCTCCCGCTTCTTTGAGCTCAAGACCGTTCAGGTGATGGACGGCGAGGAGCTCTCCAAGTGCGTTAACAAGCCCTGTATCGTGGCGCAGGACGAGTGCTACAACTGCGAGTGGTCGACCGAGCTTGAGGTTCCGCAGGCCTTTGCCGAGTACGTGAAGGCATGGTTCGCCTGCCACCTGATTGCTCGCGAGTATGGTCTGGGCAGCCCGGACGGCTTTGTCTTCAACATGTCCGTGGGCTATGACCTCGAGGGCATCAAGAGCCCCAAGGTCGATGCGTACATTGAGGGCATGAAGGACGCTAGCGGCTCCGAGGTGTGGAACGAGTGCCGCACGTGGGCGCTCGCTAACCTGGACAAGTTTGAGCATGTCGATGCCGCGTTTGTCGAGTCCATCCCGGCGCGCGTCTCCAACTCCATTACCGAGTCCACGCTGCATGGCTGCCCGCCGGCGGAGATCGAGCGCATCGCGACCTATCTGATTACCGAGAAGGGTCTCAACACCTACATCAAGTGCAACCCCACGCTGCTGGGCTATGAGTTTGCCCGCCAGCGCCTCAACGAGCTGGGCTTTGACTACATCGTCTTCGATGACACGCACTTCCGCGAGGACCTGCAGTGGGCCGATGCCGTGCCTATGTTCGAGCGCCTGATTGCCCTGTGCGCCGAGCGCGGCCTGGAGTTTGGCGTCAAGCTGACCAACACGTTCCCCGTCGACGTGACGAGGAACGAGCTGCCCTCCACCGAGATGTACATGTCCGGCCGTTCGCTGTTCTCGCTGACCATCGAGGCTGCCCGCCGCATTACCGAGCAGTTCGATGGCAAACTACGCATCAGCTACTCCGGCGGTGCCACGGTCTACAACATCCGCGCCCTGTACGATGCCGGCATTTGGCCCGTCACCCTGGCGACCGACGTGCTCAAGCCCGGTGGCTACGAGCGCTTTAGCCAGATGGCCGGCGAGTTTACCGATCTGGACGGCAAGCCGTTCGCGGGTGTCTCTCTCGAGGCTGTGACTGCGATCCAGACCGATTCGCTCACCAACCCGCTATACAAGAAGCCGCTGCGCCCGCTGCCCGACCGCAAGGTCGCCGGCAAGAGCCCGCTTTCCGACTGCTTTACCACGCCGTGCCGCACGAGCTGCCCCATCCAGCAGGATATTCCCGCCTACTTGGCGGCTGTTGACGAGGGCCGCTACGAGGACGCACTCAACATCATCATCGAGCGCAACGCCCTGCCGTTCATTACCGGCACTATCTGCCCGCATCCCTGCGGCCGTGCCTGCGAGCGTGCGTTCTACGAGCCCGAGGGCGCCCAGATCCGCGCCAGCAAGCTCAAGGCCGCCCGCGAGGCCATGACCGCCGTGCTGCCCAAGCTGCGCGCCCAGGCCATCGCCAACGACGGCGAGCGCAACGTTGCCGTTATCGGCGGCGGCCCGGCCGGCCTGGCGACGGCGTTCTTCCTGACGCGCGCTGGCGTGCCCGTCACCATCTTCGAGGCCCGCGATTCGCTCGGCGGCGTGGTCCGTCACGTCATCCCCGAGTTCCGCATTGCGAGCGATGACATCTCCCACGATGCCGAGCTCTGCCTGGCCTTTGGTGCCAAGGTGCAGCTCAATGCCCGCGTGGAGTCCATTGACGAGCTCAAGGCCCAGGGCTTTACCGACGTGGTCGTGGCCACCGGCGCCTGGATGCCCGGCTCTGCGGGCCTGGGCGAGGATGCCGAGCTCGACGTGCTGGAGTTCCTCGAGGCCGCCAAGAGGGGCGAGAAGCTCGAGCTGGGCGAGGACGTCGTGGTCATTGGCGCCGGCAACACCGCCATGGATGCGGCCCGCGTGGCCAAGCGCCTGGCTGGCGTGAAGAACGTGCGCCTGGTGTATCGCCGCACCAAGAAGCAGATGCCCGCCGACGAGGAAGAGCTTGATCTTGCTCTTGCCGATGGTGTTGAGTTCTGCGAGCTGCTGGCCCCCAAGGCGCTTAACGGCGCCGTGCTGACCTGCGACGTCATGGAGCTTGGCGAGCCGGATGCAAGCGGCCGTCGCAGCCCCGTCGCCACGGGCGAGACCGTCGAGCTTTCCGCCACCACGGTGATCTGCGCCGTGGGCGAGGGCATCGATGCCAGCCTGTACGATGCCGCGGGTGTCGAGCACGACCGTCGCGGCCGCCTTGCCGCCACCTCCACTGGCGTCGAGGGCGTTTGGGCTGCGGGCGACTGCCGCCGCGGTCCTGCCACCGTGGTCGAGGCTATTGCCGATGCCGCCGAGGTCGCCCGCGCCATCGCCGGCGTGGACTTTAACAAGTACGCCGACTGCAACGAGCAGGCCGGCCGCGAGGACACTTGCTACGAGCGCAAGGGGTCGCTGTGCCGCGACAAGCGCAACTGCACCAAGACTCGCTGCCTGGGCTGCGGCTCGGTGTGCGAGGTCTGCTGCGATGTGTGCCCCAACCGTGCCAACGTGGCAATTAAGGTGCCGGGCCTGGCCAAGCATCAGGTCGTCCACGTCGATGGCATGTGCAACGAGTGCGGCAACTGCGCCGTGTTCTGTCCCTACCAGGAGGGCCGTCCCTACAAGGACAAGCTCACCCTGTTCTGGAGCGAGCAGGACATGGAGAACTCCGAGAACGAGGGCTTCCTGGCTGTGGACGAGGACCACTTTAAGGTCCGCGTCGCCGGCACGGTCCGCACCGTCTCGGTCGATGCCGTCAACACCGGCCTTCCCGAGGCCGTCCGCCTGACCATCAGGGCTGTGCGCGACAACTATCCGTATCTCCTTAAGAAATAGGCGAGTCTCTTATGGCCAAATCCATTCAACATAACGTGGCCTACGTTGCCTGCGGAAGCGGTTGCGCCTCCGCAGGCGGCGACGCCCGCTGCAGCGAAGGCTGCATTGGCTGTGGCGCCTGCGTCACGGCCTGCCCCCACGGTGCCATTGCGCTGGTCGATGGCATCGCCCGCGTGGATCGCTCAAAGTGCACGGGCTGTGGCCTGTGCGGCATGGCGTGCCCGCAGCGCGTGATTGCCTTCGTCCCCGGCTACCAGAACATTCTGGTGCGCTGCAACAACACCGATAAGGGTGCCATTGCGCGCAAGATTTGCGACACGAGCTGCATCGGTTGCGGTATGTGCGCCAAAAAGTGCCCTGCCGGCGCTATCCGCATCGAGGACAACTGCGCCCATATCGACGGCGTGGACTGCCTGTCGTGCGGCATGTGCGCCGTCGTCTGCCCGCATGGCGCCATCCACGACCGCACCGGCATCGCCGCCGGCGTGTAGAAGGGAATCACCATGGCACAGGAATTCACTTTTACCGTTAACGGTGTCGAGCACACGACGACGGAGAATAAACCACTGCTGCGCTATCTGCGCGACGACCTGCACATTCACTCCGCCAAGGACGGCTGCTCCGAGGGCGCCTGCGGCACCTGCACCATCCATGTGGACGGTGCGGCCGTCAAGGCGTGCGTGCTGACCACCGCTCTTGCCGCCGGCCGCAACATCGTGACCGTCGAGGGCCTGCCCGAGGACGTGCGCGAGGCCTTTGTGTACGCTTTTGGCGCCGTGGGCGCCGTGCAGTGCGGTTTTTGCATTCCCGGCATGGTCATGGCGGGTGCGGCGCTCATCGCCGAGGACCCCGAGCCCACCGAGGAGCAGATCAAGTACGCCATTCGCGGTAACGTCTGTCGCTGCACCGGCTACAAAAAGATTATCGAGGGCATCTCGCTGGCCGCTGCGGTGCTCCGCGGCGAAAAGCAGATCGACGAGGACTTGGAGCGCGGCGATGACTACGGCGTGGGCAAGCGCGCCTTCCGCATCGACGTGCGCAAGAAGGTGCTCGGCGAGGGCAAGTATCCCGACGACATCGACGAGCTCGACCAGCCGGGCCTGACCTATGCCAGTGCCGTGCGCTCCAAGTATCCGCGCGCCCGTGTGCTCTCCATCGACACCTCCAAGGCCGAGGCCCTGCCCGGTGTGGTGGGCATCCTGCGCGCCGAGGACGTGCCGGTCAACCAGGTCGGCCACCTTATCCAGGACTGGGACGTCATGATCGCCCAGGGCGATATCACCCGCTGCGTGGGCGATGCCATCGTGCTGGTGGTTGCCGAGGACGAGGCGACGCTCGAGAAGGCCAAGAAGCTCGTAAAGATCGATTACGAGCCGCTGGAGCCCGTGCGCAACATCGCCGAGGCCAAGGCCGTCGACGCTCCGCGCCTGCACGACAGCTTCTTTGCCTTTGGCAACACGGTGGAGCTCAAGGACAACGTATGCCAGAGCCGTCACGTGACGCGTGGCGACGCCGCCAAGGCGCTGGCGGAGAGCGCGTTTACCGTGACGCAGCGCTTTACTACGCCCTTTACCGAGCATGCCTTCTTGGAGCCCGAGTGTGCCGTCGCCTTCCCGTACAAGAACGGCGTCAAGGTGCAGTCGACCGACCAGGGTGCCTACGATACGCGCAAAGAGTGTGCCCACATGTTTGGCTGGGACAACGAGCCCGAGCGCGTGGTCGTCGAGACCATGCTCGTGGGTGGCGGCTTTGGCGGCAAGGAGGACGTGTCCATCCAGCACCTGGCCGCGCTCGCTGCCTATAAGTTCCAGCGTCCTGTGAAGTGCAAGCTCACGCGCGCCGAGTCGCTCGCGTTCCATCCCAAGCGCCACGCCATGGACGGCACCTTTACGCTGGGCTGCGACGCTGAGGGCAACTTTACCGGCTTGGATTGCGAGATCAATTTTGACACCGGCGCCTATGCGTCGCTGTGCGGCCCGGTGCTCGAGCGCGCCTGCACGCATGCCGTCGGCCCCTACAAGTACCAGAACACCGACATTCGCGGCTTTGGCTACTACACCAACAACCCGCCCGCCGGTGCGTACCGCGGCTTTGGCGTTTGCCAGTCCGAGTTTGCGCTCGAGAGCCTGATCGACCTGCTGGCCGAGAAGGTCGGCCTGGATCCGTGGGAGATCCGCTACCGTAACGCCATCGAGCCGGGCGAGGTTTTGCCCAACGGCCAGATTGCCGATTGCTCCACGGCACTGAAGGAGACGCTGCTCGAGGTCAAGGATGCCTACTACGCGCATCCCGGACACGCCGGTATCGCCTGCGCCATGAAGAACGCCGGCGTGGGCGTGGGCCTGCCCGATGCCGGCCGCTGCAAGATCCGCGTCGAGGATGGCCGCGCCGTGGTCTATGCCGCCACGTCCGACATCGGCCAGGGCTGCAACACGGTCTTTTTGCAGGACGTTGCCGAGGCCTGCGGTCTGCCGCTGAGCTGCATTGCCAATGGCGAGTGCTCCACCGAGAACGCTCCCGACTCCGGCACCACGTCTGGCTCGCGTCAGACGGTCGTGACCGGCGAGGCCGTGCGCGGTGCCGCCTTCCTGCTGCGCGATGCCATGCTTGACATCGAGGCCGGCAAGTCTGCGCCCGCTGCTCCCGTGAATGCGCATGGCGACGGCGTCAAGATCGAGTACGACGACGGTCGCGCCTATCAGCTGCACACGCAGGAGCTCGTCGCCGGCCAGGGTATGCATCCTCAGGATCCCGCGGCCGCCATCAAGGCGCTCGAGGGATGCGAGTTTGGCTACGTGTACCTGGAGCCGACCGACAAGCTGGGCGCCGACGTGCCCAACCCCAAGAGCCACATCTGCTACGGCTTTGCCACGCATGTGGTCATTCTGGATGATGACGGCCGCGTGAGCGAGGTCTATGCCGCGCACGATTCCGGCAAGGTGGTCAACCCCATCTCCATCCAGGGCCAGATCGAAGGCGGCGTGCTCATGGGTATGGGCTATGCGCTTACCGAGGATTGGCCGCTCAAGGACTGCGTGCCCCAGGCAAGGTACGGTACGCTCGGGCTGTTCCGTGCGCCCGAGATCCCGAATATCCACGCCATCTACGTGGAAAAGGACGAGCTGCTGCCCGTGGCATACGGCGGCAAGGGCATCGGCGAGATCGCCACGATCCCCACGGCGCCCGCCGTGCAGAACGCCTACCGCGCGTTCGACGGCAAGCTGCGTCCAAATCTGCCCATGGCGGATACGCCCTACAGCCGCGTCCGCAACCGCGGGTAGGGTAGGGCACAGACGGCCATTGCTGATGAGCCGTCCGCACTCAACATCAACTGCATATGCTGCACCTTTGGCCCCGGCTCCATCGTGAGCCGGGGCCTTTTGTTTGGAGCGCCTCCGCATGCGGAAGCTGCGTCCCGGAATCCAGCCTCGGAACGGGATTAACTCTCCCAACGGGGCCGCATGCGGAAACTGCGTCCCGGAATCGTGCCTCAGAATGGGATGTGTTTTCCGCTGGCCGGCCGTTTGGAAAGTGCATCCTAGTTTGAGCGTTTATTCCGGGATGCGGTTTCCGCTGAAGGACTCAACCGGAAAGCACGACCCGTTCCGAGACCTGATTCCGGGACACGCTTTCCGCCAGGCCCGCCATCCGGAAAGTGCATCCCGTTTTGAGCGTCCAGGCTGGGCCGCGCTTTCCGTTGGCGTGGCCGTTGGGAAAACGCGGCCCAGATAGGGGGGATGCGATCCGGCGATGCACGGCCTAGCAGCTCCTACAGCTCCACGTCGTTGAGCCACGTCGGCAGCGCGGTCTGCCGGATGCCTGCCGTCTGCAGCTTTTTGGCGAGCATTCCTGCCGAGCGGACCTCGTTCATGGTAAAGCGCAGCAGAGGGTGGCCGTAGAGCGATAGGTGCGCCTCGCGCTGTCGTTCGGCAACGAGCGCCTCGGCGGTGGTGCGTCCGGCCAGCATGGTCTGGTCGGTATATTTGATGAGCCCGTCGAGCTCGCCCAGCGTGAGTTCCCGCGCCTGGCGCTCCCAGGCAAAGTCCGTTCGTATGGGCTTGGCCGAATCGAAGGGGTCCGTCAGCTCGTATTGAAGCCAGTCGGGCGCAAAGCCCGTCTCGATCATGACGGCTCGGGCGACCGATTCCCCGCCGCTCTCGGCGCGGGCGTCGGCATATCGAAGCGTTGTGAGGGCGGTACGAATCGCGCGACCATTGCGGGCAGTCGCTCGTTCCTCAACGGCCTCCATCAGCTGTTCCGGCGCAAGGCCGAGCTTTGAGATCGCCGAATCGGCAATGGACATGCCGTCGGCAAAACCAGTTTGCAGCAGGCAATCTGTGGCCGTTTGGATGGGCGGCGTTACCGATATGCCGGACAGACGGATTGCTCCGACCGGCTCGATCTGATGCCGCTGAATATGCGCGCCCGGGCGAGCCGACGGCTTGGTGGCACTGCAGACATGCACGACATTCAGGTGTCGCCACGAGACCTCGAGCCCCAGCAGGCAGGCGGCCGAAAACGAGCAGAACGTCCAATCAGGGTGGATGATCGCAAGGGCGTGAATAATCTCGCAATGACGCTGCGCCCGGTTGAGCTCATCCCAGCGCATTCTGCGCGCGAACAGTCCCGGCATGGGGGAGACGACCGCGCTGTCGGTGCGCCGAAGGAGCGCTTTTCGGATCGCCGTGCTCGGGGGAATCAGACAGCGCCCTTCTTGTTCGGCTTGAGTGAGCAGTTGGTCGATGAGCTGGTCATTGCAATGGGTCATGAGCTACCGCCTCCTTTTGGGTAGCAAAAACGTATCAGCTGGAACTTGCCGCTCAGCTGACCAAAAGCTGACCAAAATCTAACCATGCAGGTAGATGACCTGCTTTTGGCGACATATTTCTTGTTTGAATCGGTGGGCGGTAATCGGCGACCGTGAACGGTAGCTGGATATGAAGTCTTGGTAAGTTTCGGGACGTGTACTTTTTGAAAAAGAGCATTCTATCTGCTGTTGTGTGTTTCTGGATCGCATATTTGAAGGCATGTGATAAGGGCGGCGGACTGTCGCCTTGTACCTGCGGAAACTGTGACCCGGAATGAGCGCTCGGAATGGGATGCATTTTCCGGTAGAAGCTTCAGCGGAAAGTGCATCCCAGAATTCAGGCTCAGAACGGGACGCGCTTTCCGGATGGCATGTTTGGCGGAAACTACGGCCCAGTTTTTGGCTCCAGAACGGGATACATTTTCCGGAACGGTCCACGTGCGGTGGGGCACCGCCCCTCTTGCGTGCGCCGCTTGTCGAATTACGTTATAGCTAGCTATATTATAGGAAGATATAATATAGCTAGCTATAACGTAAAGGAAGGATGGCCCTATGTTTATCGGAAGAACGGCGGAAATGTCCGAGCTCAATCGACTGTATGGCACGGGCTCCTTTGAGATGCCTGTGATTTACGGCCGCCGTCGCGTGGGCAAAACGCGTCTTATCACAGAGTTTATCCAAGGCAAGAAGGCTATTTACTTTCAAGCTCGTCGTACCAATGCAGAGGCAAACCTGCATGGCTTTAGCCAGGCGATACTTGCGGGCTCCGTTGGTGTTGCTGGCGTGTCGTTTCGTAGTTTTGACGAGGCGTTCGATGCGTTGGCTACCATGGCTCGCACGGAACGTTTGATTGTCGTGATCGACGAGTATCCCTATCTCGCCCAATCGAATCCCGAGATCAGCTCGTTGCTGCAAGACAAGATCGATCACTTGTACAAAGAGACCAAGCTTATGCTTATCCTGTGCGGGTCGTCGCTTTCGTTTATGGAAGAGCAGGTGTTGGGCTACGAGAGTCCGCTATACGGTAGGCGTACGGCCCAGTTTAAGATCATGCCGCTCGATTTTACGACGACCCTCGGCCTGTGGCAGAGCATGGGTCGCGAAGACGCTGCAGTTTGCTATGGCATGACGGGTGGCATTCCTGCATATATCGAGAAAGTCGATCCTGCCGCACCGCTCAAGGACAACATCAAACGTCTTTTTCTTACTCCTACGGGCTATCTCTTTGAGGAGCCGAGTAACCTGCTATTGCAGGAGTGCCGCAATCCCGAGCAATATGATGCGATCGTGCAAGCAATTGCTCAGGGGCGCTCGAAGATCTCGGAGATTGCGAGCTCTACGGGAATCCCTGCGAGCAACGTAAAGAGCTATGTGGATAAGCTGGCGTCGCTTGGGATTGTCGAGCGCGAGCTGCCCCTAAACGAGACGAGTAATAAGCGAGCCGTGTATCTGCTGAGCGACCAGATGTTTAGGTTCTGGTACAAGTTTGTTCCGCAGAACATCGGGCTGATTCAAAACGATATGGCCGAGATGGCGTATAAGCGCATTGAGCCACACGTATCGGATTACATGGGTACGGTCTTTGAGCTTATATGCAGACAATACGTGTACGAACTCGCGCGCGCGGGCCAGCTCGATGTGGTTCCGGCGAGCGTCGGGCGCTGGTGGGGGACGGATAATCGCACGCATACGCAGGAAGAAATCGACTTGATTGTTGACGATGGCGAGAGCACTGCTCTGTTTGCGGAGTGCAAATGGCGCAATGAACCGGTGGGCGAAGACGTGCTGCAAAAGCTCGTGCACCGCAGCGAGCTCTTTAGACGGCAACGAAAAAGCTATGCACTATTCTCAAAAAGCGGCTTTACGCAGGGATGTCGGGATGCCGCGGAGAGTAGGGGAGACGTCAAGCTGATCTCGTTTGCCGAGATGTGAGGGTGGGGATAATGAAGCGCGTCCTGATTTGATGCTGGGAATGGGATGTGCTTTCCTTTTGCGACCTTTGGCGGAAAGTGCGTTCCAGATTTCGGCTTCAGAACGGGATGCCGTTTCCGGATCGGCCCTCAGGCGGAAACTACGACCCGGAATTTGGCTCCAAAACGGGATACGCTTTCCCGGTGGCATCTCTAGCGGAAACTGCATCCCGGAATGAGCTCTCGGAACGGGACACGCTTTCCCATCGGGGCTTCAAACGGAAACCGTGTCCCGGAATCGAGCCTCAGGGTGGGACGCATTTTCCGGTAGAGGCCTGGGACGGAAGGCGTGTCCCAGAATCCGGCTAATCCGATGGCCAGGTGGTTGAGCGAGCGGGCTCCGAGGATCCATTACTGAAAATTCATTTGTTAAACCTGGCAACCGTGGGTAGAATAAAGCCGACGGCAGCCCAAGGGTGATAGCTGGGCAGCGCCGTTACTTAGTTCAAGGGGTCAATGCCTTAACGGCGTCGACCCCTCTTCTTTTGCTTCGTACGCTGCTTAAGTGCCTCGGAAAGTCCGATAAGCGCCGTGAGGAGCGAGACCAAAGCGGTCAGGAGCTTCACGAAATCAATCAGATCGGTCATGGGCATCACCTCCCATCAGATGGAGGGCGCTGCCCGGCACATGGAACTGCCGTCAACAACTGCCATTCTATCAAAGCGCGGTCATAAATACGAATATATGTTCGATAATAACAGCAACGTGATTCCCTCGAATAGCAGCCTTTCGTAAGGGCGGCAGAAGACGGCGCTGGGCGATTGGGGATAGACGCGCAGGTCTTCGTCACCGAAAGCCCGTTTGATTAACCAGCCCTCTGTAGGCACACTGCATATTGATGGGCTCGGGATGACCGCTGATTCAAGTCACCGGGCCTAAATCTTTTTCATGCATTTGAATAGAGCGGGCGACTCTCTTGGGGCGGTCTGCATGGCGTGCGACCGGCGCATGGCGTTGCACCCCGCTTTTGTGTCCGCACGGGTGCCTATCCTTACGGCAATGTAGCCGCCTATGTAGCAAGCGGCAGTTGACGGAGAAAGGCCCTAACCGTGTCAGCTAAAAAGACGCCGGGTATCTCGGCTATCGATACGACGAACTTTGCGCGCCAGATCGTGCTCGACTTTGAGTTTGCGCCGGTGCCAAAGCAGCGCCAGCGCCGCGGACTACGTAACGAGATTATCGAGGTCGGCGCTGTTAAGCTCGATTACCACGGCAACGTTATGGGCGAGTTCTCGCAGTTTGTGCAGACGGAATTTACCGAAGGCGTTGCGTTCCCCGTCCGCGAGCTCACAGGTATATCGGCCGTGGACACCGCGATGGCCGATCCGCTCTACATGGTGGTCAAAAGGCTCAGCGATTGGATCGGTCGCTACTCCGCCCAGGTGGTCTGCTGGAGCGGGGCGGACCGGCGACAGCTTTTGACCGAGTGCCAGGCAAAGCGCATCGACCTTGCCGCTTTTCCTACGGACTGGGTCGACCTGCAGGCGTTTTTACACCTCGATCATGGACGTGGGCAGCCACGGGCGCGTCTCTTTGAGTGACGCGGCGACGTGGTTTGGCATCGAGTTCGACGAGTCGACGGGCCACGCCCACAGCGCCTTAGCCGATGCGCGCGTGACCGCCAAGTTGCTCAAGCAGGTGATGGACGGGAACTATCACGTGAGCCCGCGCGCCCAGGAGATCCGCCAGCGGTGGGGGATGGGCGAGCGAGCCCAGACGCGCCTCTCCAGCAGGTGCCCCGAGCTGAGCGATCTGCTGCTGAAGCTGAAGGCGGAGGGGAGGTAGGCGGGGCTCCGGGAATGACCTCTGACTCAAGTCAACGGGGCTCATTTTGCTTTCTTTGGAGCTTTCTCACGGGGCTGACTTTACTTCGTCTCATTTCGTATAAAGCGGCTGCTAGATTGCATAGTGATGATAAAATTAATCAACTCAACATCAATAGCTGTCGCTTTGCGCAATGAGGGGTTCCGAGACGTATGAACGAGTCTGACACACGGCTTAAACTCATTGATCCTGCGATTATGGAGTCGTGGGATCGCAATACCCAAGTCTTCACTGAGTATTTCTTTACCAGTGGCGAGATCGTTGTGCGCGGAAGTATGGTCACCCGTAAAGACAAGAAGAAGGCTGACTACCTTCTGATGTATGCTCCGGGCATCCCTATCGCAATCGTCGAGGCTAAGGATACGGAGCACACCGTTGATGCCGGTCTCCAACAGGGGATGGGATATGCCCAGCTGCTCGATATTCCGTTTGCGTACAGCTCAAACGGAAAGGGTTTTGTTGAGCACGATTTTCTTACCGGGAAAGAGCGCACTCTTGCCATGGACGAGTTTCCCGCTCCGGCGGAACTTTGGACACGATACTCAAAAGCTAAGGGGCTTGAACATCCGTATAGCCAGGAGATCGTGACCGCTCCGTATTACCAGGAGCACGGCGGCAATCATCCTCGCTACTATCAGTGCATCGCCATCAATCGTACGCTTGAAGCTATTGCGCGAGGTAAGAATCGCATCTTGCTCGTTATGGCAACGGGAACGGGAAAGACTTTTACGGCTTTTCAAATCGTTCATCGCTTGCGACAGACTACCGAGGTTCGTAAGGTTCTCTATCTGGCGGACCGCAATATTCTCGTCGATCAGACTATAGACGGCGATTTCAAGCCTCTCAAGAGGGTTACAACCAAGGTCGTAGGTCGAAAGCTCGATTCTGCTTACGAGGTCTATTTCTCGCTCTACCAACAGCTTGTTGGAGAAAACGGTGAAGAAATATTCCGCGAGTTCGACTCGGAATTCTTCGATTTGATTATCGTAGACGAGTGCCATCGCGGAAGCGCCGCGGCGGACTCCGCATGGCGTAAAGTACTCGAGTATTTCAATTGCGCAATTCAAATCGGAATGACGGCCACGCCAAAGGAGACTGAAGAGGTTTCAAACATTACCTACTTCGGCGAACCTGTCTATACCTACTCCCTTAAACAGGGTATCGAGGATGGCTTTCTTGCCCCGTATAAAGTTATTCGCCCTAAGCTGAACGTCGACATTTACGGATACCGTACTGAGGAAGGCACCGTGGATGATCGCGGCGAAGCTCTGCCCAAACGTGTTTTCGAGAAGCAGGACTTCGACAGCGAGATCGTCATCAAAGAGCGCTACGAGGAAGTTGCCAAGCGGATAACTCAATTTCTAAAGGAGACGGATCGTTACTCCAAGACCATAGTCTTTTGCGTTGACATCGAGCATGCCGAAAACATGCGACGTGCCCTTGTAAACGAGAACGCCGATATCGTAAGAGATCACCCCACCTACATCATGAAGATTACGGGTGACGACAGGGAAGGTAAGGCTCAGTTAGATAACTTCATCGACCCCGACGAGAAATACCCGACCATCGTCACGACTTCGAAGCTTCTCACCACTGGCGTTAATTGCAAGACGTGTAAGGTAGTCGTGCTCGACAACAAGTTCGGTGAGCACGGAATGACGGAGTTCAAGCAGATTATCGGCCGCGGAACCCGTATCTGTGAGGACTACGACAAACTCTATTTCACTATCCTCGATTTTCGTGACGCATCGCGTTTGTTCGCAGATCCCGAGTTCGATGCTGAGCCTGTTGTTGTGTTTGAGCCTAATCCGGGTGACCCCATTGCGGACCCGGGTCCCGGCGGCAATGGCGGCAGCCCCATTACAGTTTGAGTCGTCCGAAAGGGCGGCTCTTTTCCGTTGCACGGTTATA
>CABSNM010000006.1 GCA_902479065.1 uncultured Collinsella sp.
CCCTCAGGGTATCGGGTTCCCACATTCATCCGCACATGTGCGGATGAATGTGGAACGTGTTCGGATGAAGTTGATAATCAAGGCATTTGAAACAAAGGCAAAAAAGTACTTGCAAAGACGCGTTCCGACATATAAGTTGATAAAAGGCCGCCGTTGCGGTTTTAAGTAGATCGAGCATATGAAGTTTGAGTTTTAGCGTGTAAGAGAAGGAAGATCGGCAAAGTACAACCCCAAACGCAATGACAACTTAATGAGGTAACTGCCACATGTGAGGCACCCAGGGCATTGCTGTCTCGATTTTGAGCACGACGCCTTCCGCCTTGCATGGGCCGTTCCATCCCGCCCCTGCAGCAACTGCCTCACGGGCTCATTGAAAACCGCATAGCACCCCAACGTCAGCACATCACCCACGGCAAGCACATCACTCACGACAACCAACACATCAACAAACAGCACGAACATCAACCGATTGGAGAAGCTATGACAAACCACCACGCTGAAGACGGCGATAAGAAAAGCATTCTGGATGCCCGCATTGAGCGAGCATATGCAAACGAATATGACGCCGCCTTTGCCGCCGCGACCATCAAGAACTACGCGTCGCTACCGCTCGCGACGATCTTGGCCGACCACCCTCAACTGCTGAAGCGCTGCACAAAGATCATGGGCGACCCCGACATTCGCAAGCTGACAGACCCCTATGCCCCAAAACGCGACAACGATTCGCACGTTCTTACCGTAGGCTGCCTAGCCCATATGCTTACGGCGCTCGACACGAAACTCAAGCTCGAATGGGAACCCGACGAGCGTCATGAACTCGAAAGCAAACGGAACACCCTGCGCACCGCACTGTTCCTTCCGTTGGACGGCCTCAAGCGCTGCAACGTCGAGCTCAATACACAGGCGCGGCAAAAGCCCGGGACCACGGGGCAGAAAACTCCTAGACCCCATGTGGCCATCGTCGACCGCAACCGATATAACCGCATGACCGCGCACTTTTCTGCCGAGGGAGCAGCCATAAGGACGCTGATCGACCTGCTGTGCCTCCTGAGCATCAACGAGCTATTTGAGGGCTATCTCGCCCTTGTTCCCGCGACGGCACCCAAGTCGGTAGCAAAGATCATCGAGACCTGCAGACGCCAGTTTGAGCGCCATCGCAATGGCAGCGAGATGAACGCCAGCATCGCGCAGTACTACGCGGCTCATTACAAAAATGACGAATGTGCCCCTGTCGAGCATCAGCTGCGGCTCGCCTACACCACGCCCGCCGCAACGCTCCATCGCTTTGGAGCCCTTGGTGCTTGCGAGCCGCACGAACGGGCAGCATGCCCCACAACCGAGCTCGATCTCAGGCTCGGACGAACCCTGTAGCCCGCCAGCCCCTCCGCGGGCAACAATCCTATTCCACAACACAACCAACAGAAAGGAGTCCTCATGGACACCAATCATTCCCCCATCATCAGCCCCCTCACCATGCGTGAATCCGCCCGAGGTATCACGCTCACCAGCATTTACGATGAGATGCTCGCCCGTCGCGAGCTCTCCGTCATGGGAAACATCGAAACCCCGATGGCCCACGACCTATGTCAGCAGATCCACCTGCTCGATGCCACCGACCCCAGCCGCCCCATCACCATATTTGTCGCCAGCGCCGGCGGAAGCGTGCGATCGGGTCTTGCGATCTATGACGCCATGCGCCTCGCATCGTGCCCCATCCGCACCGTCTGCCTGGAATTCGCCGCGTCCATGGGAGCCGTGATCTTTATGGGCGGCGACGATCGCCGTATGGCGCCCCATGCAGAGCTCATGATTCACGACCCGCTGATTCCCCAGGGGGCAGGCGGCTCGGCACTTGCGCTGCAGGAAACCAGCCGGCGTCTCATGCAGACCCGCAAGACCCTCACGCAAATCCTCTCGGACCGCAGCGGCCTCACGCCCAAGCGCATCCAGTCCCTCACTGCAAAAGACACCTACCTTTCGGCCGAGCGCGCCGTCGAGCTCGGCTTTGCCCACGAAATCCTCTCGACCACCAAGGAGGTCGCCCATGTCTAACCTCGCCAGCCGCCTCGCCGCATCTGAGTCCGCATCGTCCACCATCCTCGCCAAGGATCGAACGCTTTCCTGCGACACCCGCCAAACGGGACTCAACAACAACGCACTTGTGATCGGCCCCTCGGGAGCCGGCAAGACCCGAAACGTCCTCAAGCCCAACCTGCTGCAAATGAACGCAAGCTACATCGTGCTCGACACCAAAGGCACGCTCTGTCGCGAAGTGGGACCCGTGCTGGCAGCCCACGGTTACCGCGTGCAATGTCTCAACTTCGCCGACCTCAACACCGTCCCGGCCCTTGCGCCCGGCATCGAGCGCTGCGGCTACAACCCCCTGAGGCACATTCGCCGCAAGGCGGACGGCAGGCCCAACCAGCAGGACATCCTCTCGGTGGCAAAGGCCATCTGCCCCATCGAGGACAACAACCAGCCTTTTTGGGATCATGCGGCGGCAAACCTGCTGTCGTGTCTTATCGCCTACGTCACCGAACAGCTACCCGCCGACGAGCAGACGATCAGCTCGGTCATCAAGCTGATCGAGCACCTGCAGGACGGCGCCACGGGTCGATTGTTTGACGACCTGATCACGACCGACCCCCAAAGCTATGCCCTCTCGCTATGGCGGCGCTACGCCATTACGCAAAATGCCGAGCGCATGCACGCGAGCATCGTCGGCATCCTTGCCGAAAAGGTCATGTGTCTGGGATTCGACGGTGCGGCACAGCTCTATCGTGAGTGTCATCAGGTGGACTTCGCTTCCATGGGACACACCCCCTGCGCCCTGTTTGTAACCGTGAGCGATATTGACCGCAATCTCGATCCGCTGACCGGCCTCTTTATTTCGCAGGCGTTTATGGGCCTCATTCGTGAGGCCGATAGACAGCCCGACGGCAGCCTGCCCGTGCCCGTGCGCTTTATGCTCGATGACTTCGCAAATCTGCAGATCCCCCAGATCGACAACGTGCTCTCGATTATCCGAAGCCGCAACATCTGGGCAACGCTGCTGCTGCAGTCGACCAACCAGCTCGATGCGCTCTATGGCGAGGCACGCGCACGCTCCATCATGGGCAACTGCGACACACATCTGGTGCTGGCGTTCCAGGATCCCGAGAGTGCCCGGGTGTTTTCCGACCGCGCCGACGCGCTGCCCAGCACGCTCATGGCGACGCCGATCGATCGCTCGTGGCTCTTTGTGCGCGGTCGCACCCCCGAACAGGTCGAGCGCTTTAGGCTCGAAGACCATCCGCTCTACGGGGAGCTGTCCGAGGCGCAGCGAGGCCATGCGGATGCCGAGATCTAGGCGCAGGGTTCTCGCGGCGCGCGGCGCCCCGGCGATGTTCCACAAAGGCCGTGCGCCCCGGGACTACGGCAAAGCAAAGGGGCCCGCATCCGATAGGATACGGGCCCCTGACTATAAGGCGCGATGCGTTAACAGCAGCGACTACTTGCGATGCGCGCGATAGAACTCGATGAGTGCCTGGGTCGAAGCGTCCTGCTCGGCCTTGGCGGTGTCGTCGTGGAAGGCCGGGGTGATCTGCTTGGCAAGCTGCTTGCCCAGCTCAACGCCCCACTGGTCGTAGGAGTCGATGCCCCAGACCGTGCCCTCGACAAACGTGATGTGCTCGTACAGGGCGATGAGCTCGCCGAGCGCGAACGGGGTCAGCGTGTCGCCGAAGATCGAGGTCGTCGGGCGGTTGCCCTCAAAGCAACGGGCCGGGACGATCTGCTCGGGCGTGCCCTCGGCACGAACCTCGTCGGCCGTCTTACCAAAGGCGAGCGCCTTGGTCTGGGCCAGGAAGTTGCCCAGGAACAGCTCGTGGACATCCTGGCCGCTGTCGGTCGCAGGGTTGGCAGTGTTGGCGAAGGCGATGAAATCGGCCGGAACCACCACGGTACCCTGGTGCAGCAGCTGGTAGAAGGCGTGCTGACCGTTGGTGCCGGGCTCGCCCCAGAAAATCTCACCGGTGTCGGAGGTCACGGCGCTGCCGTCCCAGCGGACGTGCTTGCCGTTGGACTCCATGGTGAGCTGCTGCAGGTAGGCCGGGAAACGGTGCAGATACTGGCAGTACGGCAGCACGGCGTGGCTCTTGGAGCCGAAGAAGTTGACGTACCAGACGTTGAACAGACCCATCAGCGCGACGGCGTTGTTCTCGAGCGGCGTGTTGCAGAAGTACTCGTCGATGGCATGGAAGCCCTCGAGGAACTGCTGGAAACGCTCGGGGCCGAGCACGACGATCAGCGACAGGCCCACGGCGGAGTCAACGGAATAGCGGCCGCCGACCCAGTTCCAGAAACCGAAGGCGTTGGCGGGGTCGATACCGAAGGCCTCAACCTTCTCGAGTGCGGTGGAGACGGCGACGAAGTGCTTTGCCACGGCCTCGGCGTTCTGCTCATCGGACCCGTCGATGGCACCCTGAGCCTTGAGCTGCTCGAGCATCCAGGTCTTGACCTCGCGGGCGTTGGTGAGGGTCTCGAGCGTGGTGAAAGTCTTGGAGACGATAATCACGAGCGTGGTCTCGGGATCGAGGCCCTTGAGCTTCTCTGCCTGATCGTTGGGGTCGATGTTGGAGATGTAGCGGCAGTCGATACCGGCGTCGGCATAGGGGCGCAGAGCCTCGTAAGCCATGACCGGGCCCAGGTCGGAGCCGCCGATGCCGATGGACACCAGATGCTCGATCTTCTTGCCGGTAACGCCCTTCCACTCACCGGAGCGCACGCGCTCGGCAAAGGCATACATGCGGTCGAGGACCTCGTGCACGTCGGCGACGACGTCCTGGCCGTCGACGATGAGCTGGCCCTTCTCGCTTGCCGGGCGGCGCAGCGCGGTGTGCAGGACAGCGCGGTCCTCGGTAGTGTTGATGTGCTCGCCAGAGAACATGGCGTCGCGGCGCTCCTCGAGCTTCACCTCGCGGGCAAGATCGCACAGCAGCTTGACGGTCTCATCGGTCACCAGGTTCTTCGACAGATCGAAGTGCAGGTCACCGGCGTCAAAGCTCAGCTTGTTCACGCGGTCGGCGTCAGCAGCGAACCAGGCCTTGAGGTCGATACCTTCGGCCTCGAGCTTCTCCTGATGAGCCTCGAGCGCCTTCCAAGCGGCAGTCGACGTAGCATCGATAGGTGCGGCAACAGTTGCCATAGAGTCCTCCTCAGCATACGGGCGCACGCCTCCATGCGCCCGGACATTCAGATGCCACTATTCTAGCGCAGGTCAAGACTACAATCAGCGAGCGTTGCCAATCGGCCCCCAAACGGCAACCGATTAAAAAGGGACAGGCTTATTTTGGCAGGTCAAACGCTTTACCAACCAAAAATAACCCGTCCTTTTATGGCAAATATTAGGCCGCGGCGCAGATGCTACCGAGCAACTCACGCAGAGGAGACCCGATGCCCTCCAGCAGTTCGGGCGCGATAATGGCAAAAACGGGAACCTCACCGGTGCCCACGACAGCAGGCACCTTGCCCTCCGAGACAATGCATCCATAAGGGACAAAACCGTCTTCGCCGGCATCGAGCGCCGCCATGCGACGGGCGAGTTCGCGTGCAAAGCCAGCAGTATCGGCATCGCCGATCGCCAAGACAAAGTCCACGCCTTCGTCGGTCGCCAGGGCCACGGCTTCGTCGATTAGCTCGTCTCCCCCGTCGCCCTCAACCGAGCCGCAGCGAAACAGCACGCGCTCGAGCAGAGCTCGATCAAGCGAGCCGAGTGCCGCCGAGACAAGCTCATCACGCGTATGCTTGTCACCGCCCAACACGACCAGCGCCTTGGTGCCACCGTAGTGAGCGACCAATCGTCCGCACCAGCGAGCCACGTCTCCATCCGCAACAAGGCGCGTCGGCATACCAAACCCATAATTGACCATCTTTCCAACAACCCTTCCGTGCGCATAGGCGGTATCAATCGTTAGACTCATGCTACGAAGCGAGGTTTTCCGAGCTGTTTCGCGCTCTTTAGAGCTGCGTTAAAACCCAATCCAGCCGCACGACCATACCTACCAAAACAAACCAGTCCCTTTTTGACAGATTTTGACGGTGTCCGGACGAACGGGTATTATCGAACAGGCATTCGATAAGAACATGTGTTTGATGGGAGGACGCGTGGGGCACGAGCGTCACACCTATATCTGCATCGACCTCAAGACGTTTTACGCTAGCGTCGAGTGCGTCGACCGTGGGCTCGATCCGCTCACCACCAACCTAGTCGTTGCCGACGAATCGCGCGGACGCACGACCATCTGCCTCGCCATCACGCAGGCCATGAAGGACTTAGGAATTCACAACCGCTGCCGTCTGTTCGAGATTCCCGACGGCATCGACTACATCAAGGCCGTACCGCGCATGCAGCACTACATGGAGGTGTCGGCGCAAATCTACGGCATCTATCTGGAATACGTGAGCCCGCAAGACATTCACGTCTATTCAATCGACGAATGCTTTATCGACGTGATGCCCTATCTAGACCTCTACCACACTAATGCCAAAGGCTTTGCCTGCATGTTGCGCGATGAGGTCCTCGCGCGCACCGGCATCACGGCGACGGTCGGCATCGGCCCCAACCTATTCCAGGCCAAGGTGGCGCTCGACGTCACCGCCAAGCACGTACCCAGTCGCATCGGCAAACTCGACGACGAGACCTTTCGCAAGGAGATCTGGCCCCATCGCCCCATCACCGACATCTGGGGCATCGGCCCCGGTGTGGCAGCCCGACTCGAAAAGTATGGCGTCTACGACCTGATGGGCGTCGCCGCGCTCGACGAAAACCTGCTCTACGACGAGCTCGGCGTCAATGCCGAATATCTCATCGACCACGCCTTTGGGCGCGAGCCGACAACCATCGCCGATATCCAAGCCTATCGCCCGCAAGCGACCTCGACCACCACAGGACAGGTGCTCTCGAAGGGCTATGCCTACGAGCAAGCCTACACCGTCTTGCGCGAGATGGTCGACAGTGCCGTGTTGGACTTGGTCGATAAGCACGTGGTCTGCGACAGCATCTCGCTCTTTGTGGGCTACGCGAGCGAGCGCGCTGACATACGCCGCCTCGACGCCAGCGGTACAGCGCAATATGTGGACGGATGCGGCCACCTGCGCTCGAGCACATCGAGTATCGAACCCACCGCAACCGCCGGCCCCGAGCTCGCGCCCCGTGCTCCCAAGCCCGTCCAGTGCGATGACGAAAGGCGCCGCCTGGTACGCGAAGCGCAGGCAATCGATGGCATCTTTGTGGGAGAGCATGGCGGCAAACCGCGTGGCGGCTATGCCTCACTCTTTGCGCACTCCAACGCCTCGCGCAAGCTGCCCGAGCGCACCAATTCGTTTAAGAAGATCATGGGGTATTTCGATGACCTTTGGGCACAAACGGTCGACCCCAAGCGACCGGTCAAGCGTATCAATCTGGGATTTGGCAACCTCATGCCCGAGGAATTTGCCACCATCGATCTGTTCAGCGATATCGAGGCCGATGAGCGCGAGCGCGACCTGGCGCGCGCCGTCCTGGCCGTGAAAGGCAAGTACGGCAAAAACGCGCTCGTCAAGGGATTAAGCTTTACCGCCGGCGCCACCGCGCGCGAGCGCAACGATCAAGTTGGAGGACACCGTGCCTAAACCCAAACAACAGCCCATGCGCCCGCCGACCGCCTTCGAGCGCCTGGCGGACCCCGAGGGCAGACGCCGCGCAGCCGACCCCAACCTCACTGCCAACGGTGCCGTGCGCGCCAACCGCGCCGCACAGTTTATGCCCTTTGCCGCCCTCACGGGATACTACGAACTCGTGCGCAAGCAGGAAATCACCGTCGAGCAAAAACGTGAGCTCACGGAAGAAAAAGCCCTCGAGCTTTCGCAAAAGCTCGAGGGCCTCAAACGCGGCGACTTGGTGCGCGTCACCTATTACGATACGTACGGCTATCGTAGCCGCACGGGCATTCTCGACGAAGCGTTACCCGCATTCAAGCTGCTCAAACTCAGGGATATCGCCATCAACTTCGACGATATCCAGGACATTGAGCTACGCGGACGAGCCTAGCGACGAGAACGCTTGCGCAAGACGAGAGCAATGCCAAGCACTGCGGCAGCTGCAACCAGCAATCCCAAGACCAGCGTGAGGGTCGAGTCGCCAGCGCGAGGCAGCGAGCCGTCCTTCGGAGTCTTCTTAGCGGTCGTCGTGACGGTGGTCGTGGTGCTGCTCGACTGGTCGTTGCCACCCGTCTGGCTGCCGCCAGGCTGATCGCCGCCACCCGGCTGCGAAGGATCGGTGGGTTCCGTCGGATCCGGAGTACCGGGATCAACCGGATTCTCCGAATTCTCCTTGCGCTGGATCCAGACCTGGCAACCATAGAACGGGTTGGCGGTACCAAGGCACAGACCCTGGTTGGTCACCGCAAAGGTGCGCAGACCATGGTTATACGGATCGTTAAAGCCATTGGTCGTCAGCGTCGTAAAGTTCACGCCGTCCTCGGTCACATACATATCAAAGCCGCGCTCGGCATCGCGCAGGTAACACATGCACGTAAGGACACTCTGCAACTTCTTGAGGTTCTCCTCGCTCAGCAGCTTATCGAGCGCATCCTGAATATCGCTCGGCAGCTCGGTGCCATAGGCATCCTCGTACTGCTGCTTAAGGCTCTCATAGCTATCGAGCATGTCCTGATACTGGTCGGCAAAGGACTTGAAGTACGCGATCTCGCCATCGATCTTCTGGACATAAGCGGCGTCGTCCTCAAAGTCCTGGGACATCGTCGCGGCCTGATCGCAAAGACCGCCCGCGGCATCCTCCAGCGCATCGCTCAGATCGCCAAAGCCCTTAGCAACCTCGGTCTTCTCGTCATCGACATCGACGGCCTTGTTTGAATCATCAACCTCAGCAGCTTCGTTCGAATCATCGACCTCGACGGCCTCGTTTGAATCATCGTCCGCAAGCGTGTTCACGGGAACGATGGGGTCGTCAGGCGATTTCTTGTCGAGCAGGTGATCGAGCAGGTCCCTAAGGCGCTGAACCTGAGAGTCCCACTCCTCGGGCGTCATATCGATAATGTCGCCATTGGAGAACTGGCCGATCGGCTCAAGCAGGCTCGCGGTATCAAAGGTACCGATATACAGCTTGCCGTCGAACTTCTGCATGCGCCAAATGTACTGGTTCTCGTTTCGGCCAAAGCCCGAAGTCAGGCCGGAAATACCGCCCTCGGGGAACATGTCGGTGCGATCGCCAACGACGAGCTCCATGTTCTCGTCCTTGTCCATGCGATAGATGTTAACCGACTGCTCAAGATTGGCATTCACAAACGAGCAGTCAACGCCACCCATGCTGCTCTTGCCGCCCTCTTCGGTGTTGGATTTGTTGAACAGGATGCGCTCGAGGGCAATCTCCTCGTCGTTGTATTCACCGATATAGAGGTAGTCGTTGTAGACGATGAGGTTGGCAGCGCCAGAACGGGTACGGGCAGGATCGATGCCAAAGCAGTACTTTGCACCGTCCGTCTTCTGATCGCCGACAATGGGAGTCCACGAATAGCTGCCGTCGGCATTCTTGTCGCCACGGACCATGGCAAACGACTGCATGGAATTATCATCGGGAGCGTTCTCGGGCGTACCGGTGCAGATGGTCGCATAGAGATGGCCATTGTACGAGACCATATCCCAAATGGCGCCGCCGTAGATGCTGTCCTGATAGCGAATCGCCGGATAGCCAAACAGCGTCTCCGAGTTGGCAATCTCGGTGAAGCTGTCCTGGCCCTTCGAGGGGTCAGACGACGTCAGGATTGTCGACACAAAATTACCGTTCGCGTCTTTACCCACATTACTGATGACGAGCTGGCCATCATGGACGCACATGCCGCGGATACCGGTAGAAATGCCCTGCTTGTAGGCAGCACCGTAATCCTGCATGCTCGAAAGGCCCTGATAGACAACTTTGTACTCATCCGTCTTAGGATCGATCTCGTATACAGCAGGCAGGCCGCCTTTGCCGTCATTGGTCCTGACGCTGCCGCAGAAATAGAGCTTACCCTTATAGCTCACGGCATTGCGGAACAAAGGAGCGACGCCGTTGAGCGATTCAGAGAGTAGCAGCTTGGTCTCACCGGTCTTGGTATTGATCTTGACCAAGATGCCGCCGCTGTCCTTGTCGGCCGTGCCGTCCTCCTTCTGCTGTCCATAGAAGAAGGTACCGTTAAACATGGCCTCCAGCGTCAGGCGCATGGTTTCGACATCAAAGGAATCGCCCAGCGTGCTGTTCATGAGCGTCAGCGTGTTGCCCATCGCCGCATAGCAGGTGCCCACATAAAGCCAGTCACCATAGCTCGCAGCCGCCCAAGTGTAGCTCTGGCCGCGATCGCCTTCGTTGTTGGCCGTATTACCATCGGCGCCCGGAACGGCAACGGCACCGTTACCCTGGTAGTCGACGATGCCATCCGGCTGCGACGTTCCTACCGTAGGATGCGAGAGCTTCTCAAAGGAATACCCATTTCCCGCATTGTAGGTAACGGCACCCGATGAGTCTTCGGCGTGCGCCGGCAGCGGCGATACCAAGATAGCGGCAAGCGCTGCCACCAAGCCAAGTGTTCCCACTCGTCTCATAAGGTTATAGCCTCCCCTGTCCTAAAGCCCAGTTTTAGCATTCTTCATTTCTGTCCACGGTTAATTGCAATCTGAGCACAGCAATAATCAGTGTATAAATACACCTGTAATTATTTGGACGGGTTCATAGATGCTCGATTGGTAGCGAATTCCGCGCAAACCGTCACCAAACTCCACTTTTGCCGCATCTAAAGGTTATTTTTGCGCAAATTTTTGGATGCCGATAGTCACAATGGGCAGGAGGCTGGTACCCACCGGAGAGGGCAACGCCTACATTTTCATAACGTAATAGCCCGCACCCCTCACTGCCGTCTCGAGTGTGTCGCGATCAACCGGGCGCTTCGAGCGCACGCGTGCCGTGTGGTCCGCATACGTTACCGTTGCCCACACACCATTCAGCGCATTGAGGGCATTGGCCACATTCCGAGCACAGCCATCGCAGCTCATACCGCCGATGAGCAACTCATCGCTATAGGGGTAGTGGGACGGATCGGTATCCGCAACCACTACCTTCTTGGCCTTCATACCGCTCGCACCATCGCTGCAGCAGCTCTTTCCGTGTGTCGAAGCGACAATGCGACGCAGGCCAAAGAACATGCCAACGACAATCACGGCAAGCACGATGAGATTCGCAGGGTTGAGCAAGTCACTCATGCGTTCCCCTTTCAAGTAGCTCTATCTAGATACCCCCATGGGGTGTCCCCATCTTAACCCAAAATCATGTCCGTTCGGTCAATTAGTTTCCCTCTTCAAACTTTTTTGTTGACCGTGGCTTACTTTCGTGTATAAGTTTTCCTTGGCTAACAACTGAGGACCCGAAAGGGGCATCGTGACTCGAACCATTGACATCCCAACATACCAAACGGCTGTCGTGCGCAACTGCTCCCCTACGCTCGCAGGTATCAAGCCGGCTTCGCTCTTTACCTATCCCGGCGTTTACGCCAACCAAAACGGAAAACCCAGCGCCGCCCATATCGAAGAGCGACGCTCTCGCCTGCTCGCCGTCATAGCCCAATGCAACTGCGAGCTCCAGCCACTCGGGATCCATATGAGCGTTTTGGTCTGGCGCCCCTGCGGAGCGCTCATCTATGTGTACCGCCCTGCAGACCTCATGCGATACCTCTCCGACCCCCGCGCCACGACGGCGCTTGCCGCCGAAGGTTACGATGTCCACAACCTGCCCGCGTCCCTGGTGCATCTCGCCGCGCGCATCACGCTGGCAAGCAGCAATGCCGCAGAGAGTGCCTATGACGGCAGCGTCTGCGCGCTCGCGCGAAATAGGCACTGCGATACGGGGTGCATGTGCGAGTTCCCCCACGAAATTGGCTATTTTTTGGGCTATCCCTACGAAGATGTCCATCAGTTTATCGTCCAGCACGGCGAAAACTATAAGGTCTTTGGCGCATGGAAGGTATACACAAACGTTGAGCAGGCGCTCACGACCTTCGATTCCTATCGCGCATGCACGCAATACCTTACCTACATCTATCAACAGGGCTGCACTCTGGGACAACTTGTCCAGGCAACCCGATAGAGCATACAAAACGCGGCCGCACGCCGCACAACCGAAAGGAAGACATATGAGCAAGATCGCAGTCGTCTACTGGAGCGGTACAGGCAACACCGAGGCCATGGCAAACTTCGTTGCCGAGGGCGCAACCGGTGCCGGCGCCGAGGCAGAGGTCATCTCCTGCGCCGACTTCTCTGCCGACAAGGTCGCCGAATATGATGCCTTCGCCTTCGGCTGCCCCGCCATGGGTTCCGAGGAACTCGAGTACGATGAGTTCCAGCCCATGTGGGATGAGGTCAAGGAGACCCTCGGCGACAAGAAGGTCGTCCTCTTTGGCTCTTATTCGTGGGCCGAGGGCGAGTGGATGGACAACTGGAAGGCCGATGCCGACGAGGCGGGCGTCAATGTCGTCGATTCCGTCATTTGCTACGATGCGCCCGACGATGAGGGCGAGACCGCTTGCAAGGCCCTCGGAGCCGAGCTCGCGTAACGAACCCAGGACCTCCAAAAGAGTCTGCATCAAAGCACATCCTTATCCCTACAAAAGAGCGGGGGCTGGATTCAAGTCCAGCCCCCGCTCTTTTATAACGGCAGTTACATCAACCGGCTACGAGATATTGCCCAAGAACGCCTTGGTGCGCTCGCTCTTGGGGTGGTCGAAGACCTCGCTCGGCGTACCCTCTTCCACAATGACGCCGCCGTCCATAAAGACGACGCGGTCGGCGACATCGCGAGCAAAGCCCATCTCGTGCGTCACGACGATCATGGTCATACCGTCGCGCGCCAGGTCGCGCATGACGCCCAAGACGTCGCGCACGAGCTCAGGGTCGAGCGCCGAGGTAGCCTCGTCAAAGAGCATGACGTGCGGGTTCATCGACAGGGCGCGGGCGATGGCAACGCGCTGCTGCTGGCCGCCCGAAAGCTGACTCGGCATAAAGTCGATACGCTCGGCAAGACCGACCTTGGTCAGCTCCTCGACGGCGATCTTCTCGGCCTCTTCCTTGCTGCGCTTGAGCACCTTCTGCTGCGCGAGCATGACGTTCTTTTTGACTGAGAGGTGCGGGAACAAATTGAACTGCTGGAACACCATACCCAGATGCGTGCGCACCTTGTTAAGGTCGACGCCCTTGGCGCACACGTCCACACCCTCGACGATAATCGAGCCGCTCGTGGGATGCTCCAGACGATTGATGCAGCGAAGCATCGTCGACTTGCCCGAGCCCGAGGGGCCCAAGACCACAACGACCTCGCCCTTATGCACATCCAGATCGATATCGCGCAGGACCACGTTGTCGCCAAAGGCCTTCTGGAGGTTCTTGATGCTGACGACGACCTCGTTCGAGTTATTGGTTTCGCTCATGATAGGACCTCCTTACAGACCGGCGATGTGATCGGCGGGCGTCGCGACAACCTGTCCGGCGCTCTTAGTGGGACGCTTCTTCTTGGTCTCGGCCGTGCCCAAAAGCCTCGCCTCAAGACCGCTCACCAGGCGAGCGAGCGGCAGGGTGATGACCAGATAGAACAGGGCGGCAACCACGTACGGCGTGATGGAGCCCGTCGTGGCCACGATGGTACGGGCGTTCATGACGATCTCGACCACGCCCACGGCGGCAAGCAGCGACGTGTCCTTGTAGAGCAGGATGAACTCGCTGGTCAGCGTGGGCAGGACATTGCGGAACGTCTGCGGAATCATAACGTAAAGCAGCGTTTGGAACGCGTTCATGCCCAGCGAGCGCGCGGCCTCGTTCTGGCCCTTGGGGATCGACTGAATACCGGCACGGAAAATCTCGCACAGGTACGCAGACGAGTTCATGGCCATGACGATAACGCCCAGTACATAGTCGTCAACCTTGACGCCGGCCAGCGGCAGGCCAAAGAATGCGATGTAGATCTGCAGGAACGCCGGCGTACCACGGATGATATTCACATAGATGCCGGCAAGGCAACGAAGGATGCGCGACTTGGAGATGCGCATGAGCGACAGCGCAAAGCCAAAGGGAATTGCCAGCGGAAACGCCACGAGCACGATCGAGAGCGACATAAGGAAGCCCTTGAAGACGATCGGCAGGCTCTGGACCAAAATGACCGGGTTCAGGAACAGGCGAAGGAACATGTTGGAATTCCATGCCTCGACCCACGGCTGCTCTTTAAGATCGGCCAGGAAGTTATCGAATGCCGTCACGCCCTTAATCTCCACCGACGGAATCTTGGAGATCTTCTTGGTCGAGCCATCGGCCAAAGTGTAGGTGCCGCTAAAGGCCTCATCGCCACCCTCGACGGGGAAGGTCACGCCGTAAACCTCGACACGGAAAAAGCCGCCGGCAGGCGCCGTCTCGCCAAAGTCAATCTTGAGCGTCTGGCCGTCAGCCTTGCACGTGGGCTTCATGGGCGTACGATCCATGAGGTCCTCGCCCGAGAGCATCGTCAATCGCGTGTCATCGGTACCAAACGTCGTGCCGTCGACAAACGTCAGCGAAAGACCGCTCAGCTCCTCATCGGCATCGGCCTGGACCTCCCAGGTAATGCGCGTCTCGGTACCGCCAACCACAGCGCTGCCCGAACCGGTGTTGGGTCGGACGGTAATCTTTGCGGTCTCAAGCGCCTGGGCGGTCGTGGGCGCATATGCCCCCGCGCACACCAGCGCGAGCGCCACGGCCATGACGCAGACTAGCTTTTGGAGCAAGGCGGGCAGTGGAAAACGCTGCTCCGCGGCCCCTTTGTTCAGTCGAGACAAGGTGGCTCCTATCGTAGAAGTTGCCGGCAAAACGAGACGGAAATGCTCTCCGTCAAGAGAAGCGCAAAGGCCCTCTCCGCCAAAACGGAAAGGGCCCGCGCGCAATCAAGTAGCTATTTTACTTGATGTTGTACTTAGCCATGAGGGCGTCGACGGTACCGTCGTCGGTCAGGTCCTTGATGGCCTGGTTGATATCGTCCTTGAGCTTGGTGTTGCCCTGGTTGATGGCGATGGCGTACTCCTCGCCGGTGCTGATCTGCTTAATGGTCTGGCAGGTGTTGAACTGCTCGGCGGTCAGCTGGCTGGCAACGGAGCGGTTGGTGACTACGGCGTCGCCCTTATCGGACTGCAGAGCGCTGAAGCACTCGGTGGCGTCCTTGTAGGGGACAATCTTGGCCTTGGGGAAGTTCTCCTGGGCAAAGGACTCGGCGGTCGAGCCAGACTGGACGATGATGGTAGCGTCGGCGTTGTTGAGCTTCTCGCTGTAGTTATCGGCCGTGATGTCGGTGTTATCGACCTTGGTCACGATAGCCTGATCGTCCATGTAGTAGGAATCGGAGAAAGTGACTTCCTTCTCACGCTCGGGCGTGTCGGTGATAGCCGCGATGGAGACATCATACTTGGCGCCCGAAGCGACGCCCGGAACCAGCGTGTCAAAGTCGTTATTGACGTACTCGACATCCAGGCCCAACTTGTCGCCGATAGCCTTGATGAGCTCAAGGTCAAAGCCCTGATAATCGCCGTTGTCATCCTTGTACTCAAACGGAGCGTACTCGGCAGAGGTGCCGACGGTCAGCGTACCGTCCTTGACGAGCGCGTACTCCATGGAGCCGTCGACCTTCTCGACCTTGGCGTCGTCAGAGCTGCTGGAACCGGCGTCAGAACCAGAGGTGGCGTTGGACGAGCCGCAGCCCGTCAGAGCGAGGGCGAGCGCCATAGCGCCCGTGGCGGCAAATGCGCCAAGTTTCTTCAGCTTCATAATCAGTCTCCTTCCAATGACCCCACGTGATTCAGAGGTCTGCAAAAACTGAGGGTTATTATGCACCCGCTTGGAAGAATCTGCAATTAGAAAACTGATTGAAACAAACCCATAACGTGAATGGAGCACTCCACTTTATGACAGTCATTACTGCTGCAACGACCTTAACAGTTTGATTTCAGCCGCATAACCTGCAAGTTCGTTCGGTGTCTCCAAAATAAACGGCAGCGAACGCAAGCGACCATTCGATACAATATTCTGCATAACCTGCATACCGCCGCCAAACTCTTCACTACCCAGGTAGCCCTTGCCGATGCACTCGTGGCGATCCTTATGGGCGCCGCAGGGATTCTTGGAGTCATTGATATGCACGGCGCGCAAGCGCTCGATACCCACCACACCATCGAACTCGTCGAGTACGCCGTCCAGATCATGGATGATGTCGTAGCCAGCATCGCTCACATGGCAGGTGTCCAGACACACGCCCAGCTTGTCCGATAGCTCTGGACGTCTGGCAGCTACACCCTCGATAATGCGCGCCAGCTCTTCAAAGCTACGGCCCACCTCGGCACCCTTTCCCGCCATGGTCTCGAGCAGCACCGTCGTCTGCTGGCCCTCAAACATCACCTGGCACAGGGTGTCGACGATCATCTGAATGCCGGCATCAGTCCCCTGCCCCACATGCGCGCCGGGGTGGAAGTTGTAATAGTTGCCGGGCAGTGCTTCCAGACGCTGCAAGTCCTCGGCCATTGCCTCCAGGGCAAACTCGCGCGCCCGCTCTTTGGCAGAACAGGGATTGTAGGTATAGGGGGCATGAGCCACGAGTGGGCCAAAATCATTTTGCGCCATAAGGTCACGCAGGGCCGCCACATCATCCATGTCAAGGTCTTTCGCCTTGCCGCCGCGCGGGTTGCGCGTAAAGAATGCAAAGGTATCGGCGCCAATGGATAGCGCCGTCTCCCCCATTGCCCGATAGCCCTTCGTCGTCGAAAGATGACACCCAATCGTCAGCATCTCCAGCTCCCCCTCATCAGTTGCGGTGGAATAGTTCCTGTTTCGCCCCTATTCTGCCGCAAACAGGAACTATTCCACCGCAACTTATAAAAGGGGCATCAGAGATGCGGGCCGCCAAGCACTATGGCTACGGGCGCCGGCGTCATGATCCCCTACGCGTCAGCGCCAAGTCCTAGGGGGCTAGACGGATTGCATCGATAATGCGCGCGCAGCGCTGTGTGGCAGCGAGGGGCATGACGGGGCTCTCGAGTTTCCCTGCCCGGATGAGCTGGGTCGCATGCTGGATTTCGCCGTAGAAATCATCGACCTCAAACGGGGCATTTATTTCGAGCATTCGTCCGTCGGAGTACTTCACATGGGCGAGCTCGGGGCGATGGAGGCGCTCGATTTCCAACGAGCCCCGCTCACAGGCAATCGTTAAGCGGCTTTCATATGCTGCTTTGCCGTCGCACGCCATATGAATGGGTATGCCGCCGACGCTCATACGGATCTCGTCGGCCCAATCCACGCGGCCGCCCGATACGTCACGCCAGCGAACTACACGAGACGAAACATCGCACGCACCCGCAAGTAGATCCTCAAACCACCCGACCGCATAGCAGCCCATGTCATATAGACAGCCACCCTGCAACGGGTCGAGCAGATAACTCGAAGGGGGCTCACCATAATCGAGTTTTTGCACGCTTTCAATCGAGACGATACGGCCGAGCTCGCCCGACGCAAGCAAGCCCTTCACGCGAGTACGCATCGGACAAAACCGATTTTTCATCGCCTCCATAAACAGCACGCCGTGCTCGCGAGAGGTGGAGGCAATCGAGAGAGCCTCTTCTTCATTCAAAACGGCCGGCTTTTCGCACAGCACGGCCTTTCCCGCGCGCAGTGCCCGACAGACCCAATGCGCATGCATGCCATGTGGAAGAGCCAAGTAGATTGCGTCGACATCGGGGTCGGCAATCAGCGCATCATAAGCCACATCGCCGCTATCGTCAGCCGTGGCATAACTGTGCGCGGCATCAATCGAAAACGCCCTGCAAAACTCCTCAACATGCGAAGGAGTGCGGCCGGCGGCAGCCACAAGCCGTGCCCCGTCCACCTCCTTGAGCGACGATGCAAATCGATGCGAAATGTGTCCAGCGCCCAAAACGCCCCAACAAACCTCACGCAAATCATCACATGAATCCCGATGACCCACGACAGCCCCCTTCAGTTGCGGTGAAATAGTTCCTGTTTGGCCCCTATTCTGCCGCAAACAGGAACTATTCCACCGCAAGTTATAAAAGGGTCATGAGGAGCGCGTTTTGCCGAAGGCCTTAAGCACCGCCGTCACGGGACCAGGCTGGAAACGTCGGCGCACATCGTCGAGACGCTCGGGAATATCGATGTGCTGTGGGCAGTGGCGCGCGCATTTGCCGCACTTGACGCAATTGCTCACGAGCTTGGGCTCGCTCGTGCGCACCGCACTCGCCGTAAAGTATTGCGACAGCCCCGTAAACCAGCTGTGCGCATAGCTCGCGTTGTAGGCGGCAAAGCAGCCGGGAATGTTGATACCCTTGGGGCATGGCATGCAGTAGCCGCATCCCGTGCAGGGCACACGGTTCGATTTCTCAAACTCCATCAACACGCGCGCAATCGTGTCGAGCTGGTTGGCAGTCATCGAATTCGGCAACGCGAGGTCTGCCAGTGACGAATTCTCATCCACCTGCGCGATATCGGTCATACCCGAAAGCAGCATCGTCACCTGAGGATGATTCCACACCCACGAAAGACCCCAGGCGGCAGGAGTGCGCAAATGCGGGTCACGGGCACTATCGAGCACAGCGCGGGCCCGTGGCGGCAGCTTGCCCGCTAAACGCCCGCCCAGCAGCGGCTCCATCACAAACACCGCGAGCCCGCGCTCCGCAGCCGCCATGAGTCCTGCCGTTCCCGCTTGGTAACGCTCGCCGGCATAGTTGTACTGTATCTGGCAAAAATCCCAGTCATATGCGTCAAGCATCGTCAGGAAATCCACCGCGCTGCCGTGGTACGAAAAACCAATCTGGCGAATGCGCCCCGCCGCCTTTTGACACGCGATCCAGTCCTCAATGCCCAATGCCACCACACGTTCCCACTGGGCGGGCGAGGTAATGTTATGCATGAGGTAATAGTCGATATGGTCGGTCCGCAGGCGCCGCAGTTGCTCATCGAAGAACCGGTCGAAATCCTCCGCGCACTTGCACGAAGCATGCGGCAACTTGGTCGCCAGCAACACCCGGTCACGCAGCCCCAAGCGCTCAAGCGAGGCGCCCACGCACGCCTCGTTACCGGGATAGAGATACGCGGTGTCCAGATAATTAATCCCCTGCTCCACCGCACGGGAAATGATGGCATCGGCTGTCTTCGCATCCGGACGTCCCGGCGCACCGGGAAACCTCATGCAGCCCAGACCCAACGCCGAGATACGGTTGCCGCTTTTGGGGTCAACGCGATATTGCACGGCCCCTCCCTTCGCCATCAGCGCCCCGGCAAGGCGAAACACAATGGTCACGCAGCCGAAACATCGTGGAATCGCAATCGAGAACGTATCGTAACGCAGCAGAAATCGAGCTGTCACGGCACCGCTTTAACATCAGCAAAAAGCCCGATGAAAGGAGCCGGGCATGACCACGCGCATGTCTTTGCGGTCTGCCCTGCAGCGTAGCGTCCAGGCAAACGTTTCTTTTTTATAACAGCCGCCCCGCGCACCCACCAATCACCCTGGCAGCATACAATCCATCAGGCGCCCCTTACGCGGGCGCCTTTTACATGGGGAGATGATTCACATGCAGATCAACAAGGTCGCCTTTATCGGCAAGGGCGGCGTCGGCCTGCTCTACGGCAGCATGATTGCCAAGGCCCTCGGCAATGACGCCGTCGAATACGTTATGGATGACGCCCGTTTTGAGCGTCACGCGGGCGATGCGCTCACCGTCAACGGAAAGCCTTGCGATCTCACGTCCGTCCGCGTCAGCGAGGCGACGCCCGCCGATCTGGTCATCCTGACAGTCAAGACCACCGGTCTCGACCAAGCACTCGAGACTATGGAGCGTGTCGTGGGACCCAACACGCTCATCGCCTCGCTGTGCAACGGCATTACGAGCGAGCAAAAGATTGCCGAACGCTTTGGCTGGGAGCATACCGTTCTTGGTATCTGCCAGGGCATGGACGCCGTGTTCCTCAACGGCGCGCTCACCTTTACCAATGCGGGCGAAATCCGCTTTGGCGCAGCCGCCGGCACCGACCCCGCGACCGTCGCCGCTATCGACGAGCTCTACACGCGCTGCGGCATCGCCCATACCGTCGAGAGCAACATTGCGCACCGCATGTGGGCCAAACTCATGCTCAACGACGGCATCAACCAGACCTGTATGGCCTACGGCGGGACCTACGGAAGCGCCACGGAGCCGGGCTCCGAGCAGCGTCGCTGCTTTGTTTCCGCCATGCGCGAAACGCTTGCGGTCGCCAACGCCGAGGGCGTTGAACTGACCGAGGCAGACCTGACGCAAATGGTGCACCTCATCGAGGGAATCGACCCCGCCGGTATGCCCTCGATGGCTCAAGACCGCATCGCAAGGCGCAAAACCGAGGTTGATGAGTTCGCGGGCACCATCTGCCGCCTGGCCGCCAAACACGATATCCAAGTGCCGCAAAACGATTGGCTCTACCAGAGGATTCGCGAAATAGAAAGCAGCTGGTAGTGCTCGGCATACTGCAGCCAACAGATCCAATGGCAAAGCCGCCGCAAGGGGCACTCCCCTCGCGACGGCTTCCTTTTTCATCTTTGGCCAAAAATCAGCTTCACAACGGTTAGAGCTGCGACTCCGACGCCCGGTCCTCATCGTCGCGACAAAGGACTACACCCGCACTTCCCAGCAGCGCGGCCGCGATCAACACGCCAACCACGATAGAGGCAGCCCCACAAGACCCCTGCATACCCGCGACGAGCGCGGCCGTAGGACCAAGGCAACCAAGCGTCAATGCAACGGCGGCAACGGCGATATCTCGAGCGTTCACAAGACCACTTCCTCCACGAGAAAGACCTTATTTCTCATGAACTAGTGTGCCCCGCGCCCATATGCGCGGCGTACTGCCACGGTAAGCGCTCTGTTAACTCAAGCACGCACAAAAAAACGGACGCCCCTACGTTGTGCCCAAAGGCTCAGTAAAGACGCCCGCCCGTCATCTCCTATTGGCTTATGGCAGATTACCAACCGGTATAGTAGTCGGTGGTTCCGGCAGCGCAGCCGGAGTCATAGACCTTGCACTCACCCTTGGATCCGGTAAACGTGGAGCCTTGGGCCTTATCGCCCGCGGCAACGACGTAGTAACCATCGGAATCGCGCCAAAAGCCCTCGGAATCCTGTGTCCATTCGCCCGTGCGGTGGTGATACAACACGTTGCTGCTGTAATAAGTCTCGCGGCGGCCGTTATAGTTATTGACGCCGCTCGAGCGCGTCAGGCCCGAGCCGTTCGCGTAATACGCAGCAGACGCGTAAGACGAGCCGGAGCCGGCGTTGTAATACGAAGTCTGAACGGCCTCAGCGGCCTCGGCTTCGGCTGCGGCAGCCTCGAGCGCCTCGCGCTTGGCATCCTCAAGCGCAGTGCGCAGCTCATCGAGCTCGGTCGACTTGGCGTCGACCTCCCCCATCGTCAACAGGCTACCCGCACCGTCGATGCAACCCTGCAACACAGAGCGCTCGTCATCGGTAGCATAGTCGCCATACATATTCATAATGATCTGAGCGCGCATCTCAAGGGAATCGCGCTTGGCCTCCATCGAGGCGTTCCACTCCTGCATGGAACCATAACCATCGCCGCGATAGTCAACGGGCTGCACCAGCGTCGCCTCGGACGGCGTAGGTCCAACCGTATCGGATAGTGTTGCCGCGTGGGCATCGGTTGCACCGGCGCCCGCCAAAAGTGCCACGGTCAGAGCGGCGGAAAGGGCGGCGGCTTTCGGTTTTCGTGAATCGATCCTCATGTAGCTGGAAACCTCCATAGTGCGTTTTTGCTGCGTTTGAGCTGCGTGTGATTCAATCGCGCTGCATAGTACCCCGAGCAAATCGCGACCTGCGGTTTTACTCAAAAGGCGCACGTCAATTGCGTAAAACTCACATCCTCTCAACAGGAGTTTTCCACAACTCGAATGCATAAAGCGTGTCAAAAACCCTGTTTTTGCACCCGCTCTATGCAAAAAAGGCGCCTGTGCAACCATTGTTCGCACAGGCGCCTTGAGCAGGCATTTTATGCAGTTATACCTATCGAGTCGCAAAGGGTCCTTGCACAAGTCGCCTTACTCGTCCAGCGCGGCGAAGGCCTGCTTCAGATCCCAAATGATATCCTCGGCGTTCTCGGTACCGATGGAAAGACGGATCGTGGAGGGCGTGATGTTCTGCTCGGCGAGCTCCTCGGCAGAGAGCTGGGAGTGCGTGGTGGTAGCCGGGTGCACGACGAGCGACTTGACGTCGGCCACGTTGGCGAGCAGCGAGAAGACCTGCAGATGATCGATGAACTTCCAAGCTGCCTCCTGGCCACCCTTAATCTCAAAGGTAAAGATCGAGGCACCGCCGTTGGGGAAGTACTTCTGATAGAGCTCGTGATCGGGGTGCTCAGACAGGCTCGGGTGGTTCACCTTGGCGACATGGCAATCACCAGCCAGGAACTCAACGACCTTCTTGGTGTTCTCGACATGACGGTCAACGCGCAGCGACAGAGTCTCGGTGCCCTGGAGCAGGATCCAAGCGTTGAACGGGCTGATGCAGGCGCCCTCGTCACGCAGCAGGATGGCGCGGACATAGGTTGCGAAGGCGGCGGGACCGGCAGCCTCGGCAAACGAGACGCCATGGTAGGAGGGGTTGGGCTCGGCGATCTGCGCATACTTGCCGCTCGCCTTCCAATCGAAGTTACCGCCGTCGACGATCACACCGCCCAACGAAGTGCCGTGCCCGCCGATGAACTTGGTTGCGGAGTGGACAACGATGTCGGCACCATGCTCCAGCGGACGGAACAGATACGGGGTGCCGAAGGTGTTGTCGACGACAACCGGCAGACCGTGCTTCTTGGCGATCTCGGAGATGGCGTCGATGTTGGGGATGTCGGAGTTGGGGTTGCCGAGCGTCTCGAGATAGATGACCGTGGTGTTGTCCTTGATGGCACCCTCGACCTCTTCCAGGTTATGGGCATCGACAAAGGCGGTCTCGACGCCAAACTGGGAGAGCGTATGCTCCAGCAGGTTGTAGGAGCCACCGTAGATGGTCTTCTGAGCCACCACGTGGTCACCGGCCTGGGCAAGAGCCTGCAGGGTATAGGTGATGGCAGCAGCACCGGAGGCGACGGCGAGACCCGCCACGCCACCCTCGAGTGCGGCGATACGATCCTCGAAGACGCCCTGGGTGGAGTTGGTCAGACGGCCGTAGATGTTACCGGCGTCGGCAAGACCAAAGCGGTCGGCGGCGTGCTGGGAGTTGCGGAACACATAGCTCGTGGTCTGGTAGATAGGCACGGCGCGGGAGTCGGATGCGGGATCGGCGCTCTCCTGGCCAACGTGAAGCTGCAGGGTATCGAAACCAAAAGTGTGCTCGGGGTTGTTGATGAACTGGTTCATGATGATCTCCTTGATCGAACAAAAGTAAATAAATAAGAGAGAAGTAAGTCGCTGTCTCCTGATCACGCCGACGGGCGCAAACAGGAGCCCGGCATTCGCCTTGGTAAGCAATTCATATGCGGGCCTCCTTTCGCATCCCGGTTCAGTGGTCGGTTTAATTACCTACCGCCTTTGTGTGTTTTGAATAGTACGAGCATTGTTTCGCTCGGTCAATCACTTAAAAGCGCTAACTTGTTATCGGTTTTATAGATAGCAATCGAAAGGATGGCATCGATGACCCTTCAGCAGCTTCGTTTTCTGATTGCCGTGGCAGAGTCCGGTTCAATCAACGCCGCAGCTCAGCGCCTCTATACCGCTCAGTCCAACATCTCAAACGCCGTCAAAAGCCTGGAGCAGGAACTCCACCTGGAGATCTTTACGCGCTCCAGCCGCGGTGTCACGCTCACCAACGACGGCACCGAGCTTTTGGGCTATGCGCGCCAGGTCGTAGAGCAGGCCGATATGCTCGAGGCCCGCTACGAGGACGGCGGCACCCCGCAAGCCCGCCTCGCCATTTCCGCCCAGCATTACGCCTTTTCGGTCGAGGCCTTCGTCAACGTCGTCGAGCGCTGCCGGGACGACAAGTTCGAGTTCATCATGCGCGAGACCACCACGTCGCAGATCATCGATGACGTCCGCGCGTTTCGCAGCGACATCGGCATCCTGTATCTGGACGACTTTAACGCCCGCGTTCTGCAGAAGGCCTTCGCCGATGCCCGCGCAAGCTTCCATCCCCTCTTCGACGCGACGGTCCACGTCTTCGTTAGCGAGCGCCACCCGCTCGCACGCCGCCCCCAGCTGTCCCTTGCCGACCTTACACCCTATACGCGCTACAGCTTTGAGCAAGGCACCTCGAACTCCTTCTATTACGCCGAGGAACCTTTTAGCTATATCCCTTGCGACCGCAACATACGAATCTCGGACCGCGGAACACTTACTAACTTACTTATCACGTCGAACGGTTACACCCTGTCGACCGGTGTCCTCTCCAATGAAATGCAATGGGGTATGGCATCGATCCCGTTAGCAGACGCCCCAACGATGCACGTAGGCTATATCATGCACAACGAGCGCAAGCCCTCTTCCCTCTTGCAGCAATACCTCGACGAGCTCAACCGCATCATCCATGCCAACTAACCGTCGGAAGACGGGGTAGAAATCGTAGATTGCTAGTCCCCGGCGGGCATGGCGCTACAATGGTCACTCACACGAAACGTACCCAACGAAAGGAAGCCCGTGAAGGTCATCATCTATACCGACGGCTCGGCCCGATCAAATCCGGGACGCGGCGGCTACGGCGCCGTACTCAAATACACCAACCCCGCCGGCAAGACCTTCACCTCCGAGCTTTCACGCGGCTACGCCAAGACCACCAACAACCGCATGGAACTCATGGCGGTCATCGTGGCGCTCGAGGCGCTCAACCGCCCCTGCGAGGTCGAGGTCCATTCCGATTCGCAGTACGTCGTCAACGCTTTCAATAAACACTGGATCGACGGCTGGAAAAAGCGCGGGTGGAAAACTGCCAACAAGCAGCCCGTTAAGAACCGTGACCTGTGGGAGCGCCTGCTTGCCGCAAAGAGCAAGCATAAGGTGGAGTTCATCTGGGTTAAGGGCCACGCCGGCCACGAGCTCAACGAGCGCTGCGATGAGCTCGCCACCACGGCGGCCGACGGATCCAACCTCGATATCGACACCGGCTTTAACGAGAGCGACCTGTAATAGCGTTTTCGCGCAGCTTTATATCCCCACGCGCTACACTCATCCTGTAGACCAAACAACGCAAGGGGGACGTATGCTGCGCATCGCGACCATCGGCACATCCATGATCACCGACGACTTTATCCAAGTCGTCAACGCCAACGACCAAGCCGCGTTTGTGGGCACGCTCTCGCGCGATGCCGAGCGCGGCGCCGCCTTTACCGCCGAACACGGCGGCGAGCGTAACTTCACCGCACTTGACGAGCTTGCGTCCGCCGTCGACGTCGACGCCGTCTATATCGGCAGCCCTAACGCACTTCACTACGAGCAGGCCCTTGCCTGCATCGCTGGTGGCAAGCATGTCATCGTCGAGAAACCCTTCTGCGCCACCGAAGCGCAGGCGCTGGAAGTCTTCCGCGCTGCCGAGGCAGCAGGTGTCGTGGCCCTCGAGGCCATGCGTCCCCTCCACGATCCCGCCTTCCACGCCATCGAGGACGCCCTGGGCGAGATCGCCCCCATCCGCCGCGCCTCATTGCGCTTTGGCAAGCATTCCTCGCGCTACAACGAGATTCTCGCGGGACGCGCCACCAATATCTTCGACTGCAATATGGCATCGGGTTCCCTCATGGACATTGGCGTCTACGCCGTCGAGCCCATGGTCGAGATTTTCGGCATGCCCTCCGGCCTTACGAGCATGACTACTCTGCTCGACCCCACCACGCGACAGCTCACGCACGGCCCCATCGACGGCTGCGGTTCCATCCTCGCCAGCTACGGCGGAGGCCGCATCTCCGTCGAGCTCGCGCACTCCAAAATTACGAATGACCTGCTGCCCTCGCAGATCGAAGGCGAGCGTGGCACTATCCAGATCGACCATCTGTCCACGCCCCGCAACGTCCGCATCGACTATCGCGGCGACGTCGTACGCGGCTCGGCGACCGAGGCACCGCGCGAACAGGGAGACAACGGCCGCGTGCTCGACCTGCCCAAATCGAGCAACACTATGGAATACGAACTCACAGACTTTATCACCGCCATCGGCGGCATCGATAACGTTAAGGAAGAGATTTGGGAGACCCCGGCAGGACGCCACGAGCTTGGCCACTACCGCGATGTCACGCTCGTCTCACTGCGCATCATGGATGCCGTGCGCCAGCAGGCCGGCATTACCTTCCCGGCCGACGCAGACAAGCAGGCATAGCGATGGGCCTCTTCGATACGTTCTTCTCCAGCGTCACCGGCGGCAGTCGAGAGCCTCAAAAACCATCGAACGTCGAGCTCGAGCTGCGCCGCAGGCTTACCGTACTCGCAAGCGACGAGGCCACTCAAAACACTCCCCTGCGCTATTTCCTGCACTGGACGGGGCAAGTCCAAGGCGTTGGTTTTCGCTTTACCAACACCAACCTCGCGCAGGCACGCTCCCTCACCGGCTGGGTGCGTAACATGGAAGACGGCTCAGTCGAGATGGAGATACAGGGAGCTCCGGCAAACATCCTATCTCATCTCGAGGCGCTTCATGCCTCCTACGAGCGCATGGGAACGCGTTTTCGCCTCGTAGACGCCCAGGCCCGAGCCCCACTTGCCAATGAAGACGGTTTCAGTCCTCATTATTAGTATTGTGTGCTAAATACGGTATCATTTACCTACGACCGTTAATAGAAAAGAGGCGAGGCGCATGGCGGTGCAAAGAAGGAATACCAGGCAGCGAAAGCTGGTTCTTGACGCCGTGCGCCAAAGCTATAACCATCCCACCGCCGACGAAATCTACAACGTCGTGCGCGCGCAGGATGACAAAATCAGCCGCGGTACGGTCTACCGCAATCTCAATCTCTTGGCCGACGCAGGCGAAATCCTCTCCATCAAGACGCCGGGCGGTAGCCGCTTCGATCGCACGATCGAGCCGCATGCGCATATCATCTGCACCTCGTGCAGCCGCGTCATCGACGTACCGCTCCCCTTCGATGCCCAGCTCGACGCCAAGGCGTCCGAGCAAATCGGCTGGCACGTCACGTCGCACTACACCATCTTCGAGGGTCTCTGCCCCGACTGCCGGTAGATGTTCGGGACATGCCTTAAAATCCACCTTTCCGCGCTTTGCAGCAAACAGTACATTTCTAGGCATGTCCCGAAAACCTACTCGGCGAGCAGGCGGCGCAGTTCTTCTTCGACCGTGTGCACGTAACGGACGCGATCGTTGATACCGCGCATGGTGGGGTTGCAGCTCTCCATCAGATAGGGATGGCCCACGACGTTGAGCATGTCGCGATCGTTCTCATTGTCGCCAAATGCCATCATCTCATCGGGCGAAATCCCCAGGACACGACCGTAATCGACAAGCGCGGAGCCCTTGCCCGAACCGAAACCGATAAGGTCCGTCCATGCGGTTCCTGACGTCATCACATCGACACGGTCGCCAAAGAGGCGCTCGAAATACTCCCGGGCCGCCGGATAATCCACCTCGGGCGTCTGGAAGCCAATCTTAATGACATCCTCGTCGATGTCCTCGGGACGGTCGACCACCGCCACATCGCAGTGGACCACATAGCGCAAATGGTCGACGAACGCATCGTTGCCGCTCATGGTGTAGATGTGCCCCTCACACGAAAGGGTCATGTCGGTATGGGGATACGCAACCACGGTATTCGCGATAACCATAGCAAGGCTACGCTCCATGGAACGCTTGACGACGGCACGCCCCTCGCTCATCACCAGGGTTCCGTTTTCGCATACATAGGCGAGCTCATCGGCCACCGGGGCAAACAGGTAGCGCAAGCTCGCATATTGACGGCCACTCGCCGGCATAAACACGATACCACGACGATGCAGCTCATCGATAAGCTCAAAGGCCTCGGAACGCAGCTCGCGCTCCCCCGGATGCAGCAACGTGCCGTCCAAATCGCATGCAATCAGTTTGATTCCCTCAAGACCCATATGCTTCCCCCAAAGCCTCATATCAACAGTAAGACGGACCTTGATCGGTCGCCCCTCAAAGCCCGTCTTGCGCATACGCGCGCTTAGCCGCGCGCCTTTTTTACGATGGTAAAGTCGGGAGCCATGCTCACGACGACCTCCGCCGCACTCGACGCAAAGCGCCGGTCCGCATCGAGTTCACGGGTAACCAGCGAGAGCCGAACACCCTCGACACCCCGGAGCATGCGGCCCAAAACAGGCTGCACCGGCGTATACATGCGCACAGTATGCTCGTCCGAGTCGCCCCGGAAGAGCGGCGCATGCATGTTGCCGATCTCCCAGCACGAATGCGCGAGCGCAATCGGGTCCATGCGGTCAACTTCGACCAAATAAACCTCGGCGCTGCGCAAGCGCACGACAACCGCCACGGGCACCATGCCCGAACGGTCAATGGCGAGCACGTCGCCGTCGGCAAGACGACCGCCGTCGGCAGTATCCAGCCGAACATCGACCGTGCGCCCCAGCTCCGTCACGCCCACAAACGCGTATACATCAGCCTGGTCCCAATCGAGCAGCAGATCGTCAACTTCAAAGACGCCGCCCAACTTCCGGCGAAGCAGGAGTTCATAGGACGGATCGTTGAGATTTCCCAAGCATGTCGTCGAAACCAAGCGTTCAGGCATACTCTAACCCTCGACCTCGACGAGCTCGATATCAAAGTTGAGGTCCTTACCGGCAAGCTCGTGGTTGGCATCGAGCGTCACGGCCTCGGGCGTCACGTCAATGACGACGGCGGGGACAGGCATGCCGCTCGGCGTGGACAGGAAGAGCTTCATGCCCTTCTCGATCTGCTCGATGTTGGGAACCTGCTCGGCCGGGAAGGTAATAACCATCTCGGGATTGTGCTCGCCGTAGGCATCGGCAGCAGGAATGTGCACGGTCTTCTTCTCGCCCACCTGCATGTCGACAACAGCGGCGTCGAAGCCCTTGATCATCTGGCCGGCGCCGCAGGTGAACTCCAGCGGCTCGCCGCGATCGTAGGAGCTATCGAACTGCGTGCCGTCGTCGAGCGTGCCGCGATAATGGGTCTTAACCTTCTTGCCCTGGTTGGACATGGTAACCTCCGTAATAAGGGCGGCGCATAACGCGGGCCGCCATGAACATATGGCGCTAACTATACCCTAGTCATACAATTCAATGACAGTTTGCAAAGAAACGCTGCAACCGGAGGAACCATGGCATATCCCGTATTTGACCTACACTGCGACACTGCTGACCGCATCGGCTGGGCCACGCTCGATCTCGACCTGCGCTTTACTGCCGGCACCGACGGTTATTTCCCCGGCGACGAAACGCATCCGCAAGATTTCGATCTCATCGAGGGCAACGCCTGCGCCATCTCGCTCGCAAAGATCGGCAACACGCCATGGGCACAGTGCTTCGCCACGTTTGTCCCCGACGAGATTCCCACCGCCCACGCCGCACGCTTCCAGGCGCAAATCATGGCGCATATGAGCGGCCAGGCGATGCTCAACCACGACCGCATGGTCAACGTGCGCAGCGCCGCAGACATTCGCCCCGCGCTCAAGGACGGCAAGGTCGCTTGCATCCACACCATCGAAAACGCCACGTTCTTTGCCGAGGACCCCGCGCTGATCGAGGTGCTCAAGAGCTTGGGCGTGCTTATGTCGTCACTCAGCTGGAACGCGCAGGGACCGCTCGCGAGCGGGCACGATACCCACGCCGGTCTCACCGGCGCCGGCATCGAGGCACTTACGCAGATGGAGCACGCCGGCATGGTACTCGACGTCTCCCACCTCAACGATGAGTGCTTTGACGAGGTTGTCGCCCACGCCACGCGTCCCTTCGTCGCCAGCCACTCCAACTCCCGTGCGGTTTGCGGCGTCAAACGCAACCTTACCGACGACCAGTTCCGCACCATTCGCGACATGGGCGGTATCGTCGGCCTCAACTACTGCAGCGAGTTCCTTTCCAACGACGCAACCGACAAGACCGCCGCAGACGTCACCTTCGACCAGCTAGCGGCACATATCGAGCACTGGCTCGACCTGGGCGGCGAGGACGTCATCGCACTCGGCGGCGACTGGGACGGTGCCACGGTGCCCGCTTTCCTCTCCGATGCCAGCAAGATGCCCGAGTTCCAGAACATGCTTTCCAAGCATTTTGGCAAGACCGTGATGCAAAAGCTCTGCAGCGACAACGCGCTTGCCTTCTTTGAGCGTTATTAATTTCACATCCCTTGAGCAGGTCGGCATGCCGAACGGTTGACATGCCGGCCCGTCCCCAATCTGAAGGACCGCTTTTGACGCAGCAGTTTACGATTTCCGTATCCCGACCGGATGGGACGCCCATCCCCGTCGTCGTTACCAAAAAGCGCGTCAAGAACTTCAACCTACGCGTCACATCGAGCGGTGAGGTCCACGCCAGCGCACCGCTCGGCGCCAGTCGCGAGCGCATCGAAGCGTTTGTGAAGCGCAACAGCGCCTGGATTATCAGCCGGCTTGCCCAGCGCGAGCAACGTCAGGCGACGGCACGAGAGCCGCTCAGCCCCTCGTCCATCATTGCGCTTTGGGGCAAGCCCATCACGGTACAGGACGCACTCGATCACAACTTTGCATCACCCGCACCGCGGCCCAAGCAGGCCACCTTCGCAAGTTTTATGGGTGCCGACGAGCCAGACGAACGTCCGCAGGCCAAGTGGAACGCGACCCTCGACGGCTTAACGCCCAGTGAGATCCAAGCCCATATTGACCAACTCTATGCATCCGAGGTCACCGCAGCGCTACGCGACATTGTGCACGCGTACGAAATCGCAATGGGCGTCACCGTGGCCCGCGTCTCCGTGCGCAGCATGAAAACGCGCTGGGGCTCATGCACGCCCAAGACCGGAGCCATTCGCATCGCACGCGAACTTGCCGCCTATCCCATCGAGTGTCTCGACATGGTTGTCGCCCACGAGCTCGTCCACTTGCTCGAGCCAAGCCACAATCAGCGGTTTCACGCTCTGCTCGACACGTGCTGCCCCAACAATAGAGCTCTGTCGCAGCGGCTCAAGCAGCCACCCCTCAACAAGCTCTAGCGTCGACTAGCGCACGCGCTCGATCTCGACGCCGCAGCTTGCCAGGGGAAGACCGACGGGAGCCCAAGGCTTATCGAGCTTAACACGCACGCCAAGCAGCAGGGGGTAACGACGCAGCAGCATCTGGGCCACACCCTCGGCTGCCGCCTCGATGAGCTTAAACGTATGCTCGCGCAGATATCCGTCGACATCGTGACACACCGAGCCGTAATCAATCGAGGCATCCAGGTTGTCGTGCTCCCCTGCTGCACGCAGGTCGGCATAGAGCACCAAGGACACGATGAACTTCTGGCCCAGCGCGTTCTCTTCGGGATACACACCGTGGTTGGCAAAGACCTCGAGACCGTCGATAGTAATGCGGTCAGCATGGCGCAGGTCGTCATAGCTCACGTGGGGCACCGCCGCTGCGGTGGATATTTCGCCCCTTCCACGGCGGGCGAGCTCGGCGCCTTCAGTCTTGGTTGCATTCTCGGGCAGTTTCTTGTTACTCATCGCGATCGTCTCCTTCGTTTAGAACCCCGACCGCGCAAACTAACTACACGCGAATCGACAGGTTCTTTTTATCATCGCTCCAATTGCAAGCATTGCGCGCGGGGCATGCAAAGCAGGCACGCGACGCTTTGTCGGCTGCATAGAGCAGACGCTCGAGCGGTTGGCTGTTCACGCGCAGCTTTCGATGGCCCAGAATGGCCGTCTTAATGGCCGCAGCATCGGCCGGCTCAAACGCTACGTCATCGGGCATGCCACCGAGAATCGCATCAGCGACGCGTTCGCTTGCAACATCATGGGATATACCCGATTCATACTGTTCATCTTTGCCGATATCGTGAAGAAGTGCCGTGGCGTAGATGACCTCGCGGTCAAATTCGAGCTGTTCCTCGAGATTCTTGATCCACATAATGCGAGCGACATCGAGCAGATGGTCAATACCGTGGCGGCAGAAGATACGCCCCGATTCCAACTGTGCAATGTTGCCCAGGTGCCGCCGGAACAGGCCGTTGGCACAGATGTAATCGATACGAGGCATGGCACCAAAGGGGGCTAGGCCCGAAGCCATAAAACCGCGACGCGGCGTTCCCTCATCGGTCTTCGATGCAAAGTCGTTAACGGCTCTCATGGTTAGCGGTCCAGCATCCTAAAGAATCGCTCCTCGAGCGACGAATCGGCCTCAAAGACGCCGCGACGAGCGAGCGTCACGGTCTTGGTGCCAGGCTTTTGCACGCCGCGCATGGTCATGCACATATGTTCAGCTTCCATGAGCACAATCGCTCCCTGGGGAGCGAGATACTCCATGAGGGCATCGGCAACTTGTGCGCACAACTGCTCCTGCAGCTGCAGACGACGGGCGTAGACCTCTACCGTGCGGGCAAGCTTAGAAAGCCCTGCGACACGGCCGTTGGGGATATAGCCAATGGCAGCCTTGCCGTAAAACGGCAGCAGATGATGCTCGCACAGCGAGTAAAACGTGATGTCGCGCTCGATAACCAAATCGTTCGAAGCGACGGCAAAGGTTTTGGACAGGTGCTCCTCGGCACTCTGGTCCATACCGCCGGCGATCTCACCATACATACGGGCAACGCGCGCCGGGGTCTCCAGCAGGCCCTCACGAGTTGGGTCCTCGCCTATGCCCTCAAGCAACAGCTTAATGGCGGCCTCGACTTTTTCCTGATCGACCATCTGGGCCTCACTTTTCCGATTTTGCGTTCGCGCTATGGTACCACGCCCTCCGGCATCGGCCACAAGCTACATAGTATGGGTCGAATAGACCGGATCGTCCCGCCAAAGCTCCACGGCGTCGCAAAGCGCAACGTTCTCACGCTCGGCACGGGCACGCGTGGCGTTCATATCAATCACGCGCTGATTGCTCGAGCCCCTAAAGCGCAACGAGATATCGTACAGATCCTGAACGAACGGGCCGTCCACCAACATGTCGAGGCAGGCCAGGATACGGTCCGTCACCTCGGTATGATGACGGCCACCCGGCATAAGCTCCTCGAGCACGTCACCGGTAAAGCACCAAATGGTCTTGCCCGACCCCGCAGGATAGACCGCACGCACGCGCTCGATAAAGTCAACAAGCCCCGCCTGATTCTCGGGCTCCATAGGCTCGCCACCCAGAATCGTCAGGCCATCGATAAAGGGATGATCGAGACTCTCGATAATCTTATCCTCGACGGCGCGATCGAACGGCTCGCCCGCAGCAAAGTCCCACGCGACAGAGTTAAAGCAATTCTTGCACCCACGACGGCACCCGCTCACAAACAGAGAAGTACGAACGCCTTCCCCATCAGCAATATCGAAATACTTAATGTTCGCGTAGTTCATAAGTAACTCTCCCGGGAGGCCAGGACATATCATCCCGTCCTCAATCATTCTCGGCCTTCGGCCTGCGAAACTGCGGGCGGGACGATATGTCCCGGCCTCATGCAAAGGGTAACTCAATGAACAAAGCGAACATCGAGTATAGGGTTCGAGGTTCAATAATAACTTTGTTGCAGCTCAACCGCCATCGCAAGTAAATCGCAGCTGCAGCTCAAATTATTTCCGCTAAGAACTTCGAGGAGTGAGCAGACCGCATGCTGCATCTCAGCTACGTCAACTTGGCTGCCCCGTAGCGAGGCCCCGGACCTTTACTCGATATGAGTTCCGCACGAACAGGAGGCGCCAGTGGCGCCTCCGTCGTGAGCCAGGACTGTCCGAAATAGCGAGTAAAGGTCCGGGGCCTCGCTACGGGGCAGCCTGGGATAGTTATTAGAGATGCAGCACGCGGTCGCGGATCTCCTCGGTTCGACCCTGGTTCCAGAACTGGGTACCGATGTAGCCGCACGTACGACGGGCGACATTCATCTTCTCCTGGTCACGATTGCCGCAATTGGGGCACTCCCACACCAGCTTGCCATCGTCCTCGACAATCTTGATCTCACCGTCGTAGCCGCACACCTGGCAGTAGTCGCTCTTGGTGTTGAGCTCGGCGTACATGATGTTGTCGTAGATGTACTGCATCACACGAATGACAGCCTTGAGGTTGTCCTGCATGTTGGGAACCTCAACGTAGGAGATGGCACCGCCCGGCGAAAGCTGCTGGAACATACCTTCAAACTTAAGCTTGTCGAATGCGTCGATCTCCTCGGACACGTGGACGTGGTAGCTGTTGGTGATGTAGCCCTTGTCCGTCACGCCCGGGATGATGCCAAAACGACGCTGCAGGCATTTGGCGAACTTGTAGGTCGTCGACTCAAGCGGGGTACCGTACAGCGAGAAGTCAATATCGCTTTCGGCCTTCCACTCCGCGCACTTGTCGTTCATGCGCTGCATGACGGCCATGGCAAAGGGCGTGCCCTCCTTCTCGGTGTGGCTGTGGCCCGTCATGTACTTGACGCACTCATACAGGCCGGCATAACCCAGACTAATGGTGGAGTAACCGCCCACGAGCAGCTTGTCGATCGTCTCGCCCTTCTTCAGGCGGGCGAGGGCACCGTACTGCCAAAGAATCGGCGCGGCATCCGAAAGCGTACCCATCAGACGCTCATGACGGCACAGCAGGGCGCGGTGGCATAGCTCAAGGCGCTCGTCGAAGATCTTCCAGAACTTGTCCATGTCCTGATGCGAGCTCAGCGCGACATCAGGCAGGTTAATGGTCACAACGCCCTGGTTAAAGCGGCCATAGTACTTAGGCTTGGTCGGGTCATAGTTCAGCGCGTTGGCGACATTGTTAAAGCCGTTGCCCGAACGGTCGGGCGTCAGGAAGCTGCGGCAGCCCATGCAGGTATAGCAGTCGCCGTTGCCCGCGGTCTCGCCCTTCGACAGCTTGAGCTCGCGCATCTTCTTCTCGGAGATGTAGTCGGGCACCATGCGCTTGGCGGTGCACTTAGCGGCCAGCTGGGTCAGGTAGAAGTACGGGGAATTCTCGTGAACGTTATCGTCCTCGAGCACATAGATGAGCTTGGGGAATGCCGGGGTAATCCATACGCCGGCCTCGTTCTTAACGCCCTCGTAGCGCTGGCGAAGCGTCTCCTCCACGATCATGGCAAGGTCGTGCTTCTCCTGAGGCGTACGGGCCTCGTTAAGATACATAAAGACCGTCACGAACGGCGCCTGGCCGTTGGTGGTCATAAGAGTTACGACCTGATACTGAATCGTCTGAACGCCGCGACGGATCTCGTCACGCAGGCGGTCCTCAACAACCTCGCGGACCTTTTCGGGAGATGCGGAAACGCCGAGCTCCTCGAGCTCGCGGGCGACCTCGCCGCGAATCTTCTGACGGCTCACCTCAACAAACGGAGCAAGATGGGTCAGCGAAATCGACTGGCCGCCGTACTGGGAGGAAGCAACCTGAGCGATAATCTGCGTCGCGATGTTGCAGGCGGTCGAGAAGCTGTGCGGCTTCTCGATCAGCGTGCCCGAGATAACGGTGCCGTTCTGGAGCATGTCCTCCAGGTTCACTAGGTCGCAGTTGTGCATGTGCTGAGCAAAGTAATCCGAATCATGGAAGTGGATCAGGCCCTCATTATGGGCGTCCACGATCTCCTGGGGCAGCAGCACGCGCTGGGTCAGGTCCTTGGAAATCTCGCCGGCCATATAGTCGCGCTGAACGGAGTTGACGGTCGGGTTCTTGTTGGAGTTCTCCTGCTTGACCTCTTCGTTATTGCACTCAATCAACGACAGGATCTTGTCATCGGTCGTGTTCTTCTGGCGCTTCAGGCTCTGAACATAGCGATAGATGATGTAGTGGCGGGCAACCTCGTAGCAGTCGAGACGCATGATCTCGTCCTCGACCAAATCCTGGATCTCCTCGACCGAAACGGTGTGGCCCGCGTTCTCGCATGCCTCGGCGACGTTTTGCGCCGCATAAACCACCTGGCGGTCGGTTAGACGAGAGCTCTCCTCGACCTCCAAGTTGGCGGCGCGGATGGCATTGACGATCTTATCGATGTCAAAGACAACCTCGGTGCCGCTGCGCTTGATGATCTTCATCCTCTTGCCTCTTTCGCGTCGTAGCCTCATTGCGCTTCAGAGCCAAACGATGCCCGGCAGGGCTTGCCCCTGTCTTGCGGCGCCGTCGCGCAATCTGTGTTCTCGATAAACCATAAGCCTCCATGCGGACATTCCCTAGAGCCAATCAAGCGGCTCAAGGACACGTTCGAAAGAGGCAGTTAAGGTCTTCGTTCTCTGTCCGCCATCTATCATACGACAAAGACACATCTATATCCTGTATTCTTTTTTTAGTTCAAACACAACATATAGTGTTTCAGCAGGTCAAAGCAATTGGTCATTTTCCAGACGCATTAATTATGAGGGGTTCTTGGCAAGTCGGTAAAACGTTACCAACACGGCTACCTGCATGGCAGTTATAAAACCCCCTTAGTCAAGCCGCTGACAAATCCTACCAAAACCAAGCCGCTCACGCCAAAAGAATCCAAAAGATTATGCTTGACCAACATGTTGCGGTCACGATCGGCCAGGACGTATGCAATCTGCCGGCACCTCTACGGGATGCGAAGACCATCGCGTACAGACCTTGGATCAATATTTGGTGGCTTATTTGGCGGCGTGCTTGGTGGCAAAACAAAACAGCCCAGAGGACATAGCCTCTGAGCTGCGAACATTTGGTGGGCGTTAGAAGATTTGAACTTCTGACCTCTTCCGTGTCAGGGAAGCGCTCTCCCCCTGAGCTAAACGCCCAAATGGAGCGGACAACGGGGCTCGAACCCGCGACCCCAACCTTGGCAAGGTTGTGCTCTACCAACTGAGCCATGTCCGCTTACGGGGATTAATCTTACGTGATGCCCGCATCCTATGCAAGAACTTTTTTTGAAAAGTTTTGCAACGCCCTCGCGAACCTCGCGAAGACATCAGCCGCCACGGAAGGTGTAGGCAAACGCAAACTCGCCGCAAGAGGCCCTTACATCTCACCGAGCATGATCCAGGCAGAGCTGTCCTGCGCGAGCCTGCCGTCTGCAAGCGGTGATGAGGTGAGCAGGACCCTGCCCGCCGGCAACTCCACGGGTGCTGCACCGAAGTTCGTCACACACGCCCAGCCGTTGTCGCGGCGATAGGCGATGACGCCGCCCTCGGCGCCCTCGGCGCCATCCGCAAGACCGGTGCGCCCGTCAAGATCGAGCCACGCAAGATCGTTGGCGCACCCGCGCAGCTTGCGCCGCAGCCAGAGGGCGTCACGATAGAGCGCAAGCATCGATGTCGGGTCCGCTTCTTCCCTATCGACAGCGTAATCGGAAAACCATGCAGGTTGCGGCAGATGGGGCGCCGCATCGGCGTCCGCCGGCGAAAACCCAAACGATCCGCCCTGCGCGGGATCGTCCGCCGCCACCCACGGCAGGGGCACACGACAGCCGTCGCGCCCCTTCTCACGCTTCGGTCCGTGCGTATTGGTCGCAGTGGGATCTTCGAGTGCATCCCACGGATTATCAGCCACCTCAAAAAGGCCGAGCTCCTCACCCTGATACACGTATGCCGAGCCCGGAAGCGCCAGCTCAAGCAAAAGGGCCGCCCGCGCGCGGCGCTCGCCGAGTTCACGGTCCTCATCATAAGACGACCCGTCGCGCAAGAGCCAGTCGAGCGCAATCTGGTGGTAGCGCGTCGCCTTGATTTGCGGCAGGGCATAGCGTGTCGCCACGCGCGGCACGTCGTGGTTGGAGAGTACCCAGGTCGAGGCGGAATCGGATTCGACGGCTGCCTTCAAGCCCTTCTCGATTGCAGTGTGCATGTCATCATAGGTCCAAGTGGCCTTGGCAAACTCAAAGTTGAATGTCTGGCCAAGCTCGCTGGGACGCGCGTAGAGATACTGGCGCTCGGGCAGCACCCACGCCTCGGCAACGGCGCTGCGTGGCGGATTATAGCGGTCGAACACGCGGCGCCACTCTCGATAGATCTCGTGGACCTCGTTGCGGTCCCACAGCGGATGGGTGCCGTCGTCAACCATGTCATCGCCCTCGGCGAGATGCCACCGGTCGAGGTCATCGCGGTCGAGATCCTTGGCGAGACCCTGCGCCACATCAATGCGAAAGCCGTCGACGCCTCGATCGCTCCAAAACGCCAGGACGTCGCAAAAGAGCGCGTGAACCTCAGGGCATGACCAGTCAAAGTCCGGCTGCTCGGGCGTAAACATGTGCAGATACCACTGACCGTCCGCAACACGCGTCCATGCGGGGCCGCCAAAGTTGGCATTCCAATTGGTGGGAGGCAGCTCGCCATGCTCGCCGCGACCATCGCGGAAGATATAACGGGCGCGCTCGGGCGATCCGGGGCCGGCGGCAAGAGCGGCTTTGAACCAGGGGTGCTGGCTGGATGAATGGTTGGGCACGATGTCGACGATGACCTTGATGCCGCGCGCGTGAGCCGCAGCGATCATATCATCGAAGTCGTCAAGCGAGCCGAGACGTGGATCGACATCGCAGTAGTCCGCCACATCATAGCCACCATCGACAAGAGGCGATGGGTAAAACGGGCTCAGCCAGATGGCCTCGATACCCAGCCGCTCAAGATAGTCCATCTGCTGGGTAATGCCCGCGATATCGCCCAGACCCGAACCAGTCGAATCCTTAAACGAGCGCGGGTAGATCTGATAGATCGCGGCATCGGACATCCATGAGCGCGAAGAAGACTTTTCTGTAGCCACGGGGCGTATCTCCCTTGCAACGAGGTTATGCGAGATGCCCACGATGATACGCCCAAAGCGCACATTCGCAGCAAACAACGCCACAGCCACGCCCCAAAACGCTCGCTCCCTCTCGGGTTCGAGCCCAGGCGATGGGTACAAAAAAGCCCGGCTACCGTGGTAGTCGGGCTGCTGCGTTTGGAGCGGACAACGGGGCTCGAACCCGCGACCCCAACCTTGGCAAGGTTGTGCTCTACCAACTGAGCCATGTCCGCATATGTAAAACAAAACGGGCGCCGGAGCGCCCGGATGTTGCCTGGAGGCGAAGCCCGGATTCGAACCGGGGGTAAAGGCTTTGCAGGCCTCTGCCTTACCACTTGGCCACTTCGCCGAAAAAGGACCGCCTAAACGGTCCGGAAATGCAATGGAGCGGACAACGGGGCTCGAACCCGCGACCCCAACCTTGGCAAGGTTGTGCTCTACCAACTGAGCCATGTCCGCTTGCGGGTTATTAATTTACGCGAGTTGTCCAAAAGACGCAAGTACTTTTTTCAAAAAACTTGTCTGCCGCATGTTCTTAATAGCCAAACGCGCTAAAGCGATTGGCTAGGCGCACGATTCCAGCGCTCCGCTAAACAGCTTCACCATCTGCACGCGCGTGCCGGCGCCGTCCGTACGACGAGCAACCTCCACGTTATCGACGAGCATACGCATAAGCTTGATACCACGGCCGCGTTCCTCAGATGCGACCGGCTCGCTCGTTTCATCGACAGAATAGCCGGCACCTCGATCAAGCACCTCAACCACAACGCGATCGCCATAGGCCTGAACCGTCAGGACGCACCCGATACCGCCCGCATGGTCATAGGCATTACCCAGCGCCTCCCCCGATGCCAATGCGACATCGTAGCGCTCGTCACGGCGCAACGGAAGCGATTCAAGGAGTTCGGCGATGCGATGTCGGTAGTATGGAAGATTCTCGATACCCTGACGGACCTCGACACTCTTACTCCAGCGAGGCAGCTCCCCCACCGGAATAGCGGGAATAGACTCCCGTGCCGGCCCCGCGACATGAAGGATATCGACAAGACGAGCAATCTCCAAAAAGCGAACAACTTCACCTGATGCATTGACGAGCGAAAGCAGGCCTTCTCGCCTCATGAGCTCACGAGCGCGCGTAAGCAGGAATGCCAAGCCCGTCGAATCGATAAAGCTAACAGCCTGACAGTTGATGACGACACGACGCACGCCGCGGCCAATCAAGGCATCCAACCGCCGACGCAGCGCAGGCACCGTGGCGATGTCGATATCGCCTGGTGGCGTCAAAACCGCTATGTCATTCCACTCATTCATACGACCATGGTTCCCCAAAAAAGCCCACTCGATGCATTCGTTTCCCCAACCGTACGGACTCAGCCCGCCCAGCGTCGTCTATGAACGACCCCGTAAAAACTCAAGGGACACCAATGCAATGTCATCGTCCAGCGCCGATTCGGTAAATCGGTCAAGCTCGCCCAAGACCTTGCCGCAAATGCCCGACACGCCCTCCCCCGAAACAGAAAGCAGAAGGTCGCGCAAGCGCTGCTCGCCAAAGAACGCTCCGGTGCGGTCGCGGGCCTCAATCGTTCCATCCGTATACATGAAGAGCATGTCGCCGGGGGCGAACGTAAACACGCCTGTCTCGTACACCATGCTCTCAAAGGCACCGATTACGCCCGATTGGCATCCAAGCAGCTCAACCTCTCCCCCACGTGCCTCACCGCCACCCAGCGGCATCGACTCTGGCCTGATGACCATGGTCGGAGGGTGGCCCGCCGAACAATACGTTGCGCGTCCGGCCTTAAGGTCAATCTTGGCGATAAAGGCCGTCACGAACGTCTCGACCCTCGAAAAGCCCATGAGCATGCTGTTAAGGGAGCGTGCCATGCGGGCCGGTCCAGCGCCCTCCCAGGCATATGCCGTCAGGGCCGTCTTGACGAGCGCGGACATCGATGCGGCCTCAATGCCTTTGCCAGACACATCACCCAGAATCATGACGGCGCAGTCGTCGGGAAGACGGATGAGCGTATAGAAATCGCCGCCGACCAACGCCGAGTTCGTGGCCGACAGGTACACCGAATCGGTTGCGATACCCGGAACATCCCCCAGGGAATTTCTCATGCCGATCTGAAGGGTCTGAGCGATATGGCGCTCCTCGCGCTTTTGAGATTCGCCTTCGTAGATCAGTTCAAAGTCATGCGCCAAGTGCACCAAGTAGTCATATTCAAGATCATCAATCGGCTCTTGGCTACCATCACGAAGCAGCAGCGCGCGCGTCGTCGGGCTCTTCGCAACAGAAGCAGGAACAATCGCGTCGTTACTGTGCCTGCCATCACCCTCAGAGCGCGGGCGCCCCGCCTCGATGCCGGAGTCAACGTAGAGACCTTGACAAGGCAGACCGTGCGCCCTAAGCCAGCCTCCCATAGGCATCGATTCGTCAACGCGAGTTATACGGACGTGTTTAAGGTCCTCGGCACTCGTACCGCCCAAAACAGATGCCTCAAAGCCATCAGGGCCAGCCCCCAGACGTGCCGCTGGCGCCGTCGTGGAAAAGAAAAGCTTCTCGGGATCGTCCGGCAAAGCAACGCGACTGCCACCTTCAAAATCTATGACGTAGGAATCCAGACTGGCGTCATACTCAACAGGGCAAAAATGGCAGTTAAGCATATTGCAGATCTCGGACGATACCGCCTGGGTAGCCGCGGCGGAATCGTCTAGAAAGGCAAACAACTCATCACGCAAGACATTGAGCGAGCGGCCAAGCTCGGCCGTGCGACGGGAGCGAAGGCTCGATGCCATGCCGACCAGCTGGATAGACAGGTAATCGCAAATGACCTCGAGCACATTAACGTCATAGGCGAGCGGTGCCTGGGGGCGTTTCCAACCAACTTCCAGCACGCCAAGAATCTGCGTACCGTAAAAAACGGGAAGACAGATCTCGTTGCGGTACGGAGGCATATCCTGCATGCGCAACAGGTGCTTAGAACGATTGTCCAGGTCCATAAACATACCGGAGGCGGCCTTATCACCCTCAAGGTCCTGTTGAATCGACAAGCGACAGGCACGCGACTCGCGAAGAACATACGTCGGAATGCCAGCGCCATACGGCAAAAACTCGGGCAGGTAGCTGTCGTACAGCTCCTTGGAAACACCGCGTAGCTTAAAACCGCCGCTCTCAGAAAAATAGATAGCGGCACCCGAAGCATCGAGCGTTCCTACAAGCTGGTTCAAAACGGTATCAAGTAGGCTGGGCAGCTCATCGGAGCCCACGGTACTCATAATGACCGAGAGCGTGCCAGAGAGGCGCTTGTTCGCCACTCTAAGCTCCGATAACGCACGCTTGAGCTGACGGTCGTGCGAATACTGTTCTTCGATGCTATGGAGCGCCACCAGGACACGTGGCGCGCGGCGCCCAAAGATGCGTGGAGGCGTTACGGAGCCCGCACGAACCAAGACGGGGATAAAGGAGCCGTCACTCAGCTTGAGCATCAGTTCGTTCTCGGAGCCATCAGTTTCAAATGGCAGACGATGTTCCGTCGCACGTTCAAAAGCTGATGAGTACAGGACGTCTTTAACATCTCCACCGATGACGTCGGCGCGTTCCTCGCACATCAAACCAAGTAAGCGATTATTCACATGCAGAATGGTTCCGTCGAGCTCACAGATGATGACAGCATCGCTCGTGATCTCGACTAGTTGGGCAACGTCTGCCCACTCGTTGCGTTCAAGCGTTTCCATCGTGGACCCCACCGTCTATCGGTAACAAAAAAGCCTCCGAAGAGGCTTCTCAAATGCGATGGTGTCGGAGGCGGGACTTGAACCCGCATGACCAAAAAGCGGTCACTAGCACCTCAAGCTAGCGCGTCTGCCAATTCCGCCACTCCGACATGCTATGTTGTTGATTCGCAGTTCGTTTTGTTGGACCCGCGCGTTCAACGAGGAAGATAATAACCTATGATTCGAGAACTGTGCAAGCACTTTTTTCAAAAAAGTTTACGAATTTGTAAATGCGCAGATAGACTGACCTGTTCGGGCAGGAATGAGGTTGCTTTCCAACGCGTCCTCGGGCATGCGGCATTATTTTGATCTGCGCTTCGCGCTACAAAATAATGCCGCCCCCTGCGGAATGCGTTGGAAAGCAACCTCATTCCTGCCCTAGGGACACATGCTTCAGGCACAGTTCTCAAACATGTTCTGGGGGCTGATGCAAATTTGGTGGCTCGGCTTTGCCGAGCCCTTATATGGGGAGGTCGGAGCTAAAGCTCCGGCCTCACTCAATTTCTTATTAGATTAAGTGAGCGATCAAGGAATCGCACCCCTCTGCAGCGGTAACACAGGGCCCGTGCTGGACTTAGTTTTCAGAACATTCGGCAGACCAGGAAACCCCCTTATCCGCGGCTCCGAAGGAGCAGGATAAGGGGGTTTCCATGGTCGAGGACGTTCTGAAAACTAAGTCCAGCGCGGGCCCGGACGATAACAACCGGCTACAGGTCAATGTGCGATTCCTTGATCGGGAACGGCTCCGCGAAGTGGCACGCGCAGCAGTGACCCGGTGCGACTTCCTTAAACTCGGGAAGCTTCTCAGAGCAGATGCCCTGCGCGATCGGGCAGCGAGTGTGGAAACGGCAGCCGGTCGGCGGATCCAGCGGTGACGGCGGATCGCCGGCGAGGATGATGCGCTTACGGGTCTTCTGGATATCCGGATCGGGAACCGGCACGGCAGACAGCAGCGACTGCGTGTACGGATGGTGAGGCTCGCTATAGAGCGTCTTCCAGTCCGAAACCTCAACCATCTTACCCAGATACATAACGGCAACGCGATCGGAAATGTGCTGCACGACGGACAGGTCGTGAGCGATAAACAGATACGCGGTACCGAACTTGTCCTGCAGTTCCTTGAGCAGGTTCAGAACCTGGGCCTGAATGGACACATCCAGAGCGGAAACCGGCTCGTCGCAGATAATCAGCTTAGGCTTCAGCGCAAATGCACGGGCAATGCCGACACGCTGACGCTGACCGCCGGAGAACTCATGAGGATAGCGGTTAATGTGCTCGGGGTTCAGTCCGACAACGTCGAGAAGCTCGCGGACGCGCTCAATGCGCTCCTCCTTGGTGCCCACGCCGTGAATGGTCATGGGCTCGGAGACGATCTCGCCGATGGTCATGCGGGGATTCAGCGAAGCATAGGGATCCTGGAAGATAAACTGCATCTCGCGACGCATGTCCTTGATCTCATGCTTGCTCATCTCGGCAACATCTTTACCCTGGAAGAACACCTTACCGGCGGTCGGCTTGGTCAGGCGCATGATGGTACGGCCCGTGGTGGACTTACCGCAACCAGACTCGCCGACTAGGCCAAAGGTCTCGCCAGGATAAATCTCAAAAGAGATGTCGTTTACGGCAGAGACGACGCGCTTGGAAAAACGCTTGGCGAACATGCCGGACTCAGCGGGGAACTCCTTAGAGAGGTGCTCGACCTTCAGCAGCGGAGTACGCTCGTTGGTATCTGCCATTACGCCTCGCCTCCCTTCTTGGAATCCATGCGCGTACGGGACGTCTCAGGAGCGTTCTTGAGGAACTCGGGGTCACCGGAATAGTGGCACGCAGAATAGTGACCGTACTCGGTGACAACACGCTCGGGGCGCTGCTTGCGGCACTTATCGGTTGCATAAGGGCAACGAGGCGAGAACACGCAGCCCTCGGGCAGGTTCATGAGCGAAGGCGGATTGCCGTGAATCGGCGTAAGCGGCTTCTTCTCATCGATGGCCTGCTCCGGGATGGAGCGGATAAGGCCCCAGGTGTAGGGGTGGCGGCTCTCGTAGAAGATTTCCTCGGCAGTACCGAACTCGACGGGACGGCCGGCGTACATAACCATGATCTTGTCGGCCATATCAGCGACAACACCCAGGTCATGGGTAATCATGATGATGGCGTTGCCGTTCTTCTCCTGCATTTCCTGCATAAGCTCAATAATCTGAGCCTGGATGGTAACGTCCAGGGCAGTCGTGGGCTCATCGGCAATCAGAATATCGGGATCGCAGGCAAGAGCCATGGCAATCATGACGCGCTGACGCATACCGCCAGAGAACTGGTGCGGATACTCATTGACGCGCTTCTCGGGTTCAGGAATGCCAACGAGGTCCAAAAGCTCGGTGGCGCGCTTGAGCGCCTCCTGCTTGGAGTAACCGCGATGCAGACGAAGGCCCTCGCCCACCTGCTTGCCGATCTTATAGACCGGGTTCAAGGAGGTCATAGGATCCTGGAAAATCATCGCGATATCGTTACCGCGAATGTGCTGCATCTCTTCCTCGGTCATCTCAAGGATAGAACGACCGCGATAGCGAACGTCGCCGCCCTCAATCTTTCCCGGAGGCATCGAGATAAGACCCATGATGGTCATGGCGGTCACGGACTTGCCAGAGCCGGACTCGCCGACGACGCCCAGGGTCTCGCCGCGATCGAGCGTGTAGGAGACACCGTCGACAGCGCGAACAATGCCATCCTCGGTGTGGAAATACATCTTAAGGTCATCGACCTCGAGCAGATGCTGGCCCTCGGGAACCGGCTGGTCCTTCAGGTCCACATAGTTCTTGTTCTTCTTCATCCTTATGCGTCCTTCATCTTGACGTCGAGGGCGTCGCGCAGACCGTCACCCAGCAGGGTGAAGGCGAGCACCGTCGAGAGAATTGCCAGACCGGGCATGATCATCATCCAGGGAGCGGTCAGAAGATACTGCTGACCGTCCTGAATCATGGAGCCCCACGAAGGCGTAGGCGGAATAACGCCCATGCCGAGGAAGGACAGAGCGGACTCGGTCAGAATGGCGCCACCAATGTTCATGGTCGCGTAGACCACGATGGAGGCGACGGAGTTCGGGAAGATGTGACGCACGACGATACGAGCATCGGATGCACCCATCGCGCGCGCAGCATCAACATAGTCATTTTCCTTGACCGTCAGGATCGCGGATCGGAAGACGCGCGCAATCGAAGGCCAGCCGAGAATACCGATGGCGATAAAGACGTTCTGAAGGCCACGGCCAATAACGGCGATCATGGCGACAACGAACAGCACGTACGGGAACGCCAGGAAGATGTCCGCACAGCGCATGATGATCGTATCCCAGATGCCGCCGTAGAAACCGGCCAGAGCACCCATGACCAGACCAATTAGCGTGGAGATCGCGGTGGCCATAATGCCGACGGACAGCGAAACGCGTGCACCGTAGATAACACGGACGAGAATGTCACGACCGAGGGCATCGGTGCCAAACGGGTGCTCGGCACACGGAGCCAGCAGCGATGTCTCGGCCATGGTGGTCGAATCGGAAGCCGTCGGCGAACCGAGCCAGGGCTTAGCCCACAGATCGGCGGTCAGGGCAACCAAAACGACGATGATAATCCAGCAGACACCGATAACGGCGAGCTTGTTCTTGCGAAGACGCTTAAAAGCGTCGCCCCACAGCGTGCGGGACTTGGCGGGAGCAGATGCGGCCTTGGTGGCGGTAGCCTGCTCCTGAGACTGAGAATCAGTTTCTTGCATGAGACGTACCTCCCTTAGGCCTTATCCGACGGACCGCCAAGGCGGATGCGCGGGTCGAGGAATGCATAGCTAATGTCGACGAGCAGGTTGATCACCATGACGACGACGACGATGAGCGTAACGCCGCCCATAACGATGGGCCAGTCACGCATGCTAATGGCGCGATAGACCTCATAGCCGATACCGGGCCAGTTAAAGACCGTCTCGGTCAGGATGGCGCCCGAAAGCATGCCGCCAAAGTCGACACCAATATAGGTAACGACGGGGATGAGTGCATTCTTAAGCGCATGCTTGACGATGATCGCACGATTAGAGAGACCCTTGGCCTTTGCTGTACGGATGTAATCCTGGTTCATGACGTCAAGCAGCTGCGAGCGCATGATGCGCGCAGCATAAGCGGTCGAAACCGAAGCCAGCGTAATGGTCGGAAGCACATAGTGCATCCAATCCTGATACTGAGAGCTGGAACCGCCGGCACCCGAGATCGGCATGGAGATTGCACCGCCCGTGGCGTCCTTGAGGATGACGCCAAAGAACAGCTGCAACAACATACCGAGCCAGAAGGCCGGGACCGCAACGAGGATCGACGTGGTAAGCGTTACCAAAATATCCCAGAAGGAATACCGCTTTACCGCCGAAATGATACCCGCACCGATACCCATAATTGCCTCGAGCACGATGGCGCACGCGGCAAGTTTGACCGTATACGGATACTTCTGGGCAAAGATTTCCGTAACCGGCAGCTTGCGCTGATACGAATTGCCCAGATCGCCATGAAGCAGGCCGTTCATGTAATACAAGTAACGGTCCACGAGCGACGTTTGAACGGGATCGCCGTTCTCGTCAAGAATCGCGTTGCCGTCCTCGTCCGACTGGACTAGGTGATAGCGGACGCGAAGCTGAAGCTCCACCTCGGGGGACAGAGCCTTGTCTCCACCGATCAGCTTGATCGGATCTCCCGGCACGATATTCTGGAGGGCGAACAGAATCAGCGTAACGCCCAAAAACACCGGGATGAACTGAAGCACACGTTTAACGATGTACTTACCCATACCACTCCCCTATCTAGGGATTAACCTAAATGGGATGCCGATCGCCAGACCGGCATCCCAAAATTACCATCAGCCAGTTTACCCCAGGTTAGGGAGAACTGTATGTTTCCCATGAGGTCTACGTAAATACTTGACCCTCACGGAAGCTGCAAACTCTTAGGCGAGCTCAGCGGTACCCAGCTCGGCATGCTTCTGCGGATCGACATAGAGGTGCTTGATGCGATCGGAACCGACGATGGTGTGCGTGTAGAACATCACAGGGATGACCGGGCAGTCGGCAGCGACCATTGCGTCGGCCTCCTGCATCTTAGCGACGCGCTCCTTGTCGTCAACAATAGTACGAGCCTCGTCGACCTTGGCGTCGAACTCGGGGTTGCTGTAACCAGAGCGGTTGTCGCCACCGAGGGAGTCGGAGTGGAACAGCGGATACAGGAAGTTGTCCATGATCGGGTAGTCGGCAATCCAACCCAGACGACCGAACTGATAGTTAAAGTTCTGATACTGCTCGAGCAGGGCAGACCACTCAGGGGTATCGGAGACAGCGGTAACGCCAACCTTGGCGAGGTCGCCGATGATGGACTCCATGATCTCCTTGTGACCGCCGTCCTGGTTGTAGGAAAGGGTCACGCTAATGCCACGATCCCCGTTAGCGCCAGCGGGAGCAACCTTGTCGAGGTACTCGTTAGCCTTGTCGACATCGTAGGCGCAGAACTCCCATGCGCCCTCCTTGTAGCCATCGATGCCCGGAGGAACAATGCCGTCGGCAGGGGTACGGGTACCCTTGAAGATGGTCTTGCAGATGGCCTCACGGTTGATGGCCAGGGAGATGCCCCTACGCAAGTCGGCGTTGTTGAACGGCTCGGCCGTGGTGTTGCAGGTCAGATAGTACGTGGAAGGCTCGGCGCCGAGCAGCATGCGCTCGCCGTCACCCATGGTGTAGCCGTCCTTGGACACGCCGCGATCCTTCTTGGCGGCATCGATCTGAGCAACGGGAACGTCGCAGACATCGAGGTTACCGGCCTGGAACTCCTTGTAAGCAGTCTCCATGTCCTTGATGACCTGGAAGTGGATGCTATCGATCTTGGCCTTGTCGCCATAGTAATCGTCGAACTTCTTAAGGTTGATCTCCTGACCATCCTCCCACTTGCCGTCCATCATGAACGGGCCGTTACCGACCGGTGCAAGATAGAAGCTCTTGACATCGGACTCGGCGCACTCGGGAACCGGGGCCAGAGCCGGGTGAGAGGCGACGAAGGGGAAGTCGGCGTAAGCGGAAGACAGCTTGACGACGAGGGTCTCATCGTCGGGGCAAGTAACACCGCTGAGCTCGGTAGCGTTACCGGCAAGCAGGTCGTCATAGCCCTCGACCATAGAAAGGTGATAGGAGACCTCGGAAGGGCCGTACTCGGTAGCGATGGCCGACTTGGTGTTGACCAGACGCTCCCAACCGAGCTTGAAGGACTTGGAGGTAACGTCGTCACCGTTGTGGAACTTGGCCTTCTTGATCTTGAAGGTGAACTCGGTGGCGTCGTCGTTGGCCTCAAAGGACTCGCAAGCCAGCGGAACGATCTCGCCCTTCTCGGCGTCATAAGAGGTCAGAGCATCAAAGAGCTGGTACTCGACCTGAGTGCCCTGGTCCTCCTGGACGTTATAGGGGTCGATGCAGACCGGGTTGTTGATGTAGAAGTTCAGCGTCGAACCGGACTCAGAACCGGAAGCGTCGCCGCCCTTCTTGCCGCATGCGGCAAGAAAAGCCATGGAGCTCGCAGCAAGGGTACCGCCGACAAAGGCGCGACGACCCATAACGGGCTGGTGGAACATAGAATCAGCCATGCCATCCTCCTTATGAGATAGGACAAAGTAAGTTCGGTCGGGCAACGTCAAGACAGCCCAATCGAACCATTCAAACGCGGTCCGCCGTTTTGGCTGGTTATACAAAGCGGGCCAACGTATTGCAATACAGTAGCGCATTTTATGCACGATTTGGGGCTAATTCCGGTTAACGGTCGAGATTTTCTTTAGTTGGGCGAAGTATATGAGGATATTTTGACTCTGTTACAAATATGTAAACAAAAAGGGTCCCGCACTTGCGGAACCCTTTTCAAGTATTTATGTGGCTCGAGCTTAATAGCCGACGATGCCCTGCGGGAAGAAGAACATGCACAGGACGACGCACACGGCAAAAACGACGGCCATAATTACCGTCAGGCGATCGAGGTTCTGCTCCATGACGCCCGTGGCAGAGCTGGAGTTATACAGCGAGCTGGCAATCATATCCGAAACGCCGGTGCCCTTACCGGAATGCATCAGGACGAGAATCGTCAGCGCCACGGCAGAGACAGCCCAAACGACAAACAGAAGAATCTGGAACGGACCCATAGATAAGCTCCTTAATAGAACAATTCAAACTCCAGTACTGTACCACAACCCCCGACACTCCCCCACCTGCCATTTGGGGACGGGGCAGATATGGCAGAAATACCAAAAAAGGGGGGTTGCCCGAATGTGGACAACCCCCTTCAAAGAAACGCTTGGAGTTTTCTTTTAGGCCTCGGCGGCGAGCACGCGGCCCGTCATCTCGGCGGAAGGCTCCAGACCAGCCATGGTGAGCATAGTCGGGGCGATATCGGATAGACGACCGTCCTCGATACCGGTGAGCTGTGCCTTCTCATCAACGATGATGAACGGCACGCGGTTGGTGGTGTGAGCCGTAAACGGATGCTTGGAACCGTCGGAAGCAACGTCAAACATGTGATCGGCGTTGCCGTGGTCGGCGGTAATCAACGCAAAGCCGCCCTTGGCGAGAATCGCCGGGACAACCTTGGACAGGGCATCGTCAACAGCCTCGACGGCCTTAACGGCAGCGTCGAAGACACCGGTGTGACCAACCATGTCGCAGTTCGCGAAGTTCACGATGTAGAAATCAGCGCGATCCTCGTTGATGGCGGCGACAAGCTTCTCGGTAACCTCGGGAGCGCTCATCTCGGGCTGCAGATCGTAGGTAGCGACCTTGGGGGAAGCGACGAGCACGCGCTCCTCGCCCTCCTTGGGCTCCTCGATGCCGCCGTTGAGGAAGAACGTCACGTGGGCGTACTTCTCGGTCTCGGCAGTGTGCAGCTGCTTCAGGCCATTGGCGGCGATGACGTCGGCCAGGACGTTCTCGGGGAACGTCTTGGGGAAGGCGACCTCGACGTCAAACGTCGGATCGTACTCGGTCATCGTCACAAAGTGCGAGAGCTTAATCTGCTCGCGCTCAAAGCCGTCGAACTCCTTGTCCGTGAACACGCGGGTCATCTGACGGGCGCGGTCGGGACGGAAGTTGAAGAAGATGGCCGCGTCGCCCTCGTGGATGCCCTCATTGTGGGCAGCGAAGGGCTCGACGAACTCGTCGCCGCGCGGATCCTTCTCGTAGTAGGCCTTGATGCCGGCAACGGGGTCGGTATCGGCATCGGACGCATTGACCATGACGTCGTAGGCACGCTGGATGCGCTCCCAACGGTTGTCGCGGTCCATGGCCCAATAGCGGCCCGAGACGGTGGCGACGCGAGCGTCGCAACCGGTCTCCTCGGAGATCTTAGCCAGGAAGGCGCAGAACTCGCTCATGTAGCCAGCACCGGACTGCGGGTCGACGTCGCGGCCGTCCATAAAGGCGTGGACACGAACGGTCTTGACGCCATGCTGGGCAGCCATCTTGACCAGAGCCTCGACGTGGTTCATATGGGAATGAACACCGCCAGGGCTCATAAGGCCCATAAGGTGAAGGGTCTTGCCGTCAGCCTTGACATCGTCCATAGCCTTGACGAAAACCTCGTTCTTGGCGATGGAGCCGTCCTTGATGGCATTGTTGATGCGCGAAAGCTCCTGGAACACGATGCGGCCGGCACCGATGTTGAGGTGACCCACCTCGGAGTTACCCATCTGGCCGTCGGGAAGGCCCACGTCCTCGCCCGAAGCACCGAGCGTGGTGTGGGGGTACTTCTCGTACAGGCCATCAAGGAAGGGCGTCTTGGCAGCGGCGACGGCGTTCTCGCCATCGGCCGGAGCAAGGCCGCAGCCATCCATGATAATCAGGAGTGCAGGAAGATGACGTTGTGCCATATGTCCTACTCGCCTGCCTTGACGACCATAGAGGCGAAGTCGGCAGCCTTGAGCGAAGCGCCGCCCACGAGGGCGCCGTCAACGTCGGGCTTGGCGACGAGCTCGGCGATGTTTCCGGGCTTGGCGGAACCGCCATACAGCACGCGGATGCCGTTAGCGAGCTCCTCGCCGAACATCTCTTTGAGGGTCTCACGGATAGCACCGCAGACCTCCTGAGCGTCCTCGGCGGTAGCGGTCTTGCCGGTGCCGATGGCCCAGATGGGCTCATAGGCGACGACGACCTGCTTGGGGCAGGTGATCTCAAGACCAGCAAGGCCAGCCTTGACCTGGTTCACGACGTGCTCGACATAGGTGCCGGCCTCGCGGACCTCGAGGGACTCGCCGCAGCAGAAGACGGGAACAAGGCCGGCGGCAACGAGAGCCTTGGCCTTCTTGTTCTGGTCCTCGTCGGTCTCGTGGAAGTAGTCGCGACGCTCGGAGTGACCGATGATGCAGTAGGTGCAGCCAGCGGACTTGAGCATGTCGCAAGAGGACTCACCGGTGAAGGCACCCTTGGCCTCCCAGTACACGTTCTGTGCACCGAGGGCGATGGGGGCAGCCTGAATGCGGTCATGAACCGTGGTGATGTCGATGGTCGGAGGGCAGACGAGCACCTCGACGCCAGCCGGAACCTCGGGCAGAGCCTGAGCCAGCTCGTCGGCGAGCTTGGCAGCCTCGGCGACGTCGTTGTTCATCTTCCAGTTACCAGCGATAAGAAGGGTGCGATTAGGCATCGAGAAGCGCCTCCACTCCGGGCAGGGCCTTACCCTCGACGAGCTCCATGGAAGCGCCGCCACCGGTGGAGATCCAGCTCATCTTGTCGGCCAGGTTGAACTTGTTGACAGCTGCGACAGAGTCGCCACCGCCGATGATCGAGGTGCAGTCGGCCTCGGCAACAGCCTCGGCGATAGCCTGGGTGCCGTGAGCGAAGTTGTCGAACTCGAAGACGCCCATGGGGCCATTCCAGAACACGGTCTTGGCGCCCTTGACGGCCTCGGCGTAGAGCTCCTCGGTCTTGGGGCCGATGTCCATGCCCTCACGATCGTCGGGGATAGCGTCGGAAGCGACAACCTCGGGGACAGCGTCCTCGCCAAAGTGATCGGCAACGCGGTTGTCGATGGGGAGCAGGATCTTGACGCCCTTCTCCTCGGCCTTCTTGAGCATCTCGCCGGCGCGCTCGACCCAGTCCTCTTCCTTGAGGGACTGACCAACGGACAGGCCCTGAGCCAGGAAGAAGGTGTAGGCCATGCCGCCACCGATGATCAGGGTGTCAGCGGAGTCGATGAGGTGATCGAGAACGCCGATCTTGGAGGAAACCTTGGAACCGCCGACGATGGCGACGAAGGGGCGCTCGGGCTCGGCGAAGATGCCGGTCAGCGTGTCGACCTCCTTCTCGAGCAAGAAGCCGGCGACGGCAGGCAGGTAAGCGGCGGGGCCCACGACGGAACCCTGGGCGCGGTGAGCGGTGCCGAAGGCATCGAGAACGAAGACGTCACCATAGGAAGCGAGCTTCTTGGCGATCTCGGGATCGTTCTTCTTCTCACGCTTGTCAAAACGGACGTTCTCGAGAACGAGGACCTTACCCGGCTCGACGGCGGCGACAGCCTCAGCAGCCTTCTCGCCGTAGGTGTCGGCGACAAAGGCAACGTCGAGACCAGAGAGCTCAGCGAGCTTCTTGGCGACGGGCTCGAGGGACAGCTCGGGCTGGAAGCCGGTGCCCTCGGGACGACCGAGGTGGCTCATGAGGATGACGCGAGCATTGTGCTCAACGAGGTAGTTGATGGTGGGCAGGGCAGCCTTGATACGGGTGGTGTCGCCAACGACGCCATCCTTGATAGGCACGTTAAAGTCAACGCGGACGAGAACGCGCTTTCCGTCGACATCGATGTCGCGGACGGTCTTCTTGGTAAAGGCCATGTTTGCTTCTACCTTTCGTACGTGTCTGCCTCCCATTACGGCAGACGATTTCTTATAAAAAGGGCGCGACCCTAGGGTGTAAGCCCTATAAGGCCGCGCCCTTCTTTAGACGCTCAACGAGCTATTCGCTAAAAGCTAAATTAAGCAACGAACTTCTCGAAGTACTTGATGGTGCGGACCATCTGAGAGGTGTAGGAGTTCTCGTTGTCGTACCAAGAGGTGACCTGAACGAGGGTCTGGCCGTTGCCGAGGTCAGAGCACATGGTCTGAGTGGCGTCGAAGATGGAGCCGTGGGTCTCGCCGACGATGTCGCGGGAGACGATCTGGTCCTCGTTGTAGGCGAAGGTCTCGGAGATGGTCTCGGCGTAGGCCTTCATGGCAGCGTTGACCTCGTCGACGGTGACCTTCTTGTCAACGACGGCGTAGAGGTTGGTCAGCGAGCCGGTCGGCGTCGGGACGCGCTGGGCGGCACCGATGAGCTTGCCGTTGAGCTCGGGGAGAACCAGGCCGATGGCCTTGGCAGCGCCCGTGGTGTTCGGGACGATGTTCTCGGAGCAGGCGCGGGAGCGACGGAAGTTGCCCTTGCGCTGCGGGCCGTCGAGCGGCATCTGGTCGCCGGTGAAGGCGTGGATGGTGGTCATGATGCCGGACACGATGGGAGCGAAGTCGTTCAGACCCTTGGCCATCGGGGCGAGGCAGTTGGTGGTGCAGGAAGCAGCGGAGATGATGTTGTCCTCAGCGGTCAGCGTCTCATGGTTGACGTTGTACACGATGGTGGGCAGATCGCTGCCGGCCGGAGCGGAGATGACGACCTTCTTGGCGCCAGCGTTGATGTGGGCCTGAGCCTTAGCCTTGCTGGTGTAGAAGCCGGTGCACTCGAGAACGACGTCGACGTCAAGGTCGCCCCAAGGCAGGTTGTTAGCGTCGGCCTCCTTGTAGATCTTGATCTCCTTGCCGTCAACGGTGATGGAATCCTCGCCAGCAACGACCTCGTGATCGCGAGCGTAGTTGCCCTGCGTGGAGTCGTACTTCAGCAGGTAAGCGAGCATATCGGGAGAGGTGAGGTCGTTGATAGCGACGATCTCGGAGCCCTCATGACCGAACATCTGACGGAAAGCCAGACGACCGATGCGACCGAAGCCGTTAATAGCAACCTTTACTGCCATTGTGTCTCCTTTCGTAAGGCCCCCGCGAGCTACAGCGCCCGCCGTTGAGGCCCACAAACTAACCACTCGCCTAATATACCTTTTTTTTGACTTGAATTTCACGAGAATGCTCGAAATTGAAAATCAAATTTACGTTAAAACGTTTTAAAGAGTAAAACAGCAGTTAAATCCGTATAGTAGCAGTTTCGCTCAACTACCTGTTTGCTTCAATGAGCTTTTCAAGCCTCAAAACACGATGGTAGAGGGCCGACTTCGACAAGGGAGGGTCGGCCATCTCGCCCAGATCGCGCAGCGACAGATCGGGATAGCGCTCGCGCAGGTCGCAAAAGACCGCCAAGGCGTCCGGAAGCGTGTCGCGCAAACCTCGCTGTTCGAGCTCATCGATCAACGCAAGCTGATGCTGGGCGGCACCCGCACTTCTGGTCTGATTGGCCAGCTCGGCATTCACGCGACGGTTCACATCGTTCTTAACCAACTTGACCGCGCGCGCCTCCTCGATCTCGGCAACGCTGCGCTTGGCACCAATCAGCTTTAAAAGATGCTCAATCTCCTCGGCACTCTTAATGTAGACAGCAAAGGACCCGCGCCGCGCGTTAACGCGCGCATGGACCCCAATCTGCTCCAATAGATCGCAAAGGCCCCGTGCATACTGCTCGCCCTGCACCGCGATCTCCAAATGAAAGTCGCCGCGGGGATCGGCCACGAAACCGCCGGCGATGAGCGCGCCGCGAATGTAGGCAAGCCTGCAGCAGGGACGGGCAACGATGTGCCGGGGAACACCAGCGACGAGCCCTCCCCTGCGGTCGAGAATGCCCAGCAGCACCAGAGCCTTGTCCAGGTCGGGCTGATCTGGCAGGGTAATGAGATAGTTACGGACCTTATGCAAGACCGATTTACGAACGGTGAATTCCGTTTTGAGCTTAAGGATGCGATGCGTCAGTGTGATCATCGTGCGCGCGACAGCGCCCGTCTCGGTCGCGACCGTCAAACGATACCGCCCGGAGCCGGCCAGCGAAAGTGTACCGCTCACACGCGTCAGGGCGGCAAGCGTCGACAAGTCGCAGTATTCACATTCGGGTTCGCAGCGCGCGAGCTCGTCACGCACCTCGGCGGTAAACGACATGCAGGCCTATGCTTTCGTGTTGGCGCGCGACAGGTCGCGGTGGGAAATGCTCACGTGATATTGGGCACCTTCCAAATAACGTGCCGTGGCCTCGGCGATGGCAACGCTGCGGTGTTGACCGCCCGTGCAACCGATGGCGATAGAAAGCTGCGGCTTGCCCTCCGCGATATAGCCGGGCATGACCGTATCGAGCAGCTGCGTCCAGGCCTTCCAGAACTCCTGGGTCTTGGGATGGTCCAGAACAAAGTCGGAGACTTTCTTATCGAGGCCGGTCATGGTGCGCATCTCGGGATCGTAGAACGGATTGGGCAGGAAGCGGACGTCGATCATAATGTCCGCCTCGACGGGCATACCGTGCTTAAAGCCAAACGAGAACACGTGAACGTCCATGAGCTGCTGGTCGGACAACTCGGAAAATGCCATACGCAGCTTGTTGCGCAGCGCAGAGGTGCGCAGACGGCTCGTGTCGATAATCATATCGGCTCGGTCGCGAACGCCCTGCAGCTGCAGGCGCTCGCGCTGAATCGCATCGGCCGTAGTCTCTCCCGGCTTGGCAATGGGATGGCGGCGGCGGTTTTCGCTATAACGACGGATCAGTACCTCGTCAGAGGCCTCGAGAAACACGATGTCACAGCTCATCTCGCGCTCCTCGAGTGCGGCAACGGCATCGAGCAGCTCATCGAACAAGCCCTGGCTGCGCAGGTCGCAGGTGACGGCAAGATGCCTGCCCACGCCCGTATTGATGCCGACGAGTTCGGCAAGCTGGGCGATCAGACGCGGAGGCAAGTTGTCGATGCAAAAGTAGCCCATGTCCTCGAACACATGCATGGCCTGCGTTCGGCCCGATCCAGACATTCCGGTGATGATGACGATATCGGGGATGCGCTCCGAGCGCTCCGCCGCATCCATGGCATCTCCCTTTTGCATGTGCGCCTCCTAAAACAAGCGCGGGACCCGGCCAGCGGATCCCGCGCGATCAATTGCCTTTATTGAGTATACCGCCCCGAGCGGATACGAGGCCTGTCTTACGCCTCAAGCGCAGCCTTGAACCAACTTGTAATACTCGTGGGGTGCGTGATGGCGGTGCCGACGACAACGGCCCAGGCGCCAGCATCGATCGCGGCGCGAGCCTCCTCGGGCGTGTGCACGCGGCCCTCGCAGATGATGGGAAGACCGGGGAATTCCTCGGTCGCCTGACGCAGGAGCGGCAGATCGGGGCCATCGGCCATGGTGCAGTCGATGGCAGCGACACCGTGAGAAAGCGTGGTAGATACAAGGTCGAAGCCCATATCAACCGCACGGCGAATGTCCTCGATGGTGGCACAATCCGCCATCAGGAGCACACCCTCCTCGTGCAGCGGGCGGAAGGTATCCTCGACCGACTTGCCGTCGGGACGCGGACGATCGGTGGCGTCGATCGCCACGATATCGGCACCCGCAGCAACGCAGGCGCGAGCGTGACGCAGCGTCGGCGTGATGTAAACGCCCTCGTGCCCATCCTTCCACAGGCCGATAACGGGGACCTCACAGCGACCCTTAATGGCGGCAATGTCGGCAAGGCCCTGGCAGCGAATGGCGGCGGCGCCGCCGAGCTCGCAAGCACGAGACATTTGAGCCATGGTCTCGGGCGTACGAAGCGGCTCGCCCATATACGCCTGAACGCTCACGACGAGCTTGCCCTTCAGGGACTGGATCAAAGGATCAACGGTCATGTTCGACTCAACCTTTCTCAAAAACAGCCTTCTGAGACACCGCACCTTGACGTTCAAACCGTCGCTCGCGTACCGAAGTACGCTTCGCTCCTCTTTCACGTCAATCTGCGGCACCTCAGAAGGCGCACTTGGTAGCTATGTTTATTTCAACGACGCAAGAAGGTGTTCGGCGGCACCGATGAGCGGAGCATCGCCCTCAAGAGAACCGATGAGGATCGGCGTGTCCTGAAGCGGATCGAGCGCCTGGCTGGCATAGCCCTCGTGTACCGAATCCTTCCACGTCTGTGAACGCCAATCGGGACCTTGGTGAATCACGCCACCCGAAAGCACGATGACCTCAGGGTCCAGGATGTTAGCGAGCGAGCCCAAGCTGGCACCCAGCGCAAAGCCGGCGTCATGGATGACCTCAGTCGCCTTTGCGTCGCCCGCGCGGCACAGGTCGTTTACATCGCGACCGACCGAAGGACGGCTGGGGTCGACGCGGCCAAAGCGCTCGTCGTACATGCGACCAATGGAAGTGCCCGAAGCAACAGACTCAAGATGGCCAGAACGCCCGCAGGCGCAGGGAATGCCGGCGGCAGCCGAGCACTCGATGTGGCCCATATGACCGGCAGCACCGTGGAAGCCCTGCATCACGCGGCCGTTCTCGACATATGCGCCGCCGATGCCCGTACCGATGCCCAGACACAAGACGGAGAACTTGCCCTTGCCGACGCCCCAGTGGGCCTCGCCCAGAGCATGAGCCTGCACGTCGCCCACCACGGCAACGGGAAGACCAAGGTCCTCGCGCAGACGCGGCCCCAACTGAACGCCAGACCAGCCGGGCATGATCTCGTTGGCGTAGGCGATGGCGCCCGTCTTGGGGTCGACGACACCGGCGGCGCCAATACCGATACCGAGGACCTCGACATCGGGGTTCGCCTCGAGAGCAGCCTTGATGGACGCCTCGATGCGCTGGAAAACTGCCTCGCCGCCTTCTTGGGCCTCGGTGGGAACCTCGGCTTCAAAGACCGGATGGGGCACGCCGCCATCAGCCGGATACTCCATAATGGCAGTCGCAATCTTGGTGCCGCCGATATCGACGGAGCAAACGTACTTGTTCTCCATGTCGCTCTCCTTAGGAGATATAAACAACTACAGGAAATGCGCCGTCAGGCTAGCCGTCACAGCGCGGTAAAGGTTTTCCAGGTGCCCGAGATCGCCGAGAAGCCGTGTGGCCATTGACCTAATGGGTCATGGCCGCACGGTTGAACGGCGAGGTCGGGTGCCTGGGAAAGCTTTAAAGGAGGCCGTTGTCCTGGAGGACCTTCTTAATCGCCTCGACGTTCTCACCGGTCATGGCCTTCACCGGGCGCGGCATGGTCGGGCTGTCGAAGATGCCCATGAGGTTCATAGCGGTCTTGAAGGCGCCGACGCCACCGGCATAGCCCTGGACGCCCGAGGTGACATCCCAGATGTGGGAGATCTCATTGAGACGATCCTGCTCGGCCTTGACGGTAGCCCAGTCACCAGCCTGAGCGGCCTTCCACTGACGCACGTAGCCCTCGGGCTCAACGTTGGCGAGACCCGGGACGGAACCGTCAGCGCCGCCGAGATAGGCGCCGTCGACAACAACCTCGTGGCCGGTGAGGATGCTCATCGGATGGCCGTTCTTCTCGTTCTCCTGAACGAGGTAGCGGAACGAGATGTCATCACCCGAGGAATCCTTGACGCCAGCAAGGACGCCCTCGGCGCCGAGCTTGGCAAGGAGCTTCCAGGGGAGCTTGGTGTGAACGCAGACGGGAATGTCATAGGCAAAGATGGGCAGGTCGAGCTCCTCGTGCAGGATGCGGAAGTGCTCCTCGACCTCGGTCATACCCTGCAGGGCATAGAACGGGCAGGTGGCGACGAGGGCATCGGCGCCCAGCTCCTGGGCGACCTTGCCGTGCTCAATCATGCGCTCGGTCTCGGTATCGATGATGCCGACCAGAACAGGCACACGGTGGTCGACGATACGAACGGCCTCGGCGATAATCTGGCGACGGCGCTCATCGGTGGAGAAGACGACCTCGCCCGAAGACCCCAAGAAGAACAGACCATCGACGCCGGCATCGATCATGCGGTTGATGCTGCGCTCAAAGGAGGCAACGTCGAGCTGGTGGTCTTCGGTATCGGGAACAACGACGGGAGGGATAACGCCGGTGAATTTCTGAGTTGCCACAAGAATCTCCTTAGCTGTCTGGCGAGCGGCCCTATGCCGCTCACTCTTGTTGGCAGTGTCCAGGCCGTCTAGGCCAAAGAACACGGATAGAACGTTTGGTTAAAGAAGTCGACGACTTCGTTTTCGAACGCGTTAATACGCTCATGAGCGTATTTGGCATAGATGATATGCCTCCGGTCACACTCAAGACCGTTGAATACGGCAAACTGACCCTTGGGGTCGCTCACGGTATCCATGAGCGACGTGCCCATGAGCACCGATCCGCGCACCCGAGACGACAGAGCCTCGAGGCCACCGGGAATTGGATTGGCAACCGCCGTGCAGGCAAGTCCGCGCTCGTCCAGAGCAGAAACCGCCAGCGCGACACCGCCGCCAAGACCCTCGCCCCATGCAAAAATGCGATCGGGATCCATGCCATCAAGATTGCGCGCGACCTTCGCCAACGCGCAGCCCCAACGGACGCGCTTGACAAAAGCGGGCGAAGCAATCCCCCACTGCAGGTCGTCCGCACCAGCAACATCGTCATCCAGCGCGAGAACGGCATACCCCATGGCGGCAAATCTCGTCATGTGATGCCATCCACGCACGGGTCGATCGATGTCGTGAAACATCAGACAGAGCGGCACAAACTCGGATGCCCGGGCATGGCCTAAGGGCTCAATCAAACGACCGTGTACGACATACCCGCCGAGCTCAATGGAAACCTCGGAGTAGCGCGCGCACGGATTGGCGAAATCAATCGCCGTAACAGTCAGCCCGCAAACCTCAAGGTCCGAAGCGGCTGTCTCTAATTCGGAAACATCCGCCGAAGCATCGCCGTGCCAACCCCGGAAATCAGAGAGCCTTGACGAAACCGTTCCAGGCATCTCCGCGAGCCCGGGGACGATCAGCTCGTCGATATTGCTCTCGCACTTAGACATGAGCCTCCCCTCCCTCGCAGAAAAACGGAATGATCAGATCGTCAAAGTCCTGAATCTCCTCGTGGCCAAAGCCCTCAAAGAACTCGCGTCGCTTCTCACAGGCCAGATTGTTGTAGACCGCAAACTGCGTCGCCGGCGGACAGACGATATCGGCTGTGCCCGTGCCAAACAGCACGGGGCATTTGACCATGGGGGCAAAGTTCTTGGAATCGAAGTACGCCAGTTTGGCATAGGCCTCCTCAATACGAGTCGAGTCCTCGTCAAACCAACGCGACCAATAACGCAGGCCTTCATAAGCGATATCGTCGGCATCCAGATCCCAAACAAGGCGGAAATCCGACAGGAAGGGATAGAGGATGGCAGCGCGATTGATAAGCTCACTATTAAGCGCGCAGGTCGCAATGCCCAAACCGCCGCCCTGCGATGCGCCGTTCACAAATACGCGGGAAAGATCGATGCCCTCGAGCTCGCGAACAATACGGCACAGAATGCGGATATCCTGGTGCAAGCGGACATAGTAAAGATTGGCCGGGTCGCCGTCGATACCGGCGACGATATGCCCAGCAACCGTCGTGCCTTCAAATCCACCAATATCCTCGGAGGGGCCACCCTGGCCAGGACAATCGAGAGCGATGAGTGCCATGCCCATGCCCGCAAACGACGCCTGCTCGAACCAGCTGCGGCTTGCACCCGGATAGCCGTGGAACTGTAGCACCAGCGGCACGGGCTCGTCCGAAACCGGCTGGAGATACTTGGCATGCAGGCGTGCACCGCACATGCCGGTATACCAGAGGTCGAAAAACCGACAGGTCGCGGAATCCGCAACCGAAGCCGCCTCAATCGCATAGTCGAGCTCGACGGCGTCGGCCTCGGCCATGCGGTCCTTCCAAAAGAGATCGAAATCCGATGGACGGGGCATAGCGCCTCGATATTCACCAAATTGCTGTTGTAGCTCCTGAGCACTTGGCATGGCTCGTGAACCCAACCTTTCGAAATCGCAACGGAGGTGCGCCCGGCAAGGGAACCGGGCGCACGGGAGGGAAAGCGAGGCTACTCGCCGAGCTTGGGATGCAGCAGCGACGGCGCAGCGCCGAGCAGCATCTTGGTGTAGGGGTCCTGAGGGTGCTGGAAGACCTGCTTGGCCTCGCCCTGCTCGACGATCTTGCCGCCATTCATAACGATGATGTCGTCAGAGATATAGCGGACCGTCTGGATGTCATGGCTGATGAACACCATGGCCAGGCCGAGCTCCTTCTTAAGGTCGGTCAGCAGGTTCAGAATCTGCGCGCGGACCGAAACGTCCAGAGCCGAGGTGGGCTCGTCGGCGATGATGGCATCGGGGTTCAGCGACAGGGCGCGCGCAATTGCGACGCGCTGGCGCTGGCCGCCCGAAAGCTGGCCGGGAAGAACCTCGGCGGCGGAGCTGGGCAGACCGGTGAGCTCCAAGAGCTCCTTGACGCGCTTCTCCTGCTCGGCCTCGGTACCCAGGTTGTGGACGCGCATGGGGTCGAGCAGTTGCTCGCGAACGACCATGCGGGGATTGAGCGCCGTGGCCGGGTTCTGGAACACGACCGAGATGACGCGACCCATGTGGCGACGGTCCTCGGCGGTACGTTTGGTAACGTCCTTGCCCTTAAAGTAGACCTTGCCGCTCGTGGGGGCCTGCAGGCCGCACATGACGTTGGCGGTGGTGGACTTTCCGCAACCGGACTCGCCGACGATGCCGATGGTCTGTCCGGGCATGAGCTTAATCGTTACACCCTGGACGGCGTGAACCAGGTTGGGGTGCAGAATCGAGCCGGTACGGGTCCTAAAGGTGACGTGGACGTCATCAAGGAAGATGATCGGCTCGACGCCGTTGACTGCGGTCTCGCTCATCTACATCACCTCCGCGTGAGGGGTCAAACCATTTGCCTTGAGCACCTCGTCGGGGAGCTCGGAATAGAAGTGCTCGGTGCCGGGCACGCGCTTGAAGACCGGACGGGTGTCCAGGCCAATGCGCGGATGGCTCGAGCGGGGTGCGAAGCGATCGCCCTTGGGGAAATCGCGCGGGCTCGGAACGGCGCCGGGCACCTGGTGCAAGCGGCCCGAACCGCTCTCGATGGACAGGACGGAACCCAGAAGGCCGCGGGTGTACTCGTGAATCGGGTTGGTGAGCAGCTCCTTGGTGGGCGCCTGCTCGATAACCTGGCCGGCGTACATAACCGTGATGTTATGAGCGACCTCGGCGACCAGTGCCAGGTCGTGCGAAACGAAGATCATGGCAAAGCCGAGCTTGGCCTGAAGATCGTTAAGCAGCTTGATGACCTGCTTCTGGACGGTAACGTCCAGAGCGGTCGTGGGCTCGTCGCAGATGACCAGTTTGGGGTCGCGGGTAAGGGCCATAGCGATCAGAACGCGCTGACGCTGACCACCGGAAAGTTCATGCGGATAGCTCTCGAGCGTACGCTTGGGGTCGAGGCCCACGAGCTCCAGGAGCTCCTCGGCGCTACGGGTACCGCCGCGCTTGGTGAGCTGCTTCATCTGGGCGGAAATGAGCATGGAGGGGTTGAGCGAGGACAGGGCGTCCTGATAGACCATGGCGATATCGGTACCGCGCAGGCCGAACCACTCCTTCTTGCTCATCTTGAGCAGGTCGCGGCCCTCCCAGAGAACCTCACCGGAAAGATGCTCGTCATCGTCGGTCAGGCCCATGATGGCCAGCGTGGTGATGGACTTACCGCAGCCGGACTCACCGACCAGGCCCATGGTCTGGCCAGGACGGACATCAAAGTTGACATGATCGACGACGTTGATATCACCGTGGTGCTCAAACTGGATGCAGAAATCACGGACCGAAAGGATCGGCTCAACGGACTCATCGGGCACATGGCGGTCGTTACGCTTGAGCTCGACATCGCGCAGGGCGCCAAGACGGGCGGACAGGGACTGAGCCTGCTCCTTGTAAGCGCGAACGGGGTCGGAGACCAGCAGGTCGGCCTCGCGGCGCTTGGAGGAATCGGTCGGATCCAGGGCGGCGGAGGGAGCAGCGGCCATGGCGTCGGTAATGCCCTCGGAGAGGATGTTGAGCGCCAGGCAGGTGATCATGATAGCCAGACCCGGGAACAGCGCCTGCCACCAACGGCCAGCGAGCACGCCACCGCGGGCGTCGGCGAGGATGTTGCCCCAGGTAGCGGTGGGCTCCTGGATACCAGCGCCGATAAAGGTCAGCGAGGCCTCGAAGATGATGGCGTCGGCGACCAGGGTAACGGTGAAGACCATGATCGGGGCGATGCAGTTACGCAGAACATGCTTGATCAAAATCCACGGAGCCTTGGCGCCGGAAACGATGACCGCGCGGACATAGTCCTCGCCGTACTCGGACACGATGTTGGCGCGCACGATACGGGCAATCTGCGGAGTGTACATAAAGCCAATGGCGAAGATGATCGACGGCACGGAATTGCCCAGGATGGAGACGAAGACGGCAGCGAGGGCGATGCCCGGGATGGACATGATGATGTCCAGGATGCGCATGATCGCCTCGGAAACGGACTTGCGCGAAACCGCCGCGAGGGCGCCCACGACCGAGCCGCAGACCAGAGCCATGGCAGTAGCACCGAAGCCGATGATCAGCGAGTAACGGCCACCGTAAAGCATACGCGACAGGATGTCGCGGCCCTTATCGTCGGTACCGAAGATAAATCCATTGCCGGGAGCCTGGCGAGCAGTGAAAATCTCGACCGGGCTATAGGGGGCAAGAAGGGGCGCCAGAATCGCGGTCAGGGCGACCAACACCAGCACGACGGCGGCAATCTTAGAAGACAGCGTCATCTTCTTCCAGCCACCGAGCTTGAGCCCCTTGGAGGCAGCCTTCTCGAGCTGCTCGGTTTGCTTCTCTCGAATCTTTACCATAATCTACACCGTCCTGATGCGCGGGTTGATGAGCAGGTAGAGCATGTCAACCACGATGTTGATGATGATGAAGGCAAGAGCAACGACGATGACGACGCCCTGAACCAGGTTCGCCTCGTTGCCCTGAACGCCCTGCAGAATCGCAGTACCCATGCCGGGGAGGTTGAAGATGACCTCGATGACGACGGCGCCGCCCATAAGGTAACCGATCTTAAGACCGAGGGTGGTGACCGGGGTGATCAGCGCGTTGCGCAAAACGTTGATGCCGACGACGACCTTCTCGGGAACGCCGGCGCCACGGGCCATGCGGACGTAGTCCTTGTCGAGCTCCTCAACCATGGCCGTACGCACGATACGAGTCATCTGGCCCGTCAGCGGGAATGCCAGAGCGATAGCGGGCATGATCATACGTCCCAGATAGCCAGCCGGGTTGGTGGTGAAGTGAGGCAGAGCACCGGATGCCGGGAGCACCTTAAGGTAGGAAGAGAACAGCAGAATCAACAGAACGGCAAGCCAGAACGACGGGGTTGCCAAGCCGGCGATGGAAAAGACGCGGATCACTTGGTCCGGCCATTTATCGCGATACAGTGCCGCGATGACGCCGAGCAAAAACGAGACGACCGCGCCGATGGCAAGACCGATGAAGGTCAGCTGCATCGTGACGGGCAGGGCCGTGGAGATGCGCTTGGCAACGGAGTTGCGAGCAGCACCATAGGTGCCCATGTCACCATGGATCAGATCGCCCATGTAGCGCACGTAGCGCACGGGCCAGGGGTCGTCCAGACCATACTTCTCATGGTACTCGGCAACCGCCTCGGGCGAGGCACCGTCACCCAACGCCGTATAGGCGGGGTCGGTCTTGGAGAACGACATAAGGAAGAACACCAGGACGGTGACGCCCAATGCCATGATCGGCAGCGCCACGAGACGCCTTCCAATCAAACGTAGAAAGTTGTTCACGTTCTCTCCCCTTTCTTTTGTCGGTAGGACCAACTGGTATATGAGTATGGATACTCATTACAAGACCCGAGCGACATCGAGGCCGCCCGGGTCTTTGTTTCAACTATGAGGACGTTGCCTTACGACCGACGCCCCACATATGACTCAAACGAGTCTTAGGCCTTGACGGTCGCGACGCCCCTGAAGGACATGCTCGTCGTGCCGATGCCCTTGAAGCCATCGAGGGCATCGCCGTTGGGCGCGGTAGACGGATCGTCCCAGGAAGCGGAGACGGTCTTGACGTGGACAACGGGGTACAGAACAGCGTTGTCGGCGATGATGTCGAAGCACTCGTTCCACTTCTTCTGCTGCTCGTCGCCCTCGGCGGCAAGAGCCTCGTCCATGAGACCGTGGAGCTTCTCCCACTCAGCGGACTCCTTCCACGGGCAACGGGTCTGCATCCAGACGTTGTCGCCGTACCACCAGTTGAGCAGCAGGTCGGGGTCAGCGCCGAAGCAGGACGGATCGCCAGGGGCAAGGAGGATATCGTAGGCCTCGCCGCCGTCGATGGCAGCGTAGGTGGCCGGCGAGGTATCGGTCTGGATGGTCACCTCGAAGCCGAGAGCGTCGAGGTCGTTCTTGACCTGGGCGGCCATGCCCTTAATCTGCTCGTTGTCGGTGGTGCGCAGGGTGATGGCACCCGGGGTGATGCCGGACTCCTCGATGAGCTTCTTGGCCTTCTTGGCGTCGGTCTTGTACACCGTGGAAGCCTCATGATAGTTGGTGAAGCTCTTGGGCAGGTAGCAGCTGGCAGCGGTGGCAAGGCCGGCGAAGGTGTTGGTGATCATCTTCTCGGTGTCGAGCGCGTACATGACGGCCTGACGGACCTTGACGTTGTTCCAAGGCTCCTTGGCGACGTTGAACATGATGAAGCGGGTGCCGAAGCCCTGGACGTTGTCGATCTTGCAGCCAGCGCTCTCGAGCTGGTCGACGGCGTCAGCGGTGACGAGCTCCATAACGAGCGTGGAGCCTTCCTGCTGGGCGGTAACGCGAGCGGTGGGGTCGGTCAGGATGCTGTACTGGATCTTCTTATCCTCGGCAGCATACTCACCGTTGTACTCGGGGTTGGGAACCAGGGTGATCTCGGTATCGGAGATAGAGTCGTACATCCAGGGGCCGGAACCGATCGGCTGCTTGGCGCGATCCTCCTCGGACTGAGTAGCCGGGGTAACACGGATGATGGCCAGACGATCCTTGAGCAGGGAGAAGTTGGGGACCTTGGTCTTGACCGTTACAGTGCTGGCATCCTTGGCCTCGATGGACTCGAAGGGCTGGAAGAACGGAGCATAGGTAGCGGAAGCAGCGCAAGCGGTGTAGGAAGAGACGACGTCGTCAGCAGTGACCTCGGTACCATCGGAGAACTTGGCGCCCTTGCGGATGGTGACCTCGAAGGTAGTGTCGTCCACGGACTTGGGATCGTCGGTGGCGAGCTCGTTGAAGGTGCTGTAGTCGTGGTAATCGATGCCGTAGAGACCCTCGACGACGTGCCAGTTAGCACCCAGGCCCACAGCGGAGCCGGTGCTGGCGGGATCGAAGCTGGACGGAGCGTAAGCGGAACCAGCGGTAATCACACCGCCGCCACGGTTGGCGGAATCGGCGGAACCGGAAGCGGAACCCTCGTCGTTGGAGCTGCCACCGCAGCCGGTGAGACCAAGCCCTGCGACAGCAGCGACGCTGCCGGTGAGGCCGAGGAACGAACGCCTGGACATACCCTTGTTGATGATGGCCATGTCTTCTCCTATCAATAGAGAATCTTACCCGGGAGCACCTAGACTTGCCCCCGCGCAACTTGCGGACGATATATACCTTACCTACCGACGAACCCAACTGAGGTGCCGCGCTCGGCGACCGATACATACATACGCTTGAACGGTATTTACTACCGTTCACCGAATTCATTGACAAACGATTCGCCAGACAGTATGTATCGACGAGGTGAGATATCAGTCATCGTCAACCCGCAGGATAGCAGGGTTGTTCACCATGGCTAGTCAAACGTTTTAGCGTTAATAAAACCCGAAATCGACAGGTAATCGCCGCGAAATAAATGATTGAAAATCGGCCAATCATGTATATCAGTTGTTTAGAAGCACGTTTAGTTTTCGGAACGGTTGGCCGATGCCTGGGCGCGTTCGGCATTCCATGCAACAAGTGCCTCGTGGACCGCTTTGGCGACATCGGCCGGAACGCCTCGAACTTCCGCGATCTCTTGCTCGCTCGCCGCGCGCAAACGCTTCATCGAGCCAAAATGGCGCATAAGGGCACGTTTTCTGGTGGGTCCCACGCCTGGAACGTCATCGAGTACCGAAACCGTCATGGCTTTATCGCGCAATTCGCGATGGAACGTGATGGCAAAACGGTGCGATTCATCGCGCACCTGTTTGATTAGATAGAGCGACGCGGACCCGGTCGGAAGCACGACTGGAGTCTCGTCCCAAGGCACGAAAACCTCCTCATCGGCCTTTGCCAAGCCACAAACTGGTATATCGAGCCCAAGAGCCTCAAGTTGCTTGATCGCAGCGGTCAATTGCGGCTTACCGCCATCGACAACGAGCAAATCGGGGCGCGATCCAAAGCGCTCGTCGGCCATGCGCTCGGGAGCATAGCGTCGTCCCAAAACCTCGGACATCGACACGAAGTCGTTTGCCTCGTCCAATTCGGCCTGAATTTTAAAACGACGGTACTGGCTCTTGTCGGCGCGTCCGTTGGTAAACACCACCATCGAGGCGACGGTAAAGGTTCCGTGCAGCGTCGAGATATCGAAGCACTCGATACGCATCGGCGGCGCTGGCAGCGCCAGCGCGCTTTCGAGCTCCAGGAGCGCCTGATTGGTGCGGTCGTCAGCGTACCCCGTTCGCATCATGTAGCGCATGAGGGCATGGCGCGCATTTTTGGATGCCATATCGAGCAAACGGTGCTTTTCGCCACGCTGCGGCCTATGGAGATGGCAGGAACGCTCGCGCTTGCCCGCAAGCCATTCCCCCAGCGCCTCCGCATCCTCAAGCTCGACGGAAAGGTTGACCTCAGCTGGAATATCAGCCGTCTCGTCGTAATAGCGCTTAAGAAAGCCCGACTGGAGCTCTTCCTCGTCAACATCAAGACCCTTGTCGAGAATGAACTCGCAGGTGCGAACTGTTCGGCCCTCGCGAACGACGAAGACGCAAGCGGCGGAGATGGTCTCCTCGCGATAGAACCCGATGACATCGATATCGACACTGGAGGGAAAAACGACTTGCTGACGATCGTCCAGACCCCTGATGACCTCCAAACGACGTTTGACGCGTGCCGCGCGCTCAAAGTCGAGCGCCTCGGCGGCATCCGTCATCTCGGAGGTCAGCTCATCGACGACATCCTTGCGATGGCCCGACAAAAAGCGCTCGACACGCTTGACGTTCTTGGCATAGTCTGCCGGGGAAATCGCGCCGACACACGCACCCGGGCCGCGCCCGACATGGTAGTCAAAGCAGGGACGCCCGTTTTGCGCGCAAATCATATTGACGATGTCTTCCTCGCCCTTGTGGGACTCAACGATACGGCGACAACGACGCCACTCCGCACAGGATGCGGAGCAGATGGGAATAACCTTGCGCAGCGTATCTATCGTCTCACGTGCCGCACGGCTATCGGTATAGGGTCCAAAATAGCGCGTTCCCGGCTTATGACGCTCACGCGTATATTTGATAGCGGGATACAGGTCGCCCTTTGTAATGGCGATAAAGGGGTAGCTCTTGTCATCCTTGAGGTCGACGTTAAAGTACGGATGGTACTGACCAATCAAATTGCGCTCGAGCACCAACGCCTCATGCTCGGTCTCCACCACGATATAGTCAAAGCTCGCCACCAGCTGCATCATCAGCGGAATCTTTTGACGCTCATCCTGCAGTGTCACGTATTGACGCATGCGGGCGCGTAGGTTTTTCGCCTTGCCCACGTAGATGACATCGCCCTTGGCATCCTTCCAAAGGTAGCATCCGGGCTGTGTGGGAACGCGCGAAACCTGCTCGGCAAGCGTTGGAATGTTGTCGTGACCGGCCACGCGCACCTACTTGCGACGAAGCAGCGCCGAGACCTCGGGCATCTTAAGGACGACGGCAAGGCCAAAGGTAACAGCAAGCGAGACGACACCCGCAACGCAAACATAGCCAAGAGTAATCAGAATCGAACCGCCAAGCGCCCCGACAAAGTGCTCAAGCGCCCACATGACGCCGGCGCCTGCGGCAGCACCCAGGCCACCGAGCAAAAGGCCAAAGAAACCGCCATGTAGGATAGATTTGACCTGAAGGCCACGCAGACGACGACGCAGCCACCACAGCGAACAACCGACCAAGATCACGTAGTCGACGACATACGAAAGCGCGATTGCCGGCATGCCGAAGCCCAGCACAACGCCAAACAGCAGAACCGAGCCGGCCTGGCCGATGGCAGAATACAGGCAATAGCGACTATAGGGCTTCATGTCGAGCAAGGCAGAGAAGCTCTTCTGCATCAACACGACCACGCCGTAGAGCGGCAGCGAGAGCGCCAGGTAGACAAGGTACTCGGACACCAGCGTCACGCCGGATTCATCGAACTTGCCAGCACAGTAGATCATGTTGAGCGGACGCGCGAAGACAATCAGGTACAGCGCGAACGGAATCAGGAAGAACAGCATCTGGGCGACGCCACGCGAAATGCCCGTGCGAACGCTGTCGTAATCCTTCTCCTGCGCGTCGTGAGAGAGCTCGGTATAGAGCGCCGTCGAAAGCGAGGCGGCAATCAGCGCGTAGGGCAGCGTGTACCACAGGCGCGCATAGGCGATGACGGAAGGACCAGTCTCGGGCTGGACCACCAGCGCGGCAGCGTTGGTGATAGAAGTCGAGACAAACATGCACACCGTGGCGAGCAGCGTCGGGATACCGAGCGCAATCGTCTGCCGCAGTGCGGGGTCCTTAAAGTCGATATGGATATGGGGGTGCACGCCGTGCTTGCCAAGCGCGGGGATCTGACATGCCATCTGAACAAAGACACCGAGGGTCGTACCGGCCGCAATCAAGATGATGCCGGCACGTTCGCCAAACTGTGCGGACACGGGCGCAAAACCCATAAAGCTCGCAATGACGATCACATTGTTGAGGACCGGAGCAAACGTCGACCAGAAGTAGTCGCGGTGTGCGTTGAGAACGCCCGAGAACACCGAGCCCAAACCATAAAACAGAATCTGGATGGCAAAGAAACGGAACATGAACGCAGCGGTATCCATGCTGCCGCCGTCACCCGAAAGGAACGATTGCGTCCAGATAAAGCCCGGGGCGAACACGGTCCCCAGCAACGAAATGCCACCCAGCACCAAAAGCAGAATGCCGAGCAGGTTGCCCACGTACTCGTTTGAGGCCTCGCGACCCTGCTCACGCCTCACGCCCATGTACACGGGCAAAAACGCCGTCACGAGCATGCCGCCCATCACGAGTTCGTAGAGCATATTGGGCAGGTTGTTGGCGACCTGATAGGAGGACGAGAGTAGCGACATGCCGATAGCGGCCGCCATTGCCCACGTGCGGATAAAACCGGTGACGCGAGACACGATAGTCAGGATGGTCATAAGCCCGGCGGAACGACCAACCGTGGAGTAGTCCGACGAGCCCATGTCGTCAGTGTCATCTCGCGACGAAGAAGCTTCGGATGAGGGTGTCTGAGGCGCAGATTCTTTTGCAAAATGAGCTCCGCGCTTCAATTCTTCCTGCGGCATCGCTCAGTCCTCTCTCGTAATCGCGGCAACCGTCGCCCCGCAAAATGCAATTAAATCATCGGGTGCAAGCTCGAGCTGATAACCACGCTTGCCTCCCGAAATAAAAATGGTATCCCAAAGGACACATGTCTCATCAATGAGCGTCCGGTAGCGTTTTTTCATACCGACCGGGCTGCAGCCGCCGCGAACGTAGCCAGTCGCCGCAAGCAAATCCTTCACATGCATCATGGCCAAGGACTTCTCCCCCGCGGCACGCGCGGCGGACTTTAGATCGAGCTCGTCGGCAACAGGGATGCAGCACACGACATAGTCGTTGGACGGTGTCACACAGACCAAAGTCTTAAATCCTTGACCGGGCTCCTCGCCAAGCTGCTCCGAAATCGCGACCCCCAGGCCCACCGACTCATCGCCATCGTCTTCGTACGTATGTAGAACATAGGAAATGCCGGCGCTTTCCAGCTCGCGCATCGCATTGGTTTTTGGCGTCTTTACAGCCTTTGCCATGACATATCCTTTCCCTCGCATTCGGACGCAAGGATTAAGTATATGTCCAATTCGGCTGCATACGTCACTTCGGCACAGCAAGCGCCATCGAATCACAAGGAGTCGATGGCGCCCATAAACTGAATCGCCTATTTATTGAGCATCAAGTTGAGCCTGGCGCTCCCGGTCACGCCTGAGCAACGGCGCCAAAAACTTGCCCGTATAACTCTGCGGACAGTCCGCAACCTGCTCCGGTGTACCCGAAACCACGACGGTTCCGCCGCCGTTACCGCCCTCGGGACCCATATCGATCAGGCGGTCGGCAACCTTGATGACATCAAGGTTGTGTTCAATCACCAGCACCGTGTTGCCCGCATCGACCAAGCGCTGCAGTACATCGAGCAGCTGGCGGACGTCCTCAAAATGAAGGCCGGTCGTCGGCTCGTCCAAAATATAGAACGTCTTGCCCGTCTGGCGTCGATGAAGCTCCTTGGCGAGCTTTACACGCTGCGCCTCGCCGCCCGAAAGCGTCGTGGCGGGCTGGCCCAGGCTCACGTAGCCCAAGCCTACATCGTACAGCGTCTGGAGCTTGCGCTTAATCTGCGGGATATTCCCAAAGAAGGCCAGCGCCTCGGTAACGCTCATGTCGAGCACGTCCGAGATGGTCTTGCCACGATAGGTGACCTCGAGTGTCTCGCGGTTGTAGCGTTTACCGCCGCAAACTTCGCAGGGAACGTAGATATCGGGAAGGAAGTGCATCTCGATCTTGATCTGTCCGTCGCCCTTGCACGCCTCACAGCGCCCGCCACTCACATTAAAGGAGAAACGACCTGGCGAGTAGCCGCGCGCCTTCGACTCCGGCGTACTCGCAAACAGTGCGCGAAGATCATCCCACAGGCCGATATAGGTAGCAGGGTTGGAACGCGGCGTGCGGCCAATCGGCGACTGGTCGATATCGATAACCTTATCGATACACTCGATGCCCTCGATTTTCTTATACGGACCCACAGGGCGCGTCGAGCGGTGAATGGCATTCGTAAGGGCAGGCGCAATGGTGTCGGTAACTAGGGAGCTCTTGCCCGATCCCGACACGCCGGTAACAACCGTAAGCGTACCAAACTCGATCTTGGCAGTAACGTTTTTGAGGTTGTTGGCTCGAGCGCCCGTAATTTTAAGGCAGCCGCGACCGGGTTTGCGCCGTTCATCAGGCACCCGGATCATTCGTTTGCCGGTCAGATAAGCGCCCGTCATCGACTCAGGACACGCCATGATATCGGCAGGCGTTCCCGCCGCGACTACGTGTCCGCCGTTGACGCCGGCGCCGGGCCCCATGTCGATCACGTAGTCGGCGGCACGGATTGTATCCTCGTCGTGTTCGACGACGATAACGGTATTGCCGATATCGCGCAGGCGCTCGAGCGTCTTGATCAGGCGCTCGTTGTCACGCTGATGAAGACCGATCGAGGGCTCATCCAGAATATAGAGCACGCCCATGAGACCCGCGCCGATCTGCGTTGCCAGTCGAATACGCTGTGCCTCGCCACCGGAAAGCGTCGCCGAAGCACGATCGAGCGTCAGATAGTCGAGTCCAACATCGACCAGAAAACGCAAGCGCTCCAGGATTTCCTTGACGATACGGCCGCCGATAAACCGTTGACGCTCGGTAAGTTCCAAGCCCTCAAAAAACTCGAGCGACTCACGGCACGACAGGCAACAAACCTCGTAAATGGACTTGCCGCCCACGGTGACGGCGAGCATCTCAGGGCGCAAACGAGCGCCGTGGCAGCTCGAGCACGGTTCCTCGCGAATGTACTTCTCCAGGCGCGCCTTGGTGTTCTCGTTCGTCGTCTCGGCATAGCGTTCGTACAGGATGTTGCGAACGCCCGAAAACTTTGTATCCCACTGGCTACGACGTCCGTCGAGCTTTTGGTAGTCGACCGAGATCTTCGTATCGCCCAGGCCATCCAAGAATGCACGACGCACGCGAGGGGGCAAGTCCTCCCACGGCGTATCGGCGCTCACCTTAAAGTGTTTGCAGACCGCAGCAAAAATCTGCGGATAGTAGTTCGAATTGCCAAACAGGCTACCAAAGACTCCGTCGGCAATGGACTTCGAGGGGTCCTCAATCAGCGCCTCGGCATCAACGGTTTTCTTAAAGCCCAGGCCGTCGCACTCAGGACATGCGCCATAGGGAGCGTTGAACGAAAAATCACGCGGCTGAAGATCGTCAATGGAGTGTCCATGCTCCGGGCACGCCAAGGCCAACGAATACTCCAGCAGTTCGCCCTCGGTCCCCTCGGGAGCATCGCGATCGGGCAGCATGTACACGTTTACATTGCCGTGCGCCAAGGCAGTCGCCTGTTCAACAGACTCGGCGATGCGGCCCAGAGAGTTTTCCCGAATCACGATGCGGTCGACCACGACCTCGATATCGTGCTTGAACTTCTTGTCCAGATCGATCGGATCGTCGAGCGAGCGCACTTCACCGTCGACACGCACGCGGCTAAAGCCCTCGGCGCGAAGGTCCTCAAACAGTTTGGTGTACTCGCCTTTTCGCCCGCGCACCACCGGTGCCAGCACAAACGCGCGGCGGCCCTCCCCCGCCGCCAAGACCTTGTCGGCAACCTGGTCGGTCGTCTGACGCTCAATGACGCGGCCGCATTCGGGGCAGTGCGGGGTGCCCACACGGGCGAACAGCAGGCGCAGATAGTCATAAATCTCGGTTACGGTGCCAACCGTCGAGCGAGGGTTTTTAGACGTCGTCTTTTGGTCAATCGACACCGCCGGCGAAAGGCCGTCGATTGAATCCAAGTCGGGTTTGTCCATCTGGCCCAAGAACTGGCGCGCATAGCTCGAAAGGCTCTCAACGTATCGACGCTGGCCCTCGGCATAGATAGTGTCAAATGCCAGCGAACTCTTGCCCGAGCCAGAAAGACCGGTAATGACCACGAGTTGGTCACGCGGAATGGAAACATCGATATCACGGAGGTTGTGCTCACGAGCGCCGCGAATAACGATAGAAGAATCAGACATGGAAGCTCCTTGCCTCCTATTGCATCGAATCATACTGTCGATGAGTTTAGCGCACTCGACGCGCACAGATGTTCGTAATACAAGATTCGCAGACCTTTAGCTTTGCGTATCGGGCGCTTTGTTTCTCGAAATGCCGTGGAAAGGTTACAGTAATCTAATACTGAACTTAATTTGCCGTAACAGAGGAACGTCCATGACCGAAGATATCCCCCTTGAAATCACTTCGAGTGACATGGCCAATCTGCCCATATTCATCGCCATCCTTATCGTGGCCACCGTCGTCGTGCGCGTGTATTTTTCAATCAAACACAATGAAAAGCCACCCATTGCCCGCGTCTTTTGGTGCGCGACGCTCCTTATCCCGCTCGGCATGGTAGCTGCATGGATTACGAATCAATTGCTCGTAAATGAGGACAGTTCCCTATGGGTCCTTTCTTATTCGGCGCTCGGTGCTGCCGCCGTCATACTTCTTGTCGAGCCCTTGGTTTCGGGACTTATCGACCAAACCGATCTTGCGACGGGAACGGTTGCCTGTATTTGCCGTGACATCCTTGTCATCGCCGCTGTTTCAGCGCTCTCGTTCGTTTCACTCGAAATTGCCTGCAACGAAACGTTCTATCGCATTCCCGCCAACTCATTCGGGTTTTCCGTCGGGCTGCTCGCGACGGTTCTGCTCTCCCTTTATTTGCTGGGACAGCGTCATGGAGGCGTCATGGCCCTCGTGCCCGTCGCCTGCTGCATCCTTGGCATTGCCGAGCACTTCGTCATAACGTTTAAAGGCGAAGCCATCCTGCCAAGCGATATCTTGGCCCTTGGCACCGCAATGGAGGTGAGCGAGGGATACGAGTTTACCTTTACCGCCGGAATCGTAACCTCTCTCGCCCTGCTGGAGATTTCCCTGGGGCTTCTTTCGCTTATCCGTCCGCGAAAGCTCCGTACGCCCACCCATGTCTTCCCCGCAATCGCCGCTAACCTCTGTGCTTTTCTGTTAGTGACCGTTGTGGGGCTCTCGGGCTTTTCCAGCATCGACTTGGAGCAGGCGCTGAATTTTGGATTTGACCGTTGGCAGCCCATCACCACATATGCGTCTCAGGGTTTTATCACTTCGTTCACCGAAATGGTCAACGAGTTGCCCATTGAGAAGCCCGAAGACTATACGCCCGATGAGGCGCAGAGCATCGAGCAGGAGCTCGCCGCCACCTACAACAGCACGTATGGCTCGAGCGAGCAGCGCGCGGCGGCCGTTGCCCAGTTCAATGAAATCAAGCCGACGATTGTTGCCGTCATGAATGAGAGTTTTAGCGACCTTTCGTGCTTTGAGCAGCTCCAGGCGGCCGGGTACACCGGCCCCGCATTCTACAACTCGCTTCCCGACACACTTGTTCGCGGCACCATGCTCGCTTCGGTCGCCGGTGGCGGAACGGCGAACTCCGAATTCGAATTTTTGACCGGAGCGACAACGGCCTTTGTCGGATTAGGCAAAATCCCCTATCAGCTATATCAGATGAATGGCGTCGACAGCCTGGCAAAGGACCTTAAGGAGCTTGGGTATACCGCTACCGCTATGCACCCGCAAAACCCCGTCAACTACCATCGAGATAAAATCTATCAGCAGCTGGGCTTTGGAGACTTTCTTTCAATCGGCGATTTCGAAGGTGCGCCCTGTTACCATGCCGGCGTATGCGACTACGCCACCTACGACAAGATACTCGACCTGCTTAGAACCGACGAAGCCCCGCAGTTCATCTTTGACGTCACGATGCAAAATCACGGCGGCTACGACTATGGCACCGTTCCCGCCGAGGAGCTTACAAACTATTGGGTCGAGGGAGCCAGCGAGGGTGCCAATAGCGCGCTCAACACCTATCTTACCTGCATCAACGCATCCGACCGGGACCTCGAGTACTTTATCAACGAGCTCCGCAATATCGGCAGACCGGTTGTCCTTGTCTTTTTTGGCGACCATCAGCCGAGCGCCGCAACGACTCTCAACGACGAGCTGTACCCTCAGGAAGATACGGCAAGCCACGCTTTCCGTATCTATCAGTCGACATATTTTGTCTGGGCTAACTATGAAATCGCCGGCAATACCGAGCTCAACGTCTACGACACCGTCGGGGCAAACGAGGTTGCAGCCATTACCCTTAATAAGATCGGCGCCCCGCTCACCGACTATCAAAAGGCTCTGCTTGCAACAAGGTCAGATGTGCCCACCATCAATGTCGCCGGCTACCTCGGTACCGACGGGCTGCGCTACGACTTGGAATCTGAAGACAGCCCATACGCCTCGACGATCAACAAGCTGCAGCGCATGCAATACCTCGAGTTCGCCAGCAAAGTTCAGTAAGCCCGCCCATTCGCTTGGACCCATCGTATTGCAAGCACGCTCGGCCCAAATGCATCGTAAATGACTCCCGCTCGCAAACGAGGGTACAATGACGCTCGTGTCACATCACGGGGCCCCGGCCCCAACATATACAAAGGAGTCATACATGGGTTGCGAGCACGCACAGGCCGCCGGCGGACAAACGTCGCCGTCGCAATTTGAGGAGAATACGCTGTCCGAGGTCAAACGCGTCATCGCCGTGCTTTCCGGCAAGGGCGGTGTCGGCAAGTCGTTTGTCACCGGTGCCATCGCCACCGAGCTTGCCCGTCACGGCCACAAGGTCGGCGTCCTCGATGCCGACATCACCGGTCCCTCTATCCCCAAGATGTTCGGTATGAGCGGACGCCACGTCCATGCCCTTTGCAACCTCATGCTGCCTGAAATCTCCGAGCACGGCGTCAAGGTCATGAGCTCCAACCTTCTGCTCCAAAACGAGACCGACCCCGTCCTTTGGCGCGGTCCGGTCATCGCAGGCGCCATCAGGCAGTTCTGGAGCGAGACCTCGTGGGGCCCCATCGACTACCTGCTGGTCGACATGCCTCCGGGAACAGGCGACGTCGCGCTCACCGTCTTCCAGTCACTGCCCGTCGACGGCATCGTCATCGTCACGAGCCCGCAGGATCTGGTCTCGATGATTGTCGCCAAGGCGGTCAACATGGCCGAGAAGATGAACGTCCCCATTCTGGGCATCGTCGAGAACATGAGCTATATTGAGTGCCCCGACTGCGGCAAGAAGATCGAGGTCTTTGGCAAGAGCAAGCTCCCCGAGGTCGCAGAGCGCTATAACCTCGACATCTTGGGCACGCTTCCCATTAATCCGGCACTCGCCGAGGCCTGCGATAAGGGCGAGGTTGAGACCGCGCTGCCCGATGGCATGTTGCCCAAGGCAGTCTCTGCCGTCGAGGCTATTACCCCGCACGAGACCGACGAGGCCTAAGTGAACACGAGCGCCTTCTATGACGTCCTGGTAATCGGCGGCGGGGCTTCAGGCCTCGCCGCCGCCATTACGGCCGCACGTGCTGGCAAAAGCGTCTGCATCGTTGAGCGCGATGTCGCCTGCGGCCTTAAGCTCCTTGCGACCGGTAACGGCCGCTGCAACCTCTCCAACGAATCGATTGATCCTCAGCGGTATAACCACCCCGCATTCGTCGAATCTGTCATGGGCCCCCAACCCGAACAAGAGCTTATGGGTTTCTTCTCCTCGCTGGGCATCATGACAACCTCCGAGGAAGGCCGACTGTACCCGCGCTCCCTTCGCGCCGAATCGGTGCGCGACGCGCTTCTCAACGTTTGCGACCGCCTAGGTATCACCTTAATCTGCGGAGCCAATATTGCCACGGCGCGCAAAGCTTCCGAAGGCTGGACACTCCAAATAGACCGTCCAGCGCGGGCACTCAAGGCAAAAAAGCGCGACGACCGAAAATCGGAGCTCCGCTCGCTTCGGAAAGCGCTCGCCGATGTCCCTCGCAAGAACGAGGCCCTGCAGGCACATGCCGTAATTATCGCCACGGGTGGCAACCCCACTGGTATCGCCGATACGTTTCGCCTCCCCCTCACTTCGCTGCGCCCCATCCTCTGCCCCGTATCGGCAACGGTCGTCGGCGATCGGGCGGCAATCAAGACGTTGGATGGCCTGCGCGTCCGCGCCCGCTTGACGCTCGCCCGCAATCATAATGAGCTCTGGCACGAAGACGGTGAAGTCCTGTTTCGAACCTTCGGTATCTCGGGCGTCGCTGTCTTCAACCTCTCCCGTCGTATCCAGCACGGCGATACGATCCTGCTCGACGTTTTCCCCGACCTCTCCAAAGACGAGCTGCTCGATATGCTCAACCGGCGCGTTGAGCTGCTCGGCGGCTTTTCGCCCCGCGATCCCCGTTGGCTCGACGGCATGCTCGCCCCGCAACTCTCCCGCGTCGTCTGCACGGCGTTCGAGCAGTGCCATCCAGGCTCCAACGATGTCATCCACCTGGTCTCGATCCTCAAGCACTTTAAGTTGCTCGTCGAGGGAACAGCCGAGGAGCGCTCGGCGCAGGTCACGCGTGGTGGCGTATCTGTCGAGAGCATCTCAACACCCAGTCTACGCGCGAGCAGCGCTGTCGACGCCCCGCTTTACGTCTGCGGCGAAGCGCTCGACATCGACGCCGATTGCGGAGGCTTTAACCTTGCGTGGGCCTGGCTCTCGGGCATTCGCGCTGCAAGCAGCCTGTAGCCGCGCAGTCTATAATCAAAAACGCATTCGGGCCGTCTGGGATACCGGACGGCCTCTTTCTTGCCTCTAAGGAGACCTCGATGATCGAAATCACCCAAGTCAACGTGTCGCTCGATGAAGCCGGCGATGAAAATACCTGCCTCATTGTTGGCAAGCGAGTCGCCAAGCGCATCCTACGTTGCAAGGACTCCGAGATCAAGTCCATCGAACTCCACCGCAAGTCAATCGACGCTCGCAAAAAACGAGACGTCCATTTTATCCTGAGCTTTCGTGTTGAGCTGACCAGTCCCCACCTCGAGCGAGAAGCGGTCGACAGCGTTGCCGAGCGTGACCGCTCGCGCGTACGCGCGATAGAAGACGATGAGCCTTCATTCCCCTCCCCCGTCTCCGACGCACCTCAAGAACGCCCTGTCGTTGTCGGCGCCGGATGCGCCGGCCTTTTCGCTGCGCTCACGCTCGCCAAAGCAGGTCTTAAGCCCTTGCTTATCGAGCGCGGCGACCCGGCATTTCGCCGCTCGCAGGCGATCGACCTCTTTCTAAAGGAGCGCATCCTCGACCCCGAGAGCAATATTCAGTTTGGTCTGGGCGGCGCGGGGACCTTCTCGGACGGCAAGCTCAATACGGGAACAAAAAATCCCGCCCATCGCCTTATCCTCGAAACCTTCGTCGAGGCGGGTGCGCCCCGCGATATTCTGTGGGATGCCAAGCCGCACATTGGCTCCGACATCCTTCCCAAGGTTGTCACCGCTATATCCCAGCGCATCGAGCAGCTCGGAGGTGTCGTCCGTTATCGAACGAAGCTCGTCGACATTCGCATCGACGCGTCTGGCGCCATCACCGGTATTGATGTCCAATCGTCCCAAGACGCCGCTTACGAGCCAATCGAGACAAAGCACCTCATCCTCGCCTGCGGGCATTCTGCTCGCGATATTTTTGAGCTCCTTAAGGACCACAACGTGGCCCTCGCACAAAAGACCTTTGCCATGGGCGTTCGCATCGAGCATCCGCAACGCGACATCGACAGAGCCCAATATGGAGCCTCGGCGGGACATCCAGCGCTCGGGGCGGCCCCCTACAAACTTGTTGCCCATCTTCCCAACGGCCGCAGCGTGTTCTCGTTTTGCATGTGCCCCGGCGGACAGGTTGTTGCCGCCTCTTCCGAGCAGGGCCACCTGTGCGTCAACGGCGCTAGCCTCAATGCCCGCGACGGACGCAACGCAAATGCCGCCTTGCTCGTTAACGTCACGCCTGAGGACCTTCCCAACGATGACCCGCTCGCCGGCATCGAGCTCCAGCGTGCCTGCGAGGCGGCCGCCTATCGCCTGGGCGGTTCCAACTGGAACGCACCGGCACAACTCGTCGGAGATTTCCTCGCAGGACGCGCCAGCAAGGCGCCCGGAAAGGTAAAGCCCACCTATCCGCTCGGTGTGACCTGGACGGCAATTGACGAAGCCCTACCGCAGCATATCGTCGAGTCGCTCCGCCTGGGACTTCCCCTACTCGGAAAAAAGCTACGAGGCTACGACCGTCCCGATGCCGTTCTTACCGGCGTGGAGACTCGTTCGAGCTCACCGGTCACTGTTACCCGAGACCGAACGTGCCATGCCGTGTCGACCCCGGGCCTCTACCCTTGTGGTGAGGGAGCTGGATATGCCGGCGGCATCATGAGCGCGGCCACCGACGGCATCCGTTGTGCTGAAGCCCTGATCGCAGACCTCTAACGCACAAATTCCAGCGCGCAAAAGACATAGGCCCCGAGCTCCACAGAGAACTCGGGGCCTGTTCGCTATTTCTTAAACCGTGCACCCTGGCGTTTTCTGCCCGATGCGAACGTGGAACCCTTGCGGGCCTGCGAGCGTAAGCGCTCGATCGTCTCGTCCTCAGACGCACCCTCGAGCATCGCCCGAATCTGAACGACGGCATCGCGCAGGCGCGCCGCCTCCTCAAAGTCCATAGCGGCAGAAGCGTTACGCATATCCTCTTCCATGGTTTCGACGATCCGCACAAGCTCGTCATGCGGCAGTTCTTCCAACTGCTCCGCAAGTGTCTGCTCGGGCGCCACCGTTTCCGGCACACCGCCCTCGCCCGACTCATCGGGCGTATAGAATGCGCCATGGCCAAGAGAGTCGCCCTTCGAGCGTCCCTTGGAGCCCACGGTTTTTTCGGCCTCGGCAATAAAACTTGAGATGTCGTTGATGGCCTTGCGCACTGTCTTGGGCACAATGCCATGTTCTTCGTTATATGCCATCTGAATCTCACGACGGCGCTGCGTCTCCTCGATGGCCTCTTTCATCGAATCGGTCACAACGTCTGCATACATGATGACTTCGCCATCGGCGTTACGGGCCGCACGGCCAATCGTCTGAATCAGCGAACGGCGGTTGCGCAAGAAGCCTTCCTTATCGGCATCGAGAATTGCCACCAGTGAGACCTCGGGGAGATCCAAGCCCTCGCGAAGCAGGTTGATGCCAACGAGAACATCGATCTTGCCTTCGCGCAGCGTTCGCAGGATCTCGACACGGTCCATTGTCGCCGTATCAGAGTGCATGTAGTTGACCTTAATGCCGGCATCAAGCAGATGGTCGGTCAGGTCCTCGGCCATGCGCTTGGTGAGCGTGGTCACCAGCACGCGCTCCTTGCGGGCCACGCGCTCGCGAATCTCGTCCTCAAGATCGTCAATCTGGCCTCGGACAGGACGAACGTCGATCTTGGGATCAAGCAGGCCGGTCGGACGAATGATCTGCTCAACGTCGTTTTGACTCACGCGCAACTCATAGTCGCCCGGCGTAGCCGAGACGTAGATGAACTGGGGAATCCTCGCCTCAAACTCATCGAAACGAAGCGGGCGGTTATCGAGCGCCGAGGGCAGGCGAAAACCGTGTTCCACCAGCGTCACCTTACGCGAGCGGTCACCTTCGTGCATGCCGCGAATCTGCGGCACCGTCACATGGCTCTCATCGATGATGCAGAGCATATCCTTGGGAAAGTAATCGATTAGGGTAAACGGCGGCTCGCCCGGTTTGCGACCGTCCAGATGACGCGAGTAGTTCTCGATGCCGTTGCAAAAGCCCATCGTCTCGAGCATCTCAAGATCATAATCGGTGCGCTGCTGCAGACGCTGCGCCTCGAGCAACTTGTCGGTCGCCTTGAGCTCTGCGACGCGCTTCTCGCACTCTTCGCTGATCGATTTCAGAGCCGCCTTGACCTTCGGCTTCTCGGTCACGTAGTGCGATGCCGGCCATACGGGGATGGCCTCGTACTCACGAAGCATCTCACCGGTGACCTCATCGATCTCGGCAATCAACTCGACCTCGTCGCCAAAAAACTCAAACCGCAACGGATGCTCGGCATAAGGCGGATACACGTCGACAACATCGCCGCGCACGCGGAACGTGCCGCGTGCCAGGTCATAGTCATTACGATCATATTGAATGTCGATAAGTGCATGGATAAAGTCATCGCGCTCGAGCGGCACCTTCTTGTCGACGTTTGGAGCTAGGCCCGCATAGTCCTCTGGAGAGCCAATGCCATAGATACACGAGACCGATGCAACGACGATCACATCGCGTCGAGAGAGCAGTGACGCGGTCGCCTGATGGCGCAGCATCTCGACCTCTTCGTTAATCGAGGAGTCTTTCTCGATATATGTATCGCTTTGTGGCACATACGCCTCGGGCTGATAGTAGTCGTAGTACGAGACGAAGTAGACCACAGCGTTATTGGGAAAGAACTCTTTGAGCTCGCTCGCAAGCTGAGCGGCGAGCGTTTTATTCGGAGCCATGACAAGGGTCGGCTTACCCAAGGCCTCAATGGTTTTGGCCATCGTAAAAGTCTTACCCGAACCAGTCACACCCAGCAAAACCTGATAGCGGTCTCCGTCCCTCACGCCCCGTACAAGCGACTCAATGGCCTTAGGCTGGGAACCAGCGGGCTCGTATGGAGACACGACCTTAAACGGCACATCAGCGCCCTCAACGCCAAAGCGCTTAAGTTCACCACCAACGCGTTCTACTTCAAATTCCGCCATGGATACTCCTAACTCATACATCTGCAGTATACGCAGGCGGTGGGCTTAGTCCTATACGAACCGATCGGGATAGAGAGTCCTATATCGAACCCAGGCATTATTGACGCGGATCAGATAAGCCTGCGTCTCGGGAAAGGTGATTGCATTATGAAGCGACGTACTCTGCTGCGCCCATCCGTCGACATTGCCCATGCCGGCGTTATAGGCGGCAATGGCACTGTCAGTCGACCCGTTAAAATACGCTAGAAGATACGAGAGATACGCACAGCCAAACTCGATATTCGTAGCCGGATCGTTAAGGTTGTCGGCCGAATACTCGCCACCGTCGACAAGGCCTTTGGCGATCATATCCTGGGCAGTCTCGGGCATCAGCTGCATCAATCCCTGAGCACCCTGATTCGACTCGGCCTCGGAATCCCAATTCGATTCAGACTTAATGACAGCGCACACCAGATACGGATCCAGATTATGCGAAATACTGGATTGCTTTACATACGCCTCGTAGTCAATCGGATACAGCGGCTTAAAGAAAGCGGCAGGAGCATACGAGTAAACGAATGAGATAAGGCCGAAGGCAAAAACGGTAGCCAGCGGTATAAGGCGATACCACGTAAGGAAACGTGTCTTAGGCATCGGCCTCCTCCTTATCCACTACATCCCCGAACCCATGGCACGAAAGCCATGCGTCCAGTTGTTCAAAGAGCGAGTTATCGTCTGCCGCATTGTCAATCACAGTTGTAGCGAGATTGCACAGCGCAGACTCTTCGGGCTGGCAAGCAGAACGGGCATCGAAATCAGATGGCTCCATGCCACGTTGAATAGCGCGCTCGCGACGAACTGACAAAGGGGCGCTGATGACCAAAATTTCATCAGCCAAGCCAAATGCATCCTCAAAACCAGTCGGAGCAGAAACCTCGACCACCGCAAAGGGATAACGGGGAGACGAAACCGTACAACAAACCGGATCGAGAATCCTAAGCGAAAGCTGTTCAATGAGAACGGGATGCACAATGCCATTGAGCCGTGCGACCGAATCAGGAGAAGCAAAAGCTCGAGAAGCGAGGATGTTGCGGCGAATGCCGCCATCCTCATCCAAAATGTCCCAACCGAATTCATCCGCGAAAGCATTGACGATATCAGAGGCCGGCACATACAGCGATTTTGCAAGCTCATCCAGATCGATTAGCATAGCGCCACGAGATTCGAAATAGCGGCAGGCAGTCGACTTACCCGAAGCAATATTGCCCAAGACAAATACGGTAAACATCAAGCCCTCCCTAACGCCAATGCGAGTAATTATCGCTCAAATACACTAGAAGGACTCAAAATACAGCCAAACAGTAAGAGCGCATACGGGGGAACTAGGTCCCAAAGTACAACGTGTATATAACGCAAAAAAGGAGGAGGCCGCGAGGCCTCCCCCTTCTCAGTTCAAGCGTACGGCTCGGTGCCGTCCACCGGTCAGCGGCGCCCTGGCCTCCCACGGGCTGACCCCGCAGTACTCTCGGCGCGATGGGGCTTAGCTTCCGGGTTCGGAACGGGACCGGGCGTGCCCCCCATGCTCTGGCCGCTGACCGGTGGGCGGCGCCCACCGTTACGGTGTCCTGGGTCTCACTCTACACGTGCCCTGGGGGCCGCATGGCGCATAGGGGAGATGACTCGGGGGCATCCTCGTGCCCGGACCGCGCGTGAGCGCATGTCCCGCGGGCCGCGAGGTGCGGTTCCGGAAGAGCTCGGGCGATTAGTGCGGCTCGGCTGAGGACGTCGCCGTCCTTGCACCTGCCGTCTATCGACCAGGTAGTCTACCTGGGCCCTTACCGGAAGGAGAACTAATCCCTGGAACGGCTTCCCGCTTAGATGCCTTCAGCGGTTATCCGCGCCGCACGCGGCTACCCGGCCGTGCCGTTGGTCGACAACCGGTTCACCGGAGGTGCGTCCACCCCGGTCCTCTCGTACTGGGGGCAGCCTCCATCGATTCTCCTGCGCCCACGGAGGATAGGGACCGAACTGTCTCACGACGTTCTGAACCCAGCTCGCGTACCGCTTTAAACGGCGAACAGCCGTACCCTTGGGACCTGCTCCAGCCCCAGGATGCGATGAGCCGACATCGAGGTGCCAAACCTTGCCGTCGATGTGGACTCTTGGGCAAGATCAGCCTGTTATCCCCGGAGTACCTTTTATCCGTTGAGCGACGGCCCACCCACTCGGGGCCGCCGGATCACTAGAGCCTGCTTTCGCACCTGCTCGGCTTGTGGGCCTCGCAGTCAAGCCCGCTTGTACTCTTGCATTCAAAAGGACGGTTGCCGACCGTCCCGAGCGGACCTTCGCGCGCCTCCGTTACCCTTTAGGAGGCGACCGCCCCAGTCAAACTGCCCGCCTGGCACGGTCCCCGAGCCGGTTGACGGCCTCGGGTTAGGACGCCGGTCGCGCGAGGGCAGTATTCCAAGGGCGGCTCCCCGGGGGCTGGCGCCTCCGGATCGATGCCTCCTGCCTATCCTCTACACGCGGGACCAGCGGCCAATGCCAAGCTGCAGTGAAGGTTCACGGGGTCTTTCCGTCCTTCCGCGGGTAAGTCGCATCTTCACGACCAGTGCAATTTCACCGGGTCCATGGTCGAGACAGCGCCCAAGTCGTTGCGCCTTTCGTGCAGGTCGGAACTTACCCGACAAGGAATTTCGCTACCTTAGGACCGTTAT
>CABSNM010000007.1 GCA_902479065.1 uncultured Collinsella sp.
ACCGCAGGAAGCTTGGATACGCCTAGGCGCGGTCCAAGAAACCGTCCGCACCCCCATTTGTCCGATTTCAGTCCTTTTTTTGCACCCGGAGCGCCCCCGCGCGAGTCCAAAGAACCCAGCTGGCCACTGACACTGCTGAAAACTCCGTTTTTTGCACGCCGCGAGGCACCCCACCCTGGCACCTCGCCAGAAAACAGCCCTTCACGATGCCCCAAGGAAGCGACATCAGACACCTCGCACACGCGACCGCCTTCAATCCGGTACGCGCACGTCGCATACTCGAGCATCGGGCGCGGCTGGTGCGTCGCCACAACAACCGTACAGCCCAGCTCGCGGTTCACGCGAAACAGCGCATGCAGAAAATTTTTCTCGGCAATGGGATCGAGTTGGGACGTGGGCTCGTCGAGCAGCAGCACGCGCGGGCGCAACGCCAGCACGGCTGCCAGCGACAGCAGCTGCTTGCGCCCACCCGAAAGCGTATCGGTATCGCGGTGGAGCCAGTCCTCCAGCCCAAAGAAATAGCTGGTCTCGGCCACGCGGCGGCGTATCTCGTCGCGCGCTAGCCCCAAGTTTTCCAGGCCAAACGCCATCTCGTGCCACACGGTCTCGCACACGATCTGGTTCTCGGGATCCTGAAACACATAGCCCACGCGCTCCGCGGACGTCCGGACATCCATGTCGGCGACGCCCTCCCCCAGCACGCGCAACTCGCCAGTGCACGCGCCCGTCGGCGAAATCTCGGGCTTGAGCAGCGAGAGCAGCGTTGATTTTCCCGACCCAGTACCACCTACCAGCAGTGCAAACGCACCTTGGGGAACAGACCAGTCGAGCCCGTCGAGTACCGGCGCCTCAGCCCCGGGGTAGGTAAAGCTCAGGCCCCGTACCTCAATCGCAGGCGCATCGGAACCGCACGCCCCGCCCGTTACCGAGCAGCTATCTAACCGGGTCATCAGCCAAACCTCTTCTCGTCAATCGCGTACAGCACACAGGGCAGCACCATCCAAGCCGCGTACACAATATAGCCAGGCCACGGCGCCGGCACCGAAAGCTGAGGGTAAAACGAATACTGCGTCGTCGCGGCCCACGCCACCGTAACCGCAGCAGCGCCAAACAGCGCAAGCCCCACCAGTGCGGCAACATCGCCGCGCCCCAGCCGATACCGCGCATACGTCGTACGACGCGTCGCGGCACCCCATCCGCGCGAGCGCATCGCGTCGGCGCGCTCCAGCGAATCCTCCATGCTCCAGCCCATCAACACGCTCGATGCTCGCAAGCGCGAGCGCACAGGGTCGGCCGGAGCGCGCCCCGGAACATCGATTGCATCCTGTACCGCCAGCACCGTGCGGCCGCGACGCAAAAACTGCGGGATAAGCCGCATACACATCGAGATCATGAGCGCGAGCACCGGCGCGGCGTTGCCCAGCAACGCGAGCACCTTGTCGTATTCGAGCATCGACGCCGCAGCCTCAAACCACAGCACGCTCGCCACAAACAGCCCGCCCATACACAGGCCGTATACCATGCTCTCCAAATACACTGCGCGCATACCGATGCGGAACAACTCCGTCGAGCCCGAGGCGCTAAACAGCGGATTCACCAGCGAGATAATCAAAATCACCGGCAGCTGCCAGCGAAGCGCGCTCAGCGTGCGAGCAGCCCCGCGGGTCGCAAAGCCGTATGCCAGCCCGCCCGCGAGCGACAGCGCGATCAGCACCGGCTGCATCGAGAACATGGTGAGCCCCAGCGTTAGCGCCATGTAGAGCGCAGGCACCGCCGGGTGCGACATCGAGAATGCCGCGACGGGCTCGATGGCCGACCTCTCTCGCATATTGTCCACGGGCACCCGCCCTCTCACCCAAATACCAACGCCGCAGTGCCGCAAACACCACACAAGCAGCGCAACCGCCGTGCCGGAGCCACAAACCCATCCGCCGCGGCCCAAACGTTACGCGCTCAACATATGCCTGCGGTATCATATTGCGCCGTGTATCGTTTCCAAACACACGTCTCTATAACGTAACAGGAGATCACATGGACGCAACCGCAATTATCCTCGCTGCCGGCGAGGGCACCCGCATGAAGTCGAACCACTGCAAGGTTTCGCACAAGATCCTGGGCAAGCCCATGGTTCAGTGGATCGTCGACGCCACCATCAAGGCCGGCTGCAGCCGCGTCGTTGTCGTCATCGGCAGCCACGCCGACGAGATGCGCGCCCTCATCGACGGCGCCTATGCCAACAGCGCTACCAAGGTCGAGTGCGTCGAGCAGACCGAGCGCCTGGGCACCGGCCACGCCGTGAAGGTCGCGCTCGAGGCCTGCGGCATCGCGCAAGGCCCCGTCGTGGTGCTCAACGGCGACCTGCCGCTCATCACCGCCGACACCGTCGCCAAGTTCGCGCAAACCGTCGCCACCGGCGAGCTCGCCTGCACCGTCATGACCATGACCCCGCCCGACCCCTTCGGCTACGGCCGCATCAAGCTGGGCGCCGACGGCCAGATCGAGCGCATCATCGAGCAGAAGGACTGCACGCCCGAGCAGGCCGCTACGCTGCTGGAGTGCAACGCCGGCTGCTACGCCTTCGACGGCGCGCAGCTCGCCGCCCACATCAACGAGATCGGCAACGACAACGCGCAGTCCGAGTACTATCTGCCCGACATGCTCGAAATCCTCAAGGGTCACGGCCAGGCGGTCTCCATCTTCCACTGCGATGACTACCGCGACGGCCTGGGCGTCAACAGCCGCATCCAGCTCGCGCAGCTCACCGCCATTGCGCGCGACCGCATCAACGAGCACTGGATGGCCGAGGGCGTCACGTTCATCGATCCCACGCAGGCCTGGATCGGCCCCGACGCCGTTATCGGCCGCGACACCGTCGTGTGGCCGCAGACGCACCTGATCGGCCACGTCACCGTGGGCGAGGAGTGCCAGCTCGGCCCCAACAGCCGCCTCACCGACACCACCGTCGGCAGCGGCTGCACCATCGATGAGACTATCGCCATCGAGGCCGTCATCGAGAACGGCGTCGACTGCGGCCCGCGCGCCTACCTGCGCCCGGGCACCCACATGCTCGACGGCTCCAAGGCCGGCACGCATGTGGAGATCAAGAAGTCCACGATCGGCGAGGGCTCCAAGGTGCCGCACCTGTCCTACATCGGCGACACCACCATGGGCTCCGGCGTCAACGTGGGCGCGGGCTCTATCACCTGCAACTACGACGGCGTCCACAAGCACAAGACCGTCATCGGCAAGGATGCCTTCATCGGTTCCGACACCATGATGGTCGCGCCCGCCCAGATCGGCGACGGCGCGCTCGTGGCCGCCGGCTCCGTCATCACCGAGCCGGTCCCGGCCGACGCACTTGGCCTGGGTCGTGCCCGTCAGGTAAACATTGAGGGCTGGGCCGCCGATTATCGCCGCCGTCTGCACGAGGACGACGAGGTATAACGTTTTACCAAGCATCTAAGGAGCTGTTCCCATGGGGGCGGCTCCTTTTTCTATCGTGACCTGCGCAACCGGATGAGTGGTCGGTTCGTGTCCGTTGACGGTAAAGACGTTATCAAGACCCGATTAACCCCGTCGCGCGGTTACAATGCAACAAGGCATCTATATGGCATTCGATATAAAGGAGAAGGGTAATGCCGATTAATGATCCCGAGAAGTCGGAGAATATGCGCAAGTCCATCCGCGTGTATTCCGGTTCCTCCAACCGTCCCCTCGCTCAGAAGATCGCTGAGTACCTTGGGGTCGAGCTTTCGGGCCTTACGCTAAAGCAGTTCGCCAACGGTGAGATTTACGCCCGCTACGACGAGACCGTCCGCGGCGCCGACGTCTTCCTGATTCAGTCCGTGGCCGGCGGCAACGTCAACGACATGCTCATGGAGCTGCTCATCGCCACCGACGCTGCCAAGCGCGCATCCGCCCGCTCCATCACTGCCGTTATCACCCACTACGGCTATGCCCGCCAGGACCGCAAGGCCGGCCCGCGCGAGCCCATCACCGCCCGCCTCGTCGCCAACCTGCTCGAGCGCGCCGGCGTCAACCGCATCATCACCCTCGACCTGCACCAGGGCCAGATCCAGGGCTTCTTCGATATCCCGGTTAACCACCTGTCCGCGCTGCCGCTGTTTGGCCAGTACTACAACGACATGCACTTCGACACCGACAACCTGGTTGTCGTCTCCCCCGACGTGGGTCGCGCCAAGGCCGCCAAGAAGCTGTCCGACATGCTCGGCTGCGACCTGGCCATCGCCCACAAGGGCCGTCCGCGCCACAACGCCGCCGAGGTCATGGGCATCATCGGTGACATCAAGGGCAAGACCTGCATCATCAACGACGACATGATCGACACCGCTGGCACCCTGTGCGCCAACGTCAAAGAGCTCAAGGCTATGGGCGCTGGCGACATCTACGTCTGCGCCACCCACGGCATCTTCTCCGGTCCGGCCATCGAGCGTCTGAACGACGCCCCGATCGTCGAGTGCCTCGTCACCGACGCCATTCCCGTCGAGGTCGGCGGCAAGATCAAGACCATCTCGGTCGCCGAGGAGTTCGCTCAGGCCATCTCCGCCGTTTACCACGAGGAGCCCGTCTCCACGCTCGTCGGCGGCGACTTCGCGCTGTAGTCGCATCGTCCTTGTAACCCGGCGCATCGCCGTCGGAACAGAAGAAACCCCCGCGCTCCCCCTTGCTTCGCAAAGGTCGCGCGGGGGTTTCTTCTGTTCCGACGGCTCGCTCTGCCGCGGCCGCGCTTTTGTCTGGTGGGATTTCGCTGAAGCAAAGCCTCGCCTTCGGCGGGCGTGGTAGCCTTTGTCGTTGATTGAACTATTTGTGTAACGGAAGGACAAATATGGCAGCTGCACAGCCGCTTAAGATTCGCATGGTTGCCGGGCTTGGCAACCCGGGCGAGGAATATGCCGAGACCCGTCACAACGCTGGCTTCAAAGCGATCGACGAGCTGGCCCGTCAGGCCGGTGTCACGTACTGGAAAAACCAGGCCGGCGCCGAGGTCGCGCTCATCAACATCAACGATCCCGAGGAAGAGGGCGGCAAGCGCCAGATTGTACTGGTCAAGCCGCAGTCGTATATGAATACCTCGGGTGGCCCCATCTCCAAACTCTGCCGCGAGTACAAGATCAAGGCCGAGGAGCTGCTCGTCATCCACGACGAGCTCGACATTCCCGCCGGTGATGTGCGCGTCAAGGTGGGCGGTGGCCATGCCGGTCACAACGGTCTGCGCTCCATCATCGACAAGATGGGTAGCCGCGACTTTAGCCGCATCCGCACCGGCATCGGCAACCCTCCCGGCAAGATGGCTGTCGCCGACTACGTGCTCAAGCAGCTGCGCGCCCGCGAGGCCGAGGACTTCCAGGACACCTGCGCCCGCGCCGCAGATGCCGCTGGTTTGGCCATCGTCCACGGCGTAATCTACGCCCGAGATCACGTAAACGGCGCCGCTTCCGCCAACGGCAAGCACTAAAACCTACTATTTAGGGACAGGTTTATTTTGGCGGGTTTTATCTACGGAAATGCCGCGGTGGCCGCATCGCAATAAACACGCTGCCACCATACATGCATAACGCCCCAAAGGGGGCCGGCCTCAACGAAGCGCGAGGCCGGCCCCCTTTGCCGTTTTGCCTGATAAAACCGACCAAAATAAACCTGTCCCTATTTGGTAGGCCAAAGTGGACAAACCCTGCTCCCAACCGCCGAAGACACACGTAAGTGACATGTCCATGAGGGTATAATTTGCACCGTATGTCTGCACAACGCCTGTGCGCGTACGGTTTTATTCGGGCTACCGTCCATTTCCGTGGAGGCACGGTTCGGCGGCCCTAACAAGAGAGGGGTTCTATGTATAAGATCCTGGAGAAGACGCAGTTCTCGGAGAAGGTGTTCAAGTTCCGCATCGAGGCGCCTGCAATCGCCAAGCATGCGCACGCTGGACAGTTCCTCATGGTTCGCGCCAACGAGACGGGCGAGCGTGTCCCGTTTACCCTGGCCGGCTGGAACGGTGACGAGGGCTGGGTCGAGTTCATCTTCATGGTGATCGGCAAGACCACCGAGATGCTTTCCACCTACGAGGCCGGCGAGTCGCTGCGCGACGTCGTGGGCCCGCTGGGCGTTCCCACCGAGATGGCTGAGGGCCCCTGCGCCGTCATTGGCGGCGGCGTCGGCCTGGCAATTGCCTTCCCGGTCGCCAAGCACCTGGTCGAGACCGGCCACGAGGTCCACGCCATCATGGGCGCCCGCACCAAGGACCTCCTGCTCATGGAGGACCAGTTCCGCGAGCTCCTCGACGAGGACCACATCCACATCACCACCGACGACGGCTCCTACGGCGAGCAGGGCGTTGTCACCGCTCCGCTGGAACGCTTGCTGCAGGACAAGGCCGTGAGCCAGGTCTTCTGCGTCGGCCCCGTTCCGATGATGAAGTTCTCGACCCTCACCGCCCAGAAGTACGACACCCCCATCACCGCGTCGCTCAACCCCATCATGGTTGACGGCACCGGCATGTGCGGCTGCTGCCGCGTCGAGGTGGGCGGCGTGACCAAGTTCGCTTGCGTCGACGGCCCCGACTTCGATGCCACCCTGGTCGACTGGGATGACCTTCGTGCCCGCCAGGCCGCTTACCGTTCCGAAGAGGGCGAGTCCCTCAAGGCCTATGAGGAAAAGAGCTGCGCATGCCACTAGTTAACGGTCGTTTCGTTGCCGATATGAAGTCGCCCCGTACCCCCGATAACGAGGAGCCGGCTGCCGAGCGCGCCTGCGACTTCCGCCCCGTCGACAAGGGCTTCACCGAGGAGATGGCGCTGGCCGAGGCCGAGCGCTGCCTCAACTGCAAGAAGCCGTTCTGTGTTGAGGGCTGCCCCGTCAACATCAACATCCCCCGCTTTATCGAGCAGATCCGCGAGAAGGACTTCGGCGGCGCTCTCGATACCATCCGCGAGGACTCCATGCTTCCCGCCATCTGCGGCCGCGTCTGCCCGCAGGAGAACCAGTGCGAGGGCAAGTGCATCCGTGGTAAGAAGTCCGAGCCCGTGGCCATCGGCCAGCTCGAGCGCTTCCTGGGTGACCGCCCCGAGCTCGCTTCCACGCCCAAGATGGCCCCCAAGAACGGCAAGAAGGTCGCCGTCGTCGGCTCTGGCCCGTCCGGCATCACCTGCGCTGGCGAGCTCGCCCGTAACGGCTTTGACGTCACCGTCTTCGAGGCCTTCTTCACCGGCGGCGGCGTGCTGGTCTACGGCATCCCCGAGTTCCGTCTGCCCAAGGCAGTCGTCAAGCGCGAGATCGACGGCCTGGAGGACATGGGCGTCAAGTTTGAGTACAACTCCGTCGTGGGCAACATGGCCACGGCCGAGGAGCTGTTCGAGCAGGGCTTCGACGCCATCTACGTGGCGACCGGCGCTGGCCTGCCCAAGTTCCTCAACGTCCCCGGCGAGAACCTGCCCAACGTCTTCTTCGCAAACGAGTACCTCACCCGCGTGAACCTGATGAAGGCCAACAAGTTCCCCGAGTACGACACCCCCACCAAGCACGGCAAGAACGTCGTCGTCTTTGGTGGCGGCAACGTGGCTATGGACGCCGTCCGTACCGCCAAGCGCCTGGGCGCCGAGCACGCCATCATCGCCTACCGTCGTACCGAGGACGAGATGCCCTGCCGTCGCGCTGAGCTGCACCATGCCAAGGCCGAGGGCGTCGAGGTTCTGCCGCTCGTCTCCCCGCTCGAGTTTGTCGCTGGCGAGGACGGCTCCGTGTGCGCCGTCAAGGTCCAGAAGATGGAGCTCGGCGAGCCCGACGAGTCCGGCCGCCGTCGTCCGGTGCCCATCGAGGGCGCCATCGAGGAGATCCCCTGCGACGTCGCGATCTCGGCCATCGGTACCAACGCCAACCCCTTCGCAAAGAAGATCGGCGGCAAGATGGAGCTCAACAAGTGGGGCTACATCGTCGCCGACGAGGAGACTGGCCAGACCACCGATCCCCGCATCTGGGCCGGCGGCGACATCGTCACCGGTGCCGCTACGGTCATTCTGGCGATGGGCGCCGGCAAGAAGGCCGCTGCCTCCATCACCAAGAGCCTGCTGGGCGAGTAATCACCTACAGCGCTAGCCACCAAACGGCATAGTCCCCGTCGAGCACACGCCCGGCGGGGACTTTTTCTATGCCGACCACCCAACCACCACGATGGGGACAGGCACCTTTGTGATGGTTTTGGTCGGCTAGCCTTCGAGCTGCGCCACTTTGTAGCGGTAGGCAGCGGCGATAACGTCTTTACAGCCCTCGCGGCCCAGCTTGGCGCGGTTGACGACGATGTCCTTGCCGCTCGTCATCTTCCACTTTCCGGCACTGTAGCGCTTATAGAACGCCTCGCGCGCCTTCTGCTGCTGTTTGACCAGCTTGGCGCCCTTCTTTTTATTAAGGCCACGCTTCTTGCGCACGATCTCGACGCGGTCCTCAAGGGGTGCGGTCACCAACACGGCAATGTGGTTGGGGTTGTTACGCAGCAGGTAGTCGGACAGACGGCCTTCGATAATGCAGCTCTCGGTCTCACCCAGATCCAAAATCACCTGGCTCATCTTTTGGAACAACTTGTCCGAGTACGAACGCGCATCGTAGCGGTCGGGCAGAAACGCCATGTTCTCCACGGCCAGACGCTCGTCGTAGGCGGCCATCTTGTCGAGCGACTCGCCCGCGCGCAGCGACGCACGCACCAGCAGCTCGTTATCGTACAGCGGAATCCCCAACTCGTCGGCAAGCATGCGACCAATCTCGTGGCCCTCGGCACCAAAGTCGCGCGCGATGGTAATGACCACAGGACTCTTCTTGTTCTCCAGATCGCTCATCGCGATTCCTTTCTCTATGTGACAAAGGGGCTGCCCCTTTACCACATTCTACGCTGCCACCATTCGCCTCTGATACGCTCGAACCAGCAGCGAGATACCAAAGTTGAGCACAAAGTACATCGCAAACACCAGGCCGTAGAGCATAAGCACCTGCGACAGGTCGATCGCATGGGCCATCACGACATTTGCCGTGTACATGAGCTCGGCCACGTTAATGCCCGAAAGATACGAGCTGTCCTTAATGACGGTCGTGCACTGGCTAAACAGCGCCGGAATGATCGTCTTAAACGTCTGCGGCAGAATGATGTAGCGCATGGTGGCAAAGAAGCCGAAGCCCTGGCTCTGCGCTGCCTCAAACTGGCCGCGCGGAATCGAGTTGAGGCCGCCGCGCACAATCTCGGCCATAACGGCGCTGGTAAACAGCGTAAAGGCGATGGTCGAAATCACAATGTCCAAACCCTGCACCGTAAAGTAGATAAACAGGATCCACAGTAGGTTCGGCGTACAGCGGAACAGCTCGATATAGGCGCTCACCAAAATACGGAACGGGCGGGGCGCATAGCTCTTAACGAGCGCCAGCACCGTGCCAAAGATGAGCGAGAAAAAGATCGACAGCGCCGAGATCTCGATTGTCTTAACAAAGCCGCCCCAGATGTAGAGCAGGTTGGTCGCGTTGAAGATTTCCATGCGCTAGGCCTCCTCTACGTTGTCGAGCCCCAGCTCGGCCAGGCTCACGCCGCGCGGACGCTCCTTGGAGCGGCGCTCGAGCCACTGCACCAGCATGGCGAGCGGGAAGCAGATGATGAAGTACATAAGGCAGCAGACGATATATCCCTGCAGGTAACCGTACAGACTCACAAAGTTGTCGGAACGGTACATAAGGTCGCCGCCGGCCACAAGCGCCAGCACCGACGTGTTCTTGACCAGGTTGAGCGCCTGGTTACACAGCGGCGGCAGAATGATCTTGAATGTCTGGGGCAGCACGATGTACCAGTACGCCTGGGCACGGGTGAAGCCCTGGCTCTGGGCCGCCTCCATCTGACCACGCGGAACCGCCTCGATACCAGTGCGGATAACCTCCGAGATGTAGGCCGCGTGATACAGGCCCACACCCAAGAAGCCCAGCACGAACGGCGCGATGCGCACCGGCTGGTCGGCACCGGTTATGGCCTGCAAAAACTGCGGACCGGCCATGTACATAAAGAGCACCTGCACGGGCAACGGGGTGTTCTGGTAAAACTCCACGTACACGCGGCTTATGGCGCGCAGCACGCGCGAGCGAGTGGTAGAGAACACGCCCAGCAGCGTGCCCAGCACCAGCGACAACAGCAGGCCGGCAACGACCACTTGCAGCGTCACGCCAAAGCCCTCCCAGAAGGGCCCCATATTTTGAAATGTCGTCGACCAACGGTCGGCGTCAAATAATCCTTCGAGCATTTGATTCCTTCCTTGGACGATGCGCCTATACAAGACCCCAGGTCTTGACCTCTTGGTCGAGCCAGCCGTCGGCCAGGCGATCGCAAATCACCTGATCGACCACGGCCGAAAGGTCGCAGCCCTTCTTGGTCGCCACGCCGTAGCCCTGCTCGCCAAACTTGACCTCGGGCTGCAGCAGCTCAACGGTCTCGTTCATGTAACCGGCCAGCGTGGAGCGGTCCATGGCAAAGACGTCGATATTGCCGGCGTCGAGCGAGCTCTTGATGATGGGGTAGCCGCTAAAGGCCCTAAACTCTGGCTTGCAGCTAAAGCCGTTGTCCTTGATCATCTGCTCGATCAGGCCCTGCGTGGTAGCACCCTGGCTCACGCCGATGACCTTGCCGTCCAGGTCCTCAATCGAGGTAAAGCCCGAACGCTTCTTGACCATGAGTCCCACGTAGTCGGTGCGGTACGGCGTCGAGAAATCCCAGCTCTTCTTGCGCTCGTCGGTGATGGTGTAGGTCGCCGCGACCACGTCGAGTTGGCCGTTATCGATCAGCGGGCCGCGTGTCTTGGGCGTTACGTCGGTAAACTCGACAAGCTCCTGGGCGCGGGCCTCCTTGTAGCTCACGTCAAAGACAGCAGCGGCGATCTGATAGCACAAATCGACTTCCATGCCCTCAAAGCGGCCCTTGGCGGTGTCGTAATAACCATAGCCGGGAACGTCTTTCTTAACGCCGGCATTCAGATGGCCACGCGATTTGATGGCCGCAAGCTTGGACCCCTTGTCGGAGTCCTCGCCGCTGGTGGAGTTGCCGCAACCGGTAAGCGCGGTCCCCGTCAGCGCAAGCATGCCGGCGCCAGCCAGCTGCAAAAAGTGACGGCGCGACACGGCCGCTCTCGTCATATCCGTCATGTCCATCACCGCGCCTAGTGCAGAATCTTGGACAGGAACTCGCGGCAGCGCGGGTTCTCGGGGTTATCGAAGAAGTGCTCAGGCGTGCCCTCCTCCAGAATGCGGCCGTCCTCCATAAAGATGACGCGGTCGGCCACCTGGCGCGCAAAGCCCATCTCATGCGTCACGCAGATCATGGTGATATCCTCCTGCGCGAGCTCAATCATAACGTCCAGAACCTCCTGGACCATCTCGGGGTCGAGCGCCGAGGTCGGTTCGTCAAACAGGATGATGGGCTGCTTGGTGCACAGGGCACGGGCGATGGCGATGCGCTGCTGCTGACCGCCCGAGAGGTTCTGCGGATACTCGCCGGCCTTATGCGCCATGCCAACGCGCTTGAGCGCGGCGATGGCGACCTCGGTCGCCTCCTCCTTGCTCTTCTTTTGCAGCTTGATGGGCGCGAGCGTCAGGTTGCCGAGCACCGTCATGTTGGGATACAGGTTGAACTGCTGAAACACCATGGAACTATACTTGCGAGCCATCTCCAGGTGATTCTTTTTGGTGAGCGGCGTACCGTCGATGACGACCTCGCCCGACGTGGGCTCCTCCAGATAATCGACGCAACGGATGAGCGTCGACTTACCCGAGCCGGAAGGCCCGATCATTACGAGCTTCTCGCCGCGCTTGACGGTGAGATTGATATCTTTGAGCACATGCAGGTCGCCAAAGTACTTGTTGAGATGCTTGATCTCGATCATGTCTGCCATGAATGTCCCTTCCCTGCGTTTACACGAGTTGAACTATTGTACGGAAAGAACCGCGTTTCCGCAGCCCGCACTACATTCCCGTAAAGAACCCGCAACCTTCCACCCACTCATTGGGGACGGGCTTAAATGAGTACCTGCTCATTGGGCACTCATTTAAGCCTGTCCCCAATGAGTGCCCGCGGGGGACGCCCTTCCTCCAACCGCCCTTGTTGAGCATAAGTCAGCGAAAACCCGTACACGCGAGCAAGGTGACGTGAAATGAAAGGGCGCAGACCTTATGGTCGCGCCCTTGAAATTGAACGTCAGATTGCCGTGTGTACGGGTTTGCAGCGTCGAGCCGTTACGCGGTTTGGTAAAACCGCGTAACAAATTACGCAAGTTTGGCGCCGACGATCTTTGCTGCGGCAGGCTTATCGAAGTTGCCGCCGGTGGCCTTGCCGAGTGCACCCATAACCTGGCCCATCTGCTTCTTGGACGTGGCACCCAGCTCGGCGATAACCTGCTCGATCAGGGCCTCGAGCTCCTCGCCCGAAACCTGCGCGGGCAGCAGGCTCTCCAGAATCTTGACCTGCTCGGTCAGGTTGTCGGTACGCTCTTGGTCGGTGCCGGCCTTGATGGACATCTCCAGCGTCTCGCTCGTCTGCTTGATCAGACGCTTGATCATGCTGTTGACGTCTTCCTCGGTCACATCGCGGCGCTCGTTGACCTCGATATTCTTCACCTCGGCCTTAACCTGGCGAATGATGGACAGGCGGACCTTGTCCTTGGCCTTCATGGCGGCGATCATTTCCTTCTGCAGCTCTTCGTTGGTCATCTGCAAATCCTCTCTAATAGCGTGGGCGGCACTCGCGCGAGCACCGCCCCATGATTACTCAGTCGTCGACGAATCGTCGGTCGAGCTCTTGGTGACGCCCTTCAGACTCACGTTATAGGGTACGTCCTTGGGCATGGGGTTGACGGTAATGTCGGCGTCCTTCTTGTACTGCTCCAGCCACTCGCTGTATGCAGTACTGGCCGCCTGCGTCTTCACCACGTTGGAGACGTACTTCTTGATGTCCTTGGGCACCTGCTTAATGTCATCGACCTGATTATCGACATGGAAGTAGTCGGTGCACTTGATGATGTGGTAGCCATAGGTCGACTCGACGACTTCGCTCACGTCGCCCTTGTTGAGTCCCTCGAGCGCCGTCTGGTAGCTGTCGACGAAAGTGGTGAGCTTATCCCAGCCCACATCACCCTTCTTCTCCTTGGAACCGGTGTCCTCGGAGTACTGCTCAACGGCGTCCTCAAAGCTCAGCTCACCGGAGTTGATCTTGTCCAGGCACTCCTGCGCCTTGGCCTTGGCGGCAGCCTTGTCCTCGTCGGAAGCGTCGGAATCAACCTTGATCAGGATGTTCGACGAGCGGCGAGCATCGTTGTAGTTAGACAGATTCTCGTTGATGTAATCGACGATCTCGCTGTCCTTGGGCTTGCTCGTGGGCACGACGGCATCCTTGAGTTTCTGCTGCGCCAGACTCTCCTTGAGTGAGTCCTTGTAGGTGTCCTCGGTATAGCCGTAGGTCTTGAGGGTCTTCTTAAAGGCCTTGGCACCGCCCGCGCTCTTGCACGCGTCCTTCCAAGCCTTCTCGACCTCCTCGTCCGACACCGTCACGCCGTTTTCCTTCTGCGCCTGCTGAAGCAGAATCTGCTGCGCGTAGGAGTCGATGAGTTGCTTGCGGTATTTCTTGGGCGTGAGGTCGTTGTCAACCAGATACTGCGCCCAGTCCTTGTCCTTGGTGTAGCCGTAGGACGTACGCATGCTCATGATCTGCTTGGTCACGGTGTCCTCGGTGAGGTTGGTGCCGTTGATAGTAGCAGCGACACCGCCGGTCAGCTTGTAGCCCGAGGTGTCCTCGGCCTGCGGCATAAGGCCGGAGCACGCCATCGCCGAGACGGAAAGCAGCATTGCCAGCACGCCGATGACCACCAGGACGATCTTGACGGTCTTAGACACGTACGTCTTGCGCTGCTTCTTGCGAGAGCTGGAGGCAGCGCGGGCCTGCTGCTCGGGCGTCGGCGCGGCCTCGGAGTTCTTTTTCTTATTTGCCATAGTTGGCCTTTCGCATAACGAATCGAACAAACGCCATTGTGTCACAACGCAGCCCCCGCGGCACGCTTGGTGCATTGGGGACAGGTTAATCTGCACCATTTTGGTGCAAAGGGGACAGATGCGGCACTTGGCACTTGGGGACGTTCTTTATGTGCCGGCACTTGGGGACTGTCCCTTACTGCCAGCAGAAAAGGAACGTCCCCAAGTGCCGACTCAGCCCCACCTTAGAAGTGGCGGCGGATGGCGTCGACCATGCCCTGCGGCGTGGTTTGGCCGAGCACGTCGGCTGCGGCATCGGCGTCCATAAAGATGTTCATGAGCGCCTGCAGGGCCTCGACCTGGCCGCCCGGCTCGGCGATGCCCAGATTGATGACGATCTGCGCCGGCACCGGAGCGCCCATGCCAGCCATAGCGTTGAATGTCACGGGCGCGGCGGGCTTCACCACCGCGATATAGGGCTTGGTCACAAATCCCGGATCGGTATGCGGGATGGCAATGTTTGCCGCCGGCATGGCAAGACCCGTGGGATAGGCATCCTCGCGCGTGCGAACGGCGTCGAGCCAACCGTCGGCAATGTAGCCGCGCGGGGCAAGCTCACCCTCGAGCCGCGCAAACACCTCGCCCGGCGTCGCACACTCCCAATCAAAAAACACCAGCTCAGGCGTAAACAGCGCTTCGTTATCCGCCATGCGCTCACCTCTCTCACCTAGCCATCGGGGACGTTCTTAAATGACTAGTCGTTAAAGAACGTCGCAGGTGACTACCCAAAACAAAGGGTGGCCACGTGCGCCTTGGCGCCAATGACCACCCTGACTACTCGGCTAAATTGTACTGTGCGCCGCTAGCCGCGAGGCGCATCAATTGCAACCTTGCCGCTCTCCAGCACGTGGACGCGGCCGTCGGCGAGCATTTGCACGACCTCGGGATACAGCACGTGCTCAATCGCATGGATGTGCTCCTCGAGCGTGTCGACATCCCAGCCTTCCTCGACAGCCAGCGCACGCTGGGCGATGATGGGACCGTTGTCGTAGATCTCGTTGGCAAAATGCACGGTCACGCCAGTTACCTTGACGCCGCGCGCAAAAGCGTCGTCAATCGCATGCGCACCGGTAAAGCTCGGCAGCAGCGCCGGATGCAGATTGACCACGCGGTTGGGAAACGCCGCCAGCAGAGGCGTGTGCACCATGCGCATGTAGCCGGCCATGACCACATACTCGCAGCCGCGCTCGAGAAGCTCGTGCGCGATGATCTCGTCAGCGGCAATAGGGTCGGCATAGACATCCTTGGACAGCGTGAGCGTCTGGATGCCCGCGCGCTCAGCGCGCTGCAAACCCTTAGCCGAAGGACGGCTCGACACCACAAGCTCAATCGAAGCGTTGAGCTTGCCGGCGGCGATCAGATCGATCAGCGCTTGCAGGTTGGTACCCGAACCGCTGATGAGCACACCGATCTTGAGCGGCTCGGCCGTATCGGTGCCGGTCGGACGGGTGTAGGGCACAAAGCCCAGGCTCTCGGCAGCAGCCATCTGCTCGTTAGCGCTCATCGGAGTACACGACCTTACCGGAACCCTCGACGCACTCGCCCACGCGGAACGGCTTCTCGCCCAGCGCGACCAGAGCCTCGGTCACCGCGGCCTCGTCCTCGGGGGCGACGATCAGGCACAGGCCAACGCCCATGTTGAAGGTCTTGCATGCCTCGTTGGGCGCGAGCTCGGCCTGGCGCGACACGTAGGTGATGACGGGAGGAACGTCCCAGCCCATCTCGGCACCGTTGCGGGTGACCACGGCGTCGACGTCGTCGGCGAGCGCGCGGTTGAGGTTCTCGGTAATACCGCCGCCAGTGATGTGGGCAATGGCGTGCACCGGAGCGCCGCCGCGCAGCAGCTCCAGAATCGGCTTGACGTAGATGCGCGTGGGAGCCAGCAGGGCGTCTGCCAGCGAAGCACCGCCGAGCTCCTCGAGCGGACGGCTCAGCTCCTCCGCCTTAGCGGCGGCCTCGGGCGTGCCCGGCTTAATGCCGTCGACGCCGATGACCTTGCGCACGAGCGAGTAGCCGTTGGAGTGCACGCCGGTGGAAGGCAGGCCCAGGATCACATCGCCCGGGCGGACGTTTGCGGGGTCGAGCATCTTGGGACGGTCGACGACGCCCACGGTAAAGCCGGCAAGGTCGTAGTCGGCCGGAGCCATGACGCCGGGGTGCTCGGCCATCTCACCGCCCACGAGCGCGCAGCCCGCGAGCTTACAGCCATCGGCCACGCCCTTGATGATCTTTGCCATGTGCTCGGCCTCGATGTGGCCGATGGCAACGTAGTCCAGGAAGAACAGCGGCTCGGCGCCCGAAGCCAGAATGTCGTTGACGCACATAGCGACCAGGTCCTGGCCCACCGTCTCGTGACGGTCCATGATCTGGGCGAGCACGAGCTTGGTGCCCACGCCGTCGGTACCGCTAATCAGAATCGGGTCTTCCATATCCTTAAGCGCGGCAGCCGAGAACAGGCCACCAAAGCCACCGATGCCGCCGATGACCTCGGGACGGTTGGTGTCCTTAACCATCTGCTTAATAGCGTCGACGGCGCGGCCGCCCTCGGCGGTATCGACGCCGGCATCCTCATACGTCACATGCTTGCTGTCGCTCATCTGAGCCTTCCTCTCCCACTACCGTCCGCCGCCCGGGCGCCAAACGGTGCTCATAGTTGCGTTCATTTCGGCGCGCGCCATAACAGCGCGCGCCGTCATATCAACAAAACAGCAGGTAAAACCTACCAAAATAAACCTGTCCCCACATGGCAGGCTTTAGGCCTCGCCGTGCTTCTCTTCCCAGCTGCGGTCATCGTATTTCTCGACCACGGCGTCGTCGTCAAAGTGCAGCGGCTTATCCAGGTTGCGGGGCTTAAAGCCCTCCATGAACTTGTCGCGGCCAAAGCTCTCGGGAATCGCCACGGGGTAGCGGCCGGTAAAGCACGCATCGCAGTAACCGCCCTTGGGCATGACCTTAAGCAGGCCCTCGACCGAAAGGAAGGCCAGCGAATCGGCGCCGATATACTCGCAAATCTCATCGACCGTCTTGTTGGCGCTGATGAGCTGCGACTGCACGTCGGTATCGATGCCGTAGAAGCACGGCCAGATGACCTCGGGCGAGTTGATGCGGATATGAATCTCCTTGGCGCCAGCGTTGCGCAGCATCTTGACGAGCTGCACCATGGTGGTGCCGCGCACGATGGAGTCGTCGATGACGACCAGGCGCTTGCCCTCGATGTTGTCACGCAGCGGGTTGAGTTTCATACGCACGCCCATGGCGCGCAGCTCCTGCGTGGGCTCGATAAACGTACGGCCCACGTAGCGGTTCTTGATAAGGCCCTCGCCAAAGGGAATACCGCTCTCGTGCGAATACCCCTCCGCGGGCGGCAGGCCGGAGTCGGGCACGCCGATGACCAGATCGGCCTCGACGGGCTCCTCGTGTGCCAGCTGACGACCCATGTCGTAACGGCAGGCATAGACGCTCTTGCCGTTCATGATGGAGTCGGGGCGGGCAAAGTAGACCTGCTCAAAGATGCAGTTTGCGGGCTCTTCGGCTGCAGGCACGCCCTGCTCGGATACCAGACCCTCGGCGCTGATGCGCAAAATCTCGCCGGGACGAACGTCACGGACGTACTCGGCACCCACGATGTCGAGTGCGCAGGTCTCGGAAGCAACGACCCAGCCGCCGGCGCGCGTGACACGGACGGCGGAGTCGACCGTCGCGGCGCCGTCCTGCGACGGCAGCTGCGAAACGGATGCGGCATCGGCCTGGTCCAGGCCCTCGTCCACCAGCTTGCCCAGCACGAGCGGGCGAATGCCGTGCGGATCGCGGAATGCGTAGAGCGCCTGCTCGTTGATGAGCGTCATGGCGTAGCCGCCGCGCACGAGCTCCATGGTCTTGCGAATGCCCTCGCGCAGATGGCCTGTACGCTGAGTAAAGTAGCCGATAAGCTTAGTCGCGACCTCGGAATCCGAATTGGAAAGGAACGGCACGCCCAGCTCGATCAGCTGGCGGCGCAGCTCGTCGGTGTTGACGAGGGTACCGTTGTGCGCGAGCGCGATAATGACGCTGTTGATGGTAGAAAGATGCGGCTGCGAGGCTTCCCAGCTCTTGGCACCGGCAGTGCCATAGCGCACGTGGCCCACGGCCAGCTGGCCGGAGAGTGTCGACAGGTCGGCGTTGGAGAACACGCGGTCGAGCAGGCCCAGATCCTTGCGGACCATAACCGTGCCGCCATCACCCACGGCGATTCCCGCCGATTCCTGGCCGCGATGCTGCAGCGCGCGCAGACCAAAGTACGTCAGTCGAGCCACATCGCGATCGGGTGCCCACACACCAAAAATGCCGCATTCCTCATGCAGCTGGTCGGAGTCCGGATCATACGTCGACATGGTCTTCACCTGTCCCGCGGCACGCTCGGCCGCGCGGATGGTTTCTTGAGACATGGCATCCCCTCAGAGCCTCGTTATTTGGCGTTACCTGCCCTATTATACGCACGGCAAGACAAGCACTCCCGCGCATGAACAGCGCTTTTTAAAAGCCCACCGAGCTTATAATCCGTTTTGCAGCCAAACATTTTATTGGGCAACCGCCTCGGGGCCGACGATCCCGCATACTTCCGCTGCGACGCGTCTCGCCCGCCGTTGGGGCTTGCATTGTTGCAATTGGGACGTTCGTCCTGTCTTTTGGCAGGTCGGCGGCGTATCCTTGTACCTACAGCAAAACGAGAAAGGTTATGTATGGATCGAAACGAACTCGACCCCAGCGTCCCCAGCGCCACGGAGGTCAAGAAGATCCCCCTCATCATTAAGGTATACGCCGTCCTGTGCATCCTGTCCGGCGTGAGCACGCTCCCGTCGGTCGGCGCCTTTATGTGGCAGGTCATCACCGCGCTCATCAACGGCAACGCCGCCGCCAAGCTCGGCGACAACACGCTCGTCGCGGTCGGACTGATTGTCGCCGGCATCATGCTCTCGGCTGCCAATGCCGTCATCTTGATCATCTTTGGCCTTGACCTCATCAAGAACCAGCGCCGCAATGCCGCCCGTCTGTCCTATATCCTTATCGCATTGACCGTCGTCGAGCTTTTGGTTGACGTGATGCTCCAGGGCATCGGGCCTTTCTTGCTGCGCCCCGCCATCCAGCTCGGCATCCTCGTCGCGCTTTCGACCACCGTCGACCCCACGCTGCGCCAGGAGCGCGAGCTGCAACGCCGCCTGCAGGAAATGCTCGATCGCGACGCCGCCGCCGAGGGCATGCTCGGGCGCGATGAAACCGGCGAAGGCTACATCAAGCTCAACTACTTCAACCTGTTCTGGGTATTCTTTGTCTGCTGCATACTCGGCCTGATCGCCGAGGACATCTGGCACATGACGGTCGACGACCCCGGCGTCTACCAGAACCGCGCCGGCATGCTGTTTGGCCCCTTCAGCCCCATCTATGGATTTGGCGCCGTACTCATGACCATGGTGCTCAACCGCTTCTACAAGAAGAACCCCATCATTATCTTTTTGGTGAGCGCGCTGCTCGGCGCGAGCTTTGAGGTGTTCGTGGGCTGGTTTATGCAGACCTCGTTTGGAGTGGTCTCGTGGAGCTACTCGCACATGAAGCTGTTCGGCATGCCCGACCCGCTCGCCGTCCTTACGGGCGGACGCACCTGCACGGGCTTTGCCTGCCTGTGGGGCCTGGGCGGACTCATCTGGATCAAGCTGCTGCTGCCGAGGCTGCTCAAGCTCATCAACATGATTCCGTGGAAGAGTCGCTACTCGGCTACTGTCATCTTCACCATCATTATGCTGGTCGATGGCGTTATGACGCTGCAGTCGCTCGATTATTGGTATCAGCGCGTCAACGACACGGAACCGGATATTCCCGTTGCGCAGTTCTACGGCAAGTACTTCGATAATGACTTTATGGAGAATCGCTTCCAGAGCATGACCATGAGCCCCAAGGATGCGACGCGCGTGTAGCGTCCACCGCGCCCAAAACGCAAAATGCCCGCCGGTATCACACGTACCGGCGGGCATTTTTATAAACGAGCCTTCTATCGACGCAAGCCTCTACGCCTCGCGCTCGACCTCACTCACGCATTCGTTCTTGATGGTGCCAACGAGTGCCTGCAGGGCATCGACCACGTGCGGGCGAATGTCCCCGCCGATGAGCACGAGCATGATGTCGTCACCCACGGCGAGCTCGCCGCTTGCCAGCCACACGCGCACATAGCCGATACCCGGCATCGCGCTCGTGGCCTCGATAGCAGCCTGCACCTTCTGAGCATCGAAGCCGAACACCATGCCGCCAACCCTGCGCCCGGGAGCTACGCCATCGGTTTTGATCCCGCGGACCTCGGACTTGGGCGTCGCGCGCACCACACCGTTATGCGTCAGATACATCCCACAGTCTCCCGCCGAAGCATCGGCCTTGGCCTCGCGCAGCCAAGCATCAACCGAAGGCATCGTTTTGCCATTCTCGAGCATCATTTCTCCCTTACCGTCCCAAATTAGCTACTCTCGGACAATTTATTCATCAACGGGCGTGAGCACCATGACGGCACGCGTGTTGCTCAGCGATAACGAACGACAGGTCACAAGCGTTACGACCTTGGTTGCCGAAGCGGCACAATCGGTGGCATCGCTCGCCACGGCAGAGGCACCGTCGAGCATCTCGGACAGGTAGTTCTTGAGCCCGTCGTCGCCCTCAAAATTGGGTGTGCGCGCCTTGGCATACGTGTCCTCGACAACTTTGGTCGCCAGTGGTCGCAGTTTATACGTAGCATCCCGTGTGATGTAATACACGAACTCGATGCTATCGAACGTTGCCTGATCAGTGGTGTCCGAAATCACGTTGAACATCGACCCGTCGTTCATGTGGTGGCCGTAGATCGTGGTCTGCTGGTCAACCATTCCCGGCGCGGTATCGTCGCTGTCCAAGAAGATCGCACCCGATGCATTGGACGTACCGTCAAACAGCGTGTTGAGGTATTTGGAGTTGTTGTTGGTCTGCACCACGGGATAGTTGATGTTGGTGCCGGGCGCGTAAATCCAACCCGCAACCTCGGAATTCGTCTGGGCAAGTGCATCAAAGTCGATAATCGGCACGCCGCTGGCGTCCTTGTCGCTCACATATTGTTTTTCGATCTTTTGATACGACTCGCTCGCCTGCTTGTAGCCAATCTGGGCGTTGATAAAGATGGCGGCAGCGGCAACAATCAGGCCGATGCCGATGATGATGAGCAGAATGGGAATAATGGAGCGGCGCTTTTTGCGCGGCGGCTCGGTGTAATCCGACGGCGCGGCATGCGATGAAGACCGGGGCGGCTTCTTAGCGTTGCTATAAGATGAAGGTCGATATGCGGCTGGCGCGTCCTGTCGACGATGCGTCGCCGGTGTCACGGGGCGCGGCGCGCGCGGCTGCTGAGGAGAGGATGCCCGACCCTGCTGCGCCGCATGGGCAGCACCCGGCTTCGATGGATCGGGAATCTGAGAAGCCTTGAATCGTTTTCCCTGATAGTCAGACATGGCTCTCCTTATACTGCGGTGAAACGGCGGAACGCCTAGGCGTCGGCCATCTCCTGCTTCATCTTCTCGATAACCTTGCGATACTCGGGGTCGCAAGCGCCTAGAATCTGCGTGGCGTAGATGGCGGCGTTCTTGGCGCCGTTGATGGCAACGCAGGCCACGGGCACGCCCGAAGGCATCTGCACCATCGACAGCAGCGAATCCATACCGCCCAGGTCACTCGTCTTCATAGGCACGCCGATAACCGGCAGCGGCGTAAAGGCAGCCACGACACCACCCAGGTGAGCGGCCTTGCCAGCGGCGGCGATAATCACCTTGATACCGCGATCGGCGGCAGTCGAAGCCCACTCGTGGACCTTCGCCGGTGTGCGGTGTGCGCTCGCAATGACAAGCTCATAGGGCACACCCAGCGCCTCGAGCTCGGCGGTGCAGCCTTCCATAACACCCAGATCGGACTTGGAGCCCATGATGATCCCGACAACCGGCTTCTGATCTGCCATAAACAAAGACCTCCTGTTGAGAGCGGCGACGCGGCGGATCCGCGACCCTTAACTACTGAGAGTAGTATAGCTGCTCCCGTCCCTGCGGTCTGCGGGTGCCCCGCGGCGGTCTGGTGTTTTCATCTTCACTCCAGTTGCTTCGCGAAGTCGTTCAGATGAAAACACCAGACCGCCGCGGGGCACCCTCGACCTACCGGGGGTTGCTATGACGTACGTTGGCTGAATTATTAGTGTGGGCCCTGCCGTTCGTTCGAACGGCAGGGCCCACACTCATTTTCTATTCAGCCCTAGTCATCGCGCAAAGCCCCTTCGACAGCACACGGTGCAACCGAGTCACCGCAGGCCGGGTCAACTACACCGTGTACTGCGGCAGGTCCTGCAGGGCGATGACGTCCATGCCCATGTCGTTGGCGCTGCCGTGACCCTGCTGGTCTTCGCGCACGGCCTCGATGGCACTCACGTACGTGTTGGCGGCAGACATCGCCGTCACGCAGGTCACGCCGCGGCGCACCGCCTCGGTACGCAACAGATAGCCGTCGCCACGCGAACCCGGGCCGTACGGCGTGTTGATGATTACCGCAATCTTGCCATCGGCGATCAGGTCACCGATGTTGGGACGCTCGCCGTCGTGCGGGCCGCTAATCTTCTCCACGACCTCGCAGGTCACGTTGCCGCCGCGCAGCACGCGCGCCGTGCCCTCGGTGGAGCAGATATCAAAGCCCAGGTAGCGCAGGATACGCGCGACCGAAAGGATATGTCGCTTGTCGCGGTCGCACACGCTGATGAACACCTTGCCGGCGCTCGGGTCGGGCAGCTTGTAGTCGATCGCCAGCTGCGTCTTGGCGTATGCCTCGGGATAGCTCTTGGCGATACCCATGACCTCGCCCGTCGACTTCATCTCGGGCCCCAGGATAACGTCGGCGCCCGGGAAACGGCCCCAGGGCATAACGGCTTCCTTCATGCAGAACCAGTCCAGCTGACGCTCGTCGCTCGGCAGGCCCAGGCTGGCGATGGAATCGCCTGCCATGATACGCGCCGCGCACTTGGCCAGCGGCACGCCGGTGGCCTTGGAGATAAACGGCACGGTGCGGCTGGCACGCGGGTTGGCCTCGATCACGTAGACGGTCTCGCCCTTGATGGCGTACTGCACGTTGACCAGGCCGCGTACGCCCAGCGCCATCGCGATGCGGCGCGTGGTCTCGCGAAGCTTTGCCTGCAGGCTCTCGCTAAAGCTGAACGGCGGAATGCAAGTCGCAGAGTCGCCGGAGTGAATACCGGCCTCCTCGATATGCTCCAGAATGCCGCCGATGTAGACCTCTTCGCCATCGCACAGGGCGTCGACGTCGGACTCGATCGCACCCTCCAGGAAGCGGTCCAGATACACCGGGTAGTCGGGGCTAATGCGCGCGGCCTCGGCCATGTAATCGCGCAGGTGTTCGGCATCGTAGGCGATCATCATGCCGCGGCCGCCCAGCACGTAGCTCGGACGTACCAGCAGCGGGTAGCCAATGTGTGCGGCAACGGCCTCGGCCTCCTCAAACGAGGTGGCCTGACCCGCCGGCGGGTACATGATGCCCAGCTTGTCGAGCAGGGCGGCAAAGCGCTCGCGGTCCTCGGCAAAGTCGATGGCATCCGGCTTGGTGCCCATGATGTTGACGCCACTCTCCTCGAGCATGCGCGCCAGCTTAAGCGGGGTCTGGCCGCCAAGCGTCACCACGACGCCGTCGGGGCGCTCAACATCGATAACGTCCATGACGTCCTCGTAGGTAAGCGGCTCAAAGTAAAGGCGGTCGGACGTGTCGTAGTCGGTCGAAACGGTCTCGGGATTGCAGTTGACCATGATGGTCTCAAAGCCGCGGGCCGCCAGCGCGTAGCTCGCGTGCACGCAGCAGTAATCGAACTCGATACCCTGGCCAATGCGGTTGGGGCCGGCGCCCAGGATCATCGCCTTGGGCTTGTCCGCCGGCGTGGTCTCGTCGGGAGCCACGCACTTCTTGGCATCCGGGCTCGTGCGGTAGATGTTCTCGTACGTCTTGTAGTGGTACTCCGTGGCGCTCGAGAACTCCGCAGCGCAGGTATCGACCGTCTTCATGCTGGGAACCACGCCAAGGCCCTTGCGATAGGCGCGCACAAAGCGCTCGTCCGAGCCGGTCAGCGCGGCGATCTCGGCGTCGCTCGTGCCGTACTGCTTGAGCAGGCGCATCGCGTCGGCGTCGATATCCTCCACACGCAGGCCGCGGATGCTCTCCTGGACCTGCACCATGTCGTTGATGCGGTTGAGGTACCACGGGTCGATGCCGCAGGTGGCATGGATGCGAGCGATGTCCCAGCCACGGCGCAGGGCCTCGACCACAAAGAAGATGCGGTGCTCGGTCGGCGTGGCCACGGCTTGAGCGAGCTCGTCGTCGCTCAGCTTATCGGCACCCTCCTTGCCACCGGCGCAGATACCCTGGTGACCGTCCTCCAGCGAGCGCATGGCTTTGCCGAAGGCCTCCTCAAAGGTGCGGCCAATCGCCATAATCTCGCCCACTGCCTTCATGCGCGTGGTGAGCGTGGGGTCGGTACCCTTGAACTTCTCGAAGGCAAAGCGCGGCACCTTGACCACACAGTAGTCAATCGTGGGCTCAAAGCAGGCGGGCGTTGCCTTGGTAATGTCGTTGACGATTTCGTCGAGCGTGTAGCCCACAGCCAGGCGCGCGGCGGCCTTGGCGATGGGGAAACCCGTTGCCTTGGAGGCCAGTGCGGACGAGCGGCTCACGCGCGGGTTCATCTCGATGACGATCAAGCGACCGGTCTGGGGGTTCACGGCAAACTGCACGTTGGAGCCGCCGGTCTCGACGCCGATCTTCTCCAAGATGGCGAGCGAGGCGACACGCATACGCTGATACTCAAGGTCGGAGAGGGTCTGCGCCGGCGCCACGGTGATGGAGTCGCCGGTATGCACGCCCATGGGGTCGAGATTCTCGATGGAGCACACGATGATGCCGTTGCCGGCGTGATCACGCATGACCTCCATCTCATACTCTTTCCAGCCCTCGATGGACTCCTCGACCAGCACCTCGTGGGCAGGCGAGAGCTCCAGGCCCTGGCTCACGATGGAGACGAGCTCCTCGTGGGTGTGAGCGATGCCGCCGCCGGCGCCGCCGAGGGTAAAGCTCGGGCGCAGTACGCAAGGATATCCCACGCGCTCGGCGATGGCCTCGGCATCGGCCACGCTGTAGGCATAGCCCGAGCGCGCGACCTCCAGGCCGATCTCGGCCATGGCCTCGTTAAAGAGCTTGCGGTCCTCGCCGCGCTCGATGGCGGCCAGGTCGCAGCCGATCATCTCGACGCCGTACTTGTCGAGCGCACCGTCTTTCGCCAGCTCGACGGCGGCGTTCAGACCGGTCTGGCCGCCCAGCGTGGGCAGCAGCGCGTCCGGGCGCTCTTTCTTGATTACGCGCTCGATAAACTCGGCGGTGATGGGCTCAACATAGGTGCGATCGGCCAAGCCCGGGTCGGTCATGATGGTCGCCGGGTTGGAGTTGACCAGGATGACCTCAAAGCCATCCTCCTTGAGCACCTTGCAGGCCTGGGCACCGGAGTAGTCGAACTCGCAGGCCTGGCCAATAACGATGGGGCCCGAACCAATAACGAGGATACGCTTGATGTCAGTACGTTTCGGCATGTTAGTTCTCCTCGGTCTCGGTCGCGGCGGTCTCGGCAAAGTTCCAGCCAGCCAGGCGGTCCTTCGCGGTGTCGATGTCCAGGTAGTTCTCCTCGCCGTCCATGAGTCGCGTAAAGGCGGTAAAGAGATAGTGGGCATCGGTGGGGCCAGGCGAGGCCTCGGGGTGATACTGGACCGAGAAGCACGGGGCGTCGAGCAGCTGGATGCCCTCGGCGGTGCCGTCGTTGAGGTTCACATGTGTTAGGCGAATGCGGCCAAAGCGCTCGTTCATCACGACCGGCGCGATTCCGCGGCGCACCCAGGCGCGCAGATCTCCATCGGCCGCATGCTCGGTCTCGCCGCCCGAAAGCTCGGGGACAAGCTTGCCCAAGCTGGGGAACAGCAGGCCAAAGCCATGGTTTTGCGCGGTGATCTCCACACGGCGGCTTACCAGGTTCATAACCGGCTGGTTGCCACCGCGGTGACCGAACTTAAGCTTTTCCATCTGGGCGCCGCAGGCCAGGCTGATCATCTGGTGACCAAGACAAATACCAAAGACCGGCACCTTGCCGATCAGCTGCTGCACCTGCTCGTGGGTCTCCACCACGGCGTCGGGGTCGCCGGGGCCATTGGACAAAAAGACGCCGTCGGGATTCATGTCGAGCACCTCACTCGCGGGCGTGTCCCACGGCACGACGGTAAGGTCGCAGCCGGCGCGGACCAGCCCCTCCAGAATGCCGCGCTTCACACCGCAGTCGTAGGCGACCACTTTGTGACGGGCAGGAGCGGCAGCCGAAAGCGCAAAGTCATGCGTGGCAGGCAGGTCGGCAGCCACAAACTCATGAGGCGCGGGGCAACTTACGGTCTTGACCAGGTTCTCGCCTACCAGCGTGGGCGCTGCGGCCAGACGCTCGGCAAGCTCGTCGACGTCGAAGATCTCGGCCGAGATAATGCCCATCTTGGAACCATTGTCGCGCAGATGGCGCACCAGAGCGCGGGTGTCGACACCCTCGATAGCGACGATGCCGTGAGCGCGCAGGTACTCCGGCACGCTAACGGCCGAGCGCCAGTTAGAAGGCGTGGCGCACATGTCGCGAACGATCATGCCGCGCATGGCCGGAGCGCTCGCAGGGCGCACGGCGTCGCCGGGGAAGGCCGACTGGACGTCGGTCTCGTCGATACCGTAGTTGCCGATCTGCGGATAGGTCATGGTTACGATTTGGCCGGCATAACTTGGGTCGGTCATGACCTCAAAGTAGCCCTCGAGCGAGGTGTTGAAGCAGACTTCGCCGGTCGCGGTGCCCTCGGCGCCGCATGCACGTCCATAAAAAATGGTCCCATCCTCAAGATACAGGATGCAGGGACCGCAGGTGCCCTTGCTGGTTTTGGCCAGCATACGCTGGCAAAGCTCGCTGGGCGCGAAGGTGCGGGCGGCAGCGCCCGCGGTATGGTTGTTCGCCATAATTCTCCTTCCCGGTCTCACAGGACCGGCTTAAAGGTGTGTAGTTAGGCCTCGCGGTATTGTAACCGCAAGCATGCCTCATGGCGTTAATTTCATCGAAATGTTTACGAAATGATAATTATGACTTTCTATGCATAATGTTTTTTAATCCCCGTCCCAAAAAAATCATCCCGCGGGGCTTGTGGCTCACGCGGGATGATGGCGTCTTATTTTTTCTTGTCCTGCTCCAGCAGTTCGGACGGTGTGCGATCGGGCTTGCCGCCGCGGAAAATCTCGCGGCCATGCAGACGATGCTCCAGGTCACGCTCGGCCTTTTCCTCGTCAATCTTGGTCTGGCTCACCACCGGGTCCTCAATCAACGACGACACCGAGTTCACCTGCTTCTGAATGCGCTCGGCGATGGTGTCATCCATACTCACGATGCGCATCTTCCAGTCGATACTCGTGGCGTTGGATGAGCTCTTGGTCCACACGAACGTCAAAATGGCGCTCTGGTGGCCCCGCGCGGGGAACAGGCCAAAGAAGGAATCGTGCTGAATGTTGCTATCCTCGTCGATATAGGCGTGAACGTTATACACCACGCGGTCGATCTTATCGTTGAGCAACGCGTTGGTCGCAAGCGCCGCGGCCTGAATCTGCCCGTTGGACAGCAGCTCGAGCTCGTTGGCAGACGATGTGTCCAACACCGTCACCTCGACCGTGCCCGTGCGTTCATCGGCTTCATCGACGGTAAAATCGAGCGGGAACTGCGTAAAGCCATTGCCCCACTCAAGGCCGCCCTTCAGCGCGGTCGAAACGGTATCGACCGAAACGCTCTCGGACAGGTTGGCGGTGTTCAGACGACGCATCACGCCGTAGCCAATCTGCATGCCCACGATCAGCACCAAAATACCGATGACCACGGCCATCGCGGTCTTCGTAATGGTATGGCTCACCTGCGAGCCCGAAGGATCGTCCTCGGACAGCGGGTCGATATGTTTTGCCTGGCTCGCGCGGTCCTCGCTGCGCAGCTGCGCTAGCGCCGCTTTGTCACCGCGCTTGACGGCGGCCTCTTTCTCGCGCATGCGCTCGGTACGCTTTTTGGCAAGCGTAGGATCCAAGACGCCGGATGCATCGATTTCGGAGAATAACTCCGTCACTTCTTCCGGAGTCAAAGGGTTCTTATCAGCCATGATCTTCCTGTCATATCAATCAGTCGAGCTCGTGCGCACGCGCACCTTCGAACTGCATTCGATAGTAACGGGCATAGGTGCCGCCACGGGCGAGAAGCTCCTCGTGCGTGCCACGCTCCACAACGCGACCATGCTCAACGGTCGCAATCTCATCGGCATGCTTAATGGTCGAAAGACGGTGGGCGATGATAATCGTGGTGCGGCCGCGTGCCAGCTCTTCGAGTGACTCCTGCACCGCCTCCTCGCTCTCGTTATCCAAAGCACTCGTCGCCTCGTCCAAAATCAGGATCTTGGGGTTCTTGAGAAACACGCGCGCGATGGCAACGCGCTGCTTCTGTCCGCCCGAAAGACGGCTGCCGCGCTCGCCCACCACGGTGTCGTAGCCCTGCGGAAGCGACTCGATAAAGGCATCGATGTTGGCGCGACGGGCGGCCTCGGCGATCTCTTCTGCCGTAGCGCCCGGCTTGCCGTAGGCGATGTTCTCGCCAATCGTACCGTCAAATAGATAGACATCCTGCTGCACCAGGCCGATGGCGCGACGCAGGCTCTGCTGCGTCACATCACGCACGTCCTGGCCGTCGATGCTAATGGATCCGGCAGCCACGTCATAAAAGCGCGGCAGCAGCGAACAGGTCGTGGACTTGCCGCCGCCCGAAGGGCCAACCAAAGCGATGGTCTGCCCGGGCTTGATGGACAGGTCCATATGGTCGATAACGGGACGCTCGTCGGCATAGCCCTCGCCCAGCTCAACGTCCTCGTAGTTAAAGCACACGTCGTGATACTCCACGGCGCCGGCAGTCACCTGCAGATCCGTAGCGCCCGGCTTGTCCTGGATATCCGGCGCGGTCGAGAGCACCTCGTCCATACGCTTAAAGCCGGCGATAGCCTTCTGATACGTTTCGGCCGAATTGACGAGTGTCTCGAGCGGCGTGCAGAACAGCGAAATGTAGAGAGCGAAGGTTGCCATATCGACCGCCTGCAGCTGACCCTGGGCAACGAGCCAACCACCCAGCAGCACCACGATCACATAGAGCACACCCGAGAGCAGGCCATACGTCGCGGTATAGACGCCCATGGCGTGATACATGTTCTCCTTGGACGAAAGGTAGCGATTGTTGGAGGCGCGGAACTTGAAGCGTTCGGTCTCCTCATTGGCAAAGCTCTTGACCACGCGCATGCCCGCCAGCGAATCCTGCAGCTGCGCATTAATGCCGCTGATTTTTTTGCGGTTGTCGCTAAAGACCTCGCGCATGCGCATGTTCTGCCAAAACATGATGACCGCAAACGCTGCCGTCACCACAGCCATGGCAAGCGCCAGGACCGGGGCGATGGTAAAGAGGATCACAAACGAGCCGATAATCTCGATGCCGCAGATGATGATCCACTCGGGCACGTGGTGCGCCGCCTCGCAGATATCGAACAGGTCGTTGACCACGCGGCTCATCATGTCGCCCGAGCTGTTGCGGTCGAAGTATGCAAAGCTAAAGCGCTCATACTGGTCGAACAGGTCCTCGCGCATCTTGGACTCCATGCGCGCGCCCATCACGTGACCCCAGTAGCTCACAAAGTAGCGGCAGGCACAGCGAACGGCATACATCAGCACCAAGCCCACCGCGATCATGCCGAGCGCCTGCATAATGGCAGCCTGACCCTGAGTAAATAGCCCACCGGTCAAATTGCGCAGAATAATAGGAAACGCAAGGTCAATGGCAGCAAGCACCAGAGCACAAACAGTATCAGCAACAAAAAGCCCCATCTGGGGCTCGTAATACGAAAGAAACCTCTTAAACATGCAGTCCTCGAAGAGAAATAAATAGCGTGATAAATCCGGTTGAGCCGGTCGGGCTGAAAACAAAGCGTCTCAACAAACATAACGCCGATGTTCTAGCAACGTCAGCGAAAACGTCCCTAAGCGAGCAAGGTGCCTTGAAAGAGGAGCGACGCGTACTTCGGTACGCGAGCGACGATTGAAAGGCAGATTGCCGCTTAGGGGCGTTTGCAGCGTCGACTCGTTACGCGGTTTGGTAAAACCGCGTAACCTAGAGTTCCGTGCCCCCAAGGCGGTGCGCGATGCTATCGCAGGCCAAGGCGCCTACGACGGTCTTGGCGTCTTCGATCTTGCCGTCGAGCACGGCGTCGATCAGCTCGTGCAGCGGCACGAGGTCCACGTTGACAAACTCGTCATCATCGGGGTTGGGTGCATCGAACTCGAGCTTGGTGGCCAGGTAGATGTGAATGATCTCGTCACAGAAGCCGCAGGACGTGACAATCGACGTCAAAAAGCGAATGCGACCGGCCCTAAAGCCCGTCTCCTCATGCAGTTCGCGCTTGGCGCAATCAAGCGGGTCCTCGCCTGGATCGAGCTTGCCGGCGGGAATCTCGACCGTCACGCGGTCGATGGCGGTGCGGTACTGACGCACCAGTACGATCTTGCCGCTCTCGGTCAGTGCCACAACAGCCGCCGCACCCGGATGGCGAACGATATCGCGGGCGCTGCGGCGACCGTTGGGCAGCTCAACCTCAAGACGGTGGACATCGAGGATCTTGCCCTTCCAGGCGCACTCCTCCGAAAGAATCTTCTCGTGCAGCTCGGCATCGTGCGGGTCGTCATCGCCCAGCACCAGCGCCGGCTCGTCAGCGACCTCGCCACCAGGCTCGCCCTCGTCGTGCCCATACACGCGGCTGTCCTCTTCGACGATCTGCGCGTCCACGAGCTCTTCGTTCTTCTCGTCCATCCGTCTCATTCCTCTCGGATTTTAGGCATCCCAGGCGTCGCGGCCGCGCAGCGCGCGCAGGCCGATGTCGTGACGCAGGGTCTTGCCCTCAAAATCAATCTTCTCGCAGGCCTCGTAGGCAAGGTTGCGGGCGTTCTCAAACGTATCGCCCAGCGCGGTCACGGCAAGCACACGGCCGCCGTTGGTCACGAGCCGGCCGTCCACCACGGCGGTGCCGGCATGGTACACGGTCACGTTCTCCATAGCCTCGGCGTCGGCGATGCCGGTGATGACTTTGCCCTTCTCGTAGCTGCCGGGATAGCCCGCGCTCGTCAGAACAACAGCCACGGCCCACTCGTCGCGCCAGTCGAGTTCAATCTGGTCGAGCTCGCAGTTGGCACAAGCCAGCATGACCTCGACCAGGTCGTTCTTAAGGCGCGGCAGCACGACCTGCGTCTCGGGGTCGCCAAAGCGGGCATTGAACTCCAACACCTTGGGGCCGGTAGGCGTAAGCATAAAGCCGCCGTACAGGCAGCCGCGGTAGTCGATACCCTCGGCAGCGAGCTCGGCCACGGTCTGCTCCATGACCGCCACCATGGTGGCGTGCTCCTCGTCAGTCACGATGGGCACCGGGCTGTAGACGCCCATGCCGCCGGTGTTGGGACCAAGGTCGCCCTCAAGCGCGCGCTTGTGGTCCTGCGAGGTAGCCATGGGGCGCACGGTCTTGCCGTCGGTAAAGGCCAGCAGCGAGCACTCGGGGCCAACGAGCATCTCCTCGATAACCACGGTGTTGCCGGCATCGCCAAAGGTGCCGCCAAAGCACTCGCGCACGGCCTCCTCGGCCTGCTCAAGTTCGGTCGCCACGATAACGCCCTTGCCTGCGGCAAGGCCGTCGGCCTTGACGACCAGCGGGGCGCCTTGCTCGCGTACGTAGGCGAGAGCCGAAGCCTCGTCGGTAAACGAGCCGTAGGCTGCCGTCGGAATGCCCGCACGCTCCATGAGCTGCTTGGAGAACAGCTTGGAGCCCTCCATCTGGGCGCCCTCGGCACCCGGGCCAAAGCAGGGAATACCCGCCGCGCGCACGGCATCGGCCACGCCCGCCACGAGCGGAGCCTCGGGGCCAATTACCACGAGTCCGCATCCGTGGCTCTGCGCAAACGCCGCCACGGCCGCAGGATCGCAGTCGTCGAAAACAACGTTCTCGCCGCAGTTCGCGGTGCCGCCGTTACCCGGCGCGATGTAGAGCTTGCCGGCGCGCGGTGATGCTGCGAGCTTAGCTGCCAAAGCATGCTCACGGCCGCCGCTGCCCAACAACAGGATGTCGATGGTTTGAGTGTCCGCCTTCAAGGGTGCCTCCTCTATGGATGAACGGCCCGCTCCGCGCGAGCCCTTTGCAAGCAAATATACCCCTCGGCCGCCCGTCCGGGCTGCAAAGGGGTATATCGCAATAACCAAATAGTCCCGATTACTTCCAGAATCGGTTGATGATCTGCTCGCGACCAGCGCCAACGCCAATGAACGTCACGCGGGTGTGTGCCAGATCCTCGATAAACGCCACGTAGTCCTGAGCCTCCTGCGGCAGCTCCTCAAAGCTGCGGCAGCCGGTGATATCGCACTTCCAACCAGGAAGCTCCTCGTAGATGGGCTTGGCGTGCTCAAAGCGAACCTGATGCTCGGGCACGCTGGTATAGCGCTCGCCATCGACGTCGTAGGCCACGCACACCTTGATGGTGTCGAAAGCCGAAAGCACGTCGAGCTTGGTCATGGCGATATCGGTGAGGCCGTTGACGCGCGAGGCGTAGTTGGCGATGGGGCCGTCGAACCAGCCGCAGCGACGACGACGACCGGTGGTCACGCCGTACTCGTAGCCCTCCTCGGTCAGCGTGTGACCGGCCTCGGACTCATAGGAAAGCTCGGTGGGCATGGGGCCCGAACCGACGCGGGTGATATAGGCCTTCATGACGCCCAGCACGCGGTCGACATTCTTCATACCGACGCCGGATCCGGTGATGGCACCGCCGGCGGTGCAGTTGGAGGACGTCACGTACGGATAGGTGCCGTGGTCGATGTCGAGCAGCGTCGCCTGGGCGCCCTCAAACAGCAGGTCCTTGCCCTCGTCGATCATGTTGTTGAGCAGCAGGCTCGTCTCGGTGATGTAGGGACGCAGGCGCTCGGCCATCGGCAGGTACTCGTCGCAAATCTGGTCCACGGTGTAGGTGGGCAGGTTGTAGATGAGCTCGAGCTCGGGGTTCACGCGGGCGAGAGCGGTCTCCAGCTTGTCGCGGAACAGTGCCTCGTCCAGCATGTCCTGCATGCGCAGGCCGATGCGAGCCATCTTGTCCTGATAGCACGGACCGATGCCGCGCTTGGTGGTACCGATGTTCTTCTTGCCGAGCTTCTGCTCAAAGGCGCCATCCAGATCGATGTGGTACGGCATGATGACATGCGCGTTGCCGCTAATCTTGAGGTTCTTGGTGGTGATGCCGTCGGCCTCGAACATATCGATCTCCTCAAGGACAACCTTGGGGTTGACGACGCAGCCGTTACCGATCACCGACACGTGGTCGGAATACATGATGCCGGAGGGCACCTGGTGCAGGCCGTACTTCTTGCCGTTGACGACGATGGTGTGACCGGCGTTGTTGCCGCCCGAGTAGCGCACGACGGCATCGAAGTCGCCGGCGACCAGGTCGCAAATCTTACCCTTGCCCTCATCGCCCCACTGGGCACCGACCAAAACGGTTGACGGCATGTTTACTCCTTACATTCATGGACTGTCTACGCGCCACGCCGGCACGCAGAAGCACAAAACATTCCCAGTATACCCGTGCAACGGGCGCCTGTCCTACTCCTCGGCATGTGCCCCATCAAGCTCATAGAACTTGGTGGATGCCGGCAGGAACATCAGGTCGACGTCGCCGATCGGGCCCGAACGGTTCTTGGCCACGACGATACGCGTAACGCCCTCGTCGGGTCGATCGTCGCGCGAGGCTTCGGCCTCGTCGGCGGAGCGGTCCAAGAACATAACGATATCGGCGTCCTGTTCGATGGAGCCCGATTCACGAAGGTCGGAAAGCTGTGGGCGCTTGCCGGTACGGGATTCGACCTGACGCGAGAGCTGTGACAGCGCGATGAGCGGGATCTTGAGCTCCTTGGCCATGATCTTCAAACCACGCGACATCTCCGAGACCTCGACGGTACGGCTCTCGGAGCGGCGTCCCGGCGGAGGACTCACCAGCTGCAGGTAGTCCAAGATGATGATTGCCTTCTCCTTGTTATGGAGCATACGGCGGCTCTTGGCGCGAATCTCGGTCACTGTGGTGCCGGGCGTATCGTCAATCAGAATATCGAGCTTGGACAAGGTCTGCGTGGCCTCGTTGATATTGGCCCACTGCTCGGGGCTAATGCGGCCCATGCGGAAGTCACTGATCGAGATCATGGCGTAGGCGCAAATCAGACGCTGGGCAATTTCCTTGCCCGACATCTCCAGCGAGAAGAAGCCGACGGTATAACCAGCAGCGGCAGCGTTGAGCGCCAGATTCAGGGCGAACGACGTCTTACCTACAGCAGGACGGGCGCCGATGATGATGAGCTGGCCTTCGCGAAAACCCATGAGCATGCGGTCGAGCGACGGGAAGCCCGTGGGCACGCCCGCAGCCTGGCCACCGGCCTGGCACACTTCCTCGGCCTCGTTATAGGCCTCGACCATAAACTCGGTCAGCGTCTTGTAGCTCGACTTGACCTCGCGCGCCGTAACCTTGAGCAGCTTGCTCTCGGCCAGCTCGACAACCTCTTTGGTGTCGGTGGGGGCGTTATATGCCAGCGCGTTGATCTCGTTGGTGGCGCCGATCAGCTCGCGCAGCATCGAATCGCGGCGAACGATGGCGGCATGGTGCTGCCAGTTGACGAGCGACAGGGTCTGACCCATCAGCTCCAAAATGTACGCCTCGCCGCCCACGGCATCGAGCTTGTTGATGCTTCGCAGGTAATCGATCAGCGAGATGGAGTCGATGGGAATGCGGCTGTTGTACATATCGACCATCGCGGTATAGATGGTCTTATGAATGGGCCGGTAGAAGTCATCAGGCTGCAGCTCGACCTGGGCCTCTTCGACCACCTCGGGCGATAGCAGCATAGCGGCCAGTACATTGGCCTCTGCATCTTGGTTTTGGGGAAGACCCAACTTTGAGCCGCGGTCCTCGACCGTCAGCCCGGTCTCCCTATCGTCATATGCCATGAGCATCCTCATTCATATCGCTTGCGAGCATCCATAGTATCAGCCACGGTCCCAAAACGCGCCGCACGCGGCCAATCATCACCGAACCAAACGGATGAACGGTTCTGTACACAGGACTTCGACGCGACGTTCACTATGACACTCACTCAGCGCAAAAAAAACAAAAGGGCGCCCTGGTTTCCCAGAGCGCCCTTCTTAGAACAAGATTGTTGCGTTGCAGCAAATGCTACTCGGCAGCAGCCTCAGTCTCGACCTCGGCGGTCTCGGCCTCGGCGACCTCAGCCTCGGCAGCGAGCTCCTCGGCGGTAACGCCGACGAGAACGACAACCTCGGCCTTGATCTCGCGGTACAGCGAGATGGCAACGGTGTGGGCGCCGGCAACCTTGATGGGCTTACCGAGCTCGACGCGCTTGCGGTCGATGTCCATACCGAGCTGAGCCTTGATGGCGTCAGCGATCATAGCGGCGGTAACGGAGCCAAAGAGGATGCCCTCGTCGCCGACCTTGACGTCAACGGTGACCGTCTTGCCCTCGAAGGCAGCCTTGGTCTCGTTGGCGGTAGCCAGACGGACGGCCTCGCGCTTGGCGATGTTGTTGCGACGCTCGTCAAGCTGCTTGAGGTTGCCCTTGGTGGCGGCAACAGCGAGCTTCTTGGGGAACAGGAAGTTCTCAGCGTAACCCTGAGCGACCTCTACGACGTCACCCTCGCCGCCCTTGCCCTTGATCTCATCGAGAAGAATAACCTTCATGATGCGTCTCCCTTCTTAGCCGCGGTCGCGGTTGCCACGAGAGGAAACCACGGGGACGGTGTACGGCAGGAGAGCCATCTCGCGGGCGCGCTTGATGGCGTTGGCGATGTCATGCTGATGCTGCGTGCAAGCGCCAGTGACGCGACGGGGCTTGATCTTGCCACGGTCGGTCATGTACTTACGGAGAAGCTGAGTGTCCTTATAGTCGATGAACTCAGTGTTCTCCTTGCAGAACTGGCAGTACTTACGACGCGGCTGACGTGCAGAAAAATCATTAGCCATGTCAAAATACCTTTCATTTGGCAACTTCGGCGAACCGAAGCCGCCTCTCACTCAAAAATAGGTGAACAACCCTTAGAACGGGATGTCCTCATCGTAGACGTCGACCGCGGGCGGCGTAGCCACCGGCGCGGCAGGACGTGCTGCAGGCGCGGGAGCTGCGGGGGCGTAACCGCCCTGGTCGTAGCCACCCTGGCCACCACGGGAGCTCATAAACTCGATCTCATCGACGATGACCTCAAGTTTGCTCCGGCGCTGGCCGTCGCGCTCCCAAGAGCTGTAGCGCAGCTTGCCCTCGATCGCGACCTTGTTTCCCTTTGCCAGGAAACGGCTCACGGCCTCGGCGCGGGTGCCGAACATGGTGCAGTCGACAAAGTTGGGATAGTCCTCCCACTCGCCAGTCTGCGCGTTGCGGCGACGATCGTTCACGGCGACGCCAAAGGACAGAACCTGGGTTCCGCCGGCTGTGGCGCGCAGCTCGGGATCGCGGGTGAGGTTACCGGTGATGTTCACTCGATTGATGCTCATAACTCACTACTTCCTCTTGGGGCACAAGCCCAGTCCAAAACGACAGTCTTACTCCTGGTCGTCGCGACGGACGATCATGTGGCGGACCACAGCGTCGGTGATGCGCAGGACGCGATCAAGCTCGGCGATCTGGGTAGGATCTGCGTGGAAGTTGATGAGGGTGTAGTCACCATCGGTGAGGTCGTTGATCTCGTAGGCGAGCTTGCGCTTGCCCCACTCGTCAACGGAGTCGACCTTGCCAGCGCCCTCAGCGATCGTGGTATCGATACGCTTCATAACAGCGAGACGAGTCTCGGGGTCGAGCGACGGGTCAACAAAGAACAGCAGTTCATAAGCCTTCATATTGTCACCTCCTCTGGGCAAATGTGGCTTCAGGTCGTGAAGGTGCGCCTGAAGCAGGAAAAGACTTGGTAATAATATCTTTCAACCTCCTAGGCTGCAAGAATATGCAGCTACAACCTCATGACCTCCACATATGCCCATACTCGCACGACGTTTCATGCGCATTCCAACCAAATGCTGACCAAAAGCTTGACGGATCTGTGGACAAGATACGGTGCCGTGAGGACAAGCTGAGCCAAGACGCAGGTCAACGGGCGCATGGTTGTGGTCACAAAATGCATACCAGTGGCCCACAGCACCACCCAAAGATTTTTAAATTCATTGCCAAATCGCTTATAAATACCCCTTTTGAACAATTGTGTTGATCAACTACGCTGGTCGGAAGCCGTTTTTTGGCATCTCAAACCCCGCTGCAACGCCAAACGCGGCCAAGCGTTTTAAAAAATGCCAACTTTTCTGTTTGCACTTTGCGATTCCTCGTGTATACTGACTTTCGCATTTAACGGAGAGTTGTCCGAGTGGCCGAAGGAGCACGATTGGAAATCGTGTAGGCGTCAAAAGCGTCTCCAGGGTTCAAATCCCTGACTCTCCGCCAGTTAATTCCAAAGCAGGCCTTCGAGCCTGCTTTGTTTTTACCCCACGCGGAGGGGTGGCAGAGTGGTTGAATGCGGCGGTCTCGAAAACCGTTTGGCCTGTATAAGGTCACGAGGGTTCGAATCCCTCCTCCTCCGCCATTTTGGTTGAGAAAGCTCCCGAGAATGGGAGCTTTTTTGTTTTGAGTCCCCAACAAGCAAACACGGCGGAGGAGGAGGGATTCGAACCCGCCAGGGCCCGGAGCGTAAAGAAAACGCGCCCGTGGCGCGTTTTTAGCGCAGCGCGGTCGGCGCAAGCCGACCGGATAAATTTTGAGCGGAGCTCAAAATTTGGACATCCCTCCTATTCGACCACGCCCCCATCGCGTTCAGCATCAACCCGGATCCCCAAACATGGAACCTATGACCGTACCCAGTCCTGACCGTTTGCCGAGCAATAGGGTCGCAATCGGCGCCGAACATGTACTATGTACGGGCATTGTCTAAACCCGTAACTCAAAGGACCCCATCTTGCCCGTTGCCGCCGCTATGATCGTTACCGCACACGCCTCGGATGCCATGGTTGCCATTCCGTTTTGGCTCGAGATGTTCGCTGTTGTCGCTGCATCGATCTCGGGTGTACTGGTTGCGCGCGAGCACAAGCTCGACCTGGTGGGCGCGGTCGCGCTCGCGGTGGTCTGCGGTCTGGGCGGCGGTCTTTTGCGCGATATGACACTGCAGGTGGGCAATGTCTACATCCTCAACCAGCCGATGGCACTGCCGCTTTCCATCGCCACGGCAGCCATCATCTACATTTTCCCGGCAATCGTCGACAAGCCCGAAAAACTCATTCCCCTGCTCGACATCATCTCGGTCGGCATCTACGCCGCCACTGGAGCAGACAAGGCGCTGGTCTACGGATTTGCGCCGGCGGTGTGCATCATGATGGGCTTTTTCACCGCGGTGGGCGGCGGCATGCTGCGCGACGGTTTTATGGGCGTGGTTCCGGGCATTTTCCAACGTACTAACTTTTACGCCATCGCCGCCATCGCCGGATCGACAAGCTACGTGTGTCTCGTTATGAGCGGCATCATGAGCAATGTCGCCGCGCTGGTCGCATGCGTTGTCGTGACCATGGGTCTGCGCTGGCTCTCGCTGCGCTTTGACATCAAAAGCCCCACCGAAGAAGACATCGCACGCTTCTTGCACCGTAAAAAGTAGACAGCACGGTACGGCCCTTCGAAATGCAACCGAGAGGTTCTTTTAGAGCGCCCACGCGTTGGGTACCCTGTTAGGTATATGCCGAACACCTAACAAAAGGATCAACCATGGCTCTCAATCAAACCGCGGCGGCGCCGTCACACAAAATGCGTCGCTGCCTGCTTATGGCATTCGCGCTCATCGCACTGGCGATTACTGCGCTTCCCACGGCGTCGTTCGCCGGCACGGACACCGCAGGCAACGTACTTGCGACCGACAATGACGCCAATCCGTCCGGCGTCGAGGGTGACCTGTACTGGGCCGGTCAGGCCCTCAACTTGGACGATGCTTCCATCGACCACGATATCATCGCTGCGGGCGATACCCTCTCAATTCGCGACTGCACGGTGGGCGGCGCCGTTCGTCTTGCGGCGCGCACGATTGATATCGCCCAGACCATGGTTGATGGCAGCGTGACCGTCGCTGGCCAGCACGTTGTTCTCAACGCCGACAGCACCGCCAACTGTTTTTACGCGATAGGCGAGACGGTTGCCCTGCGCGGCTCTACCAAGTCGGCAGCGCTTGCGGGCAACACGGTGACCATCGATGGCACCGTCGAGGGCGATGTCGAGGTTTGGGCCGACAAGCTCATCCTGGGCAAGAACGCCCACATCACCGGCACCGTGAACGCGCACGTCTCCGAGGACCCCGAGCGTGCCGCGGGAGCCGAGGTCGGCGCGCTCAAGATCGACCGCACCGAGAACGAGGATACTTCCACCGTTAACGATGTCATCGGCGGTATCGTCGCCGCGGCACTCTCGACCTGCTTTGTCGCTCTGCTGCTCGAGCTCGTCTTTCCGCGCGCGACCGCCAGCGCCGCCGGCATGCTCCACCAGCGCCCCATGCCCCTGTGGGTGAGCGGTCTTCTGAGCACGATTGCTATCGTCCCCGCCGTCCTACTGCTGATTATCTCTATCGCTGGTCTGTCGCTTGCCGGAGCCCTCTTGTGCGGCGTTATCGGCATCGCGTTGGTGTCGAGTGCCTTTGCGGGGTGTGCGATCGCCCGCATGGTCGGACACAGCCAGAACCGTTACGCCATGGCGGCCGTAGGTGGCATCGCCGCGGGCGCGCTTACGGCAATCCCCCTCGTAGGTGATTTCATCAGCGGCGTGGCCTTTGTCTTTATGCTCGGTTACATCATCCAAATCATCTGGCGCAACGCCCGCGTCAAGCCGCAGCAGCCGGCTAACACGCCAGGACTCCCCACCGCTTAGCCGCCAACCACCACAAAGGGACCAGGCACCTTTGTTGTGGTGCAGACCAGCTCAGTCCCTATGCACAAAAAGGGCGCCGACCATTACGGTCGACGCCCTTTCTTGTTAGACGCTATAAAGTCCAGCGCTTATTTGTTGACCTGGCCGGCGCGGACGGCGGCCTTCTTGCGGTCGGTGGCGTTGAGCAGGCGCTTGCGCAGGCGGATGTTCTTGGGGGTAATCTCGACCAGCTCGTCGTCGGCGATGTACTCCAGCGCCTCCTCCAGCGAGAAGGTGCGGGGCGGCACCAGCTGGACGGAGATATCGGAGGTCGAGGAACGCTGGTTACCCAGGTTCTTGGTACGGGCGATGTTGACGACCATGTCGCCGGCCTTGCTGCGCTCGCCCACGATCATGCCCTCGTAGCACTCGGTGCCCGGCTCAACAAACAGCTGGCCGCGCTCCTGCAGCGTGCCCAGAGCGTAGGCAACGGCCTTCTCGGTGGTCATGGAGATCATGGCGCCGTTCTGACGGTTACCGATCTCGCCGGCGTAAGGACCGTACTCCAGGAAGGTGTGGTAGAAAACGCCCTCGCCGTGGGTGACGTTCATGATGCGGTTCTTAAGGCCCATGATGCCGCGCGTCGGGATCTTAAACTCGAGGTGCGTCACGATGCCCGAGGTATCCATGCTCGTCATGATGCCGCCGGAGGTGCCGAAGACCTCAACGACCTTGCCTGAGTACTCGTCCGGGCACTCAACGACGGCCTGCTCGACAGGTTCCATCTTGTTGCCGTTCTCGTCCTTCTTAAACAGAACGCGGGGACGGCCGACCTGGAACTCAAAGCCCTCGCGGCGCATGGACTCCATCAGAACAGACAGGTGCAGGATGCCGCGGCCCGAGACCTCGACGCCGCTCTTGTCCTCGAGCTCCTCGATCTTCATAGTCACGTTGTTCTCGGCCTCGTTGAACAGGCGCTCCTTAAGCTGACGGGCGCCCACGATGTCGCCGTCACGGCCGACGAGCGGGGAGGTCGAAGCCTCAAAGACGATGGACAGGGTCGGCGGGTCGATCTCGATGGGCTCGAGCTCGACGGGGTTCTCGGGATCGGTGTAGACATCGCCGATATCGGTGCGGTCAATACCCACGACAGCAGCGATATCGCCGGCGCCGACTTCCTGGCACTCGGTGCGGCCCAGATAGTCGAAGGTAAAGAGCTGCTTGACGGTGGCGGTAGCGCTGGAGCCGTCGTTCTTGACAACTAGGATCTGATCGCCCTGGTGGATGGTACCGGAGTACACGCGGCCGATGCCGATACGGCCAACGAAGTTGGAGTGATCGATGGTCACGCACTGCATGGCCAGCGGGGCGTTCTCGTCAACCTCGGGCGCGGGCATGTCGTCGATGATCATATCGAGCAGCGGATACATGTCCATGTTGCCGTCGTTGGGGTCAAGGCGGGCAAAGCCATTCATGGCGCTGGCGTAGACCACGTGCTCCATGGCGAACTCAAGCTGGTCGTCGGTAGCGCCCAGGTCGGCCATAAGGTCGAGGCAGTCGTTGTAGGCCTTCTCGGGGTTGGCACCCGGACGGTCGATCTTGTTGATGACGATCATGATCTTAAGACCGGTGTCGATAGCGTGACGCAGCACGAAGCGGGTCTGGGGCATGGGGCCCTCAAAAGCGTCGACCAGCAGCAGGGCGCCGTCGGCCATACGCAGCACGCGCTCGACCTCGCCGCCAAAGTCGGCGTGGCCCGGGGTGTCGATGACGTTGATCTTGACGTCCTTGTACTCGATAGAGATGTTCTTGGCGAGAATCGTAATGCCGCGCTCGCGCTCCTGGTCGTTGGAATCCAGGACGCGGTCCTCGACCTGCTGGTTGGCACGGAAGGCGTCCGTGGCACGCAGGAGCTTGTCGACCATCGTCGTCTTGCCGTGGTCGACGTGAGCGATGATGGCGATGTTCCTCAGATTGTCTACGCGCATGTAGTTCCCCTATCTTCTATCCATATACAAACGGCACGCGTATGCGACCCGCCTAGCAACACAACGCTCGGCGGGAATATTGAGCCTTTTACCGAAAACTCGTTTATTTTAGCGATTTTAGATGAGAGGGGTTTCCTCACCTGCAGGTTCAGGGTCGCTCCACATAAAACCATCGCCGGCGCCCATGCCCTCATACAGCACATATGCCGAAAAACCGCTCTCGAGCGTCGTCTCGAAAAAGCTCACGAGCAGAGCGTCGTGGTAGCCACCGTCAATCTCGACGCAGCCGGTATAGCCGATGGCATAGCGGACGATACGGCCCAGGCCCTCGTCCTTAAGACCCATCTTGTGCTCGGAGATAAAGTTGGTGGCCGCCTCCAGGCACGCCTCTTCGCCATCCTCATCGAGCGCCGCCAGATATCGGTTGGAAGCAGCGTCCTCGATCGCCACAACTACGCCCGGATTCTCGCCGGCGGCAAGGTCGTCCAAGAACGCACCGATCAGATCGCACACCATAGCGTCGAGCTCGGCGGAGACGTTACCGGCGTCCTGCATATCCTGTGCCATCTTTAGACCTTCCCATCGAGTCTGGCGTCGTTACAGTTCTTGCGCCTCGGCGGCGATCTTAGCAGCGGCATCGCGGGCGCGCATCATATCCGCTGCACGCTTGTCGAGCACCTTGATCTGGCTAGTCAGCATGACTGCATCGACCACACCCCAGATCACCAGGCCCGTAGAGATCGAAAACCCAAGCGCACCAACTGTACCACGAAGGCGCGAACAGATTGCCGCGACAAGGGCGGAGATGACAACCATCTTGATAAACGAGCCGCGGCGTTCGCGAATCGTGCGGGCCTGCGTCACATAGGCAATGCGCGCCGCCTCGGACGCCTCAGAGCGCATCTGGGCCTCGCGGGCGATCGCAGCCGCCTCGCCAGAAACTCCGGCACTCATGAGCGCGCACTCCGTCGCGTGTTTGTCGAGCATTTAAAAATCATCGGGCGAGAGCGTGTGGACGAACTCATCGAACTTTTCGAACTCTTGCTCGTCGTCGACTTCCTCGGCGTGCGGCGAGACGGTGCCCAAGCGATTCATGATGTCGTCTTCAACGAACATGGGGGCATTACTGCGTACGGCGAGGGCGATGGCGTCGCTCGGACGCGCATCGATCTTATGCTCGTTGCCATCGGCCAACACGACAACCGTCGCGTAAAACACGGGCGGCTCAGCGCGGACGATTTCGACGCGCTCGAGCTTGGCACCCAGGGCGCCAACAGTATCGAGCAACAGGTCATGGGTAATCGGGCGCTCGGCGCGGCCGCTATCGATGCCGCGGCTAATGGCCGCAGCTTCAAACGAGCCGGTCTGGATGGAGAGGGAGCGCAGCGGCGCGGGGGAATCCGACTTGCTGCAGCGCTCGCGAAGCACAATAAGCGATGGCACGGGACCGGCGGCCATGACGATGGTCTCTATGTCGACACGAACCATGGAACACCTCCGGTACGTAGCGGTTAACACGCGGCGGCCCGCCGCGTTGAATAGCTATACTACCCAAACTTTCGCGCAGCACACAAAATCAAAGTAGTTAATTTGGGACAGAGCTTTTTTGACTACCTTCTGTGGCTAAGAAAAAAGCCTCGAGGCAATTGCCCCGAGGCTTTTAACAGTTTTGATGGTGGACCTGACAAGATTCGAACTTGTGACCTCCCGGTTATCAGCCGGACGCTCTAACCAACTGAGCTACAGGTCCATCATGGTGGAGGTTAGGGGGATCGAACCCCTGACCTCAGGCTTGCAAAGCCCGCGCTCTCCCAGCTGAGCTAAACCCCCACGGAGACAGTAATAAACACCCCAGCGGCGACTCGGCTCTCGCTGGGGTGTTTATTGCGAAAGAAAGTGGTGGACCTGACAAGATTCGAACTTGTGACCTCCCGGTTATCAGCCGGACGCTCTAACCAACTGAGCTACAGGTCCATCGCGCAAGGGATATATTAGACGAGTCGTTACGCGCGCGTCAACAACTTTTTTGAAAATCTTTGGAGGGGTTCGCCCCGGCCGCCCGGCGGCATATGAAGTCGCCTGCTCGGACAGTCCTGACTCGCACGGAGAGCACATTAAGTGCTCTCCGGCTCGTGCGGAACTCGCGATCGACTTCATATGCCGCCGGGCGGCCGGGGCGAACGCGGGTCCCTAGGTTTTCAAAAAAGCGGTCGGCGCGCAGGTGCGCCGACCGCCGATATATGGGGTCTGATAATTTTTACCAGCTAGGGCCTCTTACTCGTCTAGGAGATCTTCTGGCATGTCGTTGCCGTCGCCTAGATCGACAGGGGTTTCTTCGGGGGCAGAGCCATCTTCTGTGGCTTCGCCTTCGGGTTTCTCTTTGGCGGCTGTCATGCGGGCTACGGCGCAGATGCGGTCGTTGTCGTCGACGGTCATCATCTTGACGCCCTGGGTGGCGCGGCCGGTCTGGCTGATCTCGTCGGTCTTGACGCGAATGACCGTCGCGCCCTCCGTCACGATGAACAGCTCGTGCTGTGGGCCCACCGTCTTCATGGCCGCAAGGTTACCCTTACGCTCGGTCATTTGGATGGTGTAGACGCCCTGGCCGCCGCGATTCTGCTCCGGGTAGTCCGCGACCGGCGTGCGCTTGCCGTAGCCGCGCTCGGTGATGACGAACAGATCGCCGTTGCCGTTAGTGACTTCCATGCCCAGAACGCTCACGCCGTCCTTCATACCAATACCGCGAACGCCGCTGGTATCGCGGCCGGTGGCGCGCACCTGCTCCTCGGAGAACATGATCGCCTTGCCCGCGGTGGTGGCCAGGATAATCTTGTCGCCCTCGCGCACGCGGCGCACGTTCAGCAGCGCGTCGTCGTCACGCAGGTTGATAGCGATCAGGCCGTCGCGACGGCTGCGGTCATATGCGCTCATCACGGTCTTCTTGACCATGCCGCTCTTGGTGGCAAACATCAGGTACTCGTCGGCTGGGAACTCGCGGCAGCTGATGACGCTCGCGATCTTCTCGCCCTCCTCGAAGGGCAGCAGGTTGACGATCGCGGTACCGCGCGCCTGGCGCGTACCCACCGGCAGCTCGTGCACCTTCAGGCGATAGACCTTGCCCTTGCTCGAGAAGAACAGCACGTACTCGTGCGTGGACGCGATGAACATCTCGTCGATGACGTCGTCCTCTTTGAGGTTGACGCCCGACACGCCCTTGCCACCGCGCTTTTGGGCACGGTAGGCGGCCACCGGGATACGCTTAACGTAGCCGGTGTGGGTGATGGTCACGACCATATCCTCGTCGGCGATGAGGTCCTCGACATCCAGGTCCTTCTCAACCTGGCTGATCTCGGTGCGGCGCTTGTCGCCGAACTTCTTGGAGATCTCGCGCATCTCTTCCTTGATGACGCCCAGGATCTTCTCCTCATGCGCCAGCAGGTCCTCGTAGTAGGCGATGGCGCGGCGCAGGCCGTCCAACTCTTCCTGAATCTTGTCGCGCTCCAGGCCGGTCAGGCGGCGCAACTTCATCTCGAGGATGGCCGTGGTCTGCTCGGGCGTAAAGCCAAAGCGCTCGATCAAGCGGCTGCTGGCCTCGGAGTCGGTCTGCGAGGAGCGGATGATGCTAATGACCTCGTCAATATGGTCGAGAGCCATAAGATAACCCTCGAGGATATGCGCGCGGGCTTGGGCCTTCTTAAGGTCGAAGCGGGTGCGGCGAGTGACGACGTCGACCTGGTGGTCGATGTAGTGCTGCAGCATCTCACGCAGGCTCAGGCATTTGGGAACGCCGTTGACGAGCGCCAGGTTGTTGGCGCCAAAGGTCGTCTGCAGCGAGGTGTACTTATACAGGTTGTTGAGCACGACCTGCGGAATGACGCCCTTCTTGAGCTCGATAACCAGACGGATGCCCTTCTGGTTGGACTCATCGCGCATATCCGAGATACCCTCGATGCGCTTGTCGTTGACAAGCTGGGCGATCTTCTCCTGCAGGGTGCCCTTGTTGACCATGTAGGGAATCTCGGTAAAGACCAGGCGGCTGCGGCCGGTCTTGGTGGACTCCACGTGTGCCTTGGCACGCACGGTAATGGAGCCGCGGCCGGTCTCGTAGCTCTGCTTAATGCCGGCGCTGCCCATGACGATGGCGCCGGTGGGGAAGTCCGGACCGGGCATGATCTGCATGAGCTCGTCGACGGTGGCGTCGGGGTTGTCGATCAGGTAGCAGGTGGCCTCAATCGCCTCGGTGAGGTTGTGCGGGGCGATGTTGGTGGCCATGCCGACGGCGATGCCCTGGCTGCCGTTGACCAGCAGGTTGGGGAAGCGCGCAGGCAGCGCCACGGGCTCGGCGAGCGATTCGTCGTAGTTGGGCTGCCAGTCGACGGTATCCTTCTGCAGGTCGCGCAGCAGTTCCATGGCGGGCTTTGCCAGGCGGCTCTCGGTGTAACGCATGGCTGCCGCGCCGTCGCCGTCGATGTTACCGAAGTTGCCATGACCGTCGATGAGCGGCGTGCGCATGGAGAACCACTGTGCCAGGCGGACCATGGCCTCGTAGACCGCAAAGTCACCGTGCGGGTGGTACTTACCGATAACTTCGCCGACCGTCCACGCCGACTTCTTGTGCGGGCGGTTGGGGTAGATGCCGCTCTCGTTCATCGCGTACAGGATGCGGCGGTGCACCGGCTTTAAGCCGTCGCGCACGTCCGGCAGGGCGCGCGCCGTGATGACCGACATCGAATACTCGATAAACGACTGCTTCATCTCGCGACCGAACTCCGAAATCTGGAGCTGGCCGCCGTTGATATCCTCGCCGGCCGAGGCGCCCCGGTCGACTTCGCCAAAACTCTCCTCGAGCTCGCCGTCGTCATCCTCTTCCTCGTCATCATCGACATCGGGGTTATAGGCGTCCGGGTCGCCGTCCTCGCCCTGCTCAGCACGGGCAAGCAGGCGCTTCAGATCGTCGGGCATGCCGGCATCGCCGGCCTCGTCCATACCCCCGTTATTGTTGATATCGTCTGCCACGTTACCTCCTCATGGTTTGCGTGGTCCATTAGTTCCCTACCACGGAGACGGCTTTTCCAGGTGCCGCAGATTCGCCCGAAAGAGGAGGGAAGCGTACTTGGGTACGCGACCGACGATTGAGGGCGAAGGTGCGGTGGCTGGGAAAGCCGCGGGGATTAGGCATCCAAGAATCGTGCGTCATGCGCGTGTTTTTCAATGTACTCGCGGCGATAGCCGACCTCGGAACCCATGAGCTCGCGCACGGCGCGGTCCGCCACCACGGCGTCCTCGATCGACACGCGCTGCAGGATGCGGGTCTTGGGGTCCATCGTCGTCGAGGCAAGCTGCTTGGGGTCCATCTCGCCCAGGCCCTTGTAGCGCTGGACGGTATAGCCCTTGCGCTTCTTGGTGATCTTGCCGTCCTTGGCCCTGCCGTCCTCGTCGTTATCGTCGGGGTTCAGGCCCAGACTCTGGATGGTATCGCGCAGGATCTCGTCTTCGGGCTGGCGGCCGTTGGGATACACGTAGTGGATCTTGTTGCGCACCTTAATGCCAAAGATGGGCGGGCAGGCAACATAGACGTAGCCGGCATCGATCAGCGGACGCATGTACTTGTAGAAGAACGTCAGCAGCAGGATGCGGATATGCGCGCCGTCGACGTCTGCATCGGTCATGATGATGATCTTGTGGTAGCGCGCCTTGGTGATATCGAAGTCGCCGCCGTCGCCGGCACTCGTCGTGACGCCGCAGCCGATCGCGGTAATCAATGACTGGATGGTGTCACTCGAGAACGCGCGATGGTCACCAACGCGTTCGACGTTCAAAATCTTGCCGCGCAGGGGCAGAATCGCCTGGATGTCTCGGCGACGGCCGTCCTTGGCCGAACCGCCTGCCGAGTCACCCTCTACGATGAAGAGCTCGGTCAGCTCGGCATCGCGCACCGAGCAGTCGGCGAGCTTACCGGGCAGGGACGCCGTCTCGAGCAGGCTCTTGCGACGGGTCGCTTCGCGCGCCTTGCGGGCGGCGTTGCGGGCCTTGCATGCCTGCTGGGCCTTCTTGACGATCTCGCGAGCGGGCTTGGGATGCTCCTCGAGGTAATCGGCGAGGCCGTCGGTCACGATCTTGAGCGTCAGCGCGCGCATATAGGAGCTGCCGAGCTTGGCCTTGGTCTGGCCCTCAAATTGCGGGTCGGGCAGCTTGACCGAGATAACGGCCGAAAGGCCCTCGCGCACATCGTCGCCGGTCAGGTTGGCGTCTTTTTCCTTGAGCAGGTTCTGTTTGCGCGCGTAGTCGTTGATCACACGGGTGAGCGCGGTGCGGAAGCCCTCAAGGTGCATGCCGCCCTCGGGGGTGTAGATGTCGTTGGCAAACGACATGACGTTCTCGCCGTAACCGCTATTCCACTGCAGGGAAACCTCAACCTCGCCCATCTTGGTCACAGGCGCGTCCGGATCCGATTTGCCCTCGATGTAGATGGGCTCCTTAAAGGCCTCGGGGACGTCCTTGCCCTCGTTGAGGAACTTGACGAAGTCGATGATGCCGCCCTCGTAGCAAAACTCCTCCACGTGGGGAGTCGCCTCGCGCTCGTCGGTCAGCACGATTTTGAGGTTCTTATTGAGGAACGCCGTCTCCTGCAGACGGTTGTGCAGCGTATCGAAATCGTAGATGCAGGTCTCGAAGATCTCGTCGTCGGGCCAGAAGGTGACGGTGGTGCCCGTCGAATCCGAGGTGCCCACGACCTCCATCTTCTTGACGGTCTTGCCGCGCGAGAACTCCATCTCGTAGGTGTTGCCGTCGCGACGAACCTGAACGACCACGCGCTTGGACAGTGCGTTGACGACGGAGATGCCTACGCCGTGCAGACCGCCCGAGACCTTATAGGCCGAGTTATCGAACTTACCGCCGGCGTGCAAGATCGTCATGACGACCTCGAGCGTCGGGATCTTTTTAACAGGGTGCTCGTCGACGGGGATGCCGCGCCCGTTGTCGACGACCGTGATGGAGTTGTCGGCGTGGACCGTCACCTGGATCTCGGTGCAGAAACCGGCCATGGCCTCATCGACGGAGTTGTCAACGATCTCCCACACCAGGTGATGCAGACCGCTGGCACTCGTCGAGCCGATATACATGCCCGGGCGCTTACGAACGGCCTCGAGACCTTCGAGAATCTTAATCTCGCCGCCATCGTAATCGTTTTCGTTTGCCACACGTCCTCCTTCAGTCAAGAAAATGTGTACAGCCTTACTAGTTTATCGTAAAAAACCCCTCGGGAACGAGGGTATTTGGCTCTACAAGGCCACCAGATGCGATTTAAGGCTCTTTTTTGCTTTGCACGCCCTTGGCCCACTCGGCGCTGGCTCTCATGGCGTTCTCGAGGGCCTCGCGCAGTTTTTGGTCTTCGATGGGCGCCACTTGGCACTCAATCTCGGCGCGCTCGGCCTCACTGAGGTCGGCGTGCGGAGCCGGCGGGCGCTCGGTCGTCGCCGGACGCAGGCGCTCCCTGGCGGCGGGCGGCGTGTGACCGGGCGCGGTGGTTTTGAACACCAGGCCATCCACATGCGCACCGGCGCGCTCCATGCGCGCGCGGATGATCTCGCGCAACAGCGTCATTTCCTGCGTCCACGAGGGCGAATCGAGATATACCAGCAGCTCATTGGACTCGGGCAGGTAGCGCAGGCCCGTCACATGCCGCCCCTCGCGCGTGCCCGAGCACACCGCGTTCCACGCGCGATAGACCGCGCGAGATTCCTCTGCAGCCTCCATCTGCGCGCGGCGCTCAGGCGTCGCGGCCGCCAGGATGCGCTGACGCTCTGCGTTCAAAAATCCACTGAAGGCGACCGTTTCGCTCTCGCGCTCGTAATTAGCACGTCTCACCCATGCTCACCACCCTGGCTCGATCAAGCAGGTCATCGGTAAAATACCCCAGGTTGGTCGTGGTTATGACCGTCTGGATATCATCGCCGATCAACCGCAAAAAAGCACCGCGGCGCTCGCCGTCGAGTTCGCTCATCACGTCATCCAAAAGCAGCAGCGGAGCGGTGCCCAGGACATCGCGAGCCACGGCCACCTCCGCCACCTTCCAGGCCAAAACCAACGTTCGCTGCTGACCTTGGCTGGCAAATGAACGGGCGGAGCGGCCCGCCACGGCAAACTCAATCTCATCGCGATGCGGTCCCACCAACGTCACGCCGCGGCGAATTTCCTCGTCGGCGCGCTCATCAAGGGCAGCCAGCATGCGCTCGTACGCCCAGCCCTTCAGCTCTTCGCGATCCTCGACCTGGGGCAAATCCCCCAGCGTGGACGTATAGGTCACGCTGGCAGCCTCGCCGGACGCCACTTGACCGTAGGCAGTGTGCACATGGCCCGCCAGCCGGTCGAGTAGGGCCAACCGGTGCACGAGCAGGGCCGAGCCCGCGCGGGCAATCGAATCGTTCCACGCGCCGAGCATCTCGCGGCAGCACCAGGTCTCCTTAAGCAGGGCGTTACGCTGGGTCACGCAGCGCCCATAGGTGCTCGCAAGATCGGCATAGCGTGCGCTCAGTTGCATGCCAAAGTCATCGAGGGCGGCGCGGCGCACACTGGCGCCTCTCTTAACCATGTCCAGATGGTCGGGGCAAAACAGTACGCTCGGCAGAGCCCCGCGCACACCGGCGGCAGAGCACCTCTTGCCGTTGCGGCTAAACGAGCGCTTACCGTCCTCCACGCTCAATCCCATATCAAGCACGCGGCCGTCGCCCTCGAGCCTCAGCTCGACCTTGCACGAGCCCACGCCGTCATGGACGAGCTCGGCTGCGGTCGGATGCCTAAACGAGGCGCCGCTCGTCAGCAGCTGCAGCGCCTCTATGAGATTGGTCTTTCCTGCCGCGTTGGGTCCCGCAAGTATCGTCACGCCCTCGTCCAGGGCAAGGCGATAGCTATCGAAGCTGCGGTAGTGCGCGACGGAAAGATCACGGGCGAACATGGTCATGGCGCAGCGCTAGATGCGGACCGGCATGACCAGGTACAGGTAGTTGATCTTGTCGTAGGACTTGAAGATACCCGCCTGCGAGTAGCTCTTGAGCTCCAGCGTGATCTCCTTCTCCTTGGACAGGGCGTTGAGGCAGCCGAAGATATAGTGGTAGTTGAAGGCGATGGTACCCGACTCGCCCTCGGCCTCGACATCGATCGTCTCCTGCGCAAGGTCCTGGTCATTGGAAATGGAGGACAGGCCCATCTGCCCGTTCTCGACATCGATCTCGAACTTGACGGCGGGGTTGGCGCTCGCGATAACGGCCACGCGCTTGAGGGCGGCGTTAAAAGCGGCGACATCGATCTTGACGCTCGTCACGCACGAATCGGGGATGAGCTGCTTGTAGTTGGGATACATGCCCTCGATGCGGCGCGACACGTAGGTGGTGTTGCCGGCCTCGAAGACGACCTGGGTGTCGGTAGCCCCGATCATGATGGTCGCCTGGCTGGCCATGATGTTCAGCGCGTCGTTAAAGGCGTCAGCCGGAACGTTGAGCTCAAAGGAGCCCTCGAGGGTCGAGGTCTCGACCTGCGTATCGCACACGGCCAAGCGGAAGGAATCGGTCGCCACCAGGCGCACGGTATTGTTCTCGACCTTCATGTGCACGCCGCCCAGGATGGGGCGGGCCTTGTCGGTCGAGGTGACGCGCCACACGCGACCGACCATTTCGGACAAGATATCGGTCGGCAGCTCCACGGCGCTCTCGATGGCATAGGCCGGAAACTCGGGGAAGTCATTGGCATCGAGCGTGTTCAGCCTAAAAGAGCTCTTCTCGCAACCAATCAGCACCTGGCGCTCGGACAGCTCAAAGGTGACCGGGGCATCGGGGAGGGTCTTGGTGATATTGGAGAGCATCTTACAGGGGATAACCATCTCGCCCTCTTCTTCGACATGCGCCGCGATGCGATGACGGATCGAGATGGTGTAGTTAGAGGTCTGGAATTCCAAGATGCCGTCTTGGGCCTTGACGAGCACGCCCGACAGGATGGGAAGGGTGGATGCCGAAGCGACACCCTTCATAACGACGCCGATGGCTTGTGTAAGCGAGCTCTGGCTGACGGTGAACTTCATCTTTTAATACCTTTCTATAGATATAAATATCTTAATAATAGTAATAGCACTGACGAAACTGTTGATTACTCCCAAAGACGCAGGTCAGACCCAGAAAGAGAATCGACAGCAACCTGTGTGCAACAGGGGTGGTTTTCCACGTTCAAAACCTGCGCAAAACTTTTCATCATCGCGGGTTGGGTTTTAGACACCTTATGCCCGTGGTTTCGACAAGTTTTCAACAGGTGTCTCTATTTCCCTACGAGCGCAGTGTAATTTTATCGCGCAGCGACTTGAGGTCTTCGGTGACGGTGCGGTCTTCCTGGATCATCTTCTGGACCTTTTTGTAGCTCGTGCTGACGGTCGAGTGGTTGCGGTTGCCAAATTCGGCGCCCACCGCCGTGGTCGTCATTTCGCACATCTCGATGGCCAGGTAGATAGCGATATGGCGTGCTTTGGCGATATTGGCGTTGCGACGCGGGCCGATGAGCTCCTCGTGTGTCACGCCGTACTGCTCTTCGATGACGGACTGAACCGTCTGGACGTTGATCTTTTTGGCCGATGTGTCGAAGTACTGGCTGGCGATGGCGTCGATATCGTCAAAGGTGAGCTCTCCGCCCTCGCGCTCGCGGTCGCCCGCCTCGCCGGCGCAGCGCTCGCAAAAGCTCTCGAGTTCGCGGATGTTGGTGCCCGAGACCTCGGCCATGTGTTTAAAGTGCTCGTCGGTCAGGTGCCCGCCGTCGCCCCCATAGGCCGCCAGCAGTGAGTCGTCGCCCGCCTCGGGAGCGGCGACGATGGTGTTCTCGTAATAGCGCTGCAAGATCTTGTATTTCATCTCGTAGCTGGGCTCTGCGACCAGGCAGAGCATTCCGGCGTTGAAGCGGCTGGTCAGACGCTCGTCCATGCTCAGGTCCTTGGGGGCGCGGTCTGCCGCGATGACGACCTTCTTGTTGTTGCGGATGAACTCGTCCATGAGCTGGAAAAAGTAGTCCACACTCGCGCGCTTGCCGATGATGTTTTGGATGTCATCGATGATGAGCACGTCCACGCCGTGGTACGCCTGCATGATGGGGGCGTTGCTCTTCTTTTGACGGTCGAACTCGGTCATTAGGTCGTCCAGATATGCCTGGGAGTTGGCATACTTGACCTTGATCTCGGGCGACTTCTCGGCGAGCTCGTTTTTGATGGCGAGCAGCAGATGGGTCTTGCCCAGCCCCGATTTGCCATAGATGAACAGGGATGTGCATGTGCCGCGCTCGTCCGCGAGGGCGGCAAACTTGAGTGCCGAGCGATAGGCATGGCTGTTCTCGGGGCCGTAGACAAAGTTCTCAAAGGTAAATTTTGAGTTCGCGGCGAGCGGGGCTCCATCCGTATTCTGCTCGGCCGGCACGGTCGGTGCTGGCATGGGTGAAGCGGGGGCCGCAGCTTGCGTGGATTTAGTCGGCGCTCCGCCCTTCATCTGGTTCATCATGCGACGAAAATCGTCGGCCGAGAGCGTGTTCTTGATTGCAATGCCCGAATCCGCGCCCGCCGCTGCGTCGTGAGCGATGGGCATGTGCGTGACGGGTGCGTTCGTTGACGTCGCCGCCGCGCTCGTCAACGGTGCCATTGTTTCACGGGAAACATCGCTGTGCTGGTGCTCGATTGTCGGCACATCGCCTGCGGAGGCCGGCACCGCCGGGGAAGCAGCGGGAGCCGTGGCGGGCGCCGTGGCGGCAGCGGATTCCGTCGCGGCGCCTTGCGGTGCCACGATGTCGAGCGCGATCGGTGCAAAGGCGATTTCTTCCAGATAGGCCTCAATAGTCGGCTGATGCTTTTTGAGCTGCGCGATGGCAAAGCGCGAGGGGGCCTCGATCGTGAGCGTATCTTCGGTCAGGCTTATGGCGCGCGATTGCCCCAGCATGTTGATGAGGCGTGCATCTTGGCCGTCGCGCTGGCAAAAGGCGATGGCATCCCCCAGGATGATGCTTGCTTCCTCGTCCACTGTCTCTCCCGTTCTTTAGCTCTGAGCTCGCACGCGAGCGGCGCCGAGTTCGGTCAGATGGTATTTCTGGCCATGCTTGATGACCAAGCCGGCCTGCGCCAAGTCATTGAGCGTGCGTGACCAAGTGGGGGCCGAGTTTCCAAACGCCCTCGCAAGATCGGTTGCGCCGCACGCTTGATTTTGCGCCAGATAGCCCAGCGCGGCGTTGCCGCGATCGCTTACGAACACGTCCGGTTGTGGCTGTGCATACTGATTTACTGCATTAGGATACATCATTTGAGCTGCTGGTTGTTGAGAACTCTGCGTCGGCGGCATTTGCTGTTGAAAACTTTGAGGCCACTGTTGGTAAGGCTGCGGAGGCGTCTGCTGGGCCCAGGGGTTGTACTGCTGCTGCGGCATCTGCTGGTACGGCTGCTGATATCCCTGCTGGTACTGCTGCGGGAACTGCTGCCCGTACCCCAGTGGCGGCATCTGCTGATATGGATATCCCTGTTGGTACGGCTGATAGCCCATTTGCTGGCCACCCGGCGCCCCCGTCGCCTGCTGCATTGCTGCTGCATCCTGATCAGCCAGCGGCATGGCCTCTGGCATGTTTGGCGGCATCGACATAGATGCCGCCTGGGGTTCTTGTGTGGGAAGCATTCCGGGCTGCTGCATCTGCCTCACGGGGGGCTGCATCTGCTGCGTTGCCACGGGCTGCTGCGCAAAAGCTCCCGGCAGGGGATATGTGGGCTGCTCCGTCTCGGGCCGCACGGCAGCGCCGCGTCCGCCGGCACGCTCGATTTCCTGCACGCGTTTAGGGTTCAGGCTTACCGTAACCACGGTGCCGTTGCCCATGTTGTCCTCGATGGATATGGCACCGCCGGCGTTTTCCAAATACTCCTGCACCATGGGAAACCCTGCTCCGGTTCCACGGATATAGCGCTTCATCTTGCTGTTTGCGCTGGTAACGCCAAAGTCGAAAGCACGTTCCTTGTCGTCGATGCCGGGTCCTTGGTCAGCAAAGCGGATGGTGTCTCCGCCGTCCAGAATCGAGATGATGGGCTCGGCAAAGTGTGCGTGGATAAAGTTTTCGACAATCTCGCGGATGACCATGAGCGAGATATGGCCACCTTGTTCTTTCATGCACTGGTAGACGGTGTTGGTCGTCTCTTCCAAATACGTGCGGACATCTTGCGGATCAATGACGATCACCCGCGGTGTCGACAGCATGTCGTCATAGACGGCGATGCGCGCGGCGTACATGGCTTTTGGCGCCTGCGTGGTCGTCTGCTCGCCTTCCGCACGCTCTTCGCGCACGCCGGTGATGTGCTCGTTGTCGGGTGCCGGGTCTCCGGAATCGACCATGGTGTAAAAGTCGTCAGACATGCCGCTCGCAATCTTTCAAAAGGTTTCGAACAAATAGTAGCTCACCGTGCAACGTTTCTCATCTTTCGACAACTTTTCAAAACTTGTTGAAAACTTTGGAAAACGGGTGAAAAGTTCTCAACATTGCCAACATGACCTGTTGAAAACTCGATGAAATATCGTGAAAGGTTGCCATGAGGCGCAAATTTCGGTTGTGCTTATGGGGGAACCGTGTGAACTGCGCAACCTTTTACCTTTGATTTCTTGACATTTGAACATTGATTTCCCTACAATCTTCAAGCTCACGTGTCTATATCTGCGTCCGCGTCCCCGCGGACACTCGAAATGCAGCAGGAGGAACTTAAGATGAAGCGTACGTATCAGCCTAATAAGCGTAAGCGTGCCAAGACCCATGGCTTCCGTGCCCGTATGGCCACTAAGGGTGGTCGTGCCGTGCTCGCCCGTCGTCGCGCCAAGGGCCGCAAGCGTCTCACTGTCTAGCAGCGATACACACATCTCGCATGAAGACTATTAAGTCTCGGCAAGATTTCGAGCATGTGTTCAGTCAGGGGCGTCGTTTCAATCACCCTCTGATTCGAATGACCATATGTGAATCGGTTGGCGAAGGCGACTCCGGAAGGGTCGCCTTCGTTGGTGCTAAGCGACTCGGTTGTGCCGTCGTGCGCAACCGATCTAAGCGTGTGATGCGCGAGGCCGCCCGCAGCTGCGGATTTCCCGTTGCGGGTTATGACATCATCTTGTTTGCAACTCCCAAGACGAGGGTTTCCTCGCCGCAGGAGATGGACAAGGCGTTGCGTTCGCTTATGAAGCGCGCCGGCGTTGCCGGGGAGGAGCGATGAGCAATCACGTTTTGCGACGTGTTGCCATCGCTCCTATTCGCATATATCAACAGGTTATTTCGCCCTTATTGCCTGACGCCTGCATTTATTACCCAACGTGCTCGCAATACGCCATCCAGGCGATTGAGAAGCACGGTGTTTTGAGAGGCTGCTGGCTTGCCGTGAGGCGCATCGCTCGCTGCAATCCCCTGCACGTCGGCGGTTATGACCCTGTGCCCTAGCGGGCACTCGCTATCGGAGGAAAACTTACATGTGGGATTGGATCGTTAACATCCTTTTCGAGCTGCTCAAGCTCATCCAGACCTTTGCGGTCGACTGGGGCCTGTCCATCATCATCCTGGTGGTCATCATCCGTCTGCTGCTGACGCCGCTTATGCTCAAGTCGACCAAGTCGACGGCTCGCATGCAGGTGCTGCAGCCCAAGATGCTCGAGATCCAGGAGCGCTATGCCGACGATCCCCAGCGTCAGGCCGAGGAGATGCAGAAGTTCTACAGCGAGAACAAGTTCAACCCCATGGCTGGCTGTCTGCCGCTGCTGATTCAGATGCCTATCCTGTTCGCCCTGTTTACATTGCTGCGCAACCTGCCGCAGTACTTTAACGACGGCACGTTCTCGTTCTTCAACATCCTGCCCGACCTGACCACCACGCCGAGCGCTTCCTTTGCCGATGGCTTTATGGTTGCACTGCCTGCGCTGGTTTGCCTGATCCTGTTTGCCGTCCTGACCCTGATTCCGCAGCTCTATATGTCGCGCAACCAGACCGGCCAGCAGGCTCAGAGCATGCGTATGATGGCCGTTGTCATGACGGTCATGATGCTTTGGATGGGCTGGAGCCTTCCCGTTGGTGTTCTGCTGTACTACGACGTCTCGTCTGCTTGGCAGGTTATCCAGCAGATTTTTGTGACGCAGAAGGTCATCGACAAGGCGAAGGCCGATGAGGAGGAGCGTCTTAAGAACGCTCCGCTGCAGGTTGAGGTCACTCGTCGCGAGAAGAAGCCGCGCCCGCACAAGAAGAAGTAGTGGGATATCAATCTTATTTAGGTACCTAACTTTTGGAGTACGTTATGTCTGAAGAGATCATCGAGGATATGCTTGAGGAGGTTGCCCCGCAGGTCGCGGGCGATTATCCCGAGATTGCACAGCGCTACAAGGCTGGTGAAGAGCTGACCGATGAGGAGCTCGACACCATTGCCGATGTTGCGATTTCCATCCTGCGTTCCATCCTTTCGCACTTCGATGCCGCCAACTCTCCTATCGATGAGTATGAGGGCGACGAGGGTGAGCTGATTTTGGATGTAACGGCTCCCGACCTTGCTGTTCTCATTGGCCGTCATGGTCGCACTCTTGATGCTCTTCAGGTTATGTTCTCTTTGCTGGTGAGCCGCAAGCTTGGCTTTAGGTATCCGGTTGTAGTGGACGTCGAGGGATACAAGAGTCGCCGTCAGGATAAGGTCGCCTCCATGGCTCAGTCTGCTGCCGAGCGTGCCATCCGCACTCATAAGAGCGTTTCGCTTCCGCCCATGAATGCCTACGAGCGCCGACTGGTTCACATTGCACTTCGTGGCAACGATGCAGTCGATACTCATTCTGAGGGTTCTGACCCTGATCGCCATGTGGTGATTGTTGCTCGATAATCTACTCGAGCTTATGTTAGGGGGACGTGGTTTCCACGTCCCCTTTTTTTGTCAAAAGTTCTCGATACGCTGATTTTTGTCAGAAAGGAGCTTCTGTTGTTTGTACTTACCGATCAGCAGGCTGACGAGATGTTGAGTCGCCTAACTTCCTATTGCAAAGAATATTCCTTGAGCGTAACTGATATTGAGCTGAGGAAATGTATCCAGCATTTGGATTTGGTTCTGGAAACAAATAAGACAACCAATCTCACCCGTATTCTTAACGTAGAAGATGCTGCTGTACTTCATATCCTCGACTCACTTGTTTTGCTCCCCTATATCAATAAGGCTCCTGAGGGAGCTTTGCTCGATATGGGAACAGGTGCGGGCTTCCCTGGTATTCCATTAACCATAACCACGCATCGTAAAGCTACTTATATTGACTCTGTTGGCAAGAAGGTTGATGCGGTTAATTCCTTTGTCCATGCTCTTGGATTGAAACATGCTCATGCGGTTCATGATCGTCTTGAAGAATATGCTCGAAGCCATAAGAAGCAGTTCTCCGTTGTAACCGCCCGCGCACTGGCCCCTCTACCGATTCTTGTTGAGTATGCGGCTCCGTACCTGAAGGATGGAGGGCTATTTGTTATCACCAAGGGCAATCCTTCGGATGAGGAGCTTGCTTCCGGCATGTCAGCAGCTAAGATTTGCGGCTTCACTTTGCTTCTGAATGACGCAATTGATTTGCCTGAAGGCTTGGGTCACAGGGAGTTCATTGTTCTTAAGAAGAGTCATTCAGCATCCGTTTCATTGCCTCGTGCAAATGGCATGGCAAAGAAGAATCCGCTTGCCTAGATGTTTCACGTGAAACATAATGGATACTAACAGCTTGCAGTGTTTCACGTGAAACATAGCAGTTGCTATCGATTCGGAATGTTTCACGTGAAACATCCTCCGTTTGACAGCTTTAATACACACCAGGAGGGACCGTGGGATTTCGCGACGTTAAGCGTTCTAAGAGCGCAAAAGACACGCGTATCATTGCAATCATCAATCAAAAAGGCGGCGTCGGTAAGTCAACGACGGCTGTAAACCTTGCAGCAGCACTGGGTGAGCAGGGTCGTAAGACGCTGATTGTCGATTTTGATCCGCAGGGAAACAGCACCAGTGGATTCGGAATTGAAAAAGAAGACCTTGATCACTGCATCTATGATGCATTGTTGAATGATGTGCCGGCAGAATCGCTTGTTCTTGATACAAATTGTAAAAAGGTATTCGTAATTCCGGCTACAATTCAGCTTGCAGGCGCGGAAATTGAACTCGTAAGCGCAATTGCTCGTGAAACCCGTCTCAAAGATTTGCTTGAGCCGATTCAGGACGAGTTCGATTTTATTTTCATTGACTGCCCTCCTTCGCTCGGCCTGCTTACTATCAACGCTTTGACCGCAGCAGACAGCGTTTTGATTCCGATCCAGTGCGAGTATTACGCACTCGAGGGCGTTACGAAGCTGCTTGAGTCAATGAAGATGGTCAAATCTCGTCTGAACAAGGGCTTAGACACCTACGGTGTGCTTATGACCATGTATGACTCGCGTACTTCTCTATCGAATCAGGTTGTTGAGGAGGTTCAATCGTACTTTGGTGATAAGGCATTTAAGACGTTGATTCCCCGTACGGTTAAAATCTCCGAAGCTCCGTCTTTTGGGGAACCGGTAATTACCTATGCACCTCAAAATAAGGGTGCAAAAGCATATGTGAACCTTGCAAAAGAGGTGATCAAGCGTGCCTAGTGTAAAGAAACGTGGCGGATTGGGACGTGGACTCAATGCTTTGGTCTCAGAGGCCGAGTATGAGACCGGTGGTTCGGCTGCATCGGCTTCGAATGCCGCATCTGAAACAGAACTACCTATTGAGGATATCGTTCCCAACCCTAATCAGCCGCGAATTCACTTTAACGAAACTGAACTTCGTGAGTTGAGCGAATCAATCCAAGAACATGGCGTCTTGCAGCCGCTTTTGGTTCGCAAGCATGGAAACGGCTATGAGATCATCGCTGGTGAGCGTCGTTACCAAGCGTCAAAGCTTGCTGGTCTTGAGGAGCTTCCTGTCATCATTAAAGATGTTAATGATGAAGAGATGCTGGCTCTTGCTCTGATCGAAAACCTTCAGCGTTCTGATCTGAATCCCGTCGAAGAGGCTAAGGGCTATCGCCAGCTTATCGATGCCAGCGGTATGACCCAGGAGGCATTGTCGAAGGCAGTCAGCAAGTCACGCTCTGCAATTACAAACTCGCTGCGCCTTCTCGATCTCCCTGAAGTTGTTCAGCAGATGATTTTTGAGGGCAAACTTACTGCTGGTCATGCACGTGCGATTCTTGCAGTTCCCTATGAGGACGCTCGAATTCGACTTGCAGAGAAGGTTGTTGCAGAGGGCCTTTCCGTAAGAGCGACAGAAAATCTTGCTCCGTTGTTTTCTGCCGGAGAGACACCTAAGACGCCGAGGCCTGCAACTCCTCAGTCTTTTAAAAAGGCTGCCCGCGTGCTTCGTCAGGTTTTTAATACCAACGTGCGTGTTAAGAGCTCGCGTGGAAAGAATAAGATTGAGATTGAGTTTAAAGACGAGGAAGAGCTCTCTCGTATTCTTGGCGAAATGATTCAGTTTGATCAAGGAGGCCAAGATGAGGAATAGGATTTTAACTGCGATTGCATTGGCGACGACTGTCACGGCTGGTGCCTTTGCTGGCTATAAGATCGCGACAGACGATGAACTTCGAGGTCGTTTGCTTCGTAGTGCGCAAGATATTGTCGATACATCCAAGAAGAAAATGGATGTTATGACAGAAGATGTTGCCATGCGTACGGCTCAGGTAACGAAGAATCCCAAGATTAATCAAGGTTGGGTTAGTAACCAATGGGAAAATGTAGGCTATTAGGTACCTAACAATTACTTAGCATATTTTGAGGGGTCCTTGTCTGATTCACGAGGCAGGGACCCCTTATTTTGGCCGTAAAAAATGGGACAGGTAGCAGCTGATTCAAAATTAAGGTCAATAAATAAAACGGCCCCGGTTGCATCTCCTGTAACCGGGGCCGTTCGATGTTTCACATGAAACGTTTTGGGGTGCGACTCCCCTATGCGTTCTTCTGAACTTTGAAGCGCTGCTTCAGCTGTCCGCAAGCGGCGTCAATATCGTTACCACGGGAGTTACGAATCGTGGTCTCGATGCCACGGGACTCAAGACGACGCTGAAGATCCTCAACCTTATGAATCGGCGACGGCTTGAGCGGGCTGCCCTCGATGTCGTTAAGCTGAATCAGGTTAACGTGGCACAACGTTCCCTCGCAGAAGTCGCAGAGCGCCTGCATCTCGGGATTCGTATCGTTGACGCCTTCGATCATGGCATACTCATAGGTCGGGCGGCGGCCAGTCTTCTCGGTGTAGAGTTGAAGCGCCTCGTGAAGGCGAAGTAGCGTGTACTTCTTAACACCGGGCATAAGCTTATTGCGTGTCGACTGGATGGCGGAATGCAGGGAAACGGCAAGCGTGAACTGCTCGGGGATGTCGGCAAATTTGCGAATACCGGGAATAACGCCGCTGGTAGAGACGGTGAGGTGACGAGCACCGATACCGATGCCATCGGGGTCGTTGAGGATTCGCAACGCCTTGAGAACCTCGTCGTAGTTGGCAAACGGCTCGCCCTGGCCCATGAAGACAACGCTCGTGACGCGCTCGCCAAAGTCGTTGGATACATGAAGTACCTGGTCGACGATCTCTTGAGCGGTCAGAGAGCGCTTGAGGCCGTTGAGACCGGTAGCGCAAAAGGCGCAGCCCATGCCACAGCCAGCCTGGGTGGAAACGCAGACGGAAAGCTTGTTACGACGGGGCATACCGACAGTCTCGACGGAAACGCCGTCGTAGTACTCGAGCAGATACTTGCGAGAGCCATCTTTGGAAACCTGCTTGGTTAGTTCAGTCGGCGTGTCAAAGGCAAAAGCCTCTTTAAGCTGCTCGCGGAAAGCCTTGGGAAGGTTGGTCATATCGTCAAACGAACAAACGTTCTTCTCGAAGACCCATTCGATGAGCTGCTTCGCGCGGAAGGCGGGCTGGCCAAGTTCGGCCACAAGGTCGCGAATATCGTTTTGGCTCAAGTCGCGAATGTCCTGAGATTTAGTCCTGGGATTCATGGAAGCCTTTCGATTTTGGGGAAACGTAGAGGGTATCGCTACAATATGGTATCAGCTGCAGAAATTATAGAGGAGGAGTCTGCCCATGCCGGGTAAAAGCCTAGAGAACATGCACGTAGCGGTCTTGGCGGGCGGTCATTCCGCTGAGCGCGAGATCTCGCTCAATTCGGGAAAGAACGTCGTGGTTGCCTTGAAGGAGGCCGGCTACACTTCGGTGGAGCTGCTCGACACGGCTGCCGATGATTTTATGGTAACCATGGCGACCGGCGGCTTTGACGTGGCGTTTATCGCCATGCACGGCGCCGGCGGTGAGGATGGCGCCATGCAGGGTGCCATGGAGACCCTGGGTATCCCCTACACGGCCTCGGGCGTGCTTACCAGCGCCTGCGGTGCCGACAAGGAGGTCTCTAAGCTCCTGTACGCTAAGGCGGGCATTCCCGTTGCCCCCGGCCTCGCGCTCGAGGTGGGCGATGAAGTCGATATCGATCATATCGTCGAGGTTTGTGGCGAGCGCTGCTTTGTGAAGCCGGCCGTCAACGGTTCCAGCTATGGCATTTCCCTGGTCCATGAGCCCTCCGAGCTGCCCGCGGCAATCGCCAAGGCGTTTGAGTACGGCGACAAAGTGCTGGTCGAGAAGTGCATCGAGGGTACCGAGATCACCGTCGGCGTGTACGGCGAGGACGCCGTGCGCGCCCTGCCGATTGTCGAGATTCGCAAGCCCGAGGACTGTGAGTTCTACGATCTGGACGTGAAGTATGTCGACCCTACGGACATCCATCGTATTCCGGCGCAGATTTCACCCGAGAATTACGCTCGCGCTCAGGAGCTTGCCTGTGCTGCTCACAAGGCCCTCGGTTGCCTGGGCATCTCGCGCAGCGATTTTATCGTGAGCGAGGACGGCCCCGTCATCCTCGAGACCAATACCATTCCCGGCATGACCGATACGTCGCTGTATCCGGATGAGATTCGCCACACCGACGACATGACGTTCCCGCAGGTCTGTGACAGCCTGATCCGTATGGGCCTTCGTCGAGCGGGCATTGCATGCTAATCGAGGACGCGGTTTTGTCAGGAACGCCGCAGTTTGTCATCGACTCCTATGCCACGCTTGCCGAGCGCGCCAAAACACAGTCCTTCGGCCTTATTGAGGAAGATGTGATCGTCCTCGATACCGAGACAACGGGTCTTTCGGTGCAGGACAACGAGCTGATCGAGATCTCGGCGGCCCGCCTTTCGGGTCGCGAGGTCGTCGACCGCTTCGATACCTTCGTGCATCCCAAGCAGCTGATTCCCGCCGAGATTACCGAGCTCACGAGCATTACAAATGCCGATGTGGCAGATGCCCCGTCGGCTGTTGAGGCCGTCGCCGCTCTCGCCGATTTTGTCGGTGGTTGCCCGGTGATCGCACATAACGCCACGTTCGACCGCTCGTTTATCGAGTCGGTCAAAGGCGGCGTCAACGTGAGCGATATTTGGATCGATTCGCTGGCGCTGTCGCGCATCGCGCTTCCTCGCCTGGCCTCGCACAAGTTGTCTTTTATGGCCGATCTGTTTGGCTGTGACTCGGTATCACACCGTGCCAATGCCGACGTCGACGCCCTGTGTGGCGTATGGCGCGTGTTGCTCGTGGCGCTCACCGACTTGCCTCAGGGCCTCATGGCGCGCCTAGCCGACATGCATCCGGATGTGCCTTGGTCCTATCGTCCTATCTTCTCATTCTTGGCGGGGCAGAACCCTGGTTCTATCTTCTCTCTCAGCGCCGCTCGTGCTGACGTTCTCAAGGCCGATCGCGCCGACGATCGGGTGGACGCCGACGAACTGCCGGTACTCAAGATGCCGAGTCGTGAGGAGATTGAGGCAGACTATGCGCCAGGTGGCCTGGTCAATCGCATGTATCCCACCTACGAGCCGCGTGATGAGCAGATCGCGATGGCGCTCGAGGTCTGCGATGCGCTGGTCACGGGCACTCATCGTGTAATTGAGGCGGGCACGGGCGTCGGCAAATCGATGGCCTATCTGGTGCCTTTTGCCGAGGCAGCACGCCGTAACAACATCACGGTTGGTATTGCGACCAAATCGAACAATCTTGCCGACCAGCTCATGTACCATGAGCTGCCAAAACTTGCCGAGCAACTGGACGGTGGTCTGTCATTTTGCGCTCTCAAGGGCTATGACCACTATCCGTGCCTGCGCAAGCTTGAGCGCATGAGCCGCGGCCAGGTCGAGATTACCACCAAGCGCGATCCGGCGGACACGCTCACGGCGGTCGCGGTCGTTATGGCGTACGTCTGCCAATCAGCCGATGGCGACCTCGACTCGCTCGGCATTCGGTGGCGCAGTGTCAACCGCCCCGACTTTACGACGGCCTCGCGCGAGTGTGCTCGTCGCCTCTGCCCGTTTTTCCCTGATAAATGTTTGGTCCACGGCGCTCGCCGTCGTGCAGCGCATGCCGACGTGGTGGTCACCAACCATTCCCTGCTGTTCCGCAATGTCGCGGCCGAGGGCAGGATTTTACCTCCGATTCGTCATTGGGTAATCGACGAGGCCCATTCCATCGAGCGCGAGGCGCGCCGTCAGTGGGCGCGCGTGGTGTCGGCGGACGAATCACGCGTTCTGTTTGAGCGCCTGGGCGGCTCGAGCACCGGTGCGCTAAGCCAGGTTTCCCGTGATTTGGCAACCTCCGAGGGCTCTACGCTCTATCTGGGCCTTACTGCCAAGGCGACGTCGACGGTTGCGCGCGCGAGCATGGCAATCGCCGACGTGTTCGATGGCGTTCGCGAGCTCGGCCGCCGTGCCCGTGGGGGTTATGACAATGCCAATCTATGGATTGGCCCCGAGCTGCGCGAATCTGACGACTGGCATGATTTCTTACCGTCGGCCTACGCTGCCATCGATGCATTGGAACAAGCTGACAAGAGCGTCGACGCGCTGGTGCAGGCCGTCGCCGCCGACAAGCCCGAGGTTGTTGTCGACCTGGGCGATATCTCGCGCCGCCTGCACGAGCTGGCCGAGAACCTCAAACTCATCATCGACGGCACCGATGAACACTACGTGTATTCGCTGCAGGTCAATCGCAGGTTGCCCGCCGGCGGAGAGTCAATGACCGCAGAGCGCATCGACATTGGCGAGGCCTTGGCAACCGAGTGGCTGCCCGAGGTTCACACGGCTATCTTTGCCTCGGCGACCATGACGGTGTCCAAAAGCTTTGAACACTTTAACCACGCGGTCGGCCTCGATCGCATCGGTGCTTCGACATCCTCATCGCTGCACTTGGACTCGAGCTACGACTTTGATTCGAACATGGCTGTAGTCGTTGCGGGCGATATACCCGATCCGCGCGATCGTGAAAGCTATCTTACGGCGCTCGAGCGCGTGCTGGTCGACGCCCATCTTGCCATGGGCGGATCGGTGCTCACACTGTTTACCAATCGGCGCGACATGGAAGACCTGTACGCCCGCGTTGAGCCCAAGATGGCCCGTGCGGGTCTGGAGCTCAACTGCCAGCAGCGCAACTCATCTCCTCGTCGCCTGCGCGACCGGTTTATCAACGAGCCGACCTCGTCGCTTTTTGCTCTTAAGGCCTTCTGGGAGGGATTCGACGCCAGCGGCGAGACACTGCGCTGCGTCATCATTCCCAAGCTGCCGTTCTCGAGCCCCACGGACCCGCTCTCGTGCGAGCGCAACCTGCGCGAAGACCGCGCTTGGGCGCGCTATTCGCTGCCCGAGGCGGTGCTCGAGGTCAAGCAGGCGGCTGGCCGCCTTATCCGCTCGTCGACCGATTGCGGCGTGCTGATTCTGGCCGACCCGCGCCTGGTGACGAAGGGCTACGGAAAGAAGTTCTTAACGTCGCTGCCCACGAGTTCCTACCAGCGCATCGAATCGGCGCAGATCGGGCACTATCTGCAACTGTGGCGTGCACGCCACGAGCGGCGGCGCTAAAGCGGACAAACGAGGGTTTTTGCCATATCGCACAGACGCTTTGACAGGGCGGGGTCATCCAAGATGCGGATGGCTCCGCCCGCTGCGATTACCTGGCTCAGTAGCCAACGCTCGGAGCCGTAATGCACGGTTACCATTGCCATGTCTGCCCCGCTGCGCTCGATTAGGGTGATGCCGGCCCAGTCCAGATGTTCCGCCATATCGAATGGCATCAAGAGCTTTGCGCTACGCTGCGTCCGGGCAAGGGAATCGTGGAGGGATGCGACGTCCGGTGCGTGAGACACGACGGAGTCTTCCGTCAAGGTGAGTCCCTCGATTTTATCCATGCGATAGGTGCGCTGCTCATCGGCTGCGATGTCCCAGGCAATCAAGTATGTTTGGTCGCCGTTTGCCGTAATGCGCAAGGGGTCGACCAGACGCTCGCGTGGCCGTGCATCGTCCATCGAGCGATACGAGATGCGGCAGCGAACGCCGTCCTGAATGGCGCAGCTCAGCTGCTGCCAGTGCGACCCGTGGTTGACGGTGTCAAAGACGCGCTGGTTATAGCCGAGCTCTTCGGGTAGAAGAGCATGCCGAATCCGGGCTGCCGTCTGTGGCTCGATCCCCAACGATTCAAGTTCGTGGTTGAGCACAGCGCCCTCGGCGGCACTCAGGCGCAACGGTAGCACACGCCCGGCGTCGCCGGTGAGGACCACACGCTCGCCGCGGCATTCGCAGATGATGCGCGCGCCCGATTCTCGGTCCGCGAGCGTCGAGACGATCTCGAGAATCTCGTCGAGCGACACCCCTGTGATGTCAAAGCGGCTGCAAATCTCGGCTCGTGTCATGCCGCTCTCGCCGGCGGCGTAGAGGGCCTCCATGATGTCGATGGCGCGCGAGAGTCTCTGCTCGCTGGTGAGTTTACGCACGGGCATGCTCGTGCACCGTCCTTTCAATGAGGCGGTTCCACGCCTGCTTGAGCGATTTGGGGGCCACGGGCCTCATGCCGTCCACGGCGTGGGCCATGCAAAATGAGGCGGCGGCTTCAAGGTCACGCACGTCAACGGTCCAGGTCCATCCCGCATCGGTGTGTGCGAGCTCACCTCGCCCGTGCGTGAGGCCGTTGATCATATCGATCTGCGTCTGAGGGGCGAACGAGAACGTGGCTGCAACGGGCGGTCGGTCGGCAAAATCGAATTCAAAGAACAGATAGTCGTTGAGATTGAAGTCCGCAGGGATGGCGTAGGCCTTCGAAGGACGCCAAGCGCGAACGATACGGTCGCAGCGGAATGTCCTGATGCCGTCGGTGACATTGTCGAGGCCGCAGAAGTACGCCACGCCCTCGCGTTCGAACATGCCGTAGACGCAGACGGTACGTTCTTTCTGCTCGCCGCGTCCGTTCTGATATAAAAATCGCAGCGCGCATCGCTCGGCAAAGGCGCTCCATACCGCATCGACGGTGGGAGAGCGGCGGATTGGTGCTTCGTCCACCGTCGTCCTACCGGTGAGATAGGCAATCTTGGAGCGAATATCGGCAAGCGGTGCGGCAAAAGTGGATGAGCCGGCCGCTAGTGTCTGGTCGATGGCGTTGAGCAGGATATCGGCGTCGTCTGCGGTGATAAGGCCGCCTGCTGCAAAGGTGTGCTCGCGGTCGATTGTCCACGAGCTTTCCTCGGTCTCCTGCGCACCGGCGGGGCGAACCTCCTTGATTAAGATGCCACGCTCGAGCAGTTTGTCACGATCGCGCCGAAACTTGCGCTTATCCGAGTCGATGTTGCCGGAGCCATATCCCAGGTCGGAATCCAAGACGATCTGCTCGGTCGTCAGCGGTTCGGGGGAGCTGTTGAGCACAAAGAAAAGATTGAGGATGCGCTGAGCCGTTTTATCGAAACTGGGCTCCGAATTCCCCTTTTTAATTGTCGCGGTCGTGTCGCTTGCCGTCATAGAGTCCTCGCATGAGAAGGTGGTTTGCTGCCATGATTTTAGTCCGATATGGAGATTAGGCTATATCCTTGTCCGCTCGGGGCGTTAAGATGGCCCGAATTCGGTCGTTTGCGCTCGCTCGGGGTATACTTTCGACTATATACGGTTCTAATGTGCATGCATTGGGCCTATTTGTCGGATTATGGATGTGGAGCGCACATGGCGAACACCCAGAACTATATTAACCACCTGCTGCAGAACACCGGCATTACGCCGGCATGCAGCGAAGAAGAGCGCTTGGCGGCCGAGGATATCGCTCAGATCTTCCGCAACCACGGCTTTGATCCCGAGGTTCAGGAGTTCAATGCCCCGGCGCCCAGTAGGTTGGCATTTGCCGTTACCGGTATTCTTGCGTTTGCCGGTGCCCTGCTGATGGGTATCGGTGGCGGTATCGGCTTGGTCGGCACCTTGCTGACCATTGTCGGCGCCGTTCTTTACGTGCTCGAACGCACAGGGCACCCCGTGGTTTCGCGCCTGGGCAAGACGGGCGTGAGCCAAAATGTCATCGCCTACCACAAGGCCTCGGGCCCGCTCGCGTCTCCGCGTAACCGCCCGGTGGTCGTTGTCGCACACTACGACTCTCCCCGTGCTGAGCTGCTCGCCCGCGAGCCCTATGCTTCGTATCGTGCGCTCATCGCCAAGCTGTTGCCTGTTGCCACGGTTGCCCCTGCTGCCGTTGCCATCCTGCGCATCCTGCCGCTCCCCGGCGCGCTCAAGGTTCTGCTGTGGATTGTCGCGATCCTCGCTTCCCTCGTTGCACTTGCCAACGCGGCAAACATTATCTCTAACCGCCACATTCTTCCCTATACGTCCGGCGCGGTGTGCAACAAATCTTCTGTCGCCGCTATGCTCGGCGTTATGGACAACGTTGCTCCCTTCCAGGGTGACAACGAGTTTCCCGACGATGCTCCGTTCGATACCTATTTCGGGGAGCAGAAGCGTCGTGCCGAGGAAATGGCGCGCGCAGCGGCGGAGTATGCCGCGGCCCAGCAGCAAAACGACTACGGCAACACCATCGAGTATGAAGAGCCTACCTACGCCGAGGACGAGTTCGGTCAGCCGATTGCTCCCGACGCTCAGGCCGAGCCCGAACAGGATGAGGCTTTCGACGAGCAGATCGAGGGCTTTGAGGGTGCGTCTGCCGACGAGACGCTGATTGGCGTCATCGTGCCCGAGGATCAGAATCAGGCTGTCCAGGCCGAAGAGTTCAATGACGGGGTTCCCGCTGCCGAGCCGGCGGAGGAGCCTGCCGAGCCCGAGCCCAAGCTCTATCGCAACGCCGCCGGCAACATCCGCTTTGGTTCGGATGCCATCCGTGCGCTCGGAATGCTTCCCGAGTCCTGCACGCTCGATTACGAGGAGGGCGAGGAGCCGACGTTTGAGCCCGAGCCTGCGCCCGTTGTCACTGCGGATGATGGGTCTGCCGCGGTTACCGCTGCCGTTGCCGAGCCCGAGGCAGTGTCCGCGTTCGATCCCGCGGCAGGACTGGACATTTTGGCTCCCGCCGCGCCGGCGCAAGACGTTGCGGACGAGTCTGACGACGATTACGTTGAACAGCCGAGGCGCGTGTCTTACGAGAGCGATACTGATTTCTCGGCCGAGATTCCCGCGGCAACGCCCCATGCCGATATTGCATCCGCGTTCTCTTCGATTGGCGCCAGCGCTTCCAACTTATTTAAGGGTGCGCTTGCAAAGGGCAAGAAATTTGTCGACGATTTCGAGGAGAAGCGCGCTGCCGCACGCGAGGCTGCCGAGCAGGAGGCTATCGCTCAGCAGCAGGCAGCCGAGGCGGCACGTGAGCTCGCGGCGCAAGAGTTCGAGCAGAACGAGGCTATGCAGTCCGCGCCCGTCGAAGCCGCCGAAGCTACAACGTCCTTTGAGTCCCAGCAACCGGCGTCCGCGGATGTTGTTGAAGCGACGACGTCTTTCGAGGCTCAGCAGCACGTCGATAGCACCATGTCGTTTGATGCCGCGCAGTTCGATTCCACGATAACGTTTGAAAAACAGGGCACCGCGATTGCCGAGCCCCTTCCTGTTTCCGATGAGCAGGGCGACGCGGCAGACGATGACGAGCCTGTTGATGCTGCCGAAATCCAAGATGCCGCCGAGGACGAGCCCGTCGAGGCCAACTCTGACGAAGAGCAATACGCGGCAGCCGAGCAAGATGATTCGACCGAGGTCGAGCAGGAGGAAGTGCCTGCGGTTTCCGAGACTCCCGAGACGGATGAGTCGAGGCCTTATTCCACGCAGATTTTCACCATGCCGACCCCGAGTGGTTCCGGTGCCACGGTTGCCAATGTCGCTCCCACCCAGGACGAAACGGTCGATTCCCTTATGGCCCAGATTTCCTCCCAGGCATCGCCGCGCCCGCAGATGAATGTTCCCGATCCGGCGTCGGCACCGTCGCCTGCACCTTCCTCGTCTCCGCTGGCTTCGGTCCCCGATCCGTCGCTGCCGTCTATGAAGCAGGCAAACGTTGCGTCTCGCACGTCGCTGTTCGACCTTCCCGATCCCTCCGCACAGGTCAACGACCCCTTTGCTACCGCCCAAGGCCCCGAACCCACATCGGCACCCGTTGCGCCTCCTATGCCCGTTGCGTCGGGCGCACAGCCGATCGAGACCATTTCGGCTCCCGCCCCGGCGGCACCCAAGTCTCGTAAGCGCGGCCTGGGTGGTCTGTTCGGCCGTAAAAAGAAAAACGAGCAGGACAGCATGAGTGACTGGCTGGGCGTCGAAGACGATTACGATGCCAAGAAGTCCGGTCGCGGTATCGGTTCGTGGGATAACTTCGAGGACGATAACGATGGCTGGAAGGGTGGCGCTACGTCTTCCGATGGCGCTTCTTCCGAAGATATGCTCTCGGCTGTCGCCTCTATGGGCGATGATGAGCTGCTCGGTCACGATATCTGGTTTGTGGCAACGGGCGCCTCGGATTGTGATGGCGCTGGCATGAAGGCCTTCTTGGCTTCGCATCGCGATAAGCTCCGCGGCGTATTCTTTATCAATCTTGAATCCGTCGGCGCCGGTAGGCTTTCGGTGGTGACGGTCGAGGGCGAACAACAACTGCTCAAGGGCGATCGCCGCATCATGAACCTGGTCAGCAAGGTCTGCAAGTCGTTCCATGTCGATTGTGGCGCGCTCGAGATGCCCTATGCCAAGACCGATGCCTATGCCGCGCTCGAGGCGAGCCGCCGAGCCCTTACCATCGCCGGCGTGGACGGCACGCGTCTGGCTTGCGCTCGTACCGAGGACGACCTGCCCCACAATGTCAACCCGACGAACATTGCTACGGTATCCGAGGTCGTGACCGAGGTTATCCGCCGTTCGTAGACGGAGCTCTAAGGAGTCAACGTGTTTTCGTATATTAAGCGCCATTGGCCTGTCTACGTGATTTTGACCTTGATTGCCATTGCGTTAGGATTTGGGGCTGCCTACATCGTGGGCGCAAAGGGCTCGACCCCCGCCTCCGCAATCAGCGAAGAGGTGGAGCAAGAACAGAGTACGGGTGCTGATGGGATTCCTGAGTCCGAGCAAGCAATCGTTGATGGTGGATCTTCGTCTGCAGAGTAGATACGGCGATTTACATGATTGAAAGCGGGTGAGCCGGGGGACTGGCTCGCCCGCTTTTTGATCGCGCTAGCGCTTCTTTGGGATCGACCTAAGGCGAGCGAACCATAGGGCTGCGGCACCCGAGGTCAGGAACGCGGTGATGCAAGCGGCGATGGGAACTGCTCCTGTTGCCGGTAGGTCCTGCGGTAGGGTACAGCGTTGAATGACACAGTCCTCGTCATGTGACTCAAGTTTATCGCCGCCGCCGTTGCGGCAAAGATCGACGCGTGCGCTGTTGGTGAGTGCAGTTTGGGGCGTATAAGCCGACGTTGCCTGCATGTGCACGACTGCGGCCCGAGCGTCTGTGCCAAGGATTGCTTTGGCATCGTCAAGGTCGTCGTGCTCATCTTTGAGATCATCGCGGGTCCAAGAATCCGCATCGCTTCTAGTCGTAAAGTCGGCGGCTACCGCACCGTATTCAATTCGAATGCCCGTTACGACGGTATTGGGTGTAAGGTCGAGCTCTTCCGCCTCGAGTGTGGTGGATTCCGTGGTCGAGACATCCGCCTTCCAGAGGCGCCAGCCGTCGTAATCGACGAGGCGACAGTCCTCACCAAGGCTCTCTTTTACTTCGTCGGACTCAAGCCAAGGATTTTCGTGCCCATCGTCAAGTGTCGCGTTTGCCGGCTCACCGACGTCTGTCGAGTCCAACGGCGTCGTGCGATACCATACGTTGCACAGACCGTTGAGGTCGCCGATGGCGACGGGGGTTTCGATTGAGATGAATCTCGCTGTGCCGTCTTTGGCGCACTCAAGATCATCGGTAATCGTAAACTCATCAACCCAAGTAGCGGAATCGTTTCGAGCATCGATGGTATAGGAGAAAAGCCCATCACTATTGGTTTGCGTCGTGGCGCGGTTTTTACCATCGCCGTTAGCCAACAGGCCCTTTTCGATAGGTTGGACAAGTTCCTGACGCTTGTCGACCTGTCCCTTGATCTCGATGGGCGCATCCTTCATCGCGACGGTTTGGACTTCTCCCGTATCCTTTATTTCAAACGTTATTTCCTCGGCAAGGTCATAGGTCCGCGGAGACATCATTTCGCGCAACGAGTAGGTGCCGGGTGCAAGATGTTCGACGCGGTGTGGCTTGTCGGATGAGGTCCAGGAGTCTATTTCGGTTTTATCGGGACCATATAAGGTGAGTTGTGCGCCTTCCACTTCCTGCTCACCGCTTGCATCGACCTTGGAGATATCAACCTTGGTGTAATCGTCGGATACGTTAAGCCGTGCTTCTACAACGGGTGTTTTCTGGTCGGCATAAGTAAGGTCGACAATATGGGTTGTCCGATCGAGCAAGAAGCCTGCCGGCGCTTGAGTCTCGACAACCTCGTAGCGTGCGGTGCCAAGTCCCAGCGGGAGGTTGTCCGCGCGTGCTTCTCCAGTTTCATCCGTCGTGACGGTCGCGACAGTCTCACCGTCGAGCGCGGCAATACTACCGTCGGGGCGCACGATATCACCCGAGGCACGGATCTCAAAGACGGCGCCCGCGAGGCTGCTGCCGTCTATGGCATCGGTTTTAACGATCCTGATGTTTCCGGTCGCGGCGTGGTCATAATACGAGGCGACTGCAACGGGCGTTAGGTTCATGTCGGCGGGTATGTTTACCTCGATCTCTTCGCCGACAAGATAGGGCTCTTTGGCCGAGGTTTCGCGTACATAATAGGTGCCCGGCACGAGCGATTCGGGCAGTGTGACGGTCCCGGTCGCGTCAGTCGTAAAGGTGTCCATTACGTCATGTGCTGGATACCAGCAAGTTTGTGAGACAGGTTCGTGATTGCTGTCGAGGAGTTGGAAGGTGAATCCGGCTAGGGGAACAGAAGCGCCTGTTTGGGCATCGCGTTTTACAATCTGGAGATGCGTCGACAGAGCGTGGTTGTCCACGATATATTGAAGCTCGGCGCCGTCGGAAATCTGATTGGCCCCGACGGTCCATTCCCCTGCACGTTTAAAACCCTCGGGGACGGTTTCCGGAACCTCGCGAACCGTGTAGCCGGCACGGTCGTATGGGACGGCTCCGTGGACACCGGCGGGTCGCTTGCCTGTGCCGAACCATGCTTCGGGCTGATCTTTGGTGGAGGCAAAGCCATAGATGTTTGTGGTCAGTGTGCCAACAACCTGCTGAGAGCTGTTGCTGACAACCTCAAAGACAACACCACCCGCCGGCTGCTCCAGGCCGGATTGGTCGCTATTGCCGTAATCCTTAAATTTGGAAATCTCAAGGTTAAACGCAATGGGGATATCGGAAACGCGAGATTCGATCTCGACCACGCCTGAATCGCCGAGCTGGTCGGCTCCAACGGTATAGGTCCAGCTGTCGTTGGATGGCAGGTAGCCCTCGGGGGCTTTTGATTCGTAGATGGTAAAGGTTCCTAAGGGGACATCGGCGAGGGTGGCCCGACCGCTTTCGTCGGTCGTGAGGATTTGCGCCCATCCAGGGGTTGATTGCGACACACACGTGAACTCTGCTCCTGCGAGTGAAGAGCCTACCTGGGGGCCGGCATTCGTCGCGGTATCGAGTTTTACGATACGCAGGTTGATGGTGCCGGGTTGTTCATCAATGGCGACCCGCCCGCCGTCATTCCCCGTGGTAAAGGCGATGCGATCGTGGCGGGGGACATAGCCGGCCGGCGCCTTCGTTTCAACTAGGTAGTATGCTGTGTTGGGCAGAAGTGTTGCTTGCGCCCGACCGTTGCTGTCCATCTGGATGGTGCCAACACGTGCGTCGCTGGCGCTCTCAAAAACATCGAATGTTGCCCCGGCAAACTGATAAGTATTGTTTCCGCTGGTAATGGCAGCGTTTGCAGACTGCTTTTGGAAGGAAACAGAGACCGCCGGCAGTACATAGAGCATGTCCTGACGTTTGCTGCCGCCCGATACGGCTCCTAGATAGCGCCGCGCGCGGTGCGGAGCGGCTTTGATGCTTCCTGATTTTGCGCTGTCGTGGAGCCACCGCGCCGCCGCCACGACTTCATCGTCGGCGGTAAAGTGCCCGCTCTTGGTTTTGCCCTGAGCGGTCGTGTAAGAGTAGGTACCGTCGACATGGGTAGTGCCGTTGAGCATCCATACGGCAAGCTGGGTTGCGGCGCGGGCACGATCGGGTGAAAGATGGTAACCGCCAAACGACGTGGCGGTAGGATATCCGTGACAAACGATTGCCGCGAACTCGTCGTCGAGCCACACCCAGCCTTGATCAAAGTTGAGCCATGGGCCGCCCGGCTTGGTGGGGCCGGGGCGCTCCTGGTTCATGCAGTAGGCAATCGAGGCGTCTTGAGCTTCATACTTGCCGATGAGGAAGGGCCCACAATCATCGCTAATAGTGCGGAAGCCGAGCTGGTCGTAGCCATCGACGGCAAATGCGGCTCCCGGTGCCAGGCAGCCGAAAAGCAGGAAGAGGAGCAGGAGCAGCGGACCTGTTGCGATTGCGCTGTGGACAGAGTGCGTGGGTGCGTTGGACATGGCTGCTCCTTATCCCTCGTGCGCCGCACGGGGAGGCTGCGACGCGTAGGATGAGGCTACCCCCGAGGTTCATGCGGGTAAGTACCGGAGCCTGACCAAAAGCTTGCCCAATTCCTGACAAATTGAGCTCAAATACAACAATCAAGCAAAAGCGCAGGTAGAAGATAAGGAGAACAGGAGGTCAAAGGTCCTCATCTCCACAATTGACGCGATTTTCAAACGAATCTCCATAGCTAAAACAAGCATCGCCACCCTTGTATCGAACAAGACAACCGCGTTATACTATCCCCCACATATGCGGGCATCGCCAAGTGGTAAGGCATCAGCTTCCCAAGCTGACACTCGCGGGTTCGAGTCCCGTTGCCCGCTCCAGCTAGAAGCACAAGCACGGCACCATTACGGTGCCGTGCTTTTTTCAATAAAGCGCCGGGACTCGAACCCGACAGGGTGCGAGCGTAAAGCAAACGCGAAGCGTTTGTAGCGAGCAGGCGAAGGCGCCGACAGGCGCCTGAAGCCGGTGCGGATTTGCGAAGCAAATACGCGGATGTCCCGTTGCCCGCTCCATCGAGTGCGGGAGACATGGGGACGGCCAATTCAACAAAGTCTTCCCCCGCGGCTTCGTGAGGCTGAGGGGCTCGCCTGAAGCCGGTGCGGATTTGCGAAGCAAATGCGCAGATGTCCCGTTGCTCGCTCCAATTCCAAAATGTTAGGTTAATGCCTGCTGCCCATACTTGCACCTGCGCACGGTACAATGGATGGGTTACGACCAACGTGCCAATAACCAAAAAGGAGCCGCTATGATCGATCGCTATACCCGCCCGGAGATGGGACACATTTTCTCCCTCGAGAACAAGTACGCCATTTGGCAGGAGATCGAGGTCTTGGCCTGCGAGGCCCAGGCGGAGCTCGGCAAGATCGGTATTTCCAAAGACGAGGCCCAGTGGATCCGCGACCATGCCAACTTTGAGAAGGCGAAGGTCGATGAGATCGAGGAAGTCACGCGCCACGACGTCATTGCCTTCCTGACCAACATGAAGGAGTTCATCGATGCCGATGTTCCCGAGGGCGACCCCAAGCCCAGCCGCTGGGTTCACTATGGCATGACCAGCTCCGATCTGGGCGACACGGCCCTGTGCTACCAGCTCACCCAGGCCTGCGACCTGATCATCGAGGACGTCAAGAAGCTCGGCGAGATTTGCAAGCGTCGCGCCTTTGAGGAGCGCAACACGCTCTGTGCCGGCCGCACTCATGGCATCCACGCCGAGCCGATGACCTTCGGCATGAAGTTTGGCTCTTGGGCCTGGGAGCTCAAGCGCGATCTGGATCGTCTTGAGGACGCCCGCAAGAATGTTGCCTTTGGTGCCATCTCGGGCGCTGTCGGCACCTACAGCTCCATCGAGCCGTTTGTCGAGGAATATGTCTGCGAGCACCTGGGCCTGGTTCACGACCCGCTGTCCACGCAGGTTATTAGCCGCGATCATCACGCCTACCTCGCCGGCGTTCTCGCCACCACCGCGGCCACCTGTGAGCGCATCGCTACCGAGGTTCGCAATCTGCAGAAGACCGATACACTCGAGGCCGAGGAACCGTTCCGTAAGGGTCAAAAGGGCAGCTCCGCCATGCCGCACAAGCGCAACCCCATCACCATGGAGAAGGTCTGCGGCCTGTCGCGCGTCGTGAAGGCCAACGCGCAGGTTGCCTTCGATAACGTCGCCCTGTGGCACGAGCGTGACATTTCGCACTCCTCTGCCGAGCGCGTCGCCCAGGCCGACAGCTTCATCGCCCTCGACCACATGTTCCAGTGCCTCATCCGCGTTATCGACGGCCTGCAGCTGTATCCCGCCCGCATGATGGCCAACCTCAATAAGACCCGCGGCCTCATCTTCTCTTCCAAGGTACTGCTCGCCCTCGTCGACACGGGCATCACCCGCGAGGACGCGTACGCCATTGTGCAGGAGAACGCTATGGCAACCTGGCACGAGGTACAGGATTGTGTCTCCGGCCCCACCTTTAAGGAGCGTCTCGAGGCCGACCCGCGCTGCACCGTCAGTCAGGAGAAGCTCGACGAGATCTTTGATCCGTGGGACTTCCTCACCCGTATCGACACGGTCTTTGATCGTCTGGAGCAGCTGAGCTTCGAGTAGGTTCGGGCATAACGTTAGCTTTTTAGGGCGCTTTGCTGGTAATGTGTGTTGCCGGCAAAGCGCCTCGTTGCATTTAGGGAAAGACGGGGATAATAGTCGTCTCGAATAACATTCTGAGAGGGGATCGCATGATTTCGTTTGATTACAAGCCTCAGGGCGTGTGTGCTCGCAATATTCACCTTGACCTTTCCGATGACGGCAACAAGGTGGTGGGCGTTGAGTTTACCGGCGGCTGCGACGGCAATCTCAAGGCTATCTCCAAGCTGGTCGAGGGCGCTCCTGCCGATCGCGTAATCGAGGTTCTCGCCGGTAATACCTGCGGTATGAAAAAGACCTCCTGCGCCGACCAGCTTACACGCGCTATCGAGGCCGCTCGCACCGAGATCGCCTAATGGGTATCGCCGATCACATCAAGAACGGAATATCGCGTCGCGGCTTTGTACTCGGTGGGGCTGCCGCGGGCGCTGCCACGGTGCTTGCCGGATGCTCGAAAAAAACGGGCACTAGCGATGATGCCGCCGGCGAGCCGCAGGTTATCAAGGATGATTCCAAAATCATCTCGATTACGGATGAGTACGAGGCAGTCGACATCGATCTTGAGCCGGCGGCGTCATGGACGCTGCCTCTGGGTACGCTGCTGTACTACTGCGACGGCGATTACGCCGCGGCGATGATGGCGCCCGCATCGGCACTGCACGCCAACACACTCGGTGTGCTCAACCTGGGCGATGGCTCGCTTACCACATTAATCGAGGATCCTATCGAGGGCACGGGATATGCATTCTACGATGTCCGTGCCGGCGACAGCGTATTCGCGTGGGTTGAGATGAACTTTGCCAATTCATCGTGGAAGCTCTACGGTCAAAATCTGTCGGGCGCTTCGCTCTCTGGCGACGTGGTTGAGCTCGATCGAGGTGGCAAGGACTATGATCCGCCGCTGTTTACGGCGTTCGGGTCATCAGTCATCTGGTATAAAATGCCCTCGGCAGGTGGCAATAAAACGAGTAGCGATTCGTTTTGCTATCGTCGCTCGCTTGATGAATCCAAGGCCGAGACAATTTGGAAATCGACGGGCCGCTTTGCATCGGCCCCGCGCGCGAGCGACGGCATTTTGACCATCTCGCCGCGTGTCCGCAACGACGAGGGCGTCTACTACGGCATAACGGCAATCGATCTGACCGACGGCAACAACACCAAGCGTGCTCAGTTGGTCCTTCCTTCGTCAGTTTCGCCTTTCGAGGCCGTATATATGGGCGATACCTTCGTGTTTTCTATCGAGGCGGCCTATAGTGGCGTGGGCAGCCTGGGCAATATGGGCACGTATATCGGTAATGAGGGAGGGCCGTACCTCTTCCTGTCACGCGAGCCGCTCGCATGTGCGGCTGGCAAGAAGAATAAATACCTTGTTAAGGTACAGGCGTCGCATTTCCTGATCGACACCTCTGCCAAGACCTATGGCTCGCTGCTGTCGCCCGACCGCGCTTTGGAGTATGGCGATTATCCAGCTACGGCGGGAAAATCGGACTCATTCCTTACGTACGCCACGGTGCGCAACAGCCAGGGTATACCAGAGACGGTCACTGCACGCCTATTCTCTCTTTAAGCTTAGAGGGGTTAAAAAGGCGCCAACAGGGGAATAAACGCGTTGTAATTGTGAGTACCGCCCGCCGAGCTGCCGCGTCATAGCGGCATCTGGCGGGCTCAGGTGCGTTAAAATGGGCTTGTTCTTAGCTAATTGAGACAGGGGGGCCGTGTTATGGCTTCAGATGCAAAAAAGATTCTGCTGGTCGAGGATGAGAAGGCAATCCGTGACGCCGTCGCTGCCTATCTCGAGCGCGAAGGCTACTGGGTTGTGGGCGTCGGCGACGGCCAGTCCGCGATCGAGGAGTTCGAGAAGCATCAGTTCGACCTGGTCGTGCTCGACCTTATGCTCCCCAAGATCCCCGGCGAGCGCGTTTGCCGCACCATTCGCGATACCTCGGATGTCCCCATCATCATGCTGACGGCTAAGGGCGAGATCGAGGACCGTATTATCGGTCTTGAGCTCGGCGCCGACGACTATCTGATTAAGCCGTTCTCGCCGCGCGAGCTCGTCGCCCGCGTTCGCGCTCTGTTCCGCCGTGCCCATCAGGCCGACGAGCCCGCCGTCGAGGTACTCGACTTCGGCGATCTGGTCATCGATATCTCGGGCCACAAGATCTTGGTCGAGGGCAAGGAAGTCGATCTGACGGCTTCTGAGTTCAAGCTGCTCACCACGCTTGCCCGCCATCCCGGCCGTGTGTATAACCGCATGGAGCTGGTCGAGAAAGTGCTCGGGTATGACTTTGAGGGCTATGAGCGCACCATCGATAGCCACGTGAAGAATCTTCGCGCCAAGCTGGGCGATGATCCCAAGAAGCCCAAGTGGCTCTACACCGTCCATGGTGTCGGCTATCGCTTCGAGGCTCCGGCCAAGACCGATAAGTCGGACGAGAAATAGGGAAATCACATATGACACCTGCGCGCTTTGAAATCGGACAAAAGCACAAGCAGGAGAGCGAGGCGGGTTCCAAGGCTAGTTGGAACACGCCTCGTTCCGATTCACGGCCAACGATGAGCTATCCCTCGCGCATGGCACTTGCTTTTGCTCTGACATCGCTCATGACGGTATTGGTGCTGGTGGGCGTTGTCTCTGTTGTGTGGGGCACGGTCTTTTCGGATTACACACGCTCCAATATCGTCGAAATCGCAAATTCCGCTGCCGAGAAGTTGGCAACCTCATATGAGGAAAACGGCTCTTGGACCGCGGGAGAACTGCGCACGGTCGCAACGTCGAGTTTGGTTTCCGACGATCTGGGTATGCAGGTCGTCAATAAAAAGGGCGTGATCGTTTATGACGATTCCTGGCCCTCGGCAAGCGCCACCGCCGATGTACGCGAAAACCAGGCTACGACCGACGACACGAGCGGCAAGAGGGCATCGCATAGCCCGGTCTCGTCTGCTCCAACCGACTCCGATAGCGTTGCTAACGTCGAGATTGTAACGTCTTCCGGCGAGCATGTCGGACAGGTAAAGCTGTGGGCCATCGGCTCCGACGCTCTGCTCACCAAGGCGGACTCTGCGTTTAGGGAGAAGACCTTTAACGCCATGGCCCTCGCCGCGGTTGTTGCAATCTGCATTTCGGTCGTTATCGGATCGCTCGTGTCGCGCATGCTCACCAAGCCGATTCATCGCATCACCAGTACCGCAAAGCAAATCCGTGACGGCGACCTGTCGGCTCGCACGGGACTGCGCGGTGATGACGAGATCGATCAGCTGGGTGAGACCTTCGATGAGATGGCCACTTCGCTCGAGAAGGATATGAAACACGAGAAGCGCCTGACCTCAGACGTTGCACACGAGCTTCGCACGCCGCTTATGGCCATGCTCGCAACGGTCGAGGCCATGCAGGATGGCGTGTATCCCACCGACGATGAGCATTTGGAGACCGTTGCTTCCGAGACGCGTCGCCTGGCTCGTCTGGTGCAGCAGATGCTCGACCTGTCGCGCATGGAAAACAGCACGGCTCCGCTCAACCTTGAGCCGGTGGACATGGTTCCTTTCGTGCGTTCCATCGTTAATGCCCAGGAGCGCCTGTTTGTCGACCGCGATCTGCGCCTGCGTTTTGCGGACGAGACCCAGGGTCACGACGATGTCGTCGAGGCCGATCCCGACATGATCACGCAATGTGTTATCAACCTCATGAGCAACGCCATGCGCTACACCCCCGAGGGCGGTTGGGTCGTGGTGTCGGTGCTCAGTGACCGCAAGCACGTCAGCATTGCCGTTTCTGATACCGGCATCGGTATTGCCAAGGACGATTTGTCGCGCATCTTCGGGCGGTTTTGGCGCGCCGATGCCAGCCGCGCCCGCGAAGCTGGCGGCCTGGGCGTTGGCCTCGCCGTGACCAAGCAGATCGTCGAGCGTCACCATGGCTACATATCCGTGGAGTCGGAGCTTGGAAAGGGTACGACTTTTACAATTCATCTGCCCCGCGAGCACACGGCAGACGCGGCATCTACTACAATGGAGCACTAGCTTTTCGCTATTCGGTGAAGGAGGGGCCGCGTCCCTGCCGCTCCGAGTTTGCGAAAACATGCGGGAAAGAACCCGCATTTCTGTCGTATTTAGGTAAGGAGTGACTCACGTGACAACGATGGAGCGTCGTCCGGATTCCCGTGGCAAGGTTCGTGATATTTACGATGCCGGTGAAAACCTGCTGATGGTCGCCACCGACCGCATTTCTGCGTTCGACTTCATTCTTCCCGACGAGATTCCGTTTAAGGGAGAGGTACTCAATCGCATCTCGGCATTCTGGTTCGATAAGTTTGCCGACATCGTCCCCAACCATCTCGTTTCCATCGACCCGGCGGATTTCCCCGAGGAGTTTGCTGAGTATCGTGACTACCTCGCTGGCCGCGCCATGCTGGTTAAGAAGGCCCAGACGATTCCTATCGAGTGCATCGTCCGCGGCTATCTGACCGGTTCGGGCAAGAAGACCTACGACGAGAACGGCACCGTCTGCGGCATCCAGCTGCCTGAGGGCCTGACCGAGGCTTCCAAGCTTCCTGAGCCGCTGTTCACGCCGTCCACGAAGGCCGAGATCGGTGACCACGACGAGAACATCTCGTTCGAGCGTTGCTGCGAGATCGTGGGCGAGGACATCGCCACGCAGATTCGTGACCTTTCCCTCAAGATCTACAAGGCTGCCGCCGAGTACGCCGCGACCCGTGGCATCATCATTGCCGACACCAAGTTCGAGTTTGGTGTCATCGATGGCAAGGTCACGCTGATCGACGAGTGTCTCACGCCCGACTCCAGCCGTTTCTGGCCTGCTGCCAGCTACGAGGAGGGCAAGATCCAGCCTAGCTACGACAAGCAATTCGTCCGCAATTGGCTCAAGGCCAACTGGGATATGACGGGGGAGACCCCGCACCTGCCCGCCGAGGTCATCGATGGCACGTCCGAGCGCTATCGCGAGGCCTTCCAGATCATCACGGGCTCCCAGTTCACAAGCATGAAGGAGAACGCATAAGTGAGTACCCGTAGCGCCACGAACAAGCGCACGCAATCCCACGAAGTTACCGGGGTTGCGCGCAAGTCTGCCGCATCTGCTAAGCCCGCCCGCCAAGCAGCGAGCTCCGTTCGCGTCGTGCCGGCTTCGTCTAAGGCACGCCGCAAAGAGCTCGAGAAGGGCGAGAACCTCGAGGGCCTCTCTAAAGAGGAGAAGCGCGCCCGCAAGGCTAAGCAGCGCGCCAAGGAGGACCGCATCTATACGGTGTCGAATATCCTCCTCAAGCAGGACGAGGACTACACCAAGCGCCGTCGCATCTGGTGGATTGTGCTCGCCATTGGCATGGTGCTCGTCGTGGCAATTTGGGCCTCGCTGTACTTCGCTCCCGCTGGCATGGTGTCCAGCCCTGTCCAGATGGTCGGCATTGTTTTGTCCTACGTCATCATTTTGGGCGACTTTATCTATGACTTCGCTCGTATTCGTCCCTTGCGCAACATGTACCGCGCGCAGGCCGAGGGCATGTCCGAGAACAAGCTCAACGCTCTTATTGAGCGCGCGGCTGCCGAGGAGGACAAGAAGGACTCCAAGAAGAAGTAGCGTTTGCATACATACTTATCGCTAAGATATAAGGCGCGTCGTTTTTGCGGCGCGCCTTTTTACTGTTCTATAGATAGATGGAGTGGCACATGATTCGAGCTGCCCTGACGGTCGAAGAGGCTCTGGAGGGCATGAAGGCCCTGGAGCCCAAGATTAAAAACTACGCGCGCCTGGTCGTCCGCAAGGGCGTAAACGTCAAGCCCGGCCAGGAGGTCGTCGTTCAGTCTCCGGTCGAGTGCGCGCCGTTTGCGCGCGTGGTGGTCGCGGAGGCCTATGCTGCCGGCGCCGGCCACGTGACGGTCATTTGGGCCGATGATGCCGTGACGAGGCTCACGTACGAGCATGTCGAGAAAAGCTATTTTGAGCAGACGCCCGAGTGGAAGCGCATGCAGCTGGATTCCTTGGCCCAGGATGGTGCTTGCTTTGTCTTTATCGAGGGTGCGGATCCTGCGGCCCTTAAGGGCATCGATCCCGCTAAGCCCGCTGCAGCTTCTAAGGCAAGGAACACGCAGTGCAAAGTTTTCCGCCGTGGACTGGATTACAACATCAATCCGTGGTGCATCGCCGGCGCTCCGGTCGTGGCTTGGGCGCACGAGGTGTTCCCAGGAGACGCCGATGAGGTTGCAATCTATAAGCTGTGGAATGCGATTCTGCACACCGCGCGCGCCGATGGCCAGGACCCAGAGAGCGACTGGGAACTCCATGACGCCGCATTCGAAAAGAACCTGCGTTTCCTGAACGACAATCGTTTCGACTACCTGCATTACACCGCGGCAAATGGAACCGATCTGACGATTGGCATGACGAAAGGTCACGAGTGGGCCGGCGGCAAGGGCAAGACGCCCGATGGGCACCCCTTCTTCCCCAACATTCCCACCGAGGAAGTCTTCACCTCGCCCGATCGCATGCGTGCCGACGGTATCGTGTACTCGGCCATGCCGCTCATCCATCACGGCAATAAGGTCGAAGATTTTTGGATTAAGTTCGAGGGCGGCCGCGTGGTGGACTACGACGCCCGCGTGGGCAAGGCAACGCTCGCAAGTATCATCGATACTGACGAGGGCGCAGCTCACCTGGGAGAGGTCGCGCTCATTTCCAAGAACACGCCGATCCGCGAAAGTGGTGTTCTGTTCTACGATACGCTCTATGACGAGAACGCTAGCTGCCATCTCGCGCTAGGTGTCGGTTTCCCCGAATGCATCGAGGGTGGGTATGACATGTCCAAGGAGGAGCTTCTGGAGCATGGCGTTAACGTCTCGAGCACGCACGTCGATTTTATGATCGGCACGGACGACATCGATATTGTGGGCATTACGCCTGATGGACGTGAAGTTGTGATTTTCCAGAACGGCCAATGGAGTTGGGAATAGTCCCAGACCGTGGTACAATGCCACCCGCGGGCCGTTAGCTCAGCTGGCAGAGCAGGGGACTTTTAATCCCAAGGTCCAGGGTTCGAACCCCTGACGGCCCACCCAAAGATTGTTGAGACGGTCAACTTCGGTTGGCCGTCTTTTTTGTCGCCCTTTCATGGGTTCGAACCCGTCGGGGCGCGGAGCTGAGTAAACGCGTGAGCGTTTGCCAGCGCAGCGCGCAAGGCGCGAAAGCGCCGCAGCGGCCGCCTGCGAAGCAGGCTGAACCCCTGACGGCCCACCATAGAAAAAAAGCGATCGACTCCGGTTGGTCGCTTTTTTGTTGCCGCGACACGGGTTCGAACCCGAACTTCTCTATATATAAGAACGCTTGGCGAACAAAACCTGCCTTTTACCGACGGGAACAAATGGTTGATGCTTTTGGAGTAAAGTGGCGCTCCAGAGATGACCGATGCCTTAACACCTATAAACCAGCTGGTCGTCGCCAATATCAGAAGCTGCTGCTTCGAATACGGCCTCAGTGAAGCAACTGAGGGTTCTATTCATTTGTGAACAAAATATGGAGTGCGCGATTCCCGCCCACGGGGCCCCTCCGGTCTGGCAATATATCTCCTTGCCGCGCGGCCCGGTCGAACCG
>CABSNM010000008.1 GCA_902479065.1 uncultured Collinsella sp.
GCTCTACCGCAAGCCCGGCATTAAACTGCTGGTGGACTTCATCACCAACCCGGCCTTTATGGCAACCGGCAACGCCGAGCGCCTGCAGCGCCTGCACGACGACATTAAGGGCAAGGACTGGTTTATGGCCCTGCTCGACATCGAGGAGTACATCCAGGCCAAGGAGCGCGTGCTAGCCGACTACGAGGACCAGGACGCCTGGATGCGCAAGGCGCTGATCAACATCGCCAACGCCGGCACCTTCTCGTCCGACCGCACCATCTCCCAGTACAACGACGAGATCTGGCACCTGAGCTAATTCGCTTCCCTTACCCATCCTCTTGAAAACGGAGTCGCGGCAACGCGGCTCCGTTTTTTGTGCCCATACGCCGGCCCATGGCCTGCCTCGACCATAAAATCTCGGTCTGTAACATCTAGCCGTCAAAATTGAGTCTACCTGTTACAGATCGAGACAAACGAAATTGTCCCGATGAACTATCTCAATCTGTAACAGATAACCGCCGGAATCGGGTCTACCTGTTACAGAATGAGACAGACGGGCAAGGCGGCTAAAACAATCTCAATCTGTAACAGGTAACTGCCGAAATCAGTCCTTCGTGTTACAGGTCGAGATGAAAGGGCAGGCAACTCGACGCTGTCTCAACCTGTAACATCTAGGCCCAATTTGGCCCTCCTCCTGTTACAGATCAAGACAAACTGACAGATAGACAACCCGGCACAAAGAAAGGCTCCCCTCTCGCCCAGTGTGAACTGCCTCCCATTTCTTGGACACGAGAAATGGGAGGCTTTTTATGCGTGTCGACTTGAGGGTGAAGCACGACATCGAGGCCAGGAAGGCGGCGATCGGGCTCTTCGAGCGAGGCCACGGCTACAAGTCTGCGGCGAAGGTGCTGTCGGTCCCGCGCGGAACCGTGAGACAATGGCTCTGCGTATACCGGTCGTTCGGAAGCGAGGTGCTGCTATCCATGGACGGCAAGCAGGCCAGGTACACATACGAGCAGAAGGTCGCCGCAGCTTCCGCCGTGGTCGACGGCGGCATGACGAAGGCCGAGGCGATGGCGGCGTTCGGCATAATGTCGATGTCGCCGCTCAAGAGATGGTGCGCGCTCTACCGCCGGGGCGGCGCGGAGGCCCTGCGCCCGAGGCCCAAGGGCCGGCCGAGCGGTTCCAAGGCGAGGCCGCGGACCCGCGAGGAGGAGCTCGAGGAGCGCTGCCGAAGGCTCGAGACCGAGGTGGCCTACCTAAAAAAATTGCGTGCCCTGGTCGAGAGGGACGGGCTCTGACCAGGGAGAAGGTCGAGGCCGTGAGGGTCCTGCGCGAAGAGGGGCACGGGCTGGGGCGCCTGCTGGAGTGCGCCGGCATGGCCCGGTCCAGCTACTACTACGCGCTGTCGCACCCGAAGGCTCCCACCAGGCCCGAGCTCTGGGAGGCCGCCGCCGAGATATTCTCGCGCACCGCCAACGGGTGCGGCCACAGGCAGATCGCCATGTGCCTGCGCGCCGAGCAGGGCGTGCGCATAGCCTACAAGACGACGCTGAAGATGATGCGCGAGATGGGCATCAGCTGCGGGATCCGCCGCGAGACCGACTACCACAGGCACAACTCGTACAGGGGCAAGGTCGGAAAGACCTTCGAGAACGTCATCGGGCGCGACTTCGCCGCCGACGGGCCGTGGGAGAAGATGGGCACCGACGTCACCGAGTTCAAGCAGCCCTGGGGCAAGGCCTACTTCGCGCCGGTCTACGACTTCGGCAGCAAGGAGATCGTCGCCTGGTCGACGTCGCTGCACCCCAACATGGCTCAGCAGCACGAGCTGCTCGACCAGCTCGTGTCCAAGAAGCCCAAGGGCTCCAGGCCGGTCCTGCACTCGGACATGGGCTGGCAGTACCAGCAGGCCGGTTGGTGCAGGCGGCTGGAGGAGGCCGGCGTGGTGCAGAGCATGTCCCGGAAGGGCAACTGCATCGACAACGGCGCGACGGAGCAGGTGTTCGGCCATATGAAGGACGAGTTCTTTCGCGGAAGAAAATGGCCTTGCTTCGAAGACTTCAAGAGAGACCTGGACGAATACATCATCCATTGGAACACGAGAAGGAGGCAGGTTAAACTGAAGGGACTGACCCCGGAGGAATTCCGGAATCAGTCCCTATGTGCGGCGTAGGCCGCTTATTAGCCCGTCCAAGAATTGGGGCGCAGTTCAGTGCGCAGCGGGGGTTCTTTCATGTCCGAGGACGTCCGCGAAGGTCAGCCCTCAGATCCTGCGGTGGGAGACCTAAGCCTCGTTGTACACCGTCTTGAGCTTCAGCAGGTGAGCGTAGCGATCCATAGCGGCCTGCTCGTTCTCCTTGAAGAGCTCCTCGGCGCGCTCGGGGAAGGAACGCGTCAGCGAAGCGTAACGGGCCTCGTTCATCAGGAACTCCTGATAACCGCCCGCGGGCTCCTTGGAATCGAGCGAGAACTTCTTGCCGGCAGCAGCCTCGGGGTTGAAGCGGAAGAGGTTCCAGTAACCGCACTCGACAGCCTTCTTCATCTCGGCCTGGCAGTTCTGCATGCCGCCCTTCTTGATGGAGTGCATCTCGCAGGGGCTGTAGCCGATGATGAGGGACGGGCCGTCGTAGGCCTCGGCCTCGTGGATGGCCTTGAGGGTCTGAGCCGGGTTGGCGCCCATGGCGACCTGCGCCACGTAGACGTAGCCGTAGCTCATGGCAATCTCGGCCAGGGACTTCTTCTTGGTCACCTTACCGGCAGCGGCGAACTGAGCGACCTGGCCCAGGTTCGAGGCCTTGGAGGCCTGACCGCCGGTGTTGGAGTAAACCTCGGTGTCGAAGACAAAGACGTTGACATTGTGGCCGGAAGCCAGGACGTGATCCAGGCCACCGAAGCCGATGTCGTAGGCCCAACCGTCGCCGCCGAAGATCCAGAAGGACTTCTTGGTGAGGTAAGCCTTGTCGGCGAGGATTGCCTTGGAAGCCTCGCAGCCGCACTTCTCGAGCTCGGCAACGTAGGCAGCGGCAGCGGTCTTGGAGGCCTCGGCGTCGTTGACAGAGTCAATCCAAGCCTGGCCGGCAGCCTTGAGCTCGTCGGACGGACCATCGGCGGCGATGATCTCCTGGGTGGCGGCAATCAGCTTGTGCTGAACAGCCTCATAGCCCACGGCCATGCCCAGACCGTGCTCGGCATTGTCCTCGAACAGGGAGTTGTTCCACGCCGGGCCGTGACCGTCCTTGTCCTTGCAGTAAGGAGCGGTGGCAGCGGGGTTGCCCCAAATGGAGGAGCAGCCGGTGGCGTTGGAAATGAACATGCGGTCGCCGGCGACCTGGGTCACCAGACGTGCATAGGCGGTCTCGGCGCAGCCGGCGCAGGAGCCGGAGAACTCCAGGTAGGGCTGCTTAAACTGGCTGCCCTTGACGTTGGCCGCGATGAGCTCCTTCTTCTCGGAGACGTTCTCGACCATGTAGTCCCAAACGGGCTGCTGGTCCATCTCCTGCTCGGTGGGAACCATCTCGAGGGCGCCCTTGGGGCAGACCTTGACGCAGTTGGTGCAACCCATGCAGTCGAGCGGGGACACAGCCATGGTGAACTTCATGCCCTTGGCCTTGGGGCCCATGGCGTCGAGCGTGCGGGTAGCCTCGGGCGCGGCGGCAGCCTCGTCCTCGGTCATCGCGAACGGACGGATGGTGGCATGCGGGCACACATAGGCGCACTGGTTGCACTGGATGCACTTGGTCTCGTCCCAGTGAGGAACGACCACGGCGACGCCGCGCTTCTCGTATGCGGAGGCGCCCAGCTCAAACTGGCCGTCGGCGCAGCCGACGAAGGCGGAAACGGGTAGGCTGTCGCCATCCATGCGATCGATGGGCTCGAGCAGGTTCTTGACCTGCTGGGCGATGGCGGACTTGGTCTCCTCGGAGAGCTCGACGGGAGCGGCGTCCTCGGCGGTAGCCCAGTCGGCCGGAACCTCGAACTTACGGAAGGCGGTAGCGCCGGCATCGATGGCCTTGTGGTTGGCGTCGACGATAGCCTGGCCCTTCTTCATGTAGGACTTGGTAGCCGCGTCCTTCATGTACTGCAGGGCGTCCTCGGCGGGCAGGACCTTGGCCAGCGCGAAGAAGGCGGACTGGAGCACCGTGTTGGTGCGCTTGCCCATGCCGACCTTAGCGGCCAGGTCGATAGCGTCGATCAGGTAGACGTTGACGTTGTTGTTCGCGATGTAGCGCTTGGCCACGGCGGGCATGTGCTCGGCGAACTCCTCGTCGCTCCACTGGCAGTTGACCAGGAAGGTTCCGCCCGGCTTGACGTCGCGGACCATCTTGAAGCCCTTGACGATGTAGCTGGGGTTGTGGCAGGCGACAAAGTCGGCCTTGGTCACGTAGTACGGCGAACGGATCGGGGAATCACCAAAGCGCAGGTGCGAGACGGTGACGCCGCCGGTCTTCTTGGAGTCATACTGGAAGTAGGCCTGGACGTACTTGTCGGTGTGGTCGCCGATGATCTTGATCGAGTTCTTGTTGGCGCCGACGGTACCGTCGCCACCCAGACCCCAGAACTTGCACTCAATGGTGCCGGGGGCTGCGGTGTTGGGCGCATCCTCGGCCTCGGGCAGGCTCAGGTTGGTCACGTCATCGACAATGCCGATGGTGAACTCGCGCTTGGGCTCGTCCTTCTTGAGCTCCTCGAAGACAGCGAACGCGGACGCGGGAGGCGTGTCCTTGCTGCCCAGGCCGTAACGGCCGCCGACGACCTTGATGCCCGTCTTGCCGGCCTCGTAGAGAGCAGAAACGACGTCCTGGTAGAGCGGCTCGCCGATGGAACCCGGCTCCTTGGTGCGGTCCATGACGGCAATCTTCTGGACGGTCTCGGGGAGAACGTCGACAAAGTGCTTGATGGAGAACGGACGGAACAGGCGAACCTTGACCAGGCCGACCTTCTCGCCGTGAGCGTTGAGGTAGTCGATGACTTCCTCGAGCACGTCGCAGAAGGAGCCCATGCACACGACGACGCGATCAGCATCGGGAGCGCCGTAGTAGTTGAACAGGCCGTAATCGGTGCCGAGCTTCTCGTTGATCTTCTTCATGTAGCCCTCGACGACGGCGGGAAGCTCGTCGTAGACCTTGTTGCAGGCCTCGCGGTTCTGGAAGAAGATGTCGCCGTTCTCGTGGCTGCCGCGGGTATGCGGGTGCTCAGGGTTGAGCGCGTGATCGCGGAAAGCCTGGACGGCGTCCATGTCGCACATCTCGGCAAGATCCTTGTAGTCCCACATGGCGACCTTCTGGATCTCGTGGCTGGTGCGGAAGCCATCGAAGAAGTTAAGGAACGGGGTCTTGCCCTCGATGGCGGCAAGGTGAGCCACCGGCGAGAGGTCCATGACCTCCTGGACGTTGCCCTCGGCGAGCATGGCGAAGCCGGTCTGACGACAGGCCATGACGTCGGAGTGATCGCCAAAAATGTTCAGGGCGTGGGAAGCGACGCAACGCGCGGAGACGTGGAAGACGCCCGGGAGCTGCTCGCCCGCGATCTTGTACATGTTCGGGATCATCAGAAGTAGACCCTGAGAAGCCGTGTAGGTGGTGGTCAGAGCACCGGCGCCCAGCGAACCGTGAACGGTACCGGCTGCACCTGCCTCGGACTCCATCTCGACGACCTTGACCGGGGTGCCGAAGATATTCTTGCGACCCTGGGCCGCCCACTGGTCGACATGGTCGGCCATCGGGCTGGACGGCGTAATGGGATAGATTCCCGCTACCTCGGTGTACGCATACGAAACATATGCGGCCGCCTCGTTGCCGTCCATAGACTTAAACTTACGCGCCATATACCCCTCTCCTCTCATATAGGTATACAGGCCCCGGCGATCGCCGGGATATTGGCGTGATGGGATTTTCGCTGTTGCTTCCAATCATCTGGCAGGCAGGCTCAGCAGCAGGTACATGGCGTGGAGAGAAGGCATGCCGAGGCGAGGAGGGCTGCACGCACTCCACAGGCCCAGCTGCCCGTCTTGCACATGACCGAGCGCCGCAAAGGCCGCATGCCGGATGCTCCCGGGCACGCCCCGGCGATGGGAGGCACCCGCAACGGAAATCCGCATGCGGGTTTATTGTACCCCGCCGCCAAGTGTAATTTCGACAAATATAGGTGGGCGGTAAAGGTTTACCTCGGGTGACCGCCAAGGGCCAAAATGAACGCTTCGTCCCCGGGCGATTGGCCCTGGCGCGCCATGGAGTGTCCCGGAGTGCCGGCATAAAAGGAACGTCCCCATCTGCCGACTAGAGGGCGCCGACGCCGAGGAGGATAGCGTAGGTGGTGGATTCGCCAAGTCTGAGCTCGTCGCCGGGGTTGAGCTGAGCGGAGCGGCCGGGCTCGACCTGGATGCAGACGTTCGTCGCGCCGTTTACCACCATGGTTCCGTTGGTGGACGACAAGTCCTCGACGTGCCAGATATTTTGAGCATCGCACCAGATATGGGCATGGCGGGCCGAGACGTCGTCGGTGATGCCGCCCTCCCCCGTTGCCAGCGCGCCGATCTCAACGCCTTCCTCACTCGGCTGAATCCAGCGCGGGACGCTCACCACGTAGCCGTTTTGCACGCACAGCAGTCCCAGCGGATGCGCCGGCGCGACCTCGTGCTCGCCCGCGACCGAAGATGTGCTCAGCGAGCGCGGCGTCGACGTGTCGCCGCCACGGGTCGCATGAGCGCGGCGGCTCGCCCGACTTGGAACTAAGGCGGGCGTGAGAGCAAACGGCATAGGGAACGAATCTTGCGGATGTACTCCTCGACGTCAGGCAGGTAAGCCCCACGAAGTCACCGGGGAGGCCCAAGCGGCCCGGCACCACTTCCAGATTCTGACCAGGGCGAGTCGTTCGCCGGTGGCTGAAGGCTCGCTCCCACCCAAAAGGGGAGATTCGCGTTGTTCCCCAATCGCTCTCGCATCTTTCATTTTGCTCGAGGTGGGCTATAAAAACTTTCCTGGTGAAAGGCGGCGATTGGTTTCCTTTCTTTCTAGAGGAGCGCGCCTGTAATCTGTTTTCATCCTAAATCAAGTTAAGATCGGACCTTCCAGAGGCAAGTCGACTCAAACTGCGAGGCTCCATGTTGGAATAAAGAGCGCTGTCGAAGTGCCAACAACACAAAGCTTGCCAGTCTCAAATAGAACCTTTTGGGAGTCCGATTGGGCCGCACACCGAATCCCCGCTGGTGGTTTTTTATAGCTGCGCAACAATAAACAAGGTTAGTGCCAGTCCAGCATGAAATTGAGGAACGTATGCATTTTTTCTCAGTAAGTGATCGTCGTTACTGCTTCGATGAGGTCACTCGCAATTGCTTTCAGGTTGACCAAGCATCAGAAGATGCGCTTCGCATATTTGAAGCATCGGGAAGAACGGTCAACTCGAAGTTGCTAACAAAGTCACTTGCTGCGAAAGGCTACGACCAAACGACCATAGCAGAACTTGAAGACGACATTGATGAGTATCAACGATTGTCTGAGCGGACTTTCTTAACAAAAGACACGCCTCGAAAACTTAGATCCATCGAACTCCACGTTTCACATGCATGCAACCTTGGTTGTAGTTACTGTTTTGCCGGTAAAGGAGATTATGGAACGTCTCCTCTGCTGATGACAGACGAGATAGCCTTCAAGGCGGTCGACTACCTCGTCGCAAGTTCATCGGAAAACGAAACGCTTGCGATCGTCTTTTTTGGTGGGGAACCCATGATTAACGAGCCGCTGATATGGAAAACGGTCGACTATTCAAAAAGAATATACCCCAATAGAAACTTTACCTATTCTATTACGACCAACGGAACGCTTTTGAATGACACTGCTGTGAATTCTTTCAAGGAGCACGGGTTTTCTGTTCTGATTAGTCTCGATGGTACAGGATGCAAGCACGATGCATCGCGCCCGTACAAGACGGGAGGCGGCTCTTTCTCCGATATCGACAAAAACGTTCGTCGTTTTTCCGAGTCGTTCCCCTTCGGCGCAAGAGCGACCTTAACAAATAATAACTGTAACCTTGTTGAAGACTATCTTCAGTTTAAAGAGATGGGCTTCAGAAGGATTTACTTCTCGCCCGTGAGCTCATTCGATGAGAATATCAAACTCGACGAACACTCATTAAACAAAATCAGGGCGGGCCTAATAGATTTGGCGGATCAATATCTCAAACAGATTGATCAAGGGGAAAAGCCCTTGTTTAGAACATTGAAAACTGCAGTTGATTTGATTATGAGCAACAGGATCGCCTTTGTCGGATGCGGGGCTGGCAGGCGTTTTATTTCCGTGACTCCCGAAGGGGACGTATACCCCTGTCACAGGTTTGTCGGGATGACGCGATTCAAAATGGGCAACATCGTCACCGGAATTGACGAAACTAGGTATATTGAAAACTGGAGTCAGGGTGTCGAAAAAAGAATTGACTGTACGGACTGTTGGGCTCGGTCTTTCTGTGGTGGGGGCTGTAGCTGGGAGGCTGCAGGCGAGCACGGCTACTTGCCCAAGAGTCTACACCCTGCATCATGTGAATATAGAAAAATGTGCTACGAGATGGCTTTTGACCTTATTTCCCGCCACTCATCTTCGCAGGAGAAAAATCAACGAGAAGCTACTGTATCGGAATAAGCGGTTCAGCGCATTGCTGTCACCATTGTGGAGGTGTTCGTTCTTCTGATTACCGTCTGTGAAGCTTATTGCTACGTTCGCCGAAACCATTCTAGAAATATGGTGAACTAGACATCTTGGTTTGTTATACACAATATTGAGGTTTTTCTGCACTCAAAGGGAGGTAGTCGTGAAGCATATTCATCCGATTAATCCAGGAAGTGGCGACGAGGCAGGCGTGAAGCCGATGTCTTTTGACTGCCTCTTGGGCATTACTGACATCTGTACTGTTTATGATAAAGCAGATGGCTGTGGTGCATACGATTACTGCGACTATGACATGGATGGCGGCAGCATCTGCGTTGTAGATCACTGTGGCATTGATCAAACGTAGTCTCTAATTGGATTAAGGTGAGGAGCTGTTATGAAGCATATCCATCCTGTTGGTTCAAATGAACATCCTCCCGTTGAGCCTTGTTGTCTTGGAGTTGATATATGCAATTTTTACGACATCGCCGAGTGCCCTGTTGCGGATTGGTGCTATGTCGATAAAGAATCAAGCTGTGTTTTGCCAGCAGATTGGTGCGATCCAGTTGACGAGTAGTTTTGTGGCTAGGAACTATTTGGTCCAATTCAGAATAAGATGGGAACAAATACCAAAATCTCGTGTCTGGGAGGAGTTATGCCATTATTGCAAGGTCTCGTTGGATTAGCCTTTATACTTGCGTTATATCTGGCACCTTTTTTAATTCTATTCTTCATTATCCGACTCTTTCTTCGGAGAAAATAGGAGTGTCACGCAAACATTAGCGTAGCTTTCTTCCAATATGAGCCGAGCATTGGCAAGTGGAATAAGAAGCCCGACCGTTCGCCACATGAAAGTGATCGGACGGGCTTCTCTATTTAACCCGGGCCGCCACCCATAGCGGCTTTCCAAGCGTATTCTCAGTGCAAAGCAATCGTCAGTTTAATCCTATGCGCTGATACCGCATTTCATTTGTTCGGCTCGAATTCTACGGCCTGGCAACCCTCGCACTCTCCGGCAAATGGATTGAACGCGAAGGCAGAGATGATGTGTGCGTGGACATCGAGGCTGCTGTAGGCAACATACTGGGACATGGACCCCCGCTGCGCGTGGTATGCGGCCCGGCATATTCATTGCCGTCCAACCCCGTGTAGTTGCAGCAAAGGGTGGAACCTCAATGCTCAGCTCATGTTGTCCGTGGGACACGAGAATCGTAAGTACACTTTGGTGCGATTCTCACGCTGATACTGAGCCACCTGGAATAAGATACGTCGCGACAACACTTCGCTTCACCTCTGTCTCGACAAGATGACGTAGACTAAAGTTTCCTTTAGTAAGAGAACGAGAACTATATCTGAAAGCGTTGCGATGGCGTGAAGGCACCGAGTCCGAACCGCCTGAATGCTACGTGCATCTGCATCGCCTTTTTGTTATCTCTGCCAGTTGGGTAGCACTACACTTGTCATCATTTACCCTGGTACATGCTGCCTAAATCCACTACCCCTTCTACCGCGCCGACCATCTCGTCATCGTGAGAGACAACGATGATCAGCTGGCTTTGCTTGTTGCGCTTAACATAGGCCGCAAGCTCGGCGCGGCTTACAGCGTCTAACCCAGTCGTGGGCTCGTCGAGTACCAAAACTGACGACTTGCGTGAAATCGCCGACCATAAGTACACTCGGCGCAGCTCACCGCCCGAAAGCGCGGAGCAACGTTTCCCGAGCAACTCCTTCACGCTGTTTTCCAGCGAAAGTAGGCCATCTACACCCCGGTGATAGGAAGAAAAGGGCGTGTCGAAATACTCTAACAGCTCTTTCACCGTTTCGTCCGGCGCGAAGCACGACTGTGGGCAGCACGATATCTCTCTCGCACGTATGTAATCCAAGTCGCATTCTTCGATTGGCACGCCGTTGTATTTTACTTTGCCTTTCGATGAGTATAGCCCGAGCATCAAGTAAAGAAGTGACGTCTTGCCTCTTCCGTTTTCCCCAACTATGCAATATGTACCAGGACCGGAAAACTTGAAAGAAAACCCGCCAAGGACCTCTCGGACAGATCCGTCTGGAAGGGCAACCGAGAATTCCAAATCAGATACCGAAATGTCATTTATTTCATCGAGTTTAGCTAAATCGGTCCGATTCCACCCCGATCTCTCCTTTTCTCTCGTCGCGATAGCCGTCCTATCCCATGATGCTTTGGCATCTTGATAGGATTTGAACAATGACATCATACTTTTCAAAGTCTTAAAGAGAACCGCGAAGTATGTACCGATGATAGTGTACTCGCCTATTGACATAGTTCCGTTAATGATTCGTACTCCGGAAACAACAAGTATCACCGCTTGAAACAACGCTGCGAAAAGACCATCGAGCGATGTCAGAGAATATGATAGCTTTCCGGAGCGCAAAACTTTGGGAAAATAGCTCTTAAACCCAGCGTCGAGCGCTTGTTCGCTCTTGCCGTACGAAGATGTCAGTTGAATGTTGAGAATCTGATTAAGCTGCGATGCAATTGCGGCGTAAAAGGCGCTGTCCGCCTCTTTCTTCTCATACGTGACCCTATACAAAAGTTTCCTCAACCCAGTAATTACACAGAAATACACGATGAGGAGAATGATGGAAAACACCGCGAGAGTTGAATCAATTGACCATATGATAAGCAATACGATGGGAATGGCTACAATGGACAGCGGCGCACTGATAAAATTCGCCAAAACGAAGGATGAGACCACGCTGGAGTCGGAAATAATCCGTTGCGTTGTATAGGCTGGATCGATGGTCCGACTCACCAAGTAATCGTCTCTTTCAAAACGCAAGACGGCCTCCCTGAGAAGATCAAAGGAAAGTCTCGTGGTTATGCGAATGGAAAGTGTTCCTGCAAAATAAGTAAAGAGGGTGGAGAAAACTCCTATTGACGCAACCAGGAGCGCGAAGAGTACGGCGTCTCTTTCGCTGCGGTTACCGAGAAGAAAATCTAAGAATTTCCCGTTCACGTATGGCATGGCATAGGAGAGAGCGGTTCCAATCACCGTGATAGCAATGAAGACGAAAGCCCCTTTTGCTCTGATGAACCTCGAGAGAACGCATCGAATCAAGGAAGGCCCCAATCTACCCGCCACAAAACATCAATCACTGATACCTTACACCTCAACACAACAGGAGCGAAGATTTGCCAATGAGACTGCTTTAAGATTGCCTTGGGCCAATACGATCTCAAGCTCTTCCTACAAGAGAGTCGGAATCGGACATCTCCTCCGACGAACCTGGCAATCGGGCGGTTGAAATATCTTTTTCAACCGCCCGATTGCCACAATAGATTTGAGCATCCGCCCACAAACGTCCGCGTTTTATACCCATCAAATCCTTTGCCTTTTGTCGTCTAGACTAGAAAAATCGCTCGAAATAACGCAACCGGCCTGCTCGCTTGAAGAAACCTAAGCCCGTAACGTAGATGTGCAAACTTCCGAAACGCCTTGCGCGGCATAGTGCGTATAAACTTCGTCAACCGCCTCAGAAATATCTGAGTATCGCGCCGGGTCAAAAGCATACGATGTCGCAGCTATACCCTGCACCCATTCGGAACGCGGATTAATTGAATAGCCACACAGCATCATCATACATGCATCTAGACCTGATTTCCCAAGTATCCGACGTATTGATGAGAGCATCGCGGGTCGCCCCTGCACCATCGTCGTCACCCCTATTAGCAGTATTTACCGTTTTTCTCTAAATGCGTATCGCCACCCTTAAGAATACGAAGTGTTTTATCCAGACCCGATTGTCCTCCATCTCAAACGAAGGGATAAGGAATCTCATCCGGAATCGGCAGTAACGGAGGATTCACAACGACAAGCGAAAAACATGAGTCATCTCTCAGAGGGGAGTAAAGGCTCCCCTCAAGCACCCTAGTTTCGTCATCCAAAGAGTTGATGGCAGTGTTTTTCTTACAAAGGTCGACAACAAAAGGGTTGATTTCTACAGATGTTACATCCATGCCACAGTTGGTAAGTATCAGGCCCTGTATTCTGGGGCCAGAACACAAATCGAGAGCCTTCCGTGCGCTCTGCGGTGTAAGGCGCCAATCTCAGCAAATCTGTCCCACAATACTGCGCTGAAGAACAAGACGGAACCCCTGAGCCAAACTCCCCTATACCTTATTAAGGCTAAGACAGGCAAGTTCACGCACCCGGCATATTCCAGAATAACATCCTATTGTTTTAGATGCTCTACAAGCATGAACAGCCGCGAATCGGAAAGATCTTCTAGTTTCGCCCCGACTGACCGCCAAGGGCAAAAATGGTCCCTCCATCCCCGGGCGACTGGCTCTGGCGCGCCAAGGAGTGTCCCAAAGTGCCGGCAGGAAAGGAACGTCCCTATCTGCCGGCTAACGTCCCTATCTGCCGGCTAGAGGGCACCGAAGAGGATGGCGTAGGTAGTGGATTCGCCGAGCTTGAGCTCGTCGCCGGGATTGAGTTGGGCGGAACGGCCGGGCTCGACCTGAATGCAGACGCGCGTGGCCCCGTTTACCACCACGGTTCCGTTGGTGGACGACAAGTCCTCGACGTGCCAGATATTTTGAGCATCGCACCAGATATGGGCATGGCGGGCCGAGACATCGTCGCCGACGTCGGTAATATCGCCCTCACCAGTGGCCAGCGCGCCAATCTCAACACCCTGCTCGCTCGGCTGAATCCAGCGCGGGGCGCTCACGACAAAACTGTTTTGTACGCGCAGCAAGCCCAAGGGGTGCGCCGGGGCGGGTTCGCGTTCGCCCGCGGTCATCGACATGCCAAGCGAACGCGGCGTGGAGGTGCCTCCGCCACAGGTCGCGTGCGCGTAGTCGATGGCATAGTTCACCGAGGACCGCACATCCGCCGAACAACCGACGGCGACAAACAGCACCAGCACGGCCTCGGCGCGCTCGGCGGGCATGAGTTCCGCCGCCTGGGACAGGCGATCGAGCGCGTTGCGATAGAGATTCGTGTCCTGGTGGCACTCTTCGAGCGCGCGTACCATCGGTTCACCTGCAGGGCCGCACACCATATTGATCACAGCCGTGGAGTCCATGGGATTGCGCTGGCGCAGGGCCAGTTGCGACATAATACGCGCAGCCGAGGTACCGTATTCGGCAAAGTAGCGCTGCTGAAGCGTGCCGACCGGCGCGCGAACGATAAAGCGGGAAACCCAAGAGCGATCGGCGGCTCGGCTCTGCGGGCTGCGGCCGTCGGCGAGCGGACGGGACGAAAGCACCAAGCCGCACAGCTCGATATGGCTCAGATGCGCCGCGCGCTTAAAGATGTCAAACATGGCCCCGCATGGGGTGAGCTCAACTTGAGATGCCATGACCTAGGCCTCCTTGGTCGTAGAAATAGAATCGGACGGTACTTCGACAGGTCCGCCAAAAGTACGGGCAGCTGCGGCTCCACCGGCAAGCGGAGTCGCCATCTGGGCTTTTGTGCGTCGCGGTGCCGAAACGGGAAGTTCAAAGGCAAAGCCCATCGCAAGCAAAAACCACGTAAGCGTATAGGTTGCAACCAGAGCGGCAACAAGGCCGCCCATCACGGCGCGTTGGGAAAATACGCTACATGCAGCCACAACCAGCACCGGAACCTCGCAGGCAGAAAGCGCAAGCACACCCTGCAGGAACCCCGAGCGCCGATCACGCGCAAGTGCCCCCGCGGCAACGCCGGCTATGCCCGGCAGCGCCAACGCCAGTGCGGCAATAATACCCGGTAGCGACCCAGACCACATGAGCGGTCCCAAAGTCGCCGTCACGCGAGCGCCCGACGCCAGCAGCGCGGCCGAAACCACGACCACAGCCCAAACCACGCCACAGACGACCGTCGCGCCGACCATCAGCGCGCGACGAACCGCGCGGCCAGACGCATCCATGGGGCACGGCGTGAGCGGCTCGCCGCGGAGCGAACGACCGACATTTTGCGCATAGTGTTCACAAAACGCCGAGAGCGCCGCCTCGACCGCCGCCGGCTCGGGACGATCTTTTTGATGGCTGGACAGACAGGCCATCACCACGTCGAACAGCTGGGCATCGACAAACGCCAGCGCATCGCGTAGCTCCTCGGAATCCGGCTCAAGCCCCAGCTGCTGGGCCTGCTCGGCCGCAGCGAGCGCCACATCGGGCTCACGACGAAGCAGCTGAGTCAAATCGCAACCGGGCGCATGGGCACCAATGGGATAGTCGGGCCGCGTGTCCATCTTGAGACGGTAGGGGCTGGCGATGTCGCGCGTCTTTTTGCGCGAACCCGAGGTGCCCGAAGCGCTCGGCGCGGCTTCGTATGGCGCGATGCCGGCAATGAGCTCGTAAACCGTGCTTGCCGCGGCATAGACGTCAATCGCCGGCGACATACGCAAAGCGCGCAGGTCGGGAATATCGTCGGTGAGCATCTCGGGCGGGGCATAGGCAACCGTCGCACGACGCAGCGTGGCATAACGCTCCGTAAACGATGCCTTGCCGCCGGTACCGGCCACGGCCGACGCAGGCTCAAGCGCCAGCGACGAGCCAAAGTCGATCAGGCACAGGTCAAAGGTGCCCTCGGCAAGCTGCCGGTCAAGCGGTAGACGCGCCGTGCGCACCATAATATTAGCGGGCGAGATATCGCGATGGACAAAGCCCTCGCCCACCAGGCTCATACGGCAGAGCAGATCGAACAGGTCGCGACCCAGACGCGCCGCCACAAGCGGCGACAGGCGTCCGGCATCGTCCACGGCAAGTCGCGAACGCAAGCGGGCAAGCGTCTCGCCCTCGACCCATTCCATGACAATTGCAGGCACACCGTCGACCTCGCCCCAGCCATAGAGGCGGGGAAAGCCCTTAAGGCCCGAAAGGGCGCGATGGCATTCGTATTCCTCGCGAAACGCCGCCTTGAACTTGGCGACCAGTGCCTCGTGAGCGGCATCGTCGTCAAACTCATCGCGCGTCGGCAAGATGAGCTGTTTGAGCGCTACGGCCTCGCCTTGGGCGTTGACGGCACGCGTCACGCGGCCGATACCGCCACGGCGCATGGTGGCATCGTCGGCAAACAGTATCGTAAAACGACGCAGATAGGCAGGCAATTCGTCCTGACCGAGCGCAATGGCCGGCTCAAACCCGTCGACACGCGCCAGGCGCAGGCCGACCATGGGATCGCGACCGAGCGATTGTGGTGTGGTGGATGCAAGATCGGTCATCATAGGGCAAGCGCCGCCACGTTATTGTTGAAGTTACCGAGTGCGACGTCATCATCGCCGTAATGGCCGACCCATTGACATAGGTTGGTGTAACAGCCCCACAGATTGGCATACTGCTGATACCACTTTGACCGGGGCGAGAATGTCTGACGACCGAACTCGGCTCGAATGACAAACATCTCCCCGACCAGGCTGTCGCACGGCCTGGGATCTCCCGTAGAGTTATAGGTCGAAACCACGTCATTGGCACGAGAAACATAGCCGTCGAGCATGTTGTACTTGGTCACAAGCCAACTGTGAATGCTCTCTTCCTCAGCAGCGGAAAGGCCACCGGAGTTTACATCGTTGTCAGTGTTGCCGCCCGTCGAGCCGCCGTTTCCAGACCCTCCGGCAGAGGAACCCGACCCAGAGCCGCCGCCCGAACTCGACGAATCCGAGCCGGAGCCAGAAGTATCCGAGCTACCGGGCTTTCCGGACTGCTGGGCGTCCTGCTCCTTCTGCTGCTCGACCTTATTCACCGTTGCCGCCACGCTATTGTTGGACAACCGATCGATGATCTTGGTGTTGGTGAGCACGATGGTTTTGCCATTGGCAAGCGTGACTTCGTTGCCCGGGGCCTCGGCGCCGTCCGCGTCATCGGTGCCAAACACAATATGCGCGACCACACTTGCCCAAGCATATCCAGTCGTGGTGCCCAGATCACTTTTGACCTCATGCCCCACGCGCGGTTCGCGTGCGGCATGTGCCTGCATCATGGACGGCACGGTCATGCCATAGGCAGAAACGCCAGCTATGACCAGCACCAGCGAGCAAGACAGCAGTGCGTACGCCCGCGGCGCCAAGCCCAGTCGGCGTCGCATGCGCACCGCGGCGCCGCGCTTTGTCTGAGTGCCACCGGGCCGCATGCGTTCTCCTCCAACAAAAACACGCCGCTCGGGAGCGGCGCATTCATTCGAATCCATATTTGAGTGTATCAGCGAACCCAAAAGGTTGCGCAACGAATGGGCAAATTAAGGATGCGAGTGGAAGCATCCATGCGATAAGCGGATACAAAGCATCTTTGTTGCACAACAAACTTACAGTCGCACGGGGAAATTATGGCTACCCCGTGCGTCGCGAGGAAAACATACGGCAGGAGCAGGCTCGCCACCTAAATCGCGCGACGGGCCTCGATGGCGCGGCCAAGCGTAAGCTCGTCGGCATACTCCAAGTCGCCGCCCACGGGAAGGCCGCTTGCCAGACGCGATACCTCGACGCCCAGAGGCTTGATAGTGCGGGCCAGATAGCTCGCCGTGGTCTCGCCCTCGATGTTGGGGTTGGTGGCGATGATGACCTCATGGATATCCTCGTGGCCCAAGCGTGCCAGCAGCTCGCGAATGTGCAACTGCTCGGGACCAATCTTGTCCATGGGGCTGATCACGCCGCCCAATACGTGGTAGAGACCGTGGTAGCTGCCCGTGCGCTCAATCGCCTGGACATCGCGCGGCTCGCCCACCACGCAAATGCGAGTGGTATCGCGCATCGAATCCTGGCAGATGGAGCACTCGTCGGCCGTGGCGTAGTTAAAGCAGCGGCTGCAAAAGTGAACCTCCTGCTTAACCTCCAGGATAGCCTCGGCCAGGCGGCGCGCCTCCTCGGCATCGGCCTCGAGCAGGTAATAGGCGATGCGCTGGGCCGACTTGGGACCAATGCCCGGCAGACGGCCCAGCTCATCGAGCAATTTTTGCAGACTATGGTTGGCACTCATATATATGCGTGTCTTAGAACGGCATGCCCGGGATGTTGAGGCCGCCGGTGATGGCGCCCATCTGCTTGTTGGCGAGCTCGTTGACACCGCGGACGGCCTCGTTGACGGCAGCCATGATCATGTCCTGCAGCATATCGACGTCCTCGGGATCGAGGGCATCGGGGTCGATGGTGAGGTTGACGAGCTCCATCTCGCCGTTAACGGTCACCTTGACCATGCCGCCGCCGGCAGAGGCGTCGACGGTCTGGGACTTAAGGTTTTCCTGCGCGGCGGCAAGCTGCTCCTGCATCTTGCGAGCCTGCTTCATCATTTGCTGCATGTTCATACCGGCCATGATGGCTCCTTTACGTGCGGCCGCGCGACAAGCTGCAAGGGCAGCCGGAGCGCGGCGGGACTTTCAAACTCAAAAATCGTACCACGGCGCGGGGCAAGCAAGCGGGGCGGACACGCTACCTCAGTCGATATACATGTCCTTGAGCGTGACGCACGCCCAAGATTATGCAAGGTCGAATTATGCAAGGTTGCATAATTATCTCAAGCTACATCTAGCAGAGCTGGAACCAGGCAGTTTATGCGTAGGGCTACAAGGCTACATGGCAAAATGCCGAGCCGCTGCTCGAGGCGGCACGCATGGCGGCTGGGTATAATTTGATTGTCATAGATGACGATTTGGAGGTGCCCTCGTGAATGTCCCAGCCGTACTCCAAAACATCCGCTCAAAACACCCCGTTGCATATGTGGTTCTCTATCTCTTTGTCGTCTGGGTATTACTGGTTATCATCACCCATGCCATAGCTTTTGGAGCAGAACTGCTGATAGCCAGCTCGGACCAGCCCGTCGTCAAATGGGAGACGACCGATGAATGCACCGACGGAACCCGAACCATTTACTACAACAGCCCGTCCCTCTACCAAGAGTTCAAGGTCAAGATAAAGGACTCCAAGATTGTCGATGCCGAACTGGGCTCTTTATTTACAATCGGAGCAACCGTCAACGCCGAGCAAGTCGAGTACACGGACAGCCATGCGACGTATCGTATCGACCTCAGCATCCTAGGCCGACCGTCACGCGCCTGTCTGCTCGAATGCGATATACGCGGCACCACGTTGCACATGTCCGAAATACAGATGCGCCCGGGCAAGGGGCTCTCTTCTTGAGCAGTATACCCGCCTGCGCAGCTACTCCACCGGCTTGAAGATGGTGGACTGGCCGAAGACGCTGCGGATGAGGGCTTTGGCCTCGTCCTCGGTCTGCGGGATGCTCGGGGCTGCACCCTGATGGCCGAAGGGGCCGCCCGCACCGGAGTTGGACTCCCAGGGAGCTGCAGGAGCGTCCTCCTCTTTGGGGGCAGTTGCAGCGGACTTGGGCGCGGACGCCGCACCCGGCACGTCGAACGGAGGCAGATCGTCCCCACCAGCATCGGCAACAAAACCGCCAACCATGGCATCGTCGTAGGGAACCTGCTCGGATTCCCATGGCGCAGACGGCGCGGCGGGCTGAGCCTTGGGAGCGGACGCGCGCTCGGGCGCTCGGGGCGCGGGCTCGGTCGGGAGCTTGCCCGTGGCAGGAGCGCCGGCGGGGTTGTCGGAGCGCAGCCAGGGGGCTTTGCCCAGGTCAGACGACTTGGGCGCGGGCGAGGCAGGCTTGGGCGCGGGTGTCGGAGCAGCCGGTTTGGCCATGACGGGCTTAGGCGCCGACGGGGTCGGCGCCGCTATCGGTGCTGCTTTTGGCTGCGTCGCGCTGGCGCTCGAGGATGCAGGGGCCGCCGAGGACACGGGTTGCGGGTCCGCAGATACCGCAGCCCGTGCAGATGGAGAATGCTCCTCATGTTGAGGAGCCGGCGTGCCACCCCCATCCAGGACATAGTCGACGGTACGACGACCGAAGACCGCACTGACTGTCGGCAGGACCACCGACTGCGTGTCGGCGCGTCCAAGCATCTTGATGGCAAAGGTCGAGCCCGCGGGGAACGAGACCGTGAGCCTGGAGCCGTCGTCAGCCGTGGCGCGGGCATTGAGCAAAAGCCCCGCGTAGGAAGCCTGACGCGCCTTGACACGCTCGACAACCTCGGCCCATTTGCGCTGCAGCTCTCCGGCATCCTCGACCGCGGGCGTCTCGGCAGTACCGGCGGCGGCAACCTGGGCGGCATTGTTGGACTGGGGCTTAGGTGCCGGAGCGGTGGCAGGCGCGGGAGCCGCAACGGGCTGAGGCGTCGGAGTCGGCGCAGGCTGAGGTGCAGGCGCTGCAGGCTTGGAAGCTGACACGGACGCAGAACGGGACGCAGGCTGGGCAGCCGGAACAGCAGCACCACGGTCCCAAGGCATACCGCCCTGGCGCGCGGACGTAGCAGCGGGGGCAGCGGATGCCGCCGGAGCGGCAGCACGAGCGCCCGAAATTAGCGTCGGCTGTTGGGCAGCAGCGGGTACGGATGCTGCAGGCGCGGCGGCCTGAGCAGCAGCCACGCTCGCCGGCACGGCGCCGTTGGCAACCATGGCCTCCAAGCGGGCCACGCGCTCGGCCAATGCCTCAATCGTTAAATCGGCCTCGGGACGTGCCAGGCGCGTGCAGGCGATCTCGAGCACCAGGCGCACGTCGCTCGCGCCCCTCATCTCCAGTGCGGCATCGTCGAGCACCGTCAGCACACGGGCCAGGCGGTCGGCAGGATGCTCGCCAAAGGCAGCGGCCTCGGCAGCAAGCGCCTCGGCCTGCTCGGAGCCGCCCTCAAACAGCTCGGCACGGGCACCGGCAACGCAGGCAACGTACACGTCACGCACATGCGCCACCAGGTCGCGCGTCAGCTCCAGCAGGTCGTTTCCTTCCTCGACCTGCGCACGGATCAGTCCATAGAGCTCGGCAACATCGCGATCGGCAATGGCGCGGGAAAACTCGCCCAGAATCTGGTCCGAAACCTCGCCTAAAAGCGAGCGGGCGTCGTCCGCATGCACAGAACCGTTGCCAAAGACGCTCAGCTGCTCCAGCGTGGACAGCGCGTCGCGCATACCGCCCTTGGCATGGCGCGCCACGATAGCCAGCGCCTCATCGTCGTAATCGAAGCCCTCCTGCTCGCACACGTATGCCAGGCGACGCTCGATATCCTCGTTGCCGATGCGATGGAAATCGAAACGCTGGCAGCGCGAGAGGATGGTCTCCAGAATCTTTTGCGGGTCGGTGGTGCACAGCACAAAGATCACGTGTGCCGGCGGCTCCTCGAGCGTCTTGAGCAGCGCGTTGAACGCCGCCGTCGTGAGCATGTGGACCTCGTCGATGATATAGATCTTGTACTTGCCGCGCACCGGGGCAAAGTTGACGGAGTTGATGATTTCCTCGCGCACATTGTCCACGCCCGTGCGGGAGGCGGCATCGAGCTCGTAGACATCGGGGTGGTTACCCTCGGCAATGAGCTCGCACTCCTCGCAAGTACCGTCGGGCATGCAGCCGCTTGCACCCTCGGCGCGCGCCGCCTCGGCATTGCGGCACAGCAGCGCCTTGGCCAGAATGCGCGCCATGGTGGTCTTGCCCGTGCCGCGCGGTCCGCAGAACAGGTAGGCGTGGGACAGGCGCCCCTCGGTGATGGCGTGCTCGAGCGTCGAGACGATATGCTGCTGGCCCACCACGGAGTCAAAGGTGAGCGGGCGATACTTTCGGTACAACGATTCCATGGGTGCTCCCCCGGGTATACTGAGTCTTGTTGCCGCGGCGGCCATGCGGTCGCACGGCATACTGCATTCCATAATAACCCGTACGGCGAGCCCGCCGCGATAGGAGTCCAAAGAGCATGGCAGACGCAGAGAGCAACCTCGTTCCCTCCGAAGCAGCCGACCAGGTCGAGGTCGCGCTCGAGGAGCAGGCCGCAGCCGACGACGGCATCCTGTACCTCAACGAGTACCAATACGAAAACGACCTCGTCACCGACTTCGCCCGCCTGGTCGCCTCGCCCAGGCGTCGCGGCTCGCTGTATGTCGCCGCGGCAATTGCCGCGCTCATCGGCATCGGCATGCTGGTGGCCGGCGGCAACTGGATCAAGTTTGGCGTCGTCTTGATCGTATTCGGCGCCTTTTTGGCCTGGTGGAGCAAAAACCTGCACCACACCCTCGCCCGCGACTTTATCGACGCCGTTGAGGCCGACGAGTCCATGGGTGGCCGCTATCGCCGCGTCGCCGCCAACGAGGACGGCCTGATGGTTTGGGGCACGAGCGGCAAGTCGCAGTTCTTCCCGTTTGAAAAGCTCGACCACGTGCTCGACGGCGAGCGCATCTTTGTGGCCATGTTCGCCGACCAGGGCGTGACGATCCCTAAGGACACCTTTGTCCGCGGCGATGCCGAGCAGTTCGGTCCCTTCCTTAAGGCGCGCATCAACAAAAAACTCCGCATCGAGACCAAACGCAAGAAGATGAAGGCAGAAAAGGCCGCTGCCGAAGCAAAACAGGGCGACAAGCCCCAGGAGACCAAGGGCAAGCAGCGCAAGCAGAAGAAGAGCAAGAAGAAGCGGTAGGCCGGCCGACACCGAAGGCGCCTCGTCCCGCGCCCGATTCCGGGCCGGGGCGCCTGGAATCGGGCGCGCGTACCGCCAATGGACCCGTTTTGCCTTGCTCTCGAGCTATTTCACTTCAAACCTTAAGAGCCTCCGCTCCGGCAGATCGGTCATCTTCATCGTGTAAGTCCCGGGAAATGCTTTCTCAAAACGGACGGTCTCGTAACCTTCGAAATAGTCGTTGGTGTTCTGCATCATAAATGGGACGAGCAACTCGTTTTCTGCCCCAACCTCCACGGCAAACGCAGCAGAGCCGCCAAGGACCGGCATGGCTTGCGTTATCAGATCGGTATTGACTACAAAATCATAGTTTGGCGCAGACTCCGGAACCAGATGCCAAACATACGCTTTGATTCCACCGTCGATATTATCCCTATTTCTGACACGCATCTTTACGGCGATAACGCACGTGATGTCGGCATCCTTCAGTCTCGTTTTCGTATCCACGGTGCCATATTTTGAATAATCGTCATGTGCTCGTTTGAGATACTCGCGCGGCGTGAGCAACTCTGCCCCGTCTATGCAAAACGAATACCCATCAGTCACCACATCCTTCGACCCCAGAAACGCTCCATCCATCGAGAGCCATTCGCCCTCCGCGTAATATTTCTCAGGAATGACCGTCCGGTTCCCGTTAACGACGCTCACCCTCATGCCCGCAAGGCCGGCAGCAGCACAGCAAAAAAGCGCGAGCGCCGATCTTCTCGTCCACAGGGTCTTCTTCATCGCGCTCACGACCTTTCCCGAACTTTCACAACGGCACCGTCGCGCATGCAGTAAACCCGATCGGCCAGTTCCTCGAGCACCTCTCCGTCATGGCTGGACAGAAGGACCTCACGACCCGTTGATGCCGCCATCGCCACAACGCGCTTGAGCATTTCAACGCCCGCTTCGTCGAGGGCATTCGTTGGCTCATCGAGAACAAGCAGCTTCGGCTTCTCCATAATTGCCGCAGCTATCCCCAGACGCTGCTTCATCCCAAGCGAGTATGCTCGGAACTTCTTTTTTTCGTCTGCATCGAGCCCCACGAGCCGCAGGGCAGAGCGAATGTCCTCGGGGGTGGCAACGCCCTTGATCTGAGCGATGAGCTTCAGATTGTCGTAGCCAGACAGATATCCCAAAAAGGAAGGTGCCTCGATCAACATCCCCAGACTCGGCGGGAACGAGATGTCCGCCCCAAGCCTTTGGCCATCGATAGAGATTTCGCCTTCGGTAGGCTTGATCAACCCGCAAACCGCTCGCATGAGCATGGTCTTACCCGAACCGTTTATCCCCTGAAGCCCGACCACAGTCCCAGGGTCAACCTCGATGGACACGTTGCGCAGGACATCGTTTTTACCCATGCGCTTCGATACGCCCCTTACGATCACACTCATATCTTGTCCCCCTTTTCTATAAGGTCGGCCCTTCGAAACCACAGTCCACCCAACGATAGGCATAACGACATAAGCCCAATTGATGACAAGACACTCGAGCCCGCCGCGATTCCCTCTTTGACAATTCCACCCCAGCGCAACAGCATCAAGGCGTTACCCAATAGCGCCCAATGTCGTGCATATGCCGAGCAGATCAGGTAGCTCATTAAAACCACAAACGAGACTGACGACCCAAGCACAAACCCAACCGCTGCCTGCGCAAACGCAAGCGCCTCAAAAGCAAATAAGAGACCTATGAAAAACGGCAGCGCATCTGCCTCGGCAGCTTTGAGAAACCACGGCGCCAAATTAGCCAGTTGAAGCGACTCACCATGAATGACCGCGCTGAACGAGGAGCTCACCACCAAGCTCCAAATCACAACAGAGCAAACCACCACGAGCAGTGAAAATGCCGTTACTGCCGCCACCAAGATAAAACGCGAGACCCACCAAAGGGTTCTTGCCCGGCATCGAACAAGCGCTTGCAAACCAAACCCGTGCAACGATTCGGTCGGATAGTCGAGTGTTGTATAGAGAATAAGCAGAATGAGAAATAGCCATCCTAGCGGAGGCACAAACATGACCCCGGGCCTAGGCTCAAACGGAGCAGATCCGGCAAACACGAGCGCAAGATTATCCGCAAACCCCAAGGTATCCGTTCTAACCCCATACACAGAAGACAATCCGTAGGCGTACACCAAGTTCGCAACGGTCACTGCCGCAATTGCAATAAAAGTGATGATGTTCTTCTTCAAAACGGTCCTCAGGTCCGCGGCGACCAGCCTAAACAGCATCAGACCACCTCGCGTCTTTTCCACGCCCCAGAAAAAGCCAACGAAGCAAGGGTCAATAATATGATTTCCGCAAAACCGGCTCGAATGTCTGGCCAGTTATTCAGCGATTCCGACCTGATGCTGTTGAGGATATTGCAGTTAAACCCCACACAAGCCATTACGCCGAAGATCCAGCCATTTGCAAAATGCCACGCAACCATTAGCAGATACGGGACAATTATCGCTTTGATTCTGCTGCGAAACACAACCGACAGACCGGTCACGGCCATGGATAGAGCCCCCAGCGTCACCGCATCGAACAGTGTATAAACCAGCACGTACAACAGAGGCCGGGAATAAAACAGGCCAGAAAAATAGCTATGCAGATAGAGCCCGACGTAAGTCGATTCGTCGACCCGGGGGAGATACGCGGGAAACAGCATTGAGACAATCAGGAAGTTCACGAGTAGCGGAATAGCCGTGACCGCAAACGCAGAGAGGAAAGCAGACAGCATCTTCACGTTCACGTATGCATTTCTAGAAACACGTGTGCAGATCTGCGCCTCGTAACCGCTCAAACGCTCGGACAGGCATGACCACGACCCGGCCAGCATGGCAAGCAACGGCAGCACATAGAAAAACACTGATGCCGATAGCGGTGCATTTGCACTCACAACGATCCAGTTACCAAAGCTACTTTCACGCGTTTGGCCGAGGTATGCCTGGGCTTGCAAACCAACGCCATAGCCAAGCGATAACAGCTGCTTGCGCTCAGTCTCGAGCGTCCACCATGCCTCAATGGCAGCCGCCATCGAAATTGCAGTTGCAACCATAAGGGTCAACGCAAATATAGGATTGCCAAATATCTTGGACAACTCGTGCCGCATTAGATTTCTATTCAAGCGACATCACCCTCCCATTGGCCGGGCCGAGCAGCAGCACTCGATCTCGTCCCAATCAAAAGCGGTTAACAATGCGTCGACGCACGGCAACCTTCGCATGAATAGAGAAAGATGTCTGTAAACACCCGCTATTGAGTTGATTGCTCAGGCGTTTACACGTTATTTACCTGCGATAACAATAAAATTAGCTCCGCCTTATTCTTGATCTTCAACTGGCGGTAAGATGCAGACCGCAGCGCTTGCACCGTAGATGCAGCGTAACCGACATCCTCCGCAATGGCCTTTGTCGTTGCCCCCTCTGCCGTCATCAGCAAAATTTGCGACTGAACATCAGAAAGGGAGCGCGACGTAAGCAGGGCCAGCTGGCGCACGCGGGCCGTTTCGGTGGACCCGTTCGCCCGGTACTCCAAGACGGCCTTCTCGTCCTCAACCGAGCGGGCGAGCGCGATGTGCGTAACGAACATGGGCACAGACCAGCAAACAATCACCGTTGCCACGACGACATTGACAGCCGAACTTTGCCCCAACAACGACGCGAGGAACAACGGCTCGAAAACCGTCAGATCCTGCACCATATTGAGCAAGACAGCCCAAACAGGAGCCGTCGCCCCGAAGCAAAGCATCCATATCCCAAGCATTTTGCGCTGCGGACAGCTTCGCATCACTATATATGTGAGCAGCACCCCCGTCAGCACCGCAAGTCCATGGATTCGCCCCCTAGCGACCGCATAGATTAAGGCAACCATGCCCATTGACACCAACGGCACGATAGCCCGAGCATGGGCATGCACCTTAAACGGACGCAGCCCAACAGCGAGCGAAGCCGTAGACGCCACGCCGCAAAACAGGACCGGCACAGCCATCAACGGAACGCGTATGCACATCAATGCCGCGATATAGATAAAAGACCATTCCACAGCAGATAGCACCGCCCATACGTACGGGCTTCCGAGCCAAATCGCTTCACCCGCTCTATCCAGCGCAGCGCCACGATTCGCTTTTCCACCCGCGTAGCGTAGCGACAGAAGCAGTCCGAGACCCAATGCGTAGCTTAAGAGGGAAAAGGCGACAGCCCGCGAAACACCGGACCCCCAATCGCTATCCGCCATTACCAAGGGCCCCGCCGCAAGGAGGATAAAGAATAATGTGAGCAGGTATCGAAACAGCCGGCGCGTTCGAGCTGATGCCACTATATCGTCAGCATGCCGCTGCGGTAGCTCATGCCCTACAGTATCGCCCTCACCCGCAAACAGCGCCACGAGCTCGCGTGAGCCCGCAACCGACGCCTTCCCGTATGCTCGGTGAAGCGTTGTTCTCACCGTCGATGGCTTCGTATCCGTCTCCTTGGCAATTTCCGCCGGCGTTTTCCCTTTGAGCAGCAGTCGAACAAACTGCTCTTCTCTAGGCGACAGGGCAGGGGAAAACACCCCCGCATCGAATGTGTCGGACGCACAGGCGATATCCGAATTGTTGTCCCGTTTCCCCCTTAGCAACATGCATACGAAGGCAGCAGCGATAACGGACCCCATCGCCAGCAATGCAATGACCACGGCATCGCTTGCGAAGTATGCCGCCTCAACAGCCGGAATAAGACCAATAGGAACTGCTACGAGCACAGAACAGGCAAACACGTCGCGCCGCCCATGGCCAAAGGCACGAGGGCGGCAAAACGGCGGGGCCACAGTCAATGCGAGATAGACCAACGGAATTAAAAGCGCAAGGCCAATTGACGCGGCCGTTACAGGGGGCATCCCCCATGGCTCGGGAACGACTCTCCATGAAACTCGACAGCAAAACAGCAGGCAAGACATGACGGCTATTGTTTCTGTAAAAATCGCGTCCTGCGGGTGACGAGTTTCCCTTTCGTCAGTCCGTGTCGACCTCTGCGTCAAAGGAGAGTCCGCCGTGCCCCAAATAACATATGAGAGAAGCAGCGACCCAACAAAGCACGAGACACACGAAACGCCATGTAACAACCAAATCGGTGCAAACACGATTGGAATAGAGTCTCCGCGAGCATAGAAAGCCAGGTCGGCCCATTCGGGAACCGTTGCAATAACACCAAGGAAAACACCGATGGCACCGAGATGCCTCGGCCTTCTCATTCCCCCCTTGCATAGCGCAGCACCATGAACAAACGCCGCGAGGCATGCGCCCAGGATAACGAGCCAGGTCATTGCACCTGACGCTAGGCCGATTGAAGATGAAAACCGGTGATAAGGGGTGACCGCCATTACGACAAGCGCAATGGCGCAGGCAAATGTAGCAGAACGGCGGGAAAAGAGCATACGGCCTCCATAGCGTGTCATTATATCGCTCGAGCCGCTCGTTTATCTCTGTTCTCACACCAGCCAGCATCAATGATTCAGGCGAACTCCAATCCGCGCCAGATCACGGTCCGGCTTTTGTTCGCAGTCCCCACATCAAAGCGGGATGCGGTTTCCTTTTGGACGCCGGTTCGGAAAGCGCATCCCGTTCCAGGGCAATATTCTGGGATGCAGTTTCCGCAGCCCACCCCATTTGGAAAGCGCATCCCATAATTTGGCTGAAAACTGAGATGCGCTTTCCAAACGAGCCGAAACGGGCCGAATCGATCGGGCCACCTCGCATCCCGCTATCCTCGCCATCTGCCCGAGCGTGCTACACTAGCAGCATCTATGCCACCGCGAACGGCTCGGCCCCGCGCCCGCCGCTCGCAAACGAACTTTAAACGCACGAGGGTTGGCCATGCCGCTTTTCTCGCAACATACCGCCCGGTTCTCGCCGGACGTTCCTTTGGAGGGCACCAGCTCTCGCGAGCTGCTCAAGCGGTACCAGCCGCTCGAGACACTTGCGACCGGCGGTTTTGGCTCCATCGAGATCTGCCGCGACACGCACCTGCGCCGCCGCGTCGCCATTAAACGCATCCCCCTTATCAACGGTGCCGGCATGCCCGCTAGCGACATCATGGATGTCCTGCGCGAGGCGCACACTGCCGCCATGCTTCAACATCCCAACATCGTGCAGGTCATCGACTTTACGCACGACACAGCCTATGCCTACCTGGTTATGGAATATGTCGATGGCATGTCGCTGGCCGAGTTTTTGCACCGCGCGGACGGCCACTCACTTACCTTTGACGAGGCCGCAGCCATTGCCGATGCCCTGGGCCAGGCGCTCACCTTCGCCCACAGTAATGGCGTACTCCACCTGGACATTAAGCCCGCCAACGTGCTCATCGACCACTCGGGCAATGTAAAGCTCACCGACTTTGGCATGGCGCGGCTGTCGTCCGCCGGTGGCTTTGGCGGCTCACGCGGCGGCACCATCGGCTACATGCCGCCCGAGCAGCTCGATATCGAGACCGGCACGGTCGACGAGCGCGCCGATGTCTTTGCCCTCGCCTGTGTGATCTACGAGGGCCTGTGCGGCAGCGCTCCTTTTATGGCGGCCACGCCCGCCGACTCGCTCGGCCGCATCATCGGCGGCGCCACCTATCCCAGCGAGCTGATACCACACTTTCCCCCGGGAGCCGAGGCCGCGCTCATGAGCGCGCTCTCCCCCATGCCGCAGGACCGCCCCAACAGCATCGAGGCATTTTGCGACCAGCTCCTTGCCGGTCTGGGCAGCGTGCGCGAAGGCCGTCGCAGCCTGGAGCAAATGGTTGGCGAACTTTCGGATGACGAGCAGGAGCTCGACGATATCGAGCCGTCGCACTACGAGGACGACACCATCGAAGTCGACCCCGCACTCGGCTGGGCAGGCACGCGCTGGAGCCATGCGCGCGACTACGCCATGCACGCTATCTCGGCGCTAACGTGCGGCGCCTTTAGCTTTTTGCTGATGCAGACGGCCGGCGTCGCGGCGCTTCCCGGCCTGGTCATTGCGGCTATCGCGATCGGAGCGGCGGCCGGCCTGGCCCCCCAGATTGGCTCGGCCATCTCGGCTGTGGGCTTTTTGGTGCTCATGGCAAACGCCACCATGCAGGCACAGGGCGTCCTGTCGATGTTGCCCGTCGCGGTGATCTTTGCCGCCGCCATGTCCGGTTGGTGGATCGCCTGGGGTCGCACCGAGGCTGCCGCGAGCGCCGCACTCACCTGTGCACTCGCGCTTGGCTGTCTGACCGGCAATACCTTCCTGGCAGCTGGGGTCACCGCCGGCGTCGCGTCATTTTGGCTCGGCCCGGCAAGCGCCGCCGCGGCAACGGGCATGGGCGCACTTTTTGCCCGTCTGGCCACGGTCGCGCTTTCAGCCGGAGGCGTGCTGGGGCTCGGTAACGTTGCCGCAGCGCTGGGAGACCCACTCCTTTGGGCTGCCTTTGTGCTGGTAGCGGCAACTGCCGCGGCGTCATCTGCGCTGCTCAACGCCCATGCCAAGCGTGCCGATCAGGGCTCAAACCTTGCCGCAATCGCCGCCATCGCTGTCGCCGGCATCGGCTGCGCAGCGGCGTCCTGTCTTGCACACCATATGGAAATTGCCAGCCTTGCAGCCGCGGTCGTCGCCAAGGCGGCGGTTGCGGGAACCCTATCCTCTATAATCGTTGGGATATGCCTATATTTGCTCGGATACCAAAGAACCTATACGGAGAGTGATCTTTCGTGAACTTCCTGAACATCTTCGAGGACCACGTGGCCGGCATCTTCGGTGCCACCCGTGCCCCGTTCTCCTTTAAGAAGCTTGCCAAGCAGGCCGCTCGCGACATGGAGGATCAGACTCTGGTGATCAATGGCGTCAACACGGCGCCGGCACTCTATACCATCCTGATCGCCGCCGACGACGATCCCATGCTCGCCCCGTTCTACCCCGAGCTTTCGCGCGAGGTCCGCGAGTTTGTGAAAGCGCAGGCCGAAAAGCGCCGCTATGTCTTTGTCGGCGAGCCCCTCGTGCGCTTTATGATCGATCCGCAGCTGCGCGCCGGCAAGTTCTCGGTCTTTGCCGAGAACGTCGATGCCCCCACGCTCGGCCGCCTGTACGAAGAAGAGCGCGCCTATCAAAACGGCCTGGGCCAGAACAACTCAGCGGCAAGCCGTGCCGCCAGCGCCCCGCGCGCCGGCCAGCAGCAGTTTGCTGCCCCGCAGCAGCAGCGCCCCGCCGCCATGCCCCAGCAGCAGCCGACGCCTCGCGCCGCCGCTCCCGACCCGCTTGCCATGGCAGACCCCTTCGCGCCCAGCGTCCCCGACCCCGCCGCCGCACCCATCCCGGTGCCGCAGACCGTCTCGCGCGACGCGCTTGCCGGCATGGGCGGAGCCGCCGCGACCGGTGCCGCCGTGGGCCTAGGCGCCGCAGCCGGCATCGCCTCCAACATGGCAAGCACTCGCGCCCCGCAGCGCCCGCTCGCCCAGCTCGTCGACGTCGTGAGCGGCGAGAGCCATAGCATCACCTCCGCACAGGTGACCATCGGTCGCGAGCGTTCGGTTTCGGACATCGCCCTGCGCGACCCCAACGTGTCGCGCCGCCACGCCCAGCTCACCTTTACGGGCTCGGATTGGTCGATCGAGGACCTCAATTCCACCAACGGCACGCTCGTCAACAACCGCCGCATTACGCGCTGCCCGCTGCGCAACGGCGATCTACTGACGTTTGGCCTGAGCACCTTTGAATTTAGGGGATAGTCGCTTATGAACATCGATATCGTCCTTTTTGCAGGCCGCATCGTCCTGGTCGCCCTGCTCTATATCTTCTTGTTCGCCGTCATGAAGACCGGCGTGGGACTTGTGCGTGGACAGCGCCGCGACTCGGCTATCTGGACGATCGATGTGGACAAGGGTCCGCGCGGTATCCGCGGCATTCACGTAGACATGCTCGGCCCCGTCATCGTCGGTCGCTCGCCATCTTCGGACATCTGCATCAACGAACCGTTCGTCTCGGCCTCGCATGCGCGCTTTTCGCTGCAGGGCCCGGCGCTCATCATCGAGGACCTCAACTCGCTTAACGGCACACTCGTCAACGGCCGCCAGCTCGTGGAGCCCGCGACGCTGCGTGAGGGCGACGAAGTCCAGATTGGCGACGTGGTCATGAAGGTGAACCGTCGATGATCGACGAGGAGAACAAGTCCGCAACTATGACCGAGGCACCGGCTGCCGCCACAGCTGCGCCGGCCCACGCCGCTCCGGCGGGCTCCGCACCCGTGGAACCCGAGGACACCGTGTTCTCCCTGCCTCTTTCGCATGTAACGCATGATATTTCGGATCTCGCCGATAACGAGGACGAAGAGGATGCCGTAGCGGCGCCCATCGGCGCACATGCTGCGGAACAGCCCACAGCGCCCGAAGCAACCCCGGCGCCGGCTCACTTTGCAGAGCCCGTCGCCGCGGCAATCAACGAGAGCGCTGCGGTGTTTGCGGCACCCGAGCCCGCCGCGCCGGCGTTTCCCATAGCCCCGGCATCCGAGGTTGCGCCCGCGTCTACGCCGGCGCCCGAGCCTATAGACGTCAGCCCGCAAGACGACGAGTCGACCGCCCGCGCGCCCGAGGAGCCCGGCTCCCCGGACACCGGCGATTCCGAATCAAACGCCGAGACCGACACCGTCTCTCCCGGTGACACAGCCGAGATCGACGTTGCCGCCGTTGAGACCAAGCTCAAAGACCCCGGCTCGACCATGAGCTTTGAGCCCCTGACCGAGGAGCGCATCGAGACCGACTCGACCTATGATGCCGGCACCACCACGCAACTCATGTGGGGCGCCCGCTCTGACGTTGGCTGCGTACGCCCGCACAATGAGGATTCCTACCTGGTGCAGTCGCCGCTCTTTTGCGTATGCGACGGCATGGGCGGTCACGCCGCCGGCGAGGTAGCCTCTTCCATTGCCGTCGAGACTATTGCCAAGACGGCCCCGCAGTCCGCCGACGCAGCACGCCTGGCCGCAGCCGTCGAGGCAGCCAACGCCGCCGTAATCGAGGCGGCCCTGAACGGCCTGGGCAAGCCCGGCATGGGCTGCACAGCCACTTGCGCCTATATCGAAAACGACACGCTCGCCATCGCCCACGTGGGTGACTCTCGCGCCTACCTGCTCCACGAGGGCACGCTCATCCGCGTGACCCGCGACCACTCCTACGTGGAGGAGCTCGTGGACGCCGGTGAGATTACGGCAGACGAGGCTCGCGTCCACCCCAACCGCTCGGTCATCACCCGTGCGCTGGGCTCGGACCCCGCCATGTATGCCGACCACTTCACTCTGCATATCGAGGAAGGCGACCGCCTGATCCTGTGCTCCGACGGCCTTTCGAGCATGATTCCCGATAGCGATATCGAGAACATCGCCACGCAGTCCTCAACCGCGCAAATCTGCGTCGACAACCTAGTGGACGCGGCGCTTGCCGCCGGCGGCCACGACAACGTGACCGTAGTAGTCGTTGACCTGGTTGACGATGGCGTTATGCGCGAGGCGCAACGCGTGCGTCGCCGCAACGTCACCATCGGCGTCGTCTTAGGTCTCGTCTTGGTGCTGGCGGCTGCCATCTGGGCCTACACGGGTGTCACCGGCTCGTACTACCTGGGTACCTACCAGGGCAATGTCGCCGTCTGGCGCGGCCTGCCCGGCAAGCCGCTCGGACTCAAGCTCCACTGGCTCGAAAGCGAAACCAGCATCAAGCTGTCCGACCTGCCCGAAGACACGCAAAACCGCCTCAAGGCGGGCATTCCGCAAACAAGTGTCGACGATGCGCAGGACACGATATCCAAGTACCGCCACCAGATCGACGAGGAGCAGACCCGCCAGGTGATCGACGCGCAAACGATTCGCGACAACACCAATCAGGGATCGGCCTCCGAATCAGATTCCGAGAAAACCGCCGAACAGTCCGCCGAGGCCGAAGCCTCCGATAAGAATTAGAAAGGGAGTGCCGCTTATGAGTCGCCGCAACACCGAGCTGCTCTTGCTCATCGCCTCGGCGTTCCCCGTCATCCTGCTGTATGCGATGTACGTCCTCACCGCGGGCGCTGCCATCTCCTTTGAGACGCTCGCCGTACCGATCGGCCTCTTTGCCGCCTTTGCCGCGGCCCACATTGCCGTGCGCATCTTGGCGCCCGGTGCCGACCCCGCCATCCTGCCCATCGTATTTATACTTTCGGGCATCGGCATCACGTTCGTGACGCGTCTCGCCCCCGCTCTCGCCATCTCACAGCTCATCATCCTGTTTGTCTCGGTGGCGCTCATGGTGGGAACGCTTGCACTAGTCAAAAACCTCGACGTGGTCATGCGCTACAAGTACACCTTTGGCATTATCGGCATCATCCTGCTGATGCTGCCCATCTTTATCGGCACCACGATCTCGGGCTCCAAGCTGTGGATTCGCATCGCGGGCTTTACCATCCAGCCTGGCGAGTTCGCCAAGGTCTTTATCGTCCTGTTCCTGGCCGGCTACCTAGCCGAGAACCGCGAGCTGCTCTCCATCTCCAACCGCAAGATCCTGGGCTTTAAGATCCCTCGTCTGCGACTGCTGCTGCCGCTGTTTGCCGTGTGGGGTGTGTGCCTGCTCGTCGTCGTCTTCGAACGCGACCTGGGTTCGGCCGTGCTGTTCTACACCATCTTCTTGCTGATGCTCTACGTTGCCACGGGGCGCTTTTCGTATGTCGTTATCGGCCTTGCGCTCTTAGCCGTTGGAGCCGTGGGCGCCTACAAGTTCCTGTCGCACGTTCAGGTGCGTTTCCAGGTTTGGGTCGATCCGTTTAAGGACGCCCAGGGCCAGGGCTACCAGATTGTCCAGTCGCTCTTCTCGCTTGCCGACGGCGGTCTGGTCGGTGTTGGCATCGGCAACGGGATGGCCAACAACATCCCCGTCGTCGAGTCCGACTTTATCTTCTCGGCCATCGGCGAGGAGATGGGTCTTTTGGGCGGCGGCGCCGTGCTCATCCTGTTTATGCTCTTTGCCGTGCGTGGCCTCACCACAGCTGCCCGCGCTAAATCCGACCTCGCCGCCTTTAGCGCCACCGGTCTTACGGCAGCCATCAGCTTCCAGGCCTTTTTGATCGTGGGCGGCGTCACCCGCCTGATCCCGCTGACCGGCGTCACTCTGCCCTTTATGAGCCAGGGCGGCTCCTCGCTGCTGGCGAGCTTTATCATCGTCGCGCTCCTGCTGCGCGCCGGTGACGAGGCTACCGGACGCGAGGCCGAGCTTACCGGCACCGGCACCATGGCCGCCATCACCGATGATCAGGTCGCATCTGCCGCCGCCCCGACGGGCACGCGCTTTGCCACCTCGTCTTCCTACGGCAGCGGTAGCCATTCCGTCGGCTCGCGCATGCGTCGTCGCCTGCTCGACACGCCTGAATCCGGTGTGCTCGGCCGCGTGGCGCTCGCCAACCGTCTAACTCGTGCGGTGCTCGCCTTTACGGCGCTGTTCGCCATCCTTATCGGCAACCTCACCTATGTCCAGGTCATCAAGGCCAAGGACTATCAGGACATGCCGACCAACAACCACACCATCGCCCGCTCCAAGTACATCCAGCGCGGTTCCATCATCACGTCCGACGGCGTGACGCTGGCCGAGTCGCTGCAGCAGGAGGACGGCACCTACGTACGCTCCTACCCCAACGGTAACCTGGCAGCGCACGTGGTTGGCTACGTGAGCCAGCAGTATGGCACCACCGCCATCGAGAGCGCCATGAACGACACGCTCACCGGCTCTAAGGACTACTCCAGCTGGAACAACGCCATCGCGTCGCTCGCGGGCCAGACCCAGCCGGGCAACACCGCCAAGCTCACCATCGACTCGCGCATCCAGACGGCTGCTGAGCAGGCGCTCAAGGGCTTTAAGGGCGCTGTAGTGGTCATCGACCCGCGTACCGGCGCGGTGCTCGCATGTGCCAGCTCGCCCACCTACGACAACACCAACATCGATGCCCTGCTGCAGACGGGCGGCGGCGAGGACGGCTCCATGTACAATCGCGCCATGGACGCGCTGTACACGCCGGGCTCAACGTTTAAGGTCGTTACGCTTTCCGCGGCACTCGAGACCGGTACCGCCAGCCTTACCAGCACCTACCAGGCGCCCGGCTCCATGGACATCGGCAACGCACCGGTCACCAACTATGCCAACGAGAGCTACGGCACCATCAGCCTGCAGCAGGCCTTTGCCGTGTCCTCCAACGTCGTCTTCGGCCAGGTGGCAAACGAAGTTGGCGCAAACACGCTCGTGCAGTTTGCCAACGCCTTTTGCTACGGCCAAAAGCTCGGCCAGGACCTGACCTCCGCGGCCTCCATCATGGCCGATCCGTCGCTCATGACCGAATGGGAGACTGCCTGGGCCGGCGCCGGCCAGCCTGTCGGCATGGACCACACGCCCGGCCCGCAGACCACCGTCATGCAAAACGCCGTGATTGCCGCCGCCATCGCTAACAGCGGCGTGGTCATGGACCCGTACTTTGTAGCCCAGGTACTCGCCCCGGACGGAACCGTGGTCAAGACCACGCAGTCCCGCTCGCTTGGTCAGGCCGTCAGCTCCGCCACGGCCGACCAGGTCAAGCAGGCCATGCTTGCCGTCGTCCAGTCCGGCACCGGCACCGATGCCCAGATCCCCGGCGTCAAGGTCGCCGGCAAGACCGGCTCGGCCGAGACCGGCGGCACCAACGTCAACTCGATGTTCGTTGGCTTTGCACCTTACGATTCACCCACGGTCGCCATCTCGGTGGCCTTGGAGGATTACGACAAGCATGACGTCAAGGCCGCCAAGATTGCCGGTATCGTCCTGACCGCGGCGCTTGCCGCACAGGGAGCGTGATGCCCATGATCGAATCGGACACCCGAGGCGCGCCGCGGCCTAAGGGTTAGCGGCAACGCGTCACACGGCCCCAGCGGCCACATCGTAGGTACTACACACATCGTTGAGCGAATAGTTATGTTAGGAGCAGGAATGGAACAGAGGGTCCTCGGGGGAAGATACCTCCTCAAGGATAAGGTGGGAACAGGCGGCATGGCGACCGTCTACCGTGCACAGGACCAGGTTCTCGACCGCACGGTAGCCGTCAAGATCATGCTGCCGCAGTATGCTGGCGACGCGACCTTCGCCGCACGCTTTAAGCAGGAGGCCCAGGCAGCAGCCGGCCTCTCCTCCCCCTATATCGTGGGCGTCTACGATTGGGGCAAGGACGGCGACACCTATTACATCGTCATGGAGTACCTGCGCGGCACCGACCTTAAGAGCGGCATCAAGAGCCACGGCGCCCTCGACCCCAAGAAGGTCGCGCAGATCGGCTCGCAGATCAGCTCCGCGCTTTCGGTCGCCCACAAGCACGAGATCATCCACCGCGACATTAAGCCGCAGAACATCATGGTGCTGCCCGACGGCAACATCAAGGTGATGGACTTTGGCATTGCGCGCGCCAAGAACAGCCACCTCACGCAAGACAACAACGTGCTGGGAACCGCCCACTACGTCAGCCCCGAGCAGACCCGTGGTCAGGACCTCGGCCCCACCTCGGATATCTACTCGCTGGGCGTCGTGATGTACGAGTGCGCCACTGGCCGCGTTCCCTTTGACGGTGACGACGCTATCTCGGTCGCACTCAAGCAGGTCAACGAGCTGCCTATTCCGCCGAGCCAGATCAACTCCGGTGTCGACGCCGACCTTGAGCGCATCATCCTCAAGTGCATGGAGAAGGACCCGGCAAACCGCTTCCAGACCGCCGACGAGCTGCGTCAGGTGCTCAACAGCTACCTGTCGGGCCGTGCCGTAAACATCTCGGAGCCCACGCGCATCATCGGTGCCCCCGGTGAGTTGGGCGCCACCAAGACTCGCGAGCTTTCCGATCAGACGCGCGCCATGGTGCGTCCCGTCTCGGGCGTGAGCGGCCAGAATACCGCCCGTAGCTCGGTTTCGGGCTCCACTGGCTCCTACGAGGTCGAAGAGCCCAAATCCAACAAGAACAAGATCATCGCCGCCGTGGTGGCAGCGGTTGCCGTCATCGGCATCGTGGTGGCCTTTGCCACAGGACTCTTTGGCGGCGAGCAGGTCACCGTTCCCGATGTACTGGGCAAGGACCAGCAGACTGCCGTCGAGCTGATCAAGGAAGCCGGCCTCGAGGTCGGCACCATCGACCAAAGCTACAACGACGATGTCGACGAGGGCAAGGTCGCCGAGCAGACGCCCAACGGCAACACCAAGAAGGCCAAGGGCACTAAGGTGAACCTGGTAATCTCCAAGGGCCCCAAGCCCTCCGAGAAGGTTGAGGTTCCCCGGCTTGTCGGCCTGACCAAGGACCAGGCAGAAGCCGCGCTGGCAAGCGTTGGCCTGAAGGGCAACGCCTCCGAGGAGGCCAACGAGGCCGATGAGGGCCAGGTCTTTGAGCAGGGCACCGAAGCCGGTAAGGAAGTCGCGAAGGGCACGACCATCTCGTACAAGGTCTCGAGCGGCCCGGATACCACGTCCGTCCCCGACCTGACCGACATGACCGAGGCGCAGGCGCGCAACGCCCTCGATATGGCAGGCTTTGGCGTCGACGTGAGCTACCAGGAAAACGACTCTGTTACCGAGGGCACCGTGATCAGCTGGAACCCCAGCGGTAAGCAGAAGCCCGGCGCCACGATTACCGTCGTCATTGCCAAGAAGTCCGGCAAGGCCACCGTCCCGGGCAACCTGTACGGCAAGAGCATTTCCGCCGCCGTTACCGCGCTCAACAACGCCGGTTTCTATAACATTGGCTTCTGTGACCAGAACGGCAATCCCGTAAGCGGTAACGAGGATGCCACCGTTACGGGCGTCTCCCCCACCGGCAAGCAGTCCACCGACAGCACGATCACGCTAACAGTCGCACTTTCTGGCTCGGGTTCGGGCTCTGGCTCGGGCACGGGTGACGATTCCGGTACGACCAACTAGTCGCCACCCCACCGCTCATCACGGCTCTCGCCGCAAACATATTCGCTCACAGGCGCCCGCTTGCTTCCCCAGCAAGCGGGCGCTTTCTTTATCTGAAGCATCGAATACTACGGCATGCCTTAAACCAAAAGAGCCCGCCACCGTAACGGTACCGGGCTCGATATTCCTCTGGTGCCCCCGGGCGGATTCGAAAACTCCCCCCCGCGGGGAAATGAGTGACGCGGGCGTCGACGGTTCGAATCCGCCGGCGGTCCCACAAACCAGAAACGGCGCCACTCTCGCGGCGCCGTCATAATCTTCTGGTGCCCCCGGGCGGATTCGAACCGTCGACACCCGCTTTAGGAGGTCATGGTCATTTACCTTACCTGGGCAAATGCAATTATGCCATATTTTATATATTCGCAGGTAGATTAGCTATTTTTGAGTTTCTGCTGGTTCTTATTAGAATTCTATTTCACCTCTTTTTCACCCCTAGCAGTTGCGTTTACGGCTTGCAGGGGTGAAAAGTTTACGTTAGGCTCGGGGCCGAGGCCCTCAAAGCCCCGGCCCCGAGCCTAACGTAATCCCCTTGGAGGACACTTTTGGAAACCAGAATCAAACCAACCGCAAAGGGAACATCTGAACCCATCAAGGGAAAGCCCGGCTCATTCAAGATTTACTTCTCTCTTGGGAGAGACCCGAACTCCGGAAAGAACGGCAGCAAAGTTAAGTATCTCAAAACACCCAAGAGGACCATCCATTGCAAGAGCAAGAACCCGAAGAACTGGCCTAGCGAAGTCGCAAACGCTCTCAACGAGTACCGCGAGGAACTTGAGAGCTATGAACCATCTAGGGATGCTCCGAGCACCGTAGCGGCATATGCCGAATCCTTCCACGTGCTCCGAGAGAGCTCATTCGGCTCCCCTCTCTCATATGAGCGAGAGGGATACGACGTGCGACACATACGCGAACTGTTCGAAGACGTGCCCCTAGCCGACCTGAGGCCCGACGATGTTAAACGCGCCTACGCTGAGGCCCGTTCAAATGGAAGGTTCACCGACGCCGAGATTCGTCGCATTCACGTCAAGCTTAAGCAGGTCATGCAAGATGCCCTTGAGAACGAACTGATTGGCCGCAATCCTTGCATCGGCATAAAGCTGCCGAAACCGGACCTGCGAGCACGAAACTTTCTCCCTCCCGATGAGCTCCCAAGATTCACTGAGTGCTTGCTTTCCGAGCCGATGGGGCCCATGACCGTCTGCACCATGCTTATATTTCACCTTGGGCTGAGGAAAGGCGAGGCTTTAGGGCTCAGCTGGCTCGATTACGACCCCGAAGCCATGGAGCTCCGAATCGTCCGGCAGTACACCAGCGACAAGACCTTGAGGCCCCCGAAATCGGAGATGAGCAGGCGCATTCTCTCCATAGACAAAGCTCTGGCCGAGTATTTAGACAAGTGGAAGACTATGCAGCGCGACATATTCAGACGTCGCGGGTTGGAACAAAAGGATACCGACCCCATCGTCCACGCATTCAGCGTTGGAAAGGATCCCGACGGTTTCCGCAGCATAAGCGTCACCAGACCAAGCGGGCACAACTACTCTCGATGGTTTAGGGACTTCTGCGTCGATAACGGCTATGGGACTTATAGCGATGTGACAAAGCAGTTCATGCGAGACGGCAAGCTTCATACGCGCGGCACTGGTTACTCAGGACTTGTTCCCCATGGCCTCCGTCACACCACCGCGACCGCTCTCGTGGCGAGCAACGTCGATTTAAAGACCGTTCAGGCGCGAATGGGCCATGCCTCCGCAAGCACAACGGCTAATTTCTACACCCATGCAATCAGGGCCAATGACCGAAACGCAGCAGAAGTCTTTGAATTGCTGTCATCTAAGTAATAGCTAGTTTACCTCGATGTTCACTATCTCTTCATACGGTGGGCTACTACTAGGGCTACATGCGCCGTCTGATGGTACGATGATTGCAGACAAACGATTGGAGGTGAATAAAATGGTCTATAAGAAGAAGGCCGAGAAGCGTATCCGCATACCCGAAAACCTCAAGACCCCCTTCTCACAGATGGTCTCCGACGAGGCTTACCTTCGAGCGACCGATGAGTCAAAAGCCATTATCGGCCTTGTCTTTGACGAGGTGCTTCCCTCCCCGGCATTTCCGAGGGACAGGATGCTCGACGTCTACAGCGGTAGTGGTCTGTTTGCGAGCGTCTCGGACGTTCTGCGTTCGAACGTCACTGGCGCGACGGGAACCGTCGCCCACGGCGGCTATAAGCCCATTGTCGAGTTCGGTTTCGAGCTAATCCACGAGAGGCGTTGTGGGACCGCGCTCTTTACCGGCGCGATGGACATGCCGCACCTTCGCCGCTGCTTTGATTCCGTCATTGACTTTATGGAGCACAAGGTTCCGCGCGATCCCTCAGACCCCTTTGTCGATTACGAGACCGACAGGGCGGTGAAGTACGGCCGCACCCTGATGGACGAGGCGTCCACCAACTATAACCGCGCCCCCGTTGTGGCGCTCGTGCGCTTCGCCATCGAGTATTTTGACGAAATCGGCCAGCTGAACGCGACATGCGCCTATCTCGCCGACGCCTTCTCCGCGCTCGAAGAGAGCGTCACGACCTCTGCCGCAGACTGCGGCAACCAGCACGTACTCCCGGATACCCCGGAGTTGCGTCGCAAATGGAGCAGTCTTCTTGAAGAAGTTTGTTCCGACTGGTAATAAAAAACGGCACCCGACTCCCCTCTCTTAGTCGCCAAACCTCGAAGAGGAGCCGAGCACCCCAAACAAGGAGTTTATCATGCATCTTGCAGATGACCCCAAGGTTGACGCCATTTCCGCAGGCATCAACCTTCGCCGCACTGGCACCAAGCGTATCTTGAGCCGTCTTGATGTTCAGATTCTCATCGGCATTGGCCAGTCAAGTGCCATCCGGCTCATGAAGTCGACTCATCATTGCTTCCGCATCGCCAACCAGTATTTTGTCATGGAGGAAGACCTCTACGACTACTTCAAAAAGCTCGCTGAAGAGGCGAGCGAGTGATGCAGTGCCCGACCTCCAACCTCCTCGTTTTCGAATCCGATAAGCTCGACGAGCATCTAAGCGCCCTTGAGGGCGACCAGCCCGTCGCCCACTTTGGCCTCAAGGCCCTCAACGACGTTCTCGGTGGCGTTTACCCCGGACTGAATTACGCCATCGGCACCGCACCCGGCAAGGGCAAGACGACCCTGGCCTTGCAGGAGGCCGACAAGCTCGCGGACGACGGGCACCCGGTCGTCTACGTCTCCGCCGAGCTCCCCGCGCACAAGCTCCTGGAAAAGAGCCTTACGCGGCTCAGCGGCACCGAGCTTGCCCTCTCCGAGGTCGCAGATGCGGCGGCGGAGAGCCACCCCAAGCACGTGGCCTTCGAAAACGCACTCGGCATGTACCGCGACCGCATCGCCCCCAATCTCTGCATCACCGGTCCGCTGAACACCGTCGAGCTCTCGAACCTCGTCGGCCTGGTGGCACGCGAGCGCAACGAGGCCCCTATCGTCTTCGTGGATTATCTGCAGCTCCTGGCCTGCGGCACCACGGCAGACCAGCAGTTCATCGACGAGCGCCTGGCAATCACCGCATGCGTAAAGGGTTTGCGCGAAATTTCGAACCTCTATGGCTCGCCCGTCATCGCCCTGAGCTCGACCACGCGCAAGTCCTACGAGTCTGGAAAGTCGACCAAGCCAAGCCTCGGCATGTTCGGCGGTTCCTCCGCCGTCGAATACGGCTTCGACTCTGTGCTCTACCTCGCCGATGACAACGGTAAGCCCAGCTTTCCCTATGAGCCTCCCGCAAGCGGAACTCCGCTCAAGCTCATTGCCCTCAAGAACCGTTACGGAATGTTGGCCGAGGCGCGGCTCGATTTCGACGGAGCCCATGCCACCTTCCTCGATAGGGATTAGGCGATGCGCGGCAATAGCAGGACCGCACATATAAACGTCAGGATGACCGATGAGGAGCGGGTCGCAATCGTGGCCCGCTCCTCCTCTTTCGGCATGCCCCCATCGACGTTCATGCGCGAGGCCGCGCTCAATCTCGGAGAGAAACCGGTCAAGATCGCCGACGAGTCGACCCTCCGGCAGATGCTCACCGAGATGAAGCGGCAGGGAAACAACCTTAACCAAGCCCAACGGGCCATTAACAAATACGGGGTCGACGGACAGACGGCACATCGGCTCTCGGAGGCCTTAAACCTCATAGCCCGCACGACCTCTCAACTCTCGGACCTTCTGTCAAAAACAAAGGAACAACCATGAAGACAAAGATACTCACGGCGCTCGTCACCTCAATTGTCCTCGCCGCGCTCGCCTGCCCGGTGCTCGCCTCCCCCATAGACCGCCTCGTCGCGGGGCTCCCGCTCGACGCGTCGTTCCTCCCCTCGGCGCTCGACGCAGCCACGGTTCTCGGCTGGTGGCTCTCGGGCTCATTCACCGTCTGCCCGGCGGGCACCGCCCTCACCCTCCTCCTCTCGCTCTGCGCATGCTCGCTCATCGCCTACTCAAGCGCCCTCAACGCGAGGGGCGAGGACGGCGGCGTGCTCGGGGACGCGCATGTGAAAACGGGCCGAGAGGTCGTGAGGGGCTCCGTCACATGGGATGGCTCGGCCAACCCCTCGTCGCGCGGGTTCGTCTACGGGTTCACCAAGCGGCGCGGCAAGCCCTGTTATCTCTTCGAGCCCAAGAAGATGATTTTCGTTTCCGGGGCCACTGGGTCAGGCAAGAGCCGCTTCCTCTACCTTCCCTCTATCGATTTGTTCTCGTACGGCGACGGCTCAAACGGCTCCGAGCCCGCGACCCTCGTCGTCTCCGACGTGAAGAGCGAGCTCGTAGAGCTCACGGGCGACGAGCTGGCCCGTCGCGGCTACCGCGTCCTCCTGCTCGACACGCAGCATCCCTATCGCGGCCAGAGGTTCAACCCGCTCAGGCAGGTGCTCGACCTCCACGCCGAGGGCCGGGACCAGGAGGCCGAGCAGGCGGCAGACGCCATCGCTGAGCTCGTGGTACAGGACGACGAGAAGGGCAAGGGCTCGCACTGGACCGCGTCCGCGCGGGGGCTCCTGTCCGCCCTCGTCCTGCTGGTCTCCATGTCCGACGAGTGCCCCGAGGAGTCCAAGCACCTGGCGACCGTCTGCGAGGTGCTGGACCGTGGCACCGAGGCCGAGGGCGACGACCCGGCCGAACCATTGAAGTCCGTCTTTCGCGCCCTGCCGAGCGGGCACCCCGCGAAGAACAGGGCCTCGCAGTTCGTCTCCTCGGGCGGCAACGAGCTCAGGAGTATCCTCTCGACGCTCAAGGTGGCGCTCCGCCCGTTCTCGTCAGCCCCGGTCGCATGGATGACGTCCGGGTCCGACATCGACCCGCGTTCGGTCCTTGAGAACAAGAGCGCCGTGTTCCTCCACGTGCTCGACGAGGGCTCGCCCTACAACTGCATAGCGGCGATATTCCTCTCGCAGCTCTGGGCGTCCGTCCAGGCCACCGCCGACTCCAACGGCGGCAGGCTCCCCCGCCCCGTGCAGATACTCGGCGACGAGTGGGGCAACCTCCCCCGCGTCGAGTGCCTGCCCGCCCTCCTTTCACTTGGAAGGTCGTTCCAGATTTACTGGACGGGGGCAACGCAGGGTATATCCCAGCTTAATAAATACGGTGAGCGAGACGGGCGCAGGAAGATTCTCGCGAACTGCGGCGTCAAGGTCGCCATGAAGCTCGCCGAGGAGGAGGACCGCCGGTACTTCACCGAGCTCATAGGCAAGACCACCCGCCACACGCAGGGCACGAGCAGCAGCAAGGCGGCGTCGGGCTCGTCGGCCTCGACCTCCTACAGCGAGAGCGCCGACGATGTGGTGCACGCATGGGAGTGGCGCGACATGGCCCCGGACCGAGACGGGATAGTCGTCGTGAAACACGCGGACAACGGCATGCCCACCGAGCGAGCCGGGGTTTTCCGCTCACCCGTCACCGATTGCACTAAGACACCCACGAAGGAGCACTTCGACCTCGGGACTCCGGAGCACGAGACGGAGAAGCGCCGCGCTTATCAGAGGCGGCTGGACGAGGCCGCAGCCGGGAAGATGGGCGAACGCGTCATCCCCTGGTGCCTCGAATGGCCCGAGCCGAAGAAGAAGGCGAAGGCCGAGCCGACCAGCAAGTTCAGCGGTCTCTCGCTCGACTAGGGAGGGCCCATGACGGCAATCAAGCAGACGAGCGTTTGCAGCGAGGGGCACCTCTCCCGGCTCAGGGACTACCTCTCATGGGACAGGGACAAGGCGCTCGCGCACGACACCCAGAACATCATCGACGAAGACCGCTGGTTCCAGGAAATGACAGACACGAGGAGGGCCATGGGCCACGACAGGCCAGGGAAGGCGGGGGCCAAGTGCACCTACATGCAGCACCAAATACTCGGTTTCCTCCCCGACGAGTGCGACCTCAACGGCGGAAAGATGACGCCTGAAATGTGCATGAAATACGCTCGGGCCTATGTGGCCGAGCGCTATCCGAACCAGGAGGTCGTGATGGTGCTTCACCGCGAGCGCTGCCGCGCGGACGGCACCGACCGCTATGCCGTGCACCTCGGCATCAACCGCAGCGACCTTGAGACGGGCAGGAGGCTCGACGAGGGTCCCGCACGCAAGGCCGCAACCGCGAGGGTGAAGACCGTCCGCGCCTTGGACGAGAAGTATGGGCTCAGGCAGCTTGAGCGCGGCAAGGCCAACTCGCGCGTCCACGCGAGACAGCCGGGCAGGGAGGAACGCGACATGGCCCGCAAGGGGCAGGCCGAGCGCTCCGAGAACGCCCGCGTCCGCGTGGCGGTCGCCCGTCGCGTCGAGGAGGTCGGACGAATGAGGGACTGCCCCGACCGCATGGCCGAGCTCGACCGGCGGCTCAGGCGAGACGGCATCGAGCTCGCGAGGTCGAAGGGCGGGAGCCTCCAGTACCGCTTCTTCTCGAAGGCTCTCGGGGCTGTGCGGAAGGTCAACGGCGGCAGGCTCGGCTTCGCGGTCGACCGCTCAACCGGCCTCGTCGTCCGCTTTACGCTGCGCGGGATAGCGACGGCGATGAGGGCGTTCTGGGAACTTGAGCGCAAGTCGTGGGAGAACCAGAACGGGCGAGGGGACTGAGCGCTTGGGCCGGGACGCAACAAGAGTCCCAGCTTATTATTGGCGGGAGCGACCTCGGAGCGGTTCGCCGCCCCGCCGCAGGCGGGCAAGATGATTCCGTGCAACGGAATCCATATCTTGCCTGCACGGAGCGAGCCGGTTGCTGAGGCAACGCGAGCCCGGGCAGGTGAGCGCCGGTTGAGCCGACGCCGAGGAGACGCGACCCATGGGGAGCGTCGCACGACGGCGCTCGGCGACCCGGCGCGAGAGGCCCCGCCCGGCGACCACGGCGGAGCGATGGCGACTTCCGGAAGCCATCGAGCGAAGCCGTTCGGCGGGTGGGGCCGGCGTGAGCGTAGGCGGACGAAACGCGACCCTGGGGAGCGTTGCCAGGGAGCCGCAGCGAGAGCGACGCTGTGCGTCGCGGGGGTCCCGCCCATAAGCGGGACCCATCGGCCTCAAGGCCGATCGCTACGCGACAACCTCGAATCTCTACCGTTCGATAATTCCGATTGGAAGTAGTTTTCCTTTGCTCTATAGCCGGAGGTTAAACTGTTGGATATCTTTGTCGCGATTCAATTCGCACCAGCTCGTTATCAAAGGATTTCACATGGCCAGGAAAGAAGCCGCACTCGACCTTTGGGTTGCCGACAGGCTCACCGAGTGTGATATTGAGTTCACATCACAGGGGAGCAGCATCAAAGAAATCGACAACGCCCTCAAGGACGCATCCAAGCGCGGAACGGGAAACGCTGGCTATCCTGAATACGTTTCGAAAATTGGCCGCTTTGTTCTTGTCATCGAAGATAAGGCGAGCCAAAGCCGACATGAAAAGCTAACAGATTCTGACATCCTCGACATGAGCACCGAGGCCGTTACCGATTATGCCGTCAACGGTGCCTATCACTACGCCTCGCACATCGCAAAGAAGAGCCCTTTCACTGAGGTCTTCGCCGTTGGGGTTTCAGGGGACTCCAAGCATCACACCATATCTCCCGTGTTCGTGAATGACCGAGAAGGCTACAAGAGGCTCCCAGACCTCGAATCGTTCACTTGGCTCTCACCGAGCAACATCGTTGAATACTACACACGGTATGTTCTTGACGAACCAACCGACGTCGAGAAGACCACCGAACAAATTCTCAAGGATGCGGCAGAGCTTCACGAATATCTTCGCACCTACGGCTCCATCAAGGACCAAGACAAGGCTCTTGTGGTAGCGGGGATTCTTCTAGCTTTGGATGAAATCGAATACGGCGGATTCTCAATCGATTCCCTTACCGGGGACCAGACCGAAGGCATGCGCGACGGCGATAAGCTGATGAACGCCATTCGTGGAAGACTCACGCGCTCCAACGTCGGGCCAGATGTGAAGAAAAACAAGCTTCTTGCTGAGTTCGGCATTGTTCAAACAAGCTTTCGCTTAAACGAGGTCAATGACACCCTAGGGATGACCCCGTTGCACTACTACACGAACTTCCTTAACGAACACGTTTTCAAAAGCATCAAGTACCAGCAGACTTCTGAAGACTTCATAGGTCGCTTTTACGGCGAGTTTATGAGCTATTCCGGCGGGGACGGCCAAACACTCGGCATCGTACTCACGCCAAAGCACATCTGCGACCTTATGTGTGAGCTCGTTGATGTTAAGCCTACAGATACGGTGCTTGACCCAACATGCGGAACGGCGGGATTTCTCATCGCCGCCATGCATCGCATGCTTTCTTCTGCAACCAGCGAGCAGCAACGCAAAGACATTAAGAAAAAGCGCCTTCACGGCATCGAGCTCCAAAGCAACATGTTTGCAGTCGCGGCTGCAAACATGATTCTTAGGCGAGACGGAAACAGTAACCTCGAATGCTGCGATTTCCTCAAGCAAAACCCGGCCCAGATACAGCTCAAAGGGGCAACGGTCGGGCTGATGAATCCTCCATACAGCCAAGGAACCAAAGCGGATCCAAGCCAATACGAGCTATCTTTTGTGGAACGTCTTCTCGACTCTCTCACAATAGGTGCGAGAGCGGCGGTCATCGTTCCGCAATCATCCATGACCGGAAAAAGCAAAGCCGAGAAGGAGTTCAAGGTCTCCATCCTCAAGCATCACACCCTCGAAGGCGTTATTACGTGCAACACCGATACATTCTATGGGGTCGGAACGAATCCCGTCATAGCCGTGTTCACCGCCGGCGAACCACATGACCCTGAAAAGGAATGCCGTTTCATCGACTTTAGGGATGATGGCTATGAGGTAAGGGCGCACGTCGGCCTGGTCGAAGGCGACTCTGCAAAGGACAGAAAGCAGCATCTTCTTGACGTTTGGAACGGCCGCGAAGACGCCCCATCGAAATTCTGCGTCAGCTCGACCGTCAAGCCAGATGACGAGTGGCTGCACAGCTTCTATTACTTCAACGACGAGATACCTACCGAAGAGGATTTCGAGAAGGCAATAGCCGATTATCTAACATTCCAGCTAGACATGGTTTCTCATGGTCGTAGCTATCTCTTCGAGGAGGGCCCCGATGCTCGATTTGAATAACAGGGATTGGGCACCCTTTAAAATCTCGGATTTATTTCAACCGGCTCGCGGCACCGAGAAAAACATGACCTCTCTTCAGGTCGGAGACGTTCCACTTATTTCCGCTCGCAACTGCGACAACGGCGTAAAGGCTTTTGTCTCTATCCCAAACGAAAGACTTCATCGTGGCCACGCCATCACTCTAAACAACGACGGCGATGGCGGGGCGGGTCTCGCGTACTACCAACCAATGGAGTTCGCTCTCGACACCCACGTAACGGACTTAAGGCCAAGAGACTCAATCGGAAACCTCTCAAAATATGCCATGCAATTCGTGGCCGCATCCATTTCTAAACAGCGAACGCTATTCGGCCACGGAAGGTCGATCAGCCTAAAACGGCTCAATTTGCTACGAGTAATGCTTCCCATCGATGAGTCCAGCAATCCCGATTGGCAGTTCATGGAGGATTACATCCGCGAGCGAGAAGCCATTCAAGTCCAGCGCTGCCGCGAATTCCTGATGAAGCGCATCGCCTCCATCGAGAGAGAGAGAGAGAGAGAGTAAATAACCCCGAGTTCGACCACTCCTCACTGCACGAAAGAGATTGGAAATCGTACTCAATCAGCCAAATATTCGACATTCGTTCCGGGAGGCGCTTGGAATCTCGTAACCGAAAGTATGGAAGACGACCGTTTATTGGGGCGCTTGACAATAGCAACGGGATTGCCGGTTTTACGGCTGATAAGAATTCGTCGCTCGACAACAATGTCCTTGGCGTGAACTATAACGGTAATGGCGTCTGCCTTGGGTTCTACCACCCCTATGAGTGCATTTTCTCCGATGACGTTAAACGCTTTCACGTCAAGAACAACAAGGGCAACGAGTTTATCTACCTCTTCCTAAAAGTCGCCATCCAGCAGCAAAAGAGCAAATTTGGCTATCTGTACAAGTTCAATGCTACAAGGATGGCACGCCAGGCAATTATGCTTCCCTCTGTAAACGGTGGCGAGCCAGACTTCACTTTCATGGAAATATTTGGAATGTCAATTACTCTCCAGCTGCTTCTGAAGCAACTGGCCTACTTAGAAAAAATGCCTGCCTAGCAGAAGGGCGAGTTTTCAACGGTCCTCGGTGTCGGAGGGTCCCAAGTGTAACCCGGAGACACCGGGGGCTGTTGAAAACTCGCCCTTCTCACAGCAACGTCACCCTAGGTTTTCAACGCTTTCCATAGTCGGAGGGCTTCTTATAAGCCCGCAGACTGTGGAAAGGGTTGAAAACCGGATATTTGGGTGAAATATCCGAGTGAAATATGTAGTCGAGCTGTTTTCATCATAGAACTTTCTTTCACCCCTTTTTCACCCCTCTATCGTCTATTTAGCCCTATCTATACAAAAGCAGGTCAGACGATTTATACCGTCTGACCTGCAATTTCTTCTGGTGCCCCCGGTGCGATTCGAACGCACGACACCCGCTTTAGGAGAGCGGTGCTCTATCCCCTGAGCTACGGAGGCATGTTGTACTAGTGTAGCAGATTTACTGCATCGCAATACGTCGCATGACTAGACTTCGAAGTTGCGGTGGAATAGTTCCTGTCTGAAGCATCTAAAGCCGTATTTAGGAACTATTTCACCGCAACTTATGAGGAGCTAGTTGCCTTTGTGGAAAAGGTTTTTGATAACGGAGGGGATGCTCTTGGCGCCCTTGGCCGTCACATCGATAAAGTCGGGCGAACGCACGAGCTTATCCTCGTCGACGTACTTGCGGACCGCGCGAAGCGTCTCTTTGTCGTCGCGCGTCGAAAACGTAAAGTGACCGTTGTCCTTGGTGAAGATGGCAAAACGCGTAATCTTCTTGGTGCCGCGCAAAACCTCGGCGGCAATATAGTCGACCTCGTCCCACGGGATTTGAATATAATCCTCGGGATTGCGCTCGTTATAGTACTCAAACGCCTTATTGCCCACCATCACGTTACCGTGGCTGGTAAGCCCCATCAGGCAGGTTGCCGGCGTTGCCAGATCGACCGTGCTGTTCTGAGATTGCGCCATACGCGCCTCGCCCTCCAAATAAAACAATCGGACCGCATCCAGTGTACCCACCGGGTGCGGTCCGTTTCAATGGCTCAAAAGCCCTTACCTAGCAACTCTCGGTCTTAAGCCGAAACGTGCTTACATGAAGCCGCAGAAGCGACCGATGATGCCGACGGCGAAGAGAGCCAGGATGATGACAATCGGGCTGACCTTCTTCTTAAGGAGCTTGCAGACCAGCAGGGTCAGGCACACGGCGGCAAGGCCGGGGATGAGCTGATCGAGGTTGGCCTGAAGCGTGGTGACCTTCATCTGATCAAGGGCGGTAGCACCGACGGAGTTGTACATCGTCAGCGCTTCCTTGATACCCTCGGAACCGGAGGGCAGGCTAGCCCAGTCGATAAAGGCGCCAGCAGACTGCTTGACCGTGGAGACGATCGGGGTGAAGGAAATGGACACCCAGCGCTCGACCAGGGCGCCGATGATGAACATACCCAGGATGGAAGCGCCCTCGGTGACCTTGCCCATCAGACCGCCGGAGAGGTCCTTGGCGATGGAGGAGCCGACCTTGTAGCCAAACTCCTGCGTGTACCACAGGAAGGCGTAGCGGATGATGTTCCACGCGAAGAAGAACAGCAGCGGACCGACGATGCTGCCGGACATGGCCAGGGAAGCGCCCAGAGCGCCCAGAATCGGGCGAAGGGTGAACCAGAAGACGGGGTCACCGACGCCGGCGAGCGGGCCCATCATACCGACCTTGACGCCCTGGATGGCGACGTCATCGATCGGAGCACCGTTGGCGCGCTCCTCCTCGAGGGCGAGGGTAACGCCAATGACGGGGGCGGAAACATAGGGGTGGGTGTTATAGAACTCCAGGTGGCGCTTAAGAGCGGCAATCTGGTCATCCTTGCTGGTGTAGAGCTTCTTGATCGCAGGGATCATTGCGAAGCACCAGCCGCCGTTCTGCATACGCTCGTAGTTCCACGAACCCTGAAGGAACTGATGACGGAAGCAAACCTTCTTGCGGTCAGCCTTGGTAAGCTGAATCTTGTTCTCTGCCATATGTATCACTCCCCTCCTACTCGTAATCGTTCAGAATGTCGCCGAGCGGGTCGCCGGAGCCACCGCCCATGCCGCCACCCTGCTTGGCCAGATCCTTAAGGCCAAGGTAGATGAGGGCAAGGGAGATGCCGATGAGACCAAGGGCGATCAGCGTGAGCTGAGGGATGGCAGCAAGGACAAAGCCGAGGACGAAGAACGGCCAGGTCTCCTTGGTGGCCATCATGTTGATGACCATGGCGTAACCGACGGAAGCGACCATGCCGCCGCCGACAGCCATGCCGCCGGACAGCCAGTCGGGCATAGCGTTAAGCGCGTTGGTAACGGCCTCGGCCGGGATGACGCACAGAAGCACTGCCGGGATGGCGATACGAAGGCCCTGCATGAGGATGGCAGCATACTGCCAGCGCTCGATGCCGGAGAAGTCGCCCTTCTCGGCGCAACCGTCCATGGCGTGAGCGATAGCGGTAGCAATGGTACGGCAGATCATGGTCAGGAACAGACCAGCGACCGACAGCGGGACGGCGACAGCGATAGCGGTGGTAACGGCCTTGGCCGAATCGGTGGCGCCACCGTTGAGGGCGAGCACCATGATGATCGAAGAAGCGACCGAGGCCAGAGCGGCGTCAGGCGCGACAGCGGCGCCGACGTTAGCCCAGCCAAGGGCCATCATCTGGAGCGAACCGCCCAGGAGGATGCCCTCCTGAAGGTGACCGGTTACGAGACCGATAAGCGTGCATGCCACGAGCGGCTGATGGAACTGGAACTCATCCAGAACGCCTTCCATACCGGCAAGCAACGCGACAATCGCAACAAGCAGAATAGTGATTGCAGACATGTATCGGACCCTCCTTTACTATGCTTGAGCGGCCAGTTCGGCCTTAGCTTTCTTCAACATGGCGTCGAGATCCTCGGAGGAATCCGAAGGAACCTTGCGGACCTCGAACTTGACGCCCTTGGCCTTGAGGGCCTCGAGAGTCTTAACGTCATCATCGCCCATAGCGACGGCGTTGGTGACGACGACCTTGCCCTTGGAGTGAGCCATGGAACCGATGTTGACTTCCTTGATGTCGACACCGGCCTCGATGGCCTTAAGCAGATCCTGCGGGTTCTCAAAGAGCAGCATGGCCTTGGTGTCACCAAAGCGCGTGTCCTTGACGACCTCGGCCATCTTCTTGATGGGCACGACGTTGGCATGGACTCCCGGAGGGGCAGCCTGCTCGATCATGGTCTTGCGGAGCTCGTCGTGAGCAACGCCGTCGGAAACCACGATGATGCGGTTGGGGTTGATCTGCTTGGTCCACGTGGTGGCCACCTGACCATGAAGCAGACGGGTGTCGATACGGACGTGGGCGATCTTGATGTGCCCATCGCCGATGACCGTTCCCGGAGGGATGGCGCCTGCAGGAGCAGCGGCGGCCGCAGCCGGCTTCTTCTCCTCGGGCTCCAGAGACTCGGGCTTGACACGCACGCCAGCCTTAGCCTCAGTCACGAGATGTTTTGCGATTGCATGTGCAGTGTTCTTTGCGTCAAAGCGCTGCGAATATGCCTCGATGAGCATAGGCAGGTTGACACCGGTGACGATAGCCCAGGAATCGTGGCCCTCGATGAGCCCGCTGATCTGGTTGAACGGCGTGCCGCCCCACAGATCAACGAGGAAGAGCACCTGCTCCTGGTCTTCGAAGGAAGCGATTGCTTCCTCGACCTTGGCACGGAAGTCGTCGGGGCCCATGCTCGGCTCGAGCGAGACCACGGCAACAGACGGCTGATCGCCAAAGACCATCGAGCCCGTCTGCTTGATTCCAGCTGCCAAGTCCCCGTGGCTAGCAAGAACAATACTTACCATCACATAACCTCCTTTTTGTCTACGTATTTTCTACACGACATGAAAGGAGTATAGCTGTTTGGTTTGTGGAATTATAGCTAAATCCGCAAAAGGTTGGATTATTTGTTTAAATGTCTAGTTTTGTTACAAGTTGATTACGTTACTGCTTTTTGACTCATTACACGACAAGGCGTCGCTCATCAAGCCATGCATTTTACAGATACAAGCAGGCTGTTCATTAATATCGATTTTAGGCAAGCGCGAATGCGCTTGTACTGCCGCCATTTTGTTTAAACAGACATGGCTTGACTTTTTTCGTGACTTATGGTCTACGAAACCACTCAAAATAGTTGCGGTGGAATAGTTCTTGTTTAAGAGCCAGAAGGCTGGATTTAGGAACTATTTCACCGCAACTTATAGGGGATCCTAGACGATGTGGAGGGGGTTGGCGGCGTCGACGGCGTCGGGGGCGTCGGAGAGGCCGTCAGGAGCAGCGTCTGCCGGATCCTCGTCGGGGGTCTCGATCTGCTTGATCATGACCTCTTGGCCCTGCAGCAGGTATGTCTCGCCGCTACCGCAATGGGGGCAGGTCTTGCCATGCTCGACCGTCGCGTAGTCGCGGCCGCATACCTCGCAATGCGTCACAGCCTCGACGGGCTCCACAACAAGCTCCGCGCCCTGCGCGATAGGCTTTTTATCTGCTGCCCAGCGCCAAGCGTCGAGCAGCAAGTCGGGAACGACGCCCGAGACCTCGCCCAACAGCAACGTTACGCTCGAAACGCGACGCACGCCATGAGCGCGCGCTACATTCTCGACATCGCGAATGATGTGGTAAACGATCCCCAATTCATGCACTTTTTCTTCCGCCGTTCCCGTTATGGCTACTTACTTGCGACCGAACTTAATCTTGATGGCGCGCTTGAGCGCGTACTTGCCCAGGCTTGGGAGCTTTTGCTCGTATTTGACCATCGTGGAGCACTCGGGGCGGTCGCGATCCAGATGGATGGCATCGAACGCGCACTTGGTGGTGCACAGGCCGCAGCCGATGCACTTGTTGGGGTCGACGATCGAGGCGCCGCAGCCCAGGCAGCGGGCGGTCTCGGCGCGCACCTGCTCCTCGGTAAAGGTCTCAACATACTCGCTAAACGGCGCAGCCTTCTCGCGCTCGCGGTCCACATGCGCAACCTCGCGGCTCGCGTTGTCGTAGCTCTCGAGCACAACGTCGTCGCGGTCGAGCGCGGTGTAGCGGCGCTGATTGCGGCCGATGGTGAGCGTGGAGCCCGGCTGCACAAAGCGATGGATGGACACCGCGGCCTCGTGGCCGGCGGCGATAGCGTCGATGGCAAAGCTGGGGCCAGTGTAGACGTCACCACCCACAAAGATGTCGGGTTCGGCGGTCTGGTAAGTCTGGGGATCGGCAAGGGCGCCCTGGCCGCGGCCGAGCTCCACCTTGGAGCCAGCCAGCAGGTCGCCCCACACAATGGACTGGCCAATCGACATGACGACACGGTCGGCATCGACACGGCGCAGATCGTTCTCGTCGTACTCGGGCGCAAAACGGCCCTCGTCGTCAAAGACACGCGTGCAGCGCTTGAAGGTGATACCGCACACACGACCGGCCTCGTCCAGGTGAACCTCCTTGGGGCCCCAGCCGCAGCTGATGTGAGCGCCGTCCTCAACGGCCTCGCGACGCTCCTCCTCGCTGGCGGGCATCTGGGCCTCGCTCTCCAGGCAGAACATCTCAACGTGCTCGGAACCCAGACGGCAGGCGTTGCGGGCAACGTCGATGGCCACGTTGCCGCCGCCCACCACGATGGTGCGGCCGGGCAGCGCGTCGATCTTGCCACTGTTGACCTCGCGCAAAAAGTCGACGGCCACGGTCACGTCCTCGGCATCCTCGCCCGGAATACCGGCGAAGCGGCCGCCCTGGCAGCCGATGGCAACATAAAAGGCCTTAAAACCCTGCTCGCGCAGCTCGTCGAGCGTCACGTCGCGACCGACCTCCACGCCATAGCGGAACTCGGCGCCCATCAGGCGAATGACCTCGACCTCGGCCTCGATAACATCCTTCTGCAGCTTAAAGCTGGGAATGCCGTAGGTGAGCATACCGCCCGGGCGCTCGTTTTTCTCGAACACGACGGGCTTGTAGCCCTTCTCGGCCAGATAGAAGGCACAGGACAGACCTGCCGGACCGGCACCGATGATGGCGATCTTCTGGTCGAAGCCGCCGGCACGCGTCGGGGTCACCACGGGTGGGACATAGCGGGTCGCGGCATCAAGATCGCGCTGGGCGATGAACTTCTTGACCTCGTCGATAGCCACGGCGGCGTCCACACGGCCGCGGGTGCAGGCATCCTCACAGCGGCGGTTGCACACGCGGCCGCAGATAGCGGGCAGCGGGTTCTCGCGCTTGATGAGCGCCAGCGCCTCGTCATAGCGGCCCTGAGCCGCGAGCTTCAAATAGCCCTGAACGGCGACATGCGCGGGGCAGACCGTCTTGCAGGGCGCGGTGCCGGACTCATGCGTCTCGATGCGGTTGTCGTTGCGGTAGTTGGGCGACCACTTGGTGTGGTCCCACTTGGTGGCGTCGGGCAGCTCCTGGCGCGGATACTCGGGCACCTGTCCGCCGGCCTTTTTGCTGCAGAGCTTCTGGCCCAGCTTGGCGGCGCCGGCCGGACACACCTCAACGCAGCGACCGCAGGCCACGCACTTGTCCTTCTCGACCTTGGCGACATAGGCCGAGCGCGACAGGTTGGGCGTGTTGAACAGCTGAGAGGTGCGCAAGGCATAGCACACGTTGACGTTGCAGTTGCAGATGGCGAAGATCTTGTTCTCGCCGTCGATATTGGTGATCTGGTGCACAAAGCCGTTGTCCTCGGCCTGGCGCAGGATGTCGTAAACCTCGTCGCGGGTCACGTAATGGCCGCGGTCGGTCTCGACCACGTAGTCGGCCATATCGCCCACGGCAATGCACCAATCGGCCGGGTCGTCGGCGCAGCCCTCACCCATCACGCGACGGCTCGCTCGGCAGCTGCAGGTGCTGGCGGCATACTTGCCCTCATATTTGTCGAGCCAGTGCTCGATATGCTCAATCGGCACCGACGTGCTCGCGGCGTCAATGGCCTTCTCGACCGGAATGACGTGCATGCCGATACCGGCGCCTCCGGGCGGCACCATCGGCGTAGCCTTGGACAGCGGACCCTTGGATGCCTGCTCAAAGAACTTGGCGTAGACCGGGTGCTCCTCGAGCTGGCTCACGCGCATGTTGAGGAACTCGGCGGAACCCGGTACCAGCATGGGCAGCACCCACTGCTTGGCGCGCTCGGGATTTTCCCAGTTGTACTCGAGCAGACCCGTGTAGCTCATGTCGTCGAGCATCTTCTCGATCTGGGCCTCGGGCATGCCGGTGAGTTTGACCATCTCGGGCAGCGTGTAGGGACGGCGCATCTTCATCTTGCAGAGTACCTCGGCCTGCTCGTCAGTCGCGGCCTCGGCAAACGACCAGTACTCGTAGCCCAGCAGCTCGTCGCGATGCAGCAGGCGGTTGGTGCAGTGCTCGCACAGTTTGACGATGGCCTCGCGCGGATGCTCCGGCAGCGGCGGCACAAACTCCGCACCGATATCGGGCTCGGTGTAGCTAATCCCCGGTCCGTTGAGAATCATAGTCGTCCCTTCTCTTGCCGCAGCCTGGCAGGCACGCAGCGCCCCTCTTTTTACGGGCTCGACATGCCCCCACGCCGTTCACCCGTTATTGTTGACATTGTGTCAAAAACAGTATTGACGAACCGTCAACAATATTCAAGACTGTTAGGTGAACGGTCGGGCTCAAACGGATGAAAGGCGGCAAGCGCATGAGCGATAATGCAGCGAACACTTCTGTGGCCGACGCCGTCCCCGCGCCCGACAGCGCGGCCAAGCGTCTGACGGGCGACGAGCGTCGTCGCGAGATTCTCGCCGCCGTTCGCGCCGTGAGTTCCGAGTTGGGCGTGTCGCATCTTTCGGTATCGGCCGTGACCAAGCGAGCCGGCTGTACGCGCTCATTGTTCTACCACTACTTTGCCGATATGGACGCCGCCGTCACCGCCGTCATGGACGAGGCAATCGACGGTTTTATCTCCGAGCTCGAGCAGTGGAATGCCAGCCGCACGGTTGGCGACATCGAAGGCGCGCTCGACGCCGTCGCCCCGCTCTTCAAGCGCCTGGTCGCCAGCGGCCACGAGCTGCCAAGCACGCTCACCTCGAGCAGCGGCGCACTCTACGGCGGCTTTCTGCACAACGTGGTCCAGCGCGTGGCTCAGTATATCTGCGACACCACCGTGGTGGATTTTGTCACCCATCATGAGCTACGCATCGACCATGTCTACGAGACGTTCTACACCCTCATCATGGGGTTGTTGATGTATATCCGCACGCACCCCGATGTGCCCGACGAGACGGTCAAGGAAATCATCGCCTCGACACTCCACATCGAGGGCTATACCGCCAAGTATCCGGAGCGCAAGCCCCAGAACTGACGACATTTGGCCAAACTGCCCGCGATCAGAAGAGGGGCCGCGGGCGTGTGAAAGGAGAGCAGCATGCTGTTCGACGTTGAACTGCCTCCCATTTCTTGGACACGAGAAATGGGAGGCTTTTTATGCGTGTCGACTTGAGGGTGAAGCACGACATCGAGGCCAGGAAGGCGGCGATCGGGCTCTTCGAGCGAGGCCACGGCTACAAGTCTGCGGCGAAGGTGCTGTCGGTCCCGCGCGGAACCGTGAGACAATGGCTCTGCGTATACCGGTCGTTCGGAAGCGAGGTGCTGCTATCCATGGACGGCAAGCAGGCCAGGTACACATACGAGCAGAAGGTCGCCGCAGCTTCCGCCGTGGTCGACGGCGGCATGACGAAGGCCGAGGCGATGGCGGCGTTCGGCATAATGTCGATGTCGCCGCTCAAGAGATGGTGCGCGCTCTACCGCCGGGGCGGCGCGGAGGCCCTGCGCCCGAGGCCCAAGGGCCGGCCGAGCGGTTCCAAGGCGAGGCCGCGGACCCGCGAGGAGGAGCTCGAGGAGCGCTGCCGAAGGCTCGAGACCGAGGTGGCCTACCTAAAAAAATTGCGTGCCCTGGTCGAGAGGGACGGGCTCTGACCAGGGAGAAGGTCGAGGCCGTGAGGGTCCTGCGCGAAGAGGGGCACGGGCTGGGGCGCCTGCTGGAGTGCGCCGGCATGGCCCGGTCCAGCTACTACTACGCGCTGTCGCACCCGAAGGCTCCCACCAGGCCCGAGCTCTGGGAGGCCGCCGCCGAGATATTCTCGCGCACCGCCAACGGGTGCGGCCACAGGCAGATCGCCATGTGCCTGCGCGCCGAGCAGGGCGTGCGCATAGCCTACAAGACGACGCTGAAGATGATGCGCGAGATGGGCATCAGCTGCGGGATCCGCCGCGAGACCGACTACCACAGGCACAACTCGTACAGGGGCAAGGTCGGAAAGACCTTCGAGAACGTCATCGGGCGCGACTTCGCCGCCGACGGGCCGTGGGAGAAGATGGGCACCGACGTCACCGAGTTCAAGCAGCCCTGGGGCAAGGCCTACTTCGCGCCGGTGTACGACTTCGGCAGCAAGGAGATAGTCGCGTGGTCGACGTCGACCAGCCCGGACATGGCACAGCAGGCCGAGCTGCTCGACCAGCTGCTGGCGAAGATGCCCGAGGGCGCGACGCCGGTGCTCCACAGCGACATGGGCTGGCAGTACCAGCACGCCGCATGGTGCGGGAGGCTGAAGGACGCCGGGATCGTCCAGAGCATGTCCAGAAAGGGCAACTGCATCGACAACGGCGCCACCGAGCAGGTCTTCGGCCACATGAAGGACGAGTTCTTCCGGGGAAGGACATGGCCCGACTTCGAGTCCTTCAAGGCGGACCTGGACGCGTACGTCGCCCATTGGAACACGAGGCGGAGGCAGGTTAAACTGAAGGGGCTGACCCCGGAGGAGTTCCGGAACCAGCCCCTTGCGGCGTAGTTCTTATTTAAGCCGTCCAAGTTTTGGGGTGCAGTTCACGTTTGGGGTAGCGATACCCTTATCCACTGGGCTGGCTGGGCCATGGTCTTTATTGGCCTGATCGTGCTCAACGAGGTCGGCCGCCGCACCAAGCTGGGCGCGGCAATCATCTTTGGCGTGGCTCCGCTGGCCATGACCATCTACTGCGTCGCCATCGCCGTGGGCGTTTCGCAGGGTGCCGAGTGGGCGCTCACCAACCCCACCCACGTGTACCAGAACAGCTGGTTCCACTACGCCAAGGTGTACGCGGCGCTGGCCGGTTGCTGGGGCTTCATTGCCATTAAGTACCAGTGGGGCAAGATCGGCAAGGCGCATTGGTTCCGCGCGTGGCCGTTTGTGATCGTCGCCATCAACATCTTGATCGCCGTCGTGTCCGACTTCGAGAGCGCCTATCACTTCTTTGTCCTGGGCGAGTCCACCTGGGTCACTTCCGAGGGTGCCACACAGCTTGCCGGCTGAAACAACGTGTTCAACGGCATCGCCGGTCTCATCAACATCTTCTGCATGACCGGTTGGTGGAGCGTCTACGCCTCCGAGGACAAGACCGACATGCTGTGGCCCGACATGACCTGGGTCTACATCATCGCCTACGATATCTGGAACTTCTGCTACACCTACAACTGCCTGCCCACCCACTCCTGGTTCTGCGGTTTTGCGCTACTGCTGGCGCCCACCGTCGCCGCCTTTATCTGGAACAAGGGCGGCTGGATCCAGAACCGCGCCTTTACGCTTGCTATTTGGTGCATGTTTGCCCAGGTGTTCCCGTACTTCCAGGAGGAGTCCATCTTTGTGACCCACTCCACGCTCGACCCCGGCGCCGCCACCGCGGTCTCGATTGCCGCGCTGATCGCCAACGTCGCCGCGATCATCTACATCGCCTACCGCGCCAAGAAGCTCGGTCGCAATCCCTACAAGCAGGATGTCTTTGAGGGCACCAGCGATTGGGAGAAGGCTACCGCTCGCCGCGCCAAGGTTGATTACGCGCACGCCGAGTAACATGTTTATTCCGTCCACATTTGGATGTAGGCAAACTTAGCCGATGCCGCAATCGCGCGTCATGCGCAGCCCCGGAAAGCGATTCGTCCGCTTTCCGGGGCTTTTTGTTGTTGCGCGCATTCACGCACATATGCAAAACCTCTCTCACAGATAAAATCAGATTTCCAATCGCCTGACAGCTCTATGTGACCCCAATTTTGGGTACATTGTTGTCCCGATATTGAGCTTGGGGGATGTATGAATGATGAGACGATGGGCCAAGAGGATGCGGCCCAAGATGCAGAAGCGTGTGCCGAAGCCCTGGAGAGCCTAGACCGGATTTCACTTGATGAGATTGCGTTTGACGATTCGGGCGTTGATGTGCAGGATGAGTCGGAAGCCGAGGCGCAGTCCGATAATCAGGATGCAGACGACGTTGAGCCTGCCGAAGATGAGGCAGATCACGAAGACACCGAATGCGAGGCCGACGACCAGCCCGAATCCGACACGAGCGAGGAAACCATCTTGCTCGACAGCTTGCCGGCCGAAGATTCGCTGACCCGCGAGCTTCCCGGCCTGGGCTCCGCTCCTGCCGTGGACGAGACCATCGCCATGGGCGATATTCCCCTGCCGTCCGTTCCCTCGGCACGCGAGGCCGAGGTCCGCCATCGCAAGATGTCGCCCAAGCGCCGCAATCTGATGGTCGCCGGTGTCGTGGCCGTCGCGCTCGTCGCCGGCGGTGCAGGCTATGCTGCCTGGAACGGATATCAGCAAGAGCAGGCTGCCGCTGTCGCCGCCAATGCCCACACGATGATGTCGGTGCAGATTGGCGCGCATGCCGCGGGCCTCGACTGTTCCACTGGCTCCAAGATTCCCGTACAGGTGAGCGGTCAGGATTCTGACGGCTCCTCCGTGAGCGAAACGCTCTATGTTGACGAGCACGGCCGCGGCATCAAACTGCTGCCCGGCGATTACACGCTCTCCATCGCTGCCTCCCCCATCGCGGCCGACGGCACCATCTATACCGTCCCGACCACCAAGACGCAGGTCACCGTTAAGAGCGATGGACAGGATTTAAGTGCCCAGGCCACCTTTAAGCTCAAGGTGCCTTCGGCCGACACGGTGACTGACGACCAGATCGATGCCGCCGCCAAGTATGCCGAGGAGGGCGGTGCGAGCTCCGCCGCGGCTGCCAAAGTGCTCCAGCAGGCAGCAACCGCGCGGCGCGACGCCGCCGTCAATGCCGTGAGCGCGCAAAAGGCACAGGCGTCCCGTGATGCTGACGCTCGCCACAAGGCAACCGACCTCTACCAGCTCGATATTCCCGTCGAGTGGTACGGCAAGGTCGCAACTTGGCAAAACGGAAGCACGCTATGCATCTATCTGGGCGACGACGCCAATACGCCGCTCGTGACGCTCGTCGCGGTGCACGAGGGCGAGAGCTTTACGCCCGATGAAGGCGATACGGTTTTGGGTGCGGCCAATCTAGGCAACGGTTATACCGTCTACGCCAGCGGCCCCGTCTATCCGTACGTGGTGCCCCAGACCATCAACGGACGGACGCAGAACCCCGTGTCAACCTACCCCATGGACACGGCCATTGAGCTTGTCGAGCTGACGACCGGCAACCGCTATACGTATAGCCAGATCAAGAACGACCTGGTTGGCAAAGACGGCAACGCAGACGCCGCGACCAAACTCGAGACCGACTACCTCGCGCAGATCCTGCTGCCGAGTATCAAAGCCCAGGACTAGCCGGCCCGAAGACAGCCGCCCAACGCAGTTGCGGTGAAATAGGGATTGTTTTTGCTGGTCAAACCGCAAAACAGTCCCTATTTCACCGCAACTTTTTGGTGGCCTTTTTGGTGGCACTCAGCGCCAGGGGTCGGCTTCGAACATTGGCTCGCGCTCGGGGCGTCGGTCGCTGTAGGGGTCGTAACCGTCATCGTCCTCGTTCTCGGCACGAATGTAGGGGTCGCACGGCTTGGGCGCCGGTTTCGGTGCGGGCTTTGGTGCGGCGGACGCGGCGTTAGTCGCCGGCGTGTTCGTCTTGATCTCGACGTTCATCTGCATATCTCCTTGCCATGTACTCATGCTCAACATCATCGATTGTCGCACGAAAAAGGGCGGCGGACCCAATTGGATCCGCCGCCCTTGGCGTTTTGCGATGAGGGGCGGTTTTAAAGCCGGCCCCAAAAATCTACTCAGCGTCGGGGACCTCGTAGGTGGCCGCCGGCGTGTTGTCGCACACGACGGTAAAGCCGCCGTCCTTGTCGGCATCGACCGTCACCTGATCGCCCTCGCGCACCGTGCCGTCGATGATAGCGGCGGCGATGGCATCCACGACCTCGCGCTGAACCAGACGCTTGAGCGGACGGGCGCCAAAGACCGGGTCCAGGCCGCCCACGGCGAGCATCTGCTTGGCCGCCGGGGTGATGGCAAGCGTCATGCGCTCCTTGGCCAGACGCGCGCGGACGTCGGCGAGCTGGATGTCGACGATCTTCTCGATCTGCGCCATACCGAGCGGATGGAACACCACGATATCGTCGATACGGTTGAGGAACTCGGGGCGGAAGGTCTGAGCCATGGCAGCGTCGACCTGATGGCGCATCTCCTCCTCGTCCTTACCGGACAGATCGGCGATGGCCTTGGAGCCCACGTTGGACGTCATGATGATAATCGTGTTCTTGAAGGACACCTGGCGACCCTGGCCATCGGTCAGACGACCGTCATCAAGTACCTGCAGCAGCACGTTAAAGACATCCGGATGAGCCTTCTCCATCTCGTCGAGCAAGATCACAGAGTACGGACGACGGCGCACGGCCTCGGTGAGCTGACCGCCCTCGTCGTAGCCCACGTATCCCGGGGGCGCACCAATCAGACGCTGGACGCTGAACTTCTCCATATACTCGGACATGTCGATACGCACGAGCGCGCGCTCGTCATCAAACAGGCACTCGGCCAGCGCCTTGGCGAGCTCGGTCTTGCCCACGCCGGTGGGGCCCAGGAAGAAGAAGCTGCCGATGGGCTTGTCCGGATCGGAGAGACCCGCACGGCTGCGGCGCACGGCCGCGGCGACAGCGGAGACCGCCTCGTCCTGGCCGATGACGCGCTTATGCAGCTCGCCCTCCAAGCCCTTCAGCTTGTCGAGTTCGCCCTGCATCATCTTGGACACGGGCACGCCGGTCCAGGCGCTCACGACCTCGGCGATCTCATCGGAGGTCACCTGCTCGTTGAGGCCCTCGCCGTCCTGCTGCTTTTGCGCCTCGAGCGCGGCCTCGGAATCCTGAATCTGCTGCTGCAGGCCCGGAATCACGGAGTAGCGCAGCTCGGACGCACGACCCAAATCGCCGTTGCGCGTCGCACGCTCCTCCTCGCTCTTGGCCTCGTCAAGCTGGCTCTTAAGCTCCTGCACGTGGTCAATGGCGTTCTTCTGGTTGAGCCAGCCGGCCTTTTGCACGTTGAGTTTTTCCTGGACCTCGGCAATCTCCTGGCGCAGGGCCTCCAGACGCTCCTTGGAGGCGTCATCGGTCTCTTTCATGAGCGCCTGTTCCTCGATCTGCAGCTGGGTGAGCTGACGCGTGGTGGCGTCGATCTCGACCGGCATGCTGTCGAGTTCCATGCGCAGGCGGCTTGCGGCCTCATCGACCAGGTCGATGGCCTTGTCGGGCAGGAAGCGGTCGGCGATGTAGCGATCGGAAAGGTCGGCGGCGGCCACGAGCGCGCTATCGGTGATGTGCACGCCGTGGAAGATCTCGTACTTCTCCTTCAGGCCACGCAGGATCGAGATGGTGTCCTCGACGGTAGGCTCGCTCACCATAACGGTCTGGAAACGACGCGCGAGCGCCGCGTCCTTCTCGATGTACTTGCGATATTCGTCGAGCGTGGTCGCGCCGATCGCGTGCAGGTCGCCACGAGCGAGCGCCGGTTTGAGGATGTTGCCGGCGTCCATGGAACCCTCGGTGGCACCCGCGCCCACGATGGTGTGGAGCTCATCGATGAACAGGATGACCTTGCCCTCGGACTTCTGCACTTCCTTGAGCACGGCCTTTAAGCGGTCCTCGAACTCGCCGCGGTACTTGGCGCCGGCGACCAACGCGCTCATGTCGAGCTCGATGAGGTCGCGGTCGCGCAGGGTGCTCGGCACGTCGCCGGCCACGATACGCTGGGCGATGCCCTCGACGATGGCCGTCTTGCCGACGCCCGGCTCGCCGATGAGCACGGGGTTGTTCTTGGTGCGGCGGGACAGGACCTGAATGGTACGGCGGATCTCGTCGGTACGGCCGATGACCGGGTCGAGCTTACCGGCGCGGGCGAGGTCGCAGATGTTGCGACCGTACTGCTCCAGCGCCTCAAACTGAGTCTTGTCCTCGGCAGACGTCACGCGGTCATCACCGCGCAGCTCCTCGTAGACCTGCTCGATGCGCTCCTTGGTGACGCCTGCGTCGCGCAGAACGCGGCCCGCCTCGCCCTTGTCCTCGGCAAGCGCCATCAGCAGATGCTCAGTCACCACAAAGCTGTCGCCCATCTTGGTGGCCTTCTTCTCGGCCTTCTCGATGACGCGGACGAGCTCGTTGGACAGGCCCATCTGCTGGCCCTCGCCCGAAACCTTGGGCGCGTGGTCGATGGCATCCTGTGTGGAGCGTGCGAGCTGAGCCGGGTCGGCACCGATGCGCTCGATGATCACGGAGATATTGCGCTCGCCGGCACCGAGCAGGGCAGACAGCAGGTGGATCGGCTCCACCGCGCCGGCCTGCGCATCGGCAGCCGTGCTCATGGCGGTCTGCAGCGCCTCGCGCGACGTCATTGCTAGCTTATCGATTCTCATGGAATCACCTCTCTTGGGGCGGCCGCCCTACGGGGCGGCTTCACGTTGTTCGAGAAGTATTGTTGCCAGCTTTGCGAGATCTTATACATAAATCTAAGTCTCTATATATAAGATTTTATGAGTGATTAAGAGATAGGGGGCAGACCCGCTCACCCGCTGCGGCCTCATCCCCTTACTATCTCAATCTGTAACATCTAGTCAGCAAATAGAGCTCTACCTGTTACAAATCGAGACGAACAGAAAACACCCGGATCAAAAATCTAAATCTGTAACACCAGGCCCACTTTTAGCGGCCAAGATGTTACAGATCGAGACAGACCGAAAACCACCACAAAGAGGGCAGGCACCTTTGTGGTGGTCGCTGTCTCTACTCCTTCGCCGAACCCGTACTTCCCGATTCGACGGTCCAGGGCATCTCATCCTCGAACAGCCATGTACGGGCAGACCCACTATCGCGTGCAGTCTGCGGGTCAGGCAAGCAGGTCTGTTTATAGGCATCTTGGATACACTGACCCATAAAATCGTTGAGCTCGGTCTGGTCGCCCTCCATGACATAGGCGACATCGCCGTCCATGATGTAGATGCCCGGACCCTCATTGCCCTCGTAGCCCGGATCGTACGAGACATCACATAACTTTGCGCCGTTTGCAGTGTCCAGCTCGATGGAAGAGTGGCATCCGCCAACCATGTCGTTCGCTTTTGCCCGATAGGACGCATATCCGTACCAACGCTTAAATGTTTTGCCCTTGAGTAGCTCGGACGCCCTATCGATCAGGCTTGTATCCGTGGTATAGCGCATGGCCCCAAGCTGAATACGCGGATAATTGCTAATACCCAGCACAGCCGGCTGCTCATCAAAATCAACGGTAATGGTCTCGGGCTTGTCGTCGCCGGTCAGAAGTTCGACAGATTGAGTCACAGGCTTGACCACCGGCTCCGTCACCGCAGCAGGTAGAAATGCCATACCGACAGCGCCCGCGCCAACCACAGCGATCGCAAGCGCCAAGACAATCAATCCAATACGGGCAGAACGGCTCACGGCAAAACACCCCACAATGCAAACCTTCGCCACCTGCACTAATGATACTGCCAGCTAACACTATTACCAAAAGAAGCCGCGTGCTCCTCACCACCACAAGGGGGACAGGCACCTTTGTGGTGGTTTTCGACGCTAACGGTCGACCATCTCGCGCCATGAGATTAAACTTGAATTGTTCTCTGAACATATCCATTTCTGCCTATCCTCAACAGATCTTTGTCTCGAGGAGCGCATATGAAGCCGTCTCATTCCACCGGTCGCAACGTCATCGCCATTCTCGCCATACCCATCGTGATGCTCTTCCTTATCGTCATCACGCCCTTTTCTTTTGGTATCGCCTCGCCCTTCGATCTTTGCGGGATGATCGACGCCGGCTCGCGTGCCACCTCGCTCTCCTTTGTCTGCCGTGGCGTGTTCTACGAATATGCAATTCCCACCGGAAGTTGGCAGTCCAAGTTACCGTTGCTCGGCAAGGTCGACGGATGCTCCCCCTATTTCTGCCTTGAACCTCAGGCGCTAAACTATCTGATCGACGACCAGCCACTCGACTCCATCACCCTCGCCTACGACTACGCACCAAACACCGATGAGCGCCACATGAACCAAGTCCTCGACAAGCTGCTTGGACAGTGCGGGCTCACCGCGGAAGCCGGTCGAACCATCTATAGCAACCGGAAATTAAAGCGAACAGAACTCCGCCGTGTCGGAAAAATCAAAGGGCGAAACGGGGCCGCCTACTGGGATGCCTGGGCAACACGCGACAAGGGCGAATTCGGACACAGCACCTATATGGTCACTGTCTACACCAAAGACGGAATTAAGGACAATGTTGACGATTTCGCGTCATCCAAACTCGGCATCCCCAAAACAACCAAACCCGCCAGCCCGGATGAAATCCTGTAGGGACGCTCATTAGAATGTCGTTCAACGAGCATGGCAACATCGAGCTCGCCCCCCACCACCACAAAGGGGACAGGAGCCTTTGTGGTGATCTTCGGCCCCGGCGTTCACCATCTCAATCCATAACATCTAGCGGCCGTTTTTGGGTCCAGATGTTACGGATCGAGATGAATTGTTCAGCGGTGCCCGTTTATCTAGATCTGTAACAACTACTCGGCAAATAAGGGTCTAACTGTTACAGATCGAGACAAACCGAGAATCACCACAAAGGGGACAGGCACCTTTGCGGTGGTTTTCGACAAAAAGAAGCCGCCCCATTAACAGAAGCGGCATCAAGCAAGTCTATTTACTAGCGTCCCTCAAGACCCAACGAGAACGCAGAAATGTAGCCCGGGGCTTACCCTTTCCCGAACGCGACCCTCGCGAAGCGCGTGAGCGGTCGGGAAAGGGTAAGCCCCGGGCGGACAATTAAGTGCGTTACTCGGCAGCGGCCTTGAACTTGTTGTAGTTGATCAGGCAGCCGGCCTTGACGATGGCGCGCTCCTCTGCCGTCATATCGGCAATGTAGAGCTCAATCTGCTCGACCGTGCCGTCGGCGCGCACCACGTAGGCGGCGATGTCCTTTAGGTCGCCGTCGAGCGCGGCGCGGATACCCGGCACAAAGACGTAGTCGCCCACCTCAAAGCTGGGCTCGGCCTCCATCTGGAAGGGCACCATGCCCCAGTTCATCACGTTGGAGCGATAGCGCTTGGTGGCGTACTCGTGGACGATGTTGGCCAGGCCGCCAATTACGCGCTGGCAGCTCGCGGCCTGCTCGCGGGCGGAACCGTCACCGGGCTTCTTAGCGTAGAGCATGGAGCCGTACTCGGTCGCCTTGGCATCTGCCGCGACACCCGCGCCGGCCAGTGCCTCAAACACGCTGGCAAGCTCGGCATCGAGTGCCACCAGGTCGCCCGCTGCCTCGCCGGCAACGCGGCGCTTTTCCACCGCGTCGACCTCCTTGGAGCGGCCCACGTAGGCCGGGTCGCGACGGCTGAGCGTAAACTCGGCCAGACCCAGCGGGTTGGAGCGGAAGGAGCTCGTCTCGCCCGAGGGAATGAGCTCGTCGGTCGTAGTGACCGGGTCCATGATCTTGGAGCACACCTTGAGCAGGATGTCGTCGCCGAGAGGCTCCATCGCGGGCCACGGCTTGATGTTGGGGCCCTCGACCAGCTCGTCGGCCGGCTCAGCCTTGCCAAAGCCCCAGTACACGCGCTTCTTGTACGGCGCGTCGTCAAAGGTGTACTCGCAGGCCTCGTCCCAAATCTCCTCGGGCAGGTCGGTCGCCGGCGTCAGGACGCCGCCGTTGGCAGCCGTCGCCGCAATGGAGCGGGCGTCCATCAGGGCCACGGCGCTCAGCTGACCGTTGCCCGGCTTGGAACCCTCGCGATTGGGGAAGTTGCGCGTGGTGTGGCGGATCGAAAGGCCGTTGTTGGCAGGCGTGTCGCCGGCGCCGAAGCACGGGCCGCAGAATGCCGTGCGCACAATCGCGCCGGCCTCCATAAGGTCGTAGATGTAGCCGCGGCGTGTAAGCTCGAGTGCCACGGGCTGGCTCGTGGGATAGACCGACAGCGAGAACTCGCCGCAGCCGGTGTTGGCGCCCTTGAGCACGCGAGCAGCCTGGACCACGGAGTCGTAGTTGCCGCCCGAGCAGCCGGCGATAACGCCCTGCTGCACGTGCAGCTTGCCGTCGACGATCTTGTCGAGCAGACTAAAGTGCGTCTTGCCCTCGCCGATCTTGGCGGCCTCAAGCTCCACCTCGTGCAGGATGTCCTCGAGGTTCTCGTTGAGCTCGTCGATCTCAAAGCCGTTGGAAGGATGGAACGGCAGCGCGATCATGGGCTTGATGCTCGACAGATCGACCTCGACGCAGCCGTCGTAGTAGGCGACATCGGCGGGCTTGAGCTCGCGGTAGTCGTCGCCGCGGCCGTGCATGGTCAAAAACGCGTGCGTATCCTCATCGGTGGCCCAGATGCTCGACAGGCAGGTGGTCTCGGTGGTCATGACGTCGACGCCGTTGCGGTAATCGGTCGTCATGCTCGCGATGCCGGGGCCCACAAACTCCATGACCTTGTTCTTGACGTAGCCCTTGGCAAAGACGGCGCGGATGATGGCGAGCGCCACATCGTGCGGGCCGACGCCGGGACGCGGGGCGCCCGTGAGGTAGATGGCAACGACGCCGGGATAGGCGACATCGTAGGTGTCACGCAGCAGCTGCTTTGCCAACTCGCCGCCGCCCTCGCCCACTGCCATGGTGCCCAGGGCGCCGTAGCGGGTGTGCGAGTCGGAGCCCAAGATCATCTTGCCGCAGCCGGCGAAGTTCTCACGCATAAAGGAGTGGATGACGGCGATGTGCGGCGGGACGAAGATGCCGCCGTACTTCTTGGCCGCGGAAAGGCCAAAGACGTGGTCGTCCTCATTGATGGTGCCTCCCACGGCGCACAGCGAGTTATGGCAGTTGGTGAGCACGTAGGGCAGCGGGAACTGCTCCATGCCCGAGGCGCGCGCCGTCTGGATGATGCCAACGAAGGTGATGTCGTGGCTCGCCATGGCGTCAAAGCGAATCTTGAGTGCCTCGGGGTCACCGGATGTGTTGTGTGCCTGGAGGATCGAATACGCGATGGTGCCGCGCTTGGCATCCTCGGGCGTCTGCGTAATACCGCGCTCGGCAGCCTCGGCCGCAGGCACAACCTCGCTGCCGCCGCGCAGGTAGATGCCGTCCTCGTACAGCTTGACCATACTGTCTCCCACTCTGCCCAAAAGATTTGGGCGCATAGCATACATTCGTTCAATATCGTGCCATAGAACGGTTGCGAGTGGGTTACGAATCTACACGTTCACTTTATCTCAGTAAAGTAAAGGACGAGCACCTTGCATCACTCTTCTGACAAGGAGTGTCCCAAAGTGCCGGCACAAAAGGAACGTCCATTACAGTCGAAATTGTCAGCCCGGGACCGTCTCGGGCTACGATTGAGGCGCGCCCAGAACGGGCCGCCGACCGGGCGCCCGCGCACGGCCGAACGTCCCTGCCCCGAGAGGGCCCGTTGGGTGCTGCCGGCGCGGGGCGCGCCGCCCCCGACGGCTGATAGGAAAGTGCCGGGCAGGTGCCGCGGCTGGTAATGTGAGTGCCGAGGGGGAGGCCATCCGGTCGAACGACTACCGGAAGGATACCACCGTGAAAGCGCCATCCACCAGACCCGCGGCCGTGCTCGGCCTGGACGTCGGCAAGTCATCGCACTGGGCCTGCCTGATCGACCGCGACGGGGAGGTGCTGGACAGCGCCCCCGTCCGCAACAGGGAGGCCGAGCTCGACGCGCTGTTCGCCTCCGCGCCCGCCGGCACGCTCGTCGTCGTCGACCAGTTCCGCAACATAGGGTCCCTCGCCGTGAGGCGGGCCCGCGCCGCGGGGCTCGGGGTCGCCTACCTGCCCGGCCTCGCCGCCAGCCGCGCCGCGGGCCTGTTCGCCGGCGAGGCCAAGACCGACGAGCGCGACGCCGCGGTGATCGCGCGGACCGCCCTGGGCGTGCCGGACTCCCTGTCGGGGGTCCCGGGCCGCGGCGAGGCCCTCGAGGCCGCTCGCGCCCTCTCGTCGCAGCGCGACCACGTCGTCGCCTGCGCGACCAGGGACAAGAACCGCCTGCGCGCGGTGCTGCTCGAGTCCTGCCCGGCCCTCGAGGCCGCGGTCGACCTGTCGGACCGGCGGTGGCTGGAGCTGCTCGCCGGGTTCGGCGGGGCGTGGGGGATCGCCCGCTCCGGGGCCGAGGGCCCGCGGGCCGAGGCCGCCGGGGAGGCCGCGGCCGCCTCCACCGCGCCCCCGCCGGCGCTCGTCGAGGCCGAGAACAGGCAGGTCAGGTTCCTGGCCGCCCGGATATCGGAGGCCCTCGACGAGGCCGGGGCCCTCGAGGCCGAGACGGCGGCGCTGCTCGAGGGCGACGAGACCTACGCGTGCCTGCTCACCGTGCCCGGCATCGGCCCGAGGACCGCGTGTTAGCGTCAATATAATTTTCACCATTTCCACCAACGCATTTTCGCCAATCGCG
>CABSNM010000009.1 GCA_902479065.1 uncultured Collinsella sp.
GACGCCGCCCTCTCAAGGCGGAGATCACCAGTTCGAATCTGGTACGGGCTACCACGCATCTGATACCCGGACTTCCTATGGAAGGCCGGGTTTTTTATTTTCAAACAACCGTCTGCAATTCCCGTTTGAACCAGAGCTTTGCGTTCTGTCTATGGTCCTTGCGGGTACAATATCCAAGATATTTTGACTGTTAGAAGGAGTCTCATGACGGAGTCCTCTCAGCATACGTCTAAGCCCCAGGTCGAGGTTGAGGCCTCGGGCGGAGATGACAATAAGAGCGCACGCCGCGGCGCCATCTTTATCGGTGTCGTACTGGTGGGTTATATCGTCTATCTGGTGGTAACCGGGCAGATGGGGCAGTTCTGGGCCGCTATGTCGAGCGTCCAGGCGTCATGGCTCGTTGTCGCGTGTCTTTGCATGTTCATGTATCTGTTCTTTGGCATTGTGGCCTATGCGATCGCTGTCTGGCTCGACCCCGATTCACCCGTTGGCATTCGCGACCTGATCTCGGTCGAGGCGAGTGGCATCTTCTTTGGCAACCTCACACCTATGATGATGGGCTCGACTCCCGCCCAGATCTACCGCCTGACCAAGGCGGGCCAAAATGTCGGCGAGGCCGGAGCCACGCAGTTCACGCGCTTTATCGTGTATCAGTTTGGCCTCGTTGCCTGGGGCGCTATCCTACTGCTTGCTCGCATGCCGTTTTTTGCCGAGCGCTATGGCGACATGACGCTGCTGTGCGTCTTTAGCTTTGGTGGGCACTGCTGCATCTTGCTGGGCATCTTCGCCGTCGCTCTCATGCCTAAGACCGTCACGCGCGTCGCCCATTGCATCATCAATTGGCTCGAGCGCATTGGTGTCTCGGCCACTAAGATCGAGGGTTGGCGCACGTTTGTCGATGGCGAGATCTACTCCTTCTCCGAGAAGTTCAAGCTTTCGGCCGGACATTTTTCTTCCATGCTGCTCACCGTGTTTATCACCATGCTGCAGCTCGCGTTTTTCTATCTGGTGCCGTATTTCCTTATGCTTGCCTTTGGCCACCATGAGGTCGACTTTTTCTCGGTCATGGCCGCGAGCGCCTTTGTCCAGCTGTTGAGCTCTGCGGTCCCCCTGCCCGGTGGAACTGGTGGCGCTGAGGGCGGCTTTGCATTGTTCTTGGGTCATTTCTTTGGGTCGGCTTCGACCGCCGGCTATCTGCTGTGGCGTCTCATTACGTTTATTGCGCCGACCATTTTGGCTGCGCCCCTGTTGGGACTTAAGAGCGCCCACAACGAGAGCATCCATGCGCGCTGGGATCGCGTGATGCGCAAGCTCGGCCGCACGCCTCAGACGCCCTCTGCGCCCACTAAGCCGCACCCCACGAATGCTGTTACCGTTGATCCCAAGAAGCACGCTCAGAAGGCTTCTGGGACCGCTAAGCCGGCTCATAAAGCCTATGTGCGCCAGACAGGCGATGGTATTCGCGTATCTCCGTCGGCACTCAATAAGAAGAAGCACCCTAAGTCGCAGTAGGGCAGTCGTGCGTTCTTCATGATGCGGGGCATATTTGTGCTGTATGGGGGATAATCCTCTTACGTAGATTATCTCTCATCTGTTGATGAATGCTCGCATATCGAAGGGACACGCCCATGGCAACCAGCAAACCGCGTCTTGATCGTCGCATCGTTCGCAGCCGTAATGCCATCCTTTCGGCTTTCGAGCGCCTGCTCATGGAAAAGCCGCTGGCAGACATTACGGTGAGTGCCATCGCGCGCGAGGCCAATGTCGACCGCAAGACCTTTTACGTACACTTTGGTACGGTTGACGGCCTGCTCGATGCCATTGCCGTCGATGTGGTGGAGATGATTGTCGACTCGGTCGAGAAAACGCTTGCTTCAATGGACGGCGACACCAACGAGCGCGCTCTTGGCGCGGCGGCGACCTTCTTTAAAACCGTTAACGAGGCACTGTGCAACAACTTGGTGCTCAATCGTCAGCTGATCGAGAACATTCCGCTCGATGATTTTATGGCTCGTCTTCGTGCGCCGCTCGAACACGAGATTGCCGAGCGCGATCTGTTGCCCCAAGGTCTCAAGGACGAGATGTTCGATTACTATCTGGCGTTTTTGCTGTCGGGCATTATCGGTATCTATCGCACGTGGGCACTGTCTGACGGCTCGGTTCCTATCGAGCGTGTCTCTGAGGTCGCCAACGATCTGACTCTCAATGGTCTGTCGAGTCTGGAATCTCGCTTGGATTAGGCCTAGTTGGGCTCGTCGGCGTGGAAATTCCTGTTCACGAGGTTCTCCGGCGCCTTGTAGACCTCGCCGGCGCAGGAGCTGTAGCCTGAGGATCCTTAAAAGAAAGTTCAGTTTATCCTTCCCACTCCAAATGGGAATCCTCCGATGCGCCTTCGCACGCTTGCATGACCTCGATACCATGCGATCGTGCGAACTCGACGAGCTCTGCGTTGCGGGCGTTTATGGTGCCGAAGGCAGCGGGGCACACGATAAGGCGCGCGCAGTGGACGAGGAGCTCTTTGGCGCGGGCTATGGTTTTATCCCCGATCGGCTCGAAGGCGCGCTCGGCCACGCATTCCGTCGCCAGGTCGCGCGCGAGCTCGCAGTCGATGTCCCCTTCGTGCAGAATGCCCGCGTAGAACGCCTTGCCCTGCCGGATGAGCTGGCGAAACACAGCTGACCCCGTACCTGCGCCGGCGATGACGAACGTGTGCGCATCGCCGTGTGGACGCCCAATTTCCACGCTGCCGAAGTGCTCGTTGAAGGTGCCATGTTGAAGGCCGTAGAGCTCGCCAATCGTCTCGCGCGTGAATATGTCCTCGGGTGCGCCGGCGCGGAAGACCCGACCGTCCTTCACGCAAATCACCTTGTCGGCGCTTTTCTGCGCGAGCTCGAGTTCGTGGATGGACATGATGACAGCCACATTCCGCGATTTCGCAAGGTGGCGAAGTATTCGCAGCAGGTCGATCTGGTAGCGGATATCGAGATACGATGTGGGCTCGTCGAGCACGAGCACACGCGGATCCTGCGCGATGGCGCGTGCGAGCATGACGCGCTGGCGTTGCCCGTCGCTTATCTGCATGAAGTCGCGCTCGGCGAGCTCTTCCACATGTGCGGTTTTCATGGCCTCGTCGACCCGATTATGGTCGTCAGGCGAAAGTGTTCCCATTCGCCCGGTGTAGGGATGCCTTCCCGCCTCTACGATATCGCGGCAGGTGAGGAGCTCGGTCCGGGGTCGATCTGTCAGCATAACGGCAAGGTTCCTTGCGAATTCCGCCGTCTTCCATCGGGAAATCTCCCGCCCGTCGAGCTCGACCGCGCCGGCAAGCGGTGCCAGATGGCGCGTGATGGTTTTCAAGATGGTCGACTTGCCCGAGCCGTTCGGCCCGATGAGCGCCACGACGTCGCCCGCGCGAACCTCCAGATCGACGCCTTCGACTACGACCTTCTTGTCGTAGCCCGCCGACAGGTCGCTTATGCGGAAAAGCGGCGCTCCGTCAGCCTGCGTTTCGACCGGGGTTTCGAGGTTCGACTCCGCTCGGAGGAGGCGTTCCGCGTGCAGTTCCGCACGAGCCGAAAGTGCCTTCTGGCGCTTTCGTGCGAGCTTAGGACTGTCTAAGCACGGAATGTCCCTTCCGAGCGTTTTGGGCTGCGGCACGAATTTCCCCATCTACCTCACCCGCTTCTTCAACATGAGTGCGATAACCACCGGCGAGCCGAAGATGGCGGTGACGGCGCTGATGGAAAGCTCGACGGGGGAGAACAGCGTGCGCGCGATCAAATCGCAGCCCGCGCAGAAGATGGCGCCTCCCAAGAAGCACGCAGGAATCACGCGGATGGGCTTCGACGACTTCAGCGCCGACTTAACGAGATGCGGAACCGCGATGCCTACGAACGACACCGGACCAGCGAACGCGGTCACGCAGGCGGAGAGCATGCTCGCTAGAAGGACGAGCACCACGCGGAAGCGTGCGACGTTCACGCCGACGCTTTTCGCGTAGGCTTCTCCCAGCTGGAAGGCGGAAAGGGGCTTCGATATCGCGAATACGCATGCGCTCACGGTGATCACCACGACCGCGATGACCGCGATGTCGTCCCAGCTCGAACCCGAGAAGCTACCCAAAGACCAGTTGTGCAGGTTCACGATGGACTGGTCGTCGGCGAAGGCGATGAGAAAGTTCGTCGCCGCCGAGCAGATGTATCCCACCATGACGCCCGCCACGATGAGCATGGCCATGGAACTTATGCGCCGTGCGATGAGGAGCACGAAGCCGATGGTGATAAGCGATCCCAGAAACGCTGCGGCCACCATGGCCGGCGAGGACATGGCCTGGTTCGCGCCCAGAAGCACGATCATCGTAAGCGCGACGACGAACTTTGCGCCCGAGGAGACGCCCAAGATGAACGGGTCGGCGATGGGGTTGTTGAAAAACGTCTGCAGCAGGAACCCGGAGAGCGAAAGTGCCCCGCCGAGAAGCACGGCTGAAAGCACGCGCGGCAGGCGAATCTCCCAGATGACTTGGCTTTCCATGGAATTGGCCGCGCCGCCCGAAAGGATGCCGGGGATGTGGTCTGCGGGCATGAGCACGCTCCCGATGCACAGGTTGGCCCCGACGAGCACGATGAGGACAACAGCGAGCAGCGCCGTCACGACGCGACACCGTGCGACGCGCCCCGATTCGTCGTATGCCATGGAAAGTCGGCTTCTCATGGTGCTAGCCGAGCTTCCTCAGATAATGGAAGTCGCTCGCGTCATCGCCGGTGAACGCCCCGTGCAGCTCGTCGATAATGTCGGCGGTAGAAGTCATCTGCTGGTACATGTCGGCGCTTGTGACCCAGACGTTGCCGTTCTTCACGGCTTTGAACTGCGACAATAGCGCGTTTTTGCTTACGAAGTCGTTTAAGGTGGCAACCGATTCGTCGATGGTGCCGTTGTAGACGATGATGTCGGCATCCTTCGCCGTCGCGTAGAAGCGCTCCATTTCGAGCGTTACTGACGAACCTGACGTCGACGCCGTCTGCGCGTCATCGAGCGCGTAGTTGCCGCCTGCAAGCTCGATCATCTGCGCCACGTAGTCGCCCGCCCGCCGCGTGACGGCGGCCCCGTTCGAGTTAATGTAGAAATACGCCACGGTTTTACCTGACGACGCGAGCCTCGACGTTTGCTCGACGCGGGCCTTTTGCTCGTTGAACAGGTGCGCGGCCTCGTCTTCCTTGTCGAACAGGACGCCGAAAAGCTTAATCCACTCGAGGCGCCCGAGTGCTTCGGGCTCGCTCGACGACTGTTCGGTGAGCACGACGAGCCCGAGTTTCTGCAGCTTTTCCTTCACATCGGGTGTGTGGTTGATCATGGTGTTCTCGATGGCGAGCGTGCAGCCCGAGGCCGATATTCGCTCGTAGTCGGGCGCGCTGTACTTGCCGCCGTAGGCGATCGCCCCACTTTCGAGTGCGCTTTTGAAGCCCGCGACCGAGCAATCGTCGGCCTTCGTGCCCGACATGAAGATATTGTCGTTCGCATCGAGCGCGTCGACCAGGCACATCGTTGCCGACGACACGAGGTACACCTTGTCGGCGGGGCGCCTTATGACCGCGATGTCAGAGCTCAACCCATCAGGTACCTTCGCATCTTGCGGTACCACGAGGAAGCGCTCACCGTTCGAAACGCAGATAAGCCGCAAGCCGCCTTCGAACTCGTCGACAGTGAAGTGCTCGGCGTATTCAAGCTGAAGCGTCCCCGTCGGCTTCCAGCCGCAGCCCAAATCGGCGTTGTGGAAGTCGGCCGCGGCGCTTGAAGCCGTTCTCGCAGGGGAGCCGCCGCTTGCTTCGTCGCCCGATTTCTCCTTCATGGTGGATGAGTCGAAGTAGAGCGTGTAGTCGATGGTGTGCGGCGTCGACATGGCGACGGTCTCGGCCGACACGGCGATGTCCTCGTCGAGCGTGACGGGTATCTCGAACGTGGAGTTGCCGCCGTCGTTTACGGGCGCGTAGTCCACGCCGTCGACGGTCATCTTGTCGTAGTTCGAACTCGACCAGGTGATGGTCGCGGTGTAGGTGTCGCCATCCTTCACAATTGTGGTGGGCGAGGCGATGCTTGCACGCCCTGACCCACCGGAAAGCGAGACGCTCACAGTGTATTCCTGAGAGCCCGCCGTGCCACCGGTCGCGTTCGGGCTCGCACTGCACCCCGCGAAAGGAAGCGCGAGCAGGGCGACGAGAACGCAGACAATCGCGCGCGCCGCGATGCTGTGGCGCTTCCTGTTTTCCCCCTTGGGAAGAATCGACCGCATGGCGTTACTTCAGTGCGTCGGCGCGCAGATCGACGCCGGCGGATTCGAACACGAGCGTGCGGTCGTACCACTGCTCTTTTCTAATACTCCACGCGGCGCAGGCGGTGTCCTCGTCGAGCGCTTCAACGGGCACGTCGTAGGTGTACTTGCCTTCCGCGTTTTCCACATAGGGGATGAAGTCGGCCTCGCTCGCGGTGGCAGCCTCGTCACCCGTGCCCATGAAGAGCTTGCCGTAGCCCGTGCCGGAAAGTGTCATCACGCAGTGCATGGAGCCGTTTTCCACGATGAGCTGGGCGTCCACAATCCTGAACATGTTCGAGCTGGAATCTACGGTGATCGGATAGGTGCCGTCGGCCACCTTGTCGGCGGTGATGGGGGCAGCGCTTGCGCCCTCGGGCGCATCGGCCGCCTGTTCGGTCTTTTCCTGGGAATCGGCATCGCTTGCCTTTGCGCTGTCGATTGAATTTCCGCCGCAGCCGGCGAGCGAGAACGCAAAAAGCGCCGCTGACAGGGCGAAGGCGAGGGTTTTCTTCAACATGGAGGGGGTTCCTTTCAATCGCTTCGACCGCCCGCGCCGTGCGGTGGGCGGGCGGGATGCGAATGCAACGGGCATGCGCCGTCGGTCGGGGAAGGCGCATGCCCGTTGCACGGGGACGCGACCGGCGCCCCCGTGCGCGGCGAGTTTACAGCTTGGCGATGGCGTCGTCCACGTGCGAGACGTAGATGTCGTCGACCGCGGCGTTCTGTCCCAGACCCTGGAGCAGGCACGTCACTTCGAAGCCAGCGGCCACGAACTTCGCAGCCCAGCTGTCGGGGTCGGTCTCGTCTGCCATGTCGTTGTTCGCGTGGTCGCCCGCGACCACCATGAACGGCGCGAGCACGGCCTTCTTGTACCCTGCGGCGCTCGCGGCGGCGATAACATCCTCGCAGGTCGGCTCAGCCTCGACGGTGCCGACGAAGAACTGCGTCAAGCCCTCGTTCTTGAACACTTCCTGCATCTTGGCATAGTCGGCGTTGGAATCGGCTTCGGTGCCGTGGCCCATGAGGCACAGCGCCGTCTTGCCGTCGTCGAAGGACGCCATGTTCTCATTAATGGCTGCGGCCACCTTCTTGTAGTCGTCGTCGGAGGTGAGCAGCGGGTCGCCGAGCGAGATCTTGTCGAACTTGTCGGCGTACTTGTCGAGCTCGTCTTTCACGTCGGCGTATTCCAGGCCAGCCATGAGATGCGTCGGCTGCACGACAATTTCCTTCACGCCGTCTTCCACGCAGCGGTCGAGCGCCTCGGTCATATTGTCGATCGTGATGCCGTCGCGCTTCTTCAGCTTGTCGATGATGATCTGCGCGGTGAAGGCGCGGCGGATGTCGTAGTCCTGCCAGTACTTCTCGCGGATAGCGTCTTCGATGGCGCCGATGGTGATGTGGCGCGAGTCGTTGTAGCTCGTGCCGAAGCTCGTGACGAGGATGACCGGCTTCACGGCCTTCTCCTTTTCACTCGATTTCTCGGAACTCGCGGAGGTGCTGGAGCAGCCCGCGAGCGCGACTCCGGCGAGCGCGAATGCTCCGGTTGCTGCGGCGCCCATGAAGCCGCGGCGTGACATCTGGTCGGACATGGTTTTTCCTTTCCTCAGTTTGCCGGTCCCCCGGCGACAGTTGCTTGTCGGCACAAGCGAAAGAAAAGCGCGCCCCTCGGGGTTCACAAGGAGCTAACGCCACGGCGATGCCGTGAGGAAAAGGCGAAGCAGTCTGGCTTGGGGCGCGAGGCGGTTCGCCTGCGCGTCCTACACAGTAATGTCCCTTGCCCAGGATTCCCACCTGGTTCCCTCCGCAAGCCAGCGCGGGCTGTGCGGGCGCCGCGCCGGTCATTTCCTTTTATCCGATTGTCATATGCTCGTTGCCGAAACTTTTACTATGATAGTGGGCACTTGTGAACGTGTCAAAGCCAGGGCGGGCGGCATTGCGCCTCCTGCCTGCGTATTTGCGCCGATTGCCGCCGCAGGCGCCGTGTTTTGTCCGCTGCGCGAATGGCGGCGTCAACGGTTGCGATGAGAAACGGGAAGGGAAGGCTCGGATGATTCATATCGTTGGCGCTGGCTCGGGCGCCGCCGACCTTATCACGCTGCGCGGGGCGCGCCTTCTGCGCGCGGCCGACGTGGTCGTTTGGGCGGGGAGCCTTGTGAACCCCGAGCTGCTCGCCGAGTGCAAGGAATCCTGCGTCGTCTACGACAGCGCGCACATGACCTTGGAGGAAGTGCTCGACGTGATGTGCGCGGCAGATGCGCGGGGCGAGGAAGTGGTGCGCCTGCACACGGGCGACCCGTGCCTGTACGGCGCCATCCAGGAGCAGATGGACGCGCTCGACGCGCGCGGCGTGGACTACGAGGTGGTGCCCGGCGTGTCGAGCTTTTGCGGTGCCGCGGCGGCGCTTCGCCAGGAATACACGCTGCCGGGAATTAGCCAGTCGGTCGTGATCACGCGGCTTTCCGGACGCACCCCCATGCCCGCGGGCGAGGGCATGCGCGCCATGGCGGAAAGCGGCTCGACTATGGTCATCTTCCTGAGCTCGGGTATGCTCGCCGAGCTTTCCGCCGAGCTTTTGGCCGCGGGCCGCAGCTCCGATGAGCCGGCGGCGCTCGTGTACAAGGCGACCTGGCCTGAGGAGCGCGTGGTGCGCTGCACAGTGGGCACGCTCGCCGATGCGGGCGCGCGAGAGGGCATCGACCGCACGGCGCTCGTGGTGGTGGGCCGCGTGCTCGGAGCTCGCGGCGGACTTGCGCACGACGGCGCACAAGCGGAGTCGTACGAGCGTAGCAAGCTTTACGACCCTTCGTTTGCCACGGGGTATCGGAAGGCGAGCAGCTAGCGTGGCCTTCGAGCACTACATATATACCGGGACGACCCGCCTGCGCTGTGGCTACACCACGGGGAGCTGTGCCGCGCTCGCGGCGAAGGCGGCCTGCGAGATGCTCTTGTCACGAAAGCCCGTCGGCCGCGTGTCGATCGTCACCCCCGGCGGGCTGCCCGTCGAGGCGAACGTGGTCGACGCATGCATCGGCGAGGGGTGCGCCCAGTGCGCCGTGCGAAAGGACGCAGGCGACGATGCCGATGTGACCGACGGCGTGCTCGTGTACGCGCGCGTGGAACATGCGGGGTCGGGCACGGGTACTGCGGGCAGCAAGGACGTGCCCGCGCACGAATCGGAAGTTTCTGTCGATGGCGGCGTGGGCGTGGGGCGCGTGACGTTGCCCGGGCTCGAGCAGCCGGTGGGGGCGGCCGCCATCAACGCGACGCCGCGCGCGATGATTACTTCGGCGGTGCGTGAGGTGTGCGCCGCGCACGGCTTTTCTGGAAATATTGCTGTGACGATTTCGGTACCCGAGGGTGTGGCCCTTGCCGAAAAGACCTTCAACCCGCACCTGGGGATAGAGGGCGGCATCTCCATCCTGGGCACGACGGGCATCGTCGAGCCGCGCAGCCTCGCTGCCTTGCGCGACAGCATCGAGCTCGAGATCCGGCAGCATGCGGCTATGGGGCGGCGCGGAGTCGTGCTCACGCCCGGCAACTACGGCGGGCAGTTCATCTCGGGGCATTTCCACCTAAACGGTGCGCCGGTGGTCTTCATCTCCAACTTTGTGGGCGATGCGATTGATTGCTGCGTTCGCGAGGGATTCACCAATGTCCTTCTTGTGGGACACATCGGCAAGCTGGTGAAGGTCGCTGGCGGCATCATGGACACCCATTCGCGTACCGCCGACTGCCGCGCGGAGATTCTGGCCGCTCACGCGGCCTTGGCCGGCGCGGGCGCGAAGACCGTGCGCGAGATCATGTCGTCGGTCACGACCACGGCGGCGCTCGAGGTAATCGAGGCCGCCGGCGTGGGGGACGCTGCGCGCGCCTCGCTCGCTGCGGCAATCGAGGACAGGTTGCGCCGCCGCGCGGCGGGCGCATGCGACATCGCCGCGGTCGTGTTCGACGCCGAGCGCCGCGAGATTTTCCGCACGTCGGGCGCCGATGCAGTTATCGGGGAATTGGGGGCGACGTATGAGTAAAGGCGTTCTGTATGGGGTGGGCCGCGCAATCGGCTGGCCGGGGACGAAGGTGGTCATGAAGGCGCGCCGCTCGCTTGCGGACACGAAGCGCTTTCTTTGCGAGGAGGGCGCCTTCGACGGTGCCGAGCTTGTAGAGGACTGTGGGCTTCCGGGCGAGCGCGTGTACCGCTCGCTTGACGATGTGCCCGATCGGGGCAGCTACTTCTCGACGATGGTGGTGCGCTAGATGAGGGTTTCCTGCATAGCGTTCACTGAGAGGGGGTATGCGTTGGCGGAGCGCACCGCACGCGCGCTTTCCGATTGCGCGCAGACAGGTGAAGATGACCCTGGCTGGGACGTTTCCGTTTCGCGCGGGTTCGGCGAGGGGAAGGTCGACCTGCGCGCATGGACGGCGCTCGCGTGGGAAGCGTCGGACGCGCTTCTGTTCGTGGGCGCGGCGGGCATCGCCGTGCGGGCTATCGCGCCGTATGTCGCCTCGAAGGCAAACGATCCCGCGGTTGTGGCGATCGATGAGGCGGGGCGCTTTGCCGTCCCGCTTTTGTCGGGGCATTTGGGCGGTGCGAACGAGCTGGCGCAAACTGTGGCACGCGTGGCAGGGGTCATCCCCGTCATCACCACGGCGACTGACGTCCGCGGCGTGTGGGCGGTGGATACGTGGGCGCGCCGTGTGGGGCTCGCCGTTTCGAATCCCGAGGCCATCAAGCGAGTGTCGGCGCGGCTGCTTTCGGGCGGGCGCGTGGCGCTCTATTCCGACATGCCGATTTCGGGACAGCCGCCTGAGGGGGTTGACATTGCGTCAGACCGCGCTCGGGCCGATATCGTCGTGTCGCCGTTCGCTGGCGCGAACGCAGGTGCGTCCGTTTGCGCGGCGGAGACAACGGGCGAGGTCGTGCTCGCCGGTGAGACGGGGAAGCCGGCGGGCGTGCGGGCGCAGGCGCCTGCGTCCGAGCCGCTTCGTCTTGTCGTGCCCTGTATCGTTGCGGGCATAGGGTGCCGTCGCGGTGCGTGCGCCGAAGCGATCGAGGAGGCGTTTCTTCTCGCGTGCGGGCAGGCGGGTATCTCGCCTTCGGCCGTGCGCAAGGCGGCGACGATCGACGTGAAGGCGCACGAGGAGGGTCTGCTCGCCTTCTGCCGCGCGCGCAATATTCCGCTTGCGACGTATTCCGCAGATGAGTTGTCGCGGGTCGAAGGCAGCGTTTCGCCATCTGATTTCGTGTGCGCGACGGTGGGGGTCGACAACGTGTGCGAGCGCGCGGCGCTCGCGGACGGGGGCAAACTTATCTTCCCGAAGCTCGCTCACAGCGGCGTGACCGTCGCGTTTTCCAAGGTAACTATCGAACTTTCGTTTAAGGAGCGGTGATGGGAAAGCTCTTCGTGGTGGGGATCGGCCCGGGCGGCCCCGACGGCATGACGATTGCGGCCCGGCGCGCGCTCGAGGCGTCCGACGTCGTTGTGGGTTACACGAAATACGTGGAGCTCGCGCTCGCCGCCGTGCCCGACGCGGCGCATCTCGCGACGCCGATGATGCACGAGGTCGAACGGTGCCGCCTTGCGCTTTCGCGCGCGCAGAGTGGGGAAGCCGTGGCGCTCGTGTGCAGCGGCGACGCGGGCGTGTACGGCATGGCGAGCCCCGTGCTGGAGCTTGCGGAGGACTACCCCGATATAGACGTGGAAGTTATCGCCGGGGCCACCGCGGCTCAGAGCGGGTCGGCGGTGCTCGGCGCCCCGCTTGCCCACGACTTCGCGGTCGTGTCGCTCTCCGACCTGCTCACGCCATGGGAGGTCATCGAGCGCAGGCTCGCCGCCGTGGCGAGCGCCGACTTCTGCATCTGTTTGTACAACCCGCGCAGCAGAAAGCGCGCCGACAGGCTCTCACGCGCGGCGAAGATTATGCTCGAATGGAAGGCCCCCGACACGCTCTGCGGCTGGGTACGCAACATCGGGCGCGAGGGGCAGCAGTCGGGCATGTGCAGGCTCTCCGAGCTGGGGGAGATCGACGCCGACATGTTCACCACCGTGTTCGTCGGCAACGCGGACACGAAGCTCGTAGGCGGCCGTATGGTCACGCCGCGCGGGTATCGGGAGATTCCATGCGAAAGGTAACGATCATCGGGGCGGGGCCCGGAAACCCCGACTTGCTCTCGCGCGCGGCGCTCGACGCGATCGACATCGCCGACGTGGTCATCGGCGCTCATCGTGCGCTTGCCGGCATCGACGTGCCGCCCGACGTGGTGAGATGCGAGCTCGTGAAGACGGCGGACATCGTCGCCGCGCTCACCGATGCGGCGTCGTGGCAGCGCGCCGTGGTCGTGATGACGGGCGATGTGGGGCTGTTCAGCGGCGCGCGCCGCCTGGTGGAGGCGCTCTCCGGCAACGCGCAGGTGGACGTGCGCGTCATTCCCGGTATAAGCTCAGCGTCGTATCTCGCCGCGCGCCTCGCGCGTCCATGGCAGGATTGGCGCTTTGCGAGCGCTCACGGCGTGGCGTGCGACATCGTGGCCGAGGCCGAGCGCGCAGGTGAGCTCTTCCTCGTCACGTCGGGCGGGGAAGACCCCTCGCGGCTTTCCGGCGAGCTTGTGCAGGCGGGCTTCGGGGACGCGCGCGTGACGGTGGCCGAGCGCCTGTCGTACCCCGACGAGCGCATCACCTGTGCGACCGCAAGTGAAATCGCAGGTCAGACGTTCGACGACTTGAACGTGATGCTTATCGATTTCGCAGGCGGCGCCGGGTCGCCTGCGAGCTCCCGCTGGCCGTACGCTTCCTCGGGCATTCCCGACGAGCTCTTCATCCGCGGCGACGTTCCCATGACCAAGCAGGAGGTGCGCGCCGTCGCGCTCGCGAAGCTGCGCCTTACCGCGACCGACACCGTGTGGGACGTCGGCGCCGGCACGGGGAGCGTGTCGATCGAGGCGGCGCTCGTCGCGCGAGCGGGGTCGGTATGGGCGGTCGAGCGCAACGCGGCCGGCGTGCGGCTCATCCGAGAGAACGCGGATGCATTCGGGTGCGGCAACGTGCATGCGGTCCCCGGTGTCGCCCCCGAAGCGCTCGCGATACTGCCCGTCCCCGACGCCGTGTTCGTCGGCGGGAGCGCGGGCGAGCTTCCCTCCATCGTGGAGGTGGCGCTCGAGAAGAACTCGCAGGTTCGCCTGTGCGTGCCATGCGTCACCGTTGAGACGCTCGCCGAGGCGTGCGCGCTCCTCTCGAGTTCGCGCTTTAAGGGGTTCGAGGCTTGCCAGGTGTCGGCCGCCCGCGCCGAGGCTGTAGGCTCGCACCATCTTATGAAGGCTCAAAACCCCGTGTTCCTCGTCAGCGCGCGTGGTGCAGGTGGGGAAGGCGGCGCCCGGTGAGCACGACCATCCCGCGCTTCATGGTCGCTGCGCCCTCGAGCGGGAGCGGCAAGACGGTCGTTACGTGCGCGCTCCTGCGCGCGCTCGCGCGCCGCGGCCTTGCATGCGCGGCCTTCAAATGCGGCCCCGACTACATTGATCCGCTCTTTCATCGTCGCGTCGTGGGCGCGCGCTCGGGCAACTTAGACGGCTTCTTCACCGACGCCCCGACGTTGCGCGCCCTGCTCGCACGCGGCGCCGCGGGCGCGGATGTCGCGGTGCTCGAGGGGGTCATGGGCTTCTACGACGGCATGGCGCCCGGCGTGGCCGACGCGAGCAGCTACCAGGTTGCGCGCGACACGGAAACGCCGGTCGTTTTAGTGGTGAACGGGCGCGGGGCGTCTTTATCGCTCGCCGCCGTAATTCGCGGCATCGCCGAGTTCCTGCCTTGTGCGAACGTGCGCGGCGTCGTGCTGAACAAGACGAGCGCCGCTGCCTGCGCCTACTCGGCGCCTGCGATCGAGAAGCACACGGGCGTCGCGGTTTTGGGTAATATTCCCGCCGACGAGGCGTTCTCGCTCGAAAGCCGGCATCTGGGGCTTGTGACCGCCGACGAGGTCGAGCAGCTCTCCGCGCGCATCGACAAGATGGCCGAGCTGGTGGAAAAGAGCGTCGACGTCGACCGCTTGCTCGAAATAGCGGCGACGGCACCCGATATCTGCGAGGAACCTTACCGGTTGGAGCCGATCGCGGGAGCGCGGCCCATCGTTGCCGTTGCGCGTGACGAGGCGTTCTCGTTCTACTACGAGGAGAACCTGCGCGCGCTCGAGGACCTGGGTTGCGAGCTGGCCTTTTTCAGCCCCCTGTGTGATAGCGAGTTGCCGCGGGGGACAAGCGCCCTCTATCTGGGAGGCGGCTACCCGGAGCTCCATGTGCGGCAGCTCTCCGAGAACGCGCCGATGCGCGAGGCGGTGCGGCGTGCGGTGGAATCCGGCATGCCGACGGTTGCCGAATGCGGTGGGTTTCTGTACCTGCAGCGCGAAATCTCCGATAGCGAGGGGCGTCGCTGGCCTGTTGTGGGCGCCCTTGAGGGCGCAAGCGAGAACGGGGGAAGGCTGTCCCATTTCGGGTTCGTGGAGCTCACTTCCCAACGCGACGGGCTCTACGGGCCGCGCGGCACACGCATCCGCGCGCACGAGTTCCACTACTGGCAGTCCACCTGCCCGGGCGGCGACTTTTGGGCGCAAAAGCCCCGGCGCGACAAAGGCTGGCCGTGCATGACGACTACCCCGTCCCTGGTTGCGGGCTTCCCGCATGTGTACTATCCTGCGAACCCCGACGTTGCGCGCGCGTTCGCGTCTGCCGCAGCGTCGTTCGCAGAGAGGAGACGGCATGGCTGAAGCAACCGAAACCGCGCTTGCCTGCATCCGCGAGGAAGTCGAGCGCGCGTTCTCGTCGGCGCCGGGCGCCGTGCTCGAAGCCGCGCTCTCCCGGATCGCGCCCGCAGACGAGTGCGCCCGCGCCGCCGCGTACGCCGCGTGGGACTCCATCGCGCACCCCTTGGGGGGATTGGGCGACTTTGAAGATGCCGTCGCGCGTATCGCCGCAGCTCAGGGGAGCGCTGAGGTGGCCGAGTTTCCCCGTGCGCTCGCAGTATTCTTCTCCGACAACGGGGTCGTTGCCGAAGGCGTGTCGCAAAGCGGACAAGACGTGACGCGAGCCGTCGCGCGCAACATGTGCGAGGGAGCCACGAGCGCCTGCCGCATGGCGGCGTTCGCGGGTGCCGAGGTCGTGCCCGTCGACGTGGGTATGGCCCGGGGCATAGAAGACGCGCGCATGGTACGCGCGAACGTGCGGCGGGGGAGCGGCAACATCGCGCACGGCCCCGCTATGTCTCGCGATGGGGCTGTGCGCGCGATCGAGGTCGGAATCGCCGTCGCGTGCGGGCTTGCTCGCGCCGGCGTGCGCCTTCTCGCCGCGGGCGAGATGGGCATCGGCAACACGACCACCTCGGCGGCGGTGGCCGCAGTGCTCATCCGGGCGGACGCGCGGAGCCTCGTCGGCCGCGGCGCGGGGCTCTCGGACGCCTCGCTCGCGCGCAAGCGCGACGTGGTCGAGCGCGCTATCGACGCGAACTCGCCCGATCCCGCCGACCCGATCGACGTGCTCTCGAAGGTGGGCGGATTCGACATCGCGGCGATGTGCGGCTTCTACCTGGGGGCCGCGGCCTCGAAGGCGCCGGCGCTCCTCGACGGGGTCATATCCTGCACGGCGGCCCTGTGCGCGGTGCGCCTTTGCCCCAACGCCTTGGGCTACCTCGTGGGCACCCACGCATCGAGCGAACCCGCAAGCCAGGAGCTCCTTCGCGAGCTCGGCATAAAGGCACCCCTCGTCGCAGGCATGCACTTGGGCGAGGGCGCGGGCGCCATGGCGTATCTGCCCCTTCTGGATTCGGCGCTGCGCGTGTACCGGGATGGGAAGACGTTCACGGCGACTGGCATGGCTGCTTACGAGCATTTCGAGGCCGGGAAATGACGGTGACACTCGTCATCGGCGCCGCCGCGAGCGGCAAGAGCGCCTATGCCGAGTCCCTGTGCCTCGGGCACGACGGCCCCCGCGTGTACCTGGCAACGATGGAGCCCTTCGGGGAAGAGGGCGCCCGCCGCATCGCGCGCCATCGGGCGCTGCGCGAGGGCAAGGGGTTTTCCACCCTCGAGCGCACGCGTGACGTGGGCGCCGCAGCGTCCGGGCTTCCGTGCGGCTGCACGCTTCTTTTGGAGGACGTGGGCAACCTGGTTGCGAACGAGCTCTTCGCGGAAGGCGGCTTGTCCCCACGTGACCCCGACGCTGCGGCGCGCGAGGTGCTCGGAGGCATCGAACGGCTCGCTCAGGCCGCTGCGTATACGGTGGTGGTCACCGTCGACGTGTTCGCCGATGGGATGCGCTACGATGAGGGGACCGAGGCATGGAGGCGCGCGCTCGCGCGCGTGAACGCGGGCGTGGCGGCGCTGGCCGACCGCGCAGTCGAAGTGGTATGCGGGATTCCCGTGTGGATGAAAGGCGAAGGACCTACAAGGTGAAGATAGCAGAGGCAATCGGCGCGGCGTTCGGAACGTTCTCGCGCATCCCCGTCCCGAAATCGGCCTGGACCGATTTCGGGTCAACCCATGCGCTTGCCGCGTTTCCCCTGGTGGGCCTTGCGGAAGGCTTCCTCATGACGGCGTGGGGGCACGTGGCGAACCTGCTCGGCGTGCCCGCGACCATCGTCGCGGCCGTGCTCGTGGCGTTGCCTGTGGCGGTGACGGGAGGCATCCACCTAGACGGGCTCTGCGACACCTCCGATGCGCTTGCAAGTTGGGCCCCGCGCGAGCGAAAGCTCGAGATCATGCACGACCCGCGGGCGGGCGCGTTCGGGGTCATCGGTGTTGTCGTGTACCTTATTCTGCAGTTTTCCCTGTTCACCGCGCTGCCGCTTACGGCGGGGGCGTTCCTCGCGCTTCTGTGCTCGCTCGTGTTCTCCCGCGCGCTTTCGGGGCTCGCCGTAGAATGCTGGCCTGCCGCGCGGGCGGACGGCATGGCCGTGGGGCTCTCGCCTGCGAAGAAGCGCGCGGCGATCGTCGTGCCGCTTTGCGCTTTCGCTGCGGCTTCGGCTGCAGGGATGGTCGCGTGCGCTCAGGCCGTCGGCGCCCTTATGGCGGTGGCGGGGCTTTTGGCGCTCGCGTGGTACCGCCATGTTGCCCTGTCCCGCTTCGGCGGGGTGACGGGTGATTTGGCCGGATGGTTTCTGCAATGGGCCGAGCTCGCGATGCTTGCCATGCTGGTGGCGGGGGGCATGCTCCTATGATTCTCGTGGTAGGTGGCGCGCATTCGGGGAAGAGGACCTTCGTGCGCGAAAGGCTCGGGTTCGCGGCGGACGATTTCGTCGACGCGGCGCAGCTTGCGGAGGGCGGCGTGCCCGCGGCTTTTGCCGGCCGTGTCGCGTACCGTGCTGAGGAACTCGTACGCGCGCTCGACGCTGACCGGGCGTTCGAGCGGCTGATCGGCTTCGACGCAGTGATTCTGCCCTTGGTCGGCTCGGGGGTCGTCCCCATGCGTGCGGAAGACGCCCAATGGCGCGAGCGCGCGGGGCGCCTGGGATGCGCGCTCGCTGCGCGCGCCGACGTCGTCGTGCGCATGACGTGCGGGATTCCCCAGGTCATCAAAGGAAACCTTGCCGATGCGCCTCGAGGGACGCAGGGCGCGGGCGCGCCTTTGGAAGTCGTCTTCGTGCGCCATGGTGCCACGGCGGGCACGGAAGACCATCGCTACAGCGGGGCGGGCACCGACGAGCCCCTGTCGAGTGCGGGCGAGCGCGCTTTGCGCGACCTCGCGTGCGATCGTGACGTGTTCCGTGTTATCACGAGCGGCATGGCCCGCACCGACCAGACGGCTCGCATCCTCTTCCCGAACGCGGAGCTTATGGCGTGCCCCGGTCTGCGCGAGATGGATTTCGGTGACTTCGAGGGGCGAAGCGCCGCCGAGCTTAAAGAGGATGTGCGCTACCGCGCCTGGGTAGACTCCTGGTGCGAGACGCGCTGCCCGCATGGCGAGGGCAAGAGCGATTTCACCCGCCGCGTCGTCGCGGCGTTTCGGGAGGCGTGCGAATCGGAGCGCGCCCAGGGGAGTGGGCGCGCCGTCTTCGTCGTTCACGCGGGTACCGTGAAAGCGCTACTCTCCGAGCTAGCTGTCCCGAAAATGGGATATTTCGACGTGCATACCGAGCCGGGCGGCGCATGGGCCGCCACCTGGGATGGGCGCTGCCTTCGCGACGTTCGCCCCGCTTCGGGGGGCGATGCCCGGTGATGACGATTCTTGCCGTCGCCGCCGGGTTCGCGGCCGACCTTGCCTTCGGCGACCCGCGCTGGCTTCCCCATCCCGTCGTCGCCATGGGGCGCGCGATCACGTGGGCCGAAGGCCGCCTTCGAGGCGCATTCCCGCAAACGTCCGCGGGCACGCGTGCCGCAGGGCTTGTGCTCGCCGTGGCGCTTCCGCTTGCGTGTGGGCTTTTGACCTGGGGTATCCTACATCTTTGCGGCATGGTTCACTCCGGCTTGCGCTTCGTGGCCGAGGCATGGGCGAGCTATCAGATTCTCGCGACATGCGAGCTGCGCCGCCAGAGCCTGGCCGTGGCCCGCGCGTTCTCGAAGGGCGGCCTTGTCGCGGCGCGCGAAGCCGTCGGGCTCATCGTGGGACGCGACACGTCTGTTCTCGACGAGCAGGGCGTCGCGCGCGCCGCCGTGGAAACGGTGGCGGAGAACGCGAGCGACGGCGTCATCGCGCCGCTTTTCTACCTTATGATCGGGGGTGCGCCCTTGGGCATGGCGTACAAGGCGGTGAACACGCTCGACAGCATGGTGGGCTATAAAAACGAGCGCTACATCGACTTCGGCCGCGCCTCGGCGCGCCTCGACGATGCGGTGAACTGGATTCCCTCGCGCTTATCGGCCCTGTTCATGATCGCCGTGTGCCCGATCGTCGGGCTCGACGCGCGCGGGGCGGCGCGCATCTGGCGCCGCGACAGGCGTCGCCATGCGAGCCCCAACTCGGCGCAGACCGAGTCAGCGTGTGCGGGCGCGCTCGGGCTGCGCTTGGCAGGACCCGCGGTGTATTTCGGCAAGCTCGTTGAGAAACCGACGATAGGCGACGCGTCCCGTGAAATCGAGTGGGGCGACATCGCCCGGGCGACAAGGCTCATGCTCGCCGCGTCCGTATGCGCGCTCGTCGTCTTCGGCGCCGCGCGCGCGGCGGTCGTGCTCGCCTTGGGGGCGATGGCATGAGGGAAGACCACGCCGCGCTCCGGGCTGCCGGGGGAATCCTTCGCGCCCGTACGCATGGGGGCAGCGCGCAATCGCTCGGCATCGGTTGCGAAGGGGGCGCCTCCGATCTCATCGACTTCTCGGTGAACGTGAATCCGGCAGGCCCCTCGCCGCGCGCCGTCGCCGCAGCTTGCAAGTCGCTTTCTCGAATCGACGCCTACCCCGATAGGGAAAGCCTCGCCCTCGTTCGCGCCCTAGCGCGCGCCCAGGGCATTCCCGAAGATACTATCGTCTGCGGCGCGGGCGCGTCCGACATCATCTGGCGGCTCGCTGCGACGGTGCGCCCGAAACGCATCGTCGTGTGCGCGCCGACGTTCTCTGAATATGCGGAGGCGGCATCTTACTACGGCGCATGCGTGCAGGAGTTCCCGCTCTCCGAAGCGGACGACTTCGACGTGCCTGCCTCCTTCGCCCGCGCGATCGAGGGGCCGGGAGACGTGGCGTACCTCTGCAATCCGAACAACCCGACGGGGCGCCTCGTCGACCCCCGCGTGATCGATGCCGCGGCTTGCCGCTGCGAGCAGGTGGGCGCGCTGCTCGTCGTGGACGAGTGCTTCCTCGGATTTGCGCCCGACGCCCGCGAAAGGAGCGTGGCCGCACGCGCCGCGTGTTCGCGCCATGTGGCCGTGCTCTCCGCGTTCACCAAGCTCTACGGAATGGCGGGGTTGCGGTTAGGATATCTGATCAGCGGAAACGCCAAACTCCTCGAGGGGATTCGCCGGGCGGGGCAGGCGTGGCCCGTCTCCTCGGTCGCCGAGGCCGCGGGTATCGCCGCCCTGGAAGACGTCGAATACGTCTCGCGCACGCGCGATGAATTGGCGGGCGAGCGAGCGTGGCTTTCCCACGAGCTCTCCTCGCTCGGGCTTTCCGTCGTGCCGTCGGATGCGAACTTCCTTTTAGTCCGCACACCGGCGAAAGACATCCCCGAGCGCCTGTATAAACAGGGGGTTTTGGTCCGCACGTGCGACTCGTTTTCGGTACTGTCCCGTTTCTGGTGCCGCGTCGCGGTGCGCACGCGCAAGGAGAATGCCCGGCTTGCGATGGCGTTCAGCCGCGCGCTTCGGGCGGAAGGCGCATCGGGCGAAGGCGAACCCGACGAACGGGGCTGCGCTTCTTGCAGCGGCGCTATGGCGGGCGCGTATGGCCGAGGCTCGACGAAGGAGGTCGATACCCGTGGGTAGGGCGAAGCCCATCATGATCCAGGGCACCATGTCGAACGCGGGGAAGAGCCTGCTTGCGGCGGGGCTGTGCCGTGTGCTTTCGCAGGACGGCCTGCGCGTGGCTCCCTTCAAGAGCCAGAACATGGCGCTCAACAGCGGTGTCACGGCCGACGGGCTCGAGATGGGGCGCGCCCAGATCATGCAGGCCGAGGCGTGCAGCATCGCGCCCGACGTGCGCATGAACCCCATTCTGCTCAAGCCCGAAAGCGGCCACCGAAGCCAGCTCATCGTGGCCGGCAAGGAGCAGGGAGCCTTCGCTGCGAGGGACTACTTCGCGCGAAAGAAGGCGCTCATGCCGCAGATTTTGGAGGCGTTCGATTCGCTCGCGGAGGAAAACGACGTCATCGTTATCGAGGGCGCCGGCAGCCCCGCCGAAATCAACCTTGCCGAAAACGACATCGTCAACATGGGGCTCGCGCGCGCCGTGTCCTCCCCCGTGCTGCTCGCGGGCGACATCGACCCAGGCGGGGTGTTTGCCCAGCTTTACGGCACGGTCGCGCTCTTTGCGCCCGAGGATCGCGCGCTTTTGCGGGGGCTTGTGGTGAACAAGTTCCGCGGCGATGTGGAAATCCTGCGCCCGGGTTTGGCCCCGCTCGAGAAGATGTGCGGGGTTCCCGTCGTGGGGGTCGTGCCGTATCTTACGCTCGACCTGGACGACGAGGACTCGCTCGCTCCGCGCCTATCTGCCCGCGAGGTGTGCGGCGTCATCGACGTCGCCGTCGTGCGCCTTCCGCATCTGTCGAACTTCACCGACTTCGACCCGCTTTCGCGCGTGCCCGGCGTGGGCGTGCGTTACGTTTCCTCGACTACCGATCTGGGCCGACCCGACCTGGTGGTGCTCCCCGGCTCGAAGACCACGCTCGACGACGCGCGCTGGCTTGCGGCTAGCGGCATCGGAGCCTGTGTACGCGCGCTTTCGGGCGCGGGCACGCCGGTGCTCGGCATATGCGGAGGCTACCAGCTTTTGGGAGACGAGCTTTCCGACCCGCACGGCAGGGAAGGCGCTGGCACCGCGCGCGGGCTCGGGCTCATCCCTGCAAGTACGGTGTTCAAGGAGGAAAAGCGCCTCGCCCAGTCGGAGCTGCGCATCACGGGCGCCCAAGGCGCGTTCTCGGTGTGGAACGGCATGACGGCGCGCGGGTACGAGATTCACGACGGCGAAACGACCGTCTCCTGCGCCCCTGCGGGCACGATTGGCCGCAAACCAGAAGGAGCGGCCTGCGGAAACGTGTTCGGAACCTATCTCCACGGCCTGTTCGACGAACCGGGAGTGGCGCTCGCCCTCGCGCGCTCGCTCGCGCGCATGCGCGGCCTGCCCGAGAGCGTCGTGGGTGCTGAGGGCGCGGCGTCCGCGGCCGATCACCGTGCGCGCGAGTTCGACCGCCTGGCCGACTCCGTGCGCGGGGCGCTCGACATGGAGTATGTCTACCGCATTATCGAGGAGGGCGTATGATCCACGTGTATCATGGCGACGGCAAAGGCAAGACCACGGCGGCGATGGGCCTCGCCCTTCGCATGCTCGCCGCAGGCCGCCGCGTCGTCGTCGTGCAGTTCCTGAAAGACGGCGAAAGCGGGGAGGCGCGCCTGCTCGCCGAGCATTTCGGCGTGCCCGTGTTTGCGGGGAAGGTGTCGGACAAGTTCACCTGGTCGATGACCTCGGAAGAACTTGCCGCGACGTGCGAGCTGCACAATGGGAACCTCGCTTCCGCGCTCGCCGAGTTCGAGGGCGCGCAGGAGGGGCTGCTCGTGCTCGACGAGGCGCTCGACGCGCTTTCGAAGGGGCTTGTCGATGAGTCGCTCGTGGACCGCGCGCTCGATATGTCCTCGCGCGGCGTCGAAGTAGCGCTCACCGGGCGCGCGCCTTCCCGCAAGATCGTGGAGAAGGCCGACTACATAACCGAGATGCGGTGCGAGAAACACCCCTACGAGCAGGGGATATGTGCAAGGGAAGGAGTGGAGTACTAGATGGATTCCAAGGAGATGGCACCCGGCGACATCGAGCGGCGCAGCTTTGAGATCATCACCGAAGAGCTCGGCGGCCGCATTTTCCCGCCGCTCGAAGAGCCCGTCGTGAAGCGCGTCATCCACACCACTGCTGACTTCTCGTACGCCGATTCCCTCGTGTTCACCCATGACGCCGCGCACTGTGCGCTCGACGCACTGCGCGCAGGGGCCACGGTGCTCACCGACACGAACATGGCGCTCGCAGGCATAAGCAAGCCCGCGCTCGCTAAGATCGGCTGCCAGGCCGTGTGCTACATGGCCGACCCGGATGTCGCCGCAACGGCGCGCGCCGCGAGCACGACTCGCGCCGTTGCGAGCATGGACAAAGCTTGCGGCATCGAGGGTCCGCTCATCGTGGCCGTCGGCAACGCCCCCACGGCACTTCTGCGCCTCGCCGAGCTCATGGACGCGGGGAAGATCACGCCCGCGCTCGTCGTTGGGGTGCCGGTCGGGTTTGTGAACGTGGTCGAGGCGAAAGAGGAGCTACTCGCGCGACGCGTGCCGGCCATCGTCGCGAGGGGTCGCAAGGGCGGCTCGACCGTGGCGGCCGCCATTATGAACGCGCTGCTCTACCAGATCACGCGCCCAGGCGGCCCGAAGTGACGGCCCCCGCATCCGCGCCGGCGCTGCGCATCTTCGCCGGCACCACCGAGGGCCGCCTTCTGTGCGAATGGGCGAGCGGGGCGGGCATCCCCGCCCGTGCTTACGCGGCAACCGAGTACGGAGGCGAGCTTTTGGGCGAGCTTCCGGGCATCGAGGTACATGCGGGCAGGCTCGACGAGGCCGACATGGAGCGCGAGCTTTCCGGCGCGCGCATCGTCGTCGACGCCACGCACCCCTTCGCTACGCTCGCAAGCGGCAACATCCGAGCCGCTTCGCTCGCCGTGGGTGCACGATGCCTGCGCATTGCGCGCCCGGTCGAGGCGCTGCCCAAAGGCGTCGTCTCGGTCACGTCGATCGCCTGCGCGGCGCGCTTTCTCTCCGAGAACCCGGGTCGCGCGCTTCTCACGACGGGGAGCAAGGAGCTTGCTCCCTACACGCGCGTCGCCGATTACGCGGAGCGCTTCTTCGTGCGTGTGCTCCCGCTGCCCGGTGCTATAACGAAGTGCATCGACGCGGGGTTTTCGCCATCGCACATCATCGGCATGCAGGGGCCCTTCACCCGCGAGCTCAACGAGGCGATGCTTCGGCAGGTGGGAGCCCAGTGGCTTGTGACCAAGGACTCGGGAACCGTAGGCGGCACGGCCGAGAAGATCGCCTCCGCGCGCGACGTGGGAGCGCGCTGTATCGTGGTCGCCCGTCCCGCCGAGGGAGGCGGGGCCCTTTCGCTTATGGAAGTGGAAGACGCGCTCTTACGGGAGTTCGCGCGCTAGGCGCTCGCCGCGCATGCGTGCCCTCCCGCCTGCGAGGAGGAGCGCCCCGAGCAAGCTCGACCCGTACAAGCCTGTCATCCGCCAATCGCTCGAGGACGACGCACGGAACTGGCGCAAGCAGCCCTTCAATAAGTTGCGGTGAAATAGCGTCTGTTTTTGCTGCTAAATAGCATATTCAGTCCCTAATTCACCGCAACTTGTTGGTGGTGGCTTACTGGTAGCGTAGGCATTCCACCGGGTCGAGCTTTGCTGCACGGCGAGCGGGGTAGAAGCCAAAGATTACGCCGATGCCGACCGATACGGCAAACGCGATCAACACTGTTGTAATGGAGAAGCTTGGCGTGATCGTCCCGGTAGCTCCAAACTCGCTCATGATGCCCGAGCTTGCGGCAAAGAACGTGAGTCCCCATGCCAGCAGATAGCCAATCAGGACACCCAACAGTCCGCCGGTGACGCACAGCGCCGAGGACTCGGCCAAAAACTGCGCGGTGATATCACGACGACTTGCGCCCAGGGCACGGCGAATGCCGATCTCACGGATGCGCTCAGTCACGTTGGTGAGCATCATATTCATAATGCCGATACCGCCGACAAGCAGCGAGATGCTGGCGACAGCGCCCATGATGAGCGAGAACGCGCCCATAAAGGAGTTGAGTGCATCGATGGCGCTTTTCATGGAGGTCGCCGATACACTGTCGTACTCATCATCTTCCGCGATGCCCTTCATTGCGCGCACCTTGGACTCGATGGTCTTACAAAGCTCGTCCATGTCTGTGCCCTCGGCGGCAAGAGCCGTCACGCTGGGGAATGAAGGATTTTCGTCGCCAAACAGGCCTGAGATGGTTTCGCGCGGCATATACAGCGTGAGCGAGCCCATGGAGTCGTTGCCGCCATCAATCACGCCTATAATCTGCACCTCGCCGTTGGCCACCTTGATGGTTTTCCCCAGCGCATCCTGTTCGTTGCCGTAAAGCTGATCGGCGCCGCCGCGGCTGATGAGCGCCACGCGCGAGCCCGATTGGGACTCGGCCTGGGAATAGGTGCGCCCCGCAACGAGCTTGCTGGCCCCCACGGCGTCGAGCATGTTGCTATCGACACCCTGTGCCATGACGGTATAGCTTTTATCGCCGGTCTTGTACTCGGTGTACGCGCTGTCGACAATTCCGATCTGCTCTATTTGCGGCACCAGTTTTTGAAGCTTCTGAACGTCAGAATCGGTGAGTTCTTGCGACGAATAGATTTGCACCATGCGTGCCGCATTGAGGCCCAGACTGTTGACCAGGCTGTTTTGGATGCCGCCGATGAGCGAAGTCATGGCGATAACCGAGGCAATGCCGATGACAATGCCCAGGATGGTGAGTAGACTGCGCCCCTTGTTGGCCTCGAGCGAGTGAAGGGCTTCCTGGATGAGATCGCGGGCGCTCATGCCATCTCTCCTTTCGGCGGGTTGGCGGAGGCGGAAATCATGGGCAGGCTATCTACGGCGCTGCGCAGGGTCCGCGGTGCATGTGGAATATACGCGCCGTCGTGAATGCGACCGTCGCGGATGGTCACGGCACGGTCGGCCTCGGCGGCGATGCCGGGGTCGTGTGTGATAAGCACGATGGTTTTGCCGCGCTTCTGGAGCTTATGGAAGGTCTCCATCACAAGCGCTCCGGTAGCGGAGTCCAGGTTTCCCGTCGGCTCGTCAGCCAGAATGATGGGCGGATCATTGACGAGGGCGCGCGCGATGGCGACGCGCTGCATCTGGCCGCCCGAGAGCTCGGATATGCGGTGGTCCCAGTGGTCGACGGGCAGCGTGACAGCCTGCAGCGCGTGCACGGCGCGCATCTCGCGCTGGCTACGGGGCACATTGGTGTAGGCCAGCGGCAGCATCACGTTTTCGATAACCGACAGGCGCGGCAGCAGGTTGAAGCTCTGAAAGACAAAGCCAATGCTCAGGGCGCGGACTTCGGTGAGCTCGTCATCATCGAGCTCGGCCACGTTGAGCCCTTGCAGGTAGTAGTCGCCCGCCGTCGGCTTATCCAGGCAGCCTAGGATGTTCATGAGGGTTGATTTGCCCGAGCCCGAGGGGCCAGTAATGGCGACGAACTCGCCGGGATCTACCGCCAGTCTCACGTTATGCAGGATGTGGGCGCACCCCGCCTCACTCTCAAAGATGCGGTGCACGTTGCGGATGTCGATAACGGGACGCATTACATGCCCTCGTCGGCAGACATGCTGCCCGAATCCGCGCCGTAGCCGCCGTCAGCCGTTGCGTCCGCTCCGGTGTCCATGACGAGGGTGTCGCCATCGCGCAGCTTGGTAACCGGCACGTTGGGATTGATCTCGTTGCCCTGGTCGTCGCGCTTGACCTGAGTCTTGCCGACTACGGCTTCGTTGTCGTTTTGCGTCACGACGGTCACCTTCACGCGACGGGTTTGCTTGCCCTCGTCATCAGTCGCCACGTTGACGTAATAGTGTTCGCCGTCTTCGGTCATGAGCGCCATCGTCGGCACCATCACCACGTCGTCGAGCTGCTCGGTCACCACCGATACCTCGGCCGTCATGCCCGGCTTCAGGCGCGCGTCGGGCGCCTCGATGAGAATGTCGACGTTAAAGGTTACGCTGCCGCCGCCACTGTTGGCGGCGTCGGAGTTTGCCACCGACGCGATAGCCGTGACGGTGCCCTGGCTCACGATATCGGGAAACGCGGGATACGTGACGTTGGCGCTCTGCCCAACGGCGATCTTGGCGATGTCCTTTTCGCCCACCTGCACGGTCACCTTCATCTTGGATAGGTCGGCGATCTGCATGCACTGCTTGCCGCCGTTCGTATCGCTTTCGCCCATGATCATGCCGCCTGTAACCGTGGCGCCCACTTTGGCATTGAGCTCCACGATGCTACCCGAGCTCGGGGCCGTGACCGTGCGACTGGAGGCCTTGGCGTTCGCCTGGTCGAGGTTTGCCTGGGCTGATGCGAGGCTGCGCTGCGCGGCCGATACGGCGTTCGTGTCCGCTGATGCGGCGGAGACACCAGCCGCTGCGGAAGCTCCCTCGACGTCCGTCGTTGGGGTGGCCTGCGCGGCGGCTGCGGCTTTCTGCGCGTTGGCGAGGTCTTCCTGAGCAGCTGCAACTGCACGCTGCGCCTCGGCAACGTTGCGAACGAGCTCGTCGTTTTTAATGGTCATAAGCACGTCGCCCTCGTTGACGGATTGGCCTGCCTGCACGTTGATTGAATCGACCGTGCCGTCGACAGAAGGGGAGACCACTGAGGACGAAATGGGTTTGAGCTGGCCTTTCGCCTCGACCGTTGTGGTAAACGTGCCCTCGGTCACCATGTCGGTCACAGGCCCGCTAGCGCTCTGAGGCTGCGCATTGATAACCAGGGTTGCGACAATGGCAATGAGCGCGATGGCACCTACGACGCCGGCGGCAATACAGCGTCGAATCAGCTTTTTGCGTCGACGTTCGGCACGTTTTGCCTTGAGCTTGGCATATGCCTCTTCATCGGAAATCTCGGTCGCATCGTTCCCGCGTCCGCTCTGCTTGTCGGCATGTACGTTTGTACTCAGAGGAATCGTTTCGGTGGCACCTTCGGGCGTGCGCTCGGTATCATCTGGGCCCGGGGTGATCGTGGGGACATTCGGCATAGCGTCTCCTTTATAGAAAGAACCTCGATAATTATATGCGCCCACCGGTTGGGGCGAGCGCATAGGACGGTTTCTTTCGGAACTGTTAGATTGGTCGAAGCGGTTCCACGTTGTAGGAATGCACGCGTTGCACTACGAGTGCACAACCACGCACAGGCCGACTTTGATGCAATCGTGCAGTGCCTTGGCGTCTGCCAGGCGCAGGTTGATGCAACCGTGGCTGCCGCACCACTTGTACGACTCGGCATTATCGAAGCTCTTGTCGTTTTGCCATGTAGCGTCGTGGAAGCCGATCATATTGCCCTCGAACGGCATCCAGTAGCTCACCGGGCTCTCGTATTTGGGCTTACCGGTCTCGGGGTCCTTGGCTCCGATCAGGGTGCTGCCGCCGTCGTTGCTGTTGATCTGCCACACGCCCTCGGGGGTGGCGTCTTCGCCCGGTTTCCCGGAAATAAAGTTGGCCTCCCAAACGATATTGCCGTTCTCGTCGTAGTAGCGCGCGTGCTGCTCGGACAGATCGACATCGATGTATGCCTTCCAGTCGGGCTCTCCCTTTGCGGTAAAGGTGTCGGCCTTCTGGGAGTACTTGATCTCGATTTCGCCGGTCTGTTTGTTGTTAATGGCGTCTTCGACCTGCTTGGCGAGCGAGCTGCTGTCGATGGACCAACCAAAGTCGCCGCCTTCGACGGCGCACTGCTTGCCATCGGCGCGCGTCCACCAGCGAGTGGAGCCCACGGTATTAAAGCCGTTGGCGAGCTCGGCTGCCCAGCTACTGATCTGCGACGTATCGAGCGTGGGGTTGGCCGGATCGGCAAAGCTGATCCACTGCAACACGGAGCTGCCGTCGACCTTGCCGGCATCCTCGCCGTTGAGCTTGAGGGTCACGTTGACGCCCAGGAAGTTGTTGGCGGCATCACATGCGTCCTGAATCTGATCATCTGTCAGCGTTCCATTGAGTGGCTCATAGGCATCGTTGCCGAGCTTGGAAAGATCTACGGTCTCGGCCAGCGAGGCAAGCTCGAGCTCGGCATACTTAATGACATGCTCGCGGTTGAGTTTTTCGTTGGAGCGCGCCTTCTCGACGGGAAACTTGCCGGCCTGCTCGTCATAGGAGCTATTGGCCTCGAACGTGCCCGAACGTCCTTCGTTAAACTCGTCGATGGCGGCGCCCAGATCCTTCTCAAACTTCTTTTGGTCAAAGGTATCGGAGAGCATGGACAGGTCGACGTCTTGATCAAGATCGACTTCGTTGGTGGTAGCGGTTGTTTTGGTCTTGCCGCTTAAGGATTCCACAAGGCGGACCGGCCATACAAAGGCTTCGTTGTGGCTGATGATCTCTTTTGCGGCAGCTTCACCGTCGACGATGGGTTCATCGGACTCGGGCTGATAGGACCAGCTAAAGTCATCGCCTGTCACGGTGAGCTTATAGTGCTTCCATGCCGAGTTGACCTTGGTGGCGGCAGACGAAGCGTTGGAGAACGAGACGTCGACGCCGGCAATGGTGGTGTTGGGGTATGCTAGCTGCGAAAACGCTACGATGCCTACGATATAGACAATGACGATTAGACCCAGGACGACAAAGAGCGTCGTCTTTTTGCCCGACTTATTGTTGCCGGCGGACTTGCGCGCGGGGCCACGATCGCCTCGAGCGTTCGTCGGGGGCTGCTTGGGCGCATTGCCGTTTGCCTGGCGCTGCTGACGTTGTTGACGCTGCTGTCGCTGTTGGTTCGGGCGTTGGGAAGCGTTTGCTGCACTACGCTGCTGACCGTGGCTCGGCGCGATAGGACGCGGCGACTGAACGCCGCCGGTGTGCCTGCTCGGCTGCTGCGGATCGGGAATCAGTTGAGTTCGATCGTTTTGCGACATCGTATGCATATCCTTCGATTTTCGCCTTGCGGTTCATCGTGTTTTTACTGGGCTTGCATTATAGCGATTGCCCTGCTGTTTGTGGTACGGAAACGGTGGCATTCAAAAGAGGTGGGACATTTGTCCCACCTTTGAGTCGTTCTTTGCCGCTATCCGCACACACCGCATTTTGCACAGGCCGAAAGTGCGGCCGGAGCCTGCGCGATGCCGCCCTTTGCCGTCTCGCGCAGCGTGGCCGGCAACGCGTGGCCCACCGAAAGCATGACATGTGCCATCTGGTCAAACGGCACCAAGCTCTTAATGCCTGCGAGGGCGAGTTGTGCCGAGCTAAAGGCCGCTGCCACGCCGATGGCGTTGCGGTTTTGGCAGGGCACCTCCACGAGGCCACCGACGGGGTCACAAACGAGGCCCAGCAGGTTACTCAGCGCGATGGAACTGGCGTCGAGCGCCTGCTCGGGCGTGCCGCCGAGCATCTGCACCAGCGCGGCGGCTGCCATGGCAGCGGCGCTTCCCACCTCGGCTTGGCAGCCGCCCTCGGCGCCGGCAACGCAGGCGCTTGTGGTGAGGTTGAGGCCGATGGCGGCTGCGCAGTAGAGCGCGTCCATGACCTGCTCGTCGTCGAGCTGCAGGCGATCGGCGAGCGCCAGCACGCAGCCGGGCACAACACCCGCGGAGCCTGCCGTGGGGGCGGCGACAATCACGCCCATGGTAGCGGAGCGCTCGAGCACGGCCATGGCGCGGGCAACGGCGTCGGTCTGGACGGCGCCCATCAGGCTTGCACTCAAATCGTTGCGGCTGGTGGCATCGACGAGTTTGGCCTCGCCGCCGATAAGACCGCCGAGCGAACGCTGCGGATTGGCGATGGGGGCCGTGGTCTCCTCGCGCATGACGTCGAGCACGCGGCGCATGGCGGCGACGGCGTGGGCCTCGCCGGTCAGACGCGCCTCGCGAACGGCCATGACGGCGCCGATGCTGAGCCCCAGTTCCTCGCACGCATCGAGCAGCTGCTCGCCGTCGTCGAAGATTTCCTTGGCCGAGACGCCGGGGGAGAGCGACGAGGCAGAACCGGGGAGCTCGATAAACGTTGCGTAATCGACATTGTCGAGCTTGCGCAGCATGGGGACGACGGTGTCGTCGGGCGCGCCGTCGGTCTCAAAGACGGAGTAGGCCTGGCCGCCCACTTCGGTTCGGTAGGTGCGGCAGAAGGCGATGTTCACGTGGGCGTAGGCGAGCAGGTTCGTGAGCGCGGCGAGCACACCGGGAACGTCCTTGTGCGCCACGAAGAGCGTGGAATACATACCCGAGATGTCGACGCCGACGCCGTTAATGCGGCTGATGCGCATCTTGCCACCGCCCAGGCTCTCGCCGCGAACCTGTGCCGTGGCGCCCGTGTCGTCGACCATGTCGATGTCGACGGTATTGGGGTGGATGGAGGCGTCGTCGCCCTTGATGTCAAAGTGATATTCGAGGCCCTGCTCGCGTGCGAGGTCGAAGGCCTGCTTGATGTTCTCGTCATCGGTGTCTAGGCCCAGGATGCCCGCGACGAGCGCACGGTCGGTGCCGTGGCCGCGGTAGGTGTGGGCGAAGGAGTTCCACAGGCCAAAGGTGACTTTGGTGATGCGGCCTTCCAGCAGGCTGGCGGCAACTTGGGCGCAGCGCAGGGCGCCGGCGGTGTGCGATGAGCTGGGGCCGACCATGACGGGGCCCAAGATCTCGAATGCCGAGGTCGTAGCTAGTGTTTGCGGCTTGCCTGCCATGGATGCTCCTTATCTATCCCGTCGTCCCGAGGGGCGGGGCATACTCTGTCCCGCCGTTCCGAGGGCTTTAGTATTTGGTCGCCTGCTCGGACAGTCCTGCTCGCACGGAGGCCACATTAAGTGGCCTCCGGCTCGTGCGGAACTCGCGATCGACCAAATACTAAAGCCCTCGGAACTTAGAATACATGGTTGGAGTCGCTCTGCTGCAAAATTTATCGGCCTGTGATTTATTCCATGTCCCAGGTAGGCTCATCTTCACCACCTTTAAATAAAAAAGAAGTACCGCTTGGGGGCGGTACTTCTTTTGAAAGCGCATGCGTGTTGTGACCTTGGTGGTTCCCAATTACAGGCCGCAGGCTGCTTTGAGTTCTTCGACTCGGTCGGTTTTTTCCCAGGTGAAGTCGGCGTCTTCGCGGCCGAAGTGACCGTAGGCTGCCGTCTTTTCGTAGATGGGGCGACGCAGGTCTAGGTCGCGGATGATTGCGCCCGGGCGCAGGTCGAAGGTCTTCTCTACGGCCTCGACGATCTTGTCCTCGGTAACATGCGCGGTACCGAAGGTGTCTACCATGATTGAGAGGGGCTTGGAAACGCCGATGGCGTAGGCAAGCTCGACTTCGCAGCGGTCGGCCAGACCGGCGGCGACCACGTTCTTGGCTACCCAGCGCGCGGCATACGCAGCGGAGCGGTCAACCTTGGTGCAGTCCTTGCCGCTAAAGGCACCGCCGCCGTGACGGCCATAGCCGCCGTAGGTGTCGACGATGATCTTGCGGCCGGTGAGGCCCGTGTCGCCCATGGGGCCGCCCACGACAAAGCGACCGGTGGGGTTCACGTAGATGTCCGCGTTGTCCCACGGCATGTTCTCAGCGGCCATGACCGGGGTGATGACGTGCTCGATGAGGTCGGCCTTGATCTTGCCCATGTCCTCGATCTCGGCGGCGTGCTGCGTGGAGATGACGATGGTCGTGACCTCGACGGGCTTGCCGTCCTCGTAGCGCACGGTGACCTGGGTCTTGCCGTCGGGACGCAGATAGGCGAGGGTACCGTCGTGACGCACGGCAGCCAGGCGCTCGGCCAGGCGGCTTGCCAGGTAGTGCGGCATGGGCATGAGGGTCTTGGTCTCGTTGGAGGCATAGCCGAACATCATGCCCTGGTCGCCGGCACCGATCAGGTCGATCGGGTCGGTGGTAGCGCCGGTCTGGGTCTCGAAGGACTCATCAACGCCCTGGGCGATATCGGGCGACTGCTCGTGGATAAGGCTCATAACGCCGCAGGTGTCGCAGTCAAAACCGAACTTGGCACGGTTATAGCCAATGCGGCGGATAACGCCGCGGGCGATTTCCTGTACGTCGACGTAGGCCTGGGTGCGAATCTCGCCGGCGACGATGACGGTGCCGGTGGTCACGAGGGTCTCGCAGGCGCAGCGGACGTTCTCCACGTTGGCAGGGACGCCGTTGGGGGCGATGTAGCCCTGCTCCTGCAGCTCTATTTCTTTGGCGAGGATTGCGTCGAGGACGGCGTCGCTGATCTGGTCAGCGATCTTATCGGGATGACCTTCGGTCACCGACTCCGACGTAAAAACAAAGGACCCGTGTTGGGGCGGGATGGAACGAAGTTCTTCTGACATGATAGTCCTTTCAAAAACGTGTCCCGGCGACCGTTACCATTCCGCCGGGCTCTCTATGCAAGGGCACATCATAGCGCGTAAATCAAACATTCACACCCTTTCCGCACCTACTCATTGGGGACAGACTTAAATGACCTGCCTTACCTAAGTGCCGACAGGTTGCCCAACGACTGGTCATTTAAGACTGTCCCCAATGAGTATCCCCAATGAGTGGGTCGATGCCCTTTGTGCGGAGGTTGCTTTGATGTTTTATACTGGTGCAGTTAGACATCCATCCTGCAATCGAGGAGATATCCATGGCATCAGACGTTCGCGTCCGCTTTGCACCCTCACCGACGGGCAAGCTGCACATCGGCGGCGCCCGCACCGCTATCTATAACTGGGCTTTCGCCCGCTCAAACGGCGGCACGTTCATCCTGCGCATCGACGACACCGACCCCACCCGCTCCACCGACGAGAACACGCAGATCATCCTGCGCGCCATGCGTTGGCTGGGCCTGGACTGGGACGAGGGTCCCGAGGTGGGCGGCGATTTTGGCCCCTACGCCCAGACCGAGCGCCTGGACCTGTACAAGCAGGCCGCCCAGAAGCTTTGGGACGAGGGCAAGGCCTATCCCTGCTTCTGCACCAAGGAGCAGCTCGATGCCGACCGCAAGGCCGCGCAGGAGCGCAAGGACCCCTTCCAGGGCTATCAGCGCCGTTGCCGCGATCTTGATCCCGAGGAGGCCCGCCGTCGCATCGAGGCCGGCGAGTCCTACGTCCTGCGCATCAAGGTGCCCGAGGACCGCGGCGACGTCGTTATCCACGACGCCGTCCACGGCGAGGTGACCTTCGACGCCAAGGAGCTCGACGACTTTGTCATCTTCCGCTCCGATGGCACGCCCACGTACAACTTCGCGACCGTCGTCGATGACGCCATGATGAAGATCACCCACGTCATCCGCGGCGACGATCACCTGTCCAACACCCCGCGTCAGGTCATGGTCTACGAGGCCCTCGGCGCTCCCGTGCCCACGTTCGCTCACATCTCCATGATCCTGGGCGCCGACGGCAAAAAGCTCTCCAAGCGCCACGGCGCCACCTCGGTGGAGGAGTACCGCGACGCCGGCTACCTGTCCGACGCCTTCGTCAACTACCTGGCGCTGCTCGGCTGGTCGCTCGACGGCGAGACTACAATCATCCCGCGCGATGTTCTGGCCAGTAAGTTTTCGCTCGACCGCATCTCCAAGAACCCCGCGACCTTCGACCCCAAGAAGCTCGACTGGGTCAATGCCGAGTACATCAACGGCATGTCCGACGCCCAGTTTGCCGACGAGATCATGGTCCCCGAGCTGCACGAGGCGGGCCTCATCGAGGGCAACGTCGAGTACGGCGAGGACTGGATCGACGCGCTTGCCGCTATCGTCAAGCCGCGCACTAAGATGCCGACCGACGCCGTGACCGTCGCCGCTCCCATCTTTGCCACGGCCGAGACGCTCGAGTATGACGAGAAGTCCGTCAACAAGGGCCTAGCCAAGGAAGGCATGGGTGCCATCCTGGACGCCGCCAAGGCCGCGCTCGAGGGTGTCACCGAGTGGACCGCCGCGAACATCGACGCCGCGCTTGAGCCGCTGCCCGAGCAGATGGACCTTAAGAAGCGCGTGGTGTTCCAGGCCGTGCGCGTCGCCGTCTGCGGCAACATGGTGAGCCCTCCACTGGGCGAGACCATGGCGCTCGTCGGCCGCGACGACTGCCTGGCGCGCATCGACCGCGCCCGCACGATGGCGCTGTAGCAGCCGTGTAAACGCATGTATCCGAGCCCCGTTCACCCGAGCGGGGCTCTTGTTTCTGTAGACGTATGGGATAGGAGGTGCTGGAGCCGTGGCCGAGCAACTGTCGCTGTTTGGTTCGCCGGAACCGGAGGAGGTTCCGGTGAAGCTAGTGTCTGCCGCTGCCTCGGCTCAGCCTAAGCCTGCACCTGAGCCCATCGCCGCCTATGCGAGCGTGGTTCTCGACATCCCGACGCGTGCGCTGTCCGAGCCGTTTGCCTATGGCATTCCTCAACCCCTTGCTAGCGACGCGCAGATCGGATCCACGGTCCTGGTCCACTTTGGTAACCGTGCGGCCGCGGGCTATATCGTCGACATTGCGTCTGAGCTGGGTGACCTGCAGGGCAACAGCGCTCTCGATCCCGCGCGTATCAAGCCTATCGAGGCTATCCTCAGCAAGCCGCTCTTTACCGCCGAGGCTGCCCGTATCGCGCGCTGGATGAGCCGCGAGTATGTCGCGACGCTTTCCGAGTGCCTGCGCCTGTTTTTGCCCCCGGGTGGAAGCCCGCGCGTGGTCAAGGGCGACGACGGCGTGTGGACGGTTGAACGTCCCGCCGTCAAGCCTATCCAAAACCGCTGGGTCATGCTCACGCCCGAGGGCTTTGACTATACGCCGCCCACGACCGCGGTCCGCCAGCGCCAGCTCATCGAGGCACTGCGGTGCGGCCCGGTCACGACGCGTGACCTCAACCTGCTCTATAACAGCATGTCGGCTACCATCAAGGCGCTCGAAAAACGCGGCGTCGTGGTGGTGGAGGAGCGCCGTGCGTGGCGTGGCTGCAATGAACAGACCACGCTCTCCTCGGCAAGCGGCAAGGCACCGGTCGCACTCACCAACGGTCAGCAGCAGGCGCTCGCGCAGATTGAGCGCGCCCGTCTGGACGCTCATGGCGACGTGGTGCTGGTCGACGGCGTCACCGGCTCCGGCAAAACCGAGGTTTATCTCTCCGCCATCGAGCGCGTGCTCGCGGCCGGTCGCTCGGCGTGCGTGCTTGTGCCCGAAATCTCGCTGACGGCCCAGACCGTCGGCCGCTTCCGCTCGCGCTTTGGCGAGACGGTCGCCGTGTTCCATTCCCGCCTTTCGGCTGGCGAGCGCCTGGACCAGTGGGATATGGTCGCCAGCGGTGCCGCTCGCGTGGTCGTGGGCGCCCGCTCGGCGCTCTTTTGCCCGCTCAGCGACTTGGGCCTCATCATCATCGACGAGGAGCATGAGACCAGTTACAAGCAGGGTTCCAGTCCGCGCTACCACGCGCGCGAGGTGGCGGCAGAGATGGCGCGGCGTTACCGCTGCCCGCTTGTGTTGGGCTCCGCCACGCCCTCGGCCGAAGCTCTCGACCGCTGCCGCCGTGGCATGTATAACGGTGCTACCTGGACGCGCGTCGAGATGCCCGAGCGCCCGGGACACGCCGTGCTGCCGACTGTCCGCATTGCCGATTTGCGCCGCGAGTTCTCGCACGGCAGCCGCTCCATGTTCTCAAAACCGCTGATGGAAGGCTTGGAACGCGTGGTCGAGCGCCGCGAAAAGGCCGTGCTGTTGCACAACCGCCGTGGCTTTGCGCCGTTCTTGATGTGCCGCGAGTGCGGATGCGTCCCCACCTGCAATCACTGCTCCACCGCGCTTACATATCACGAGCGCACGCACACGCTGCAATGTCACACCTGCGGTTCGTCTTGGCGCGTGCAGCCGTATCCCGCGCCCACGAGCCGATGCCCCAAATGTGGCAGTCGCTACCTGGCAAAAATGGGTCTGGGAACGCAGCAGATCGAGGACGCACTGCATCAGATGCTTCCCGAGGATGTCGCCATTATTCGCATGGATGCCGATTCCACGCGCGGCAAGGATGCGCACAAAAAGCTGCTCGAGCAGTTCGATGCGGCGGATTGCGCCGTGTTGCTGGGCACCCAAATGATCGCAAAGGGTCTCGATTTTCCCGAGGTCACGCTGGTGGGCGTGGTCAATGCCGACTTCGCCCTCAAGCTGCCCGACTTTCGCGCAGGGGAGCGCGCCTACGATCTGCTGGAGCAGGTTGCGGGCCGCGCCGGCCGCGGCGATCGCCCCGGCGAGGTTATTATCCAGACCTACCTGCCCGAGGACCCGGTCATTCGCGCCGTTGCCGAGCACAATCGCTCGATCTTTACCGACTACGACCTGGACCAGCGCCGCGATGCCCTGTATCCGCCGTTCGTGCGCCTGGCCAACATCTTGGTATGGTCGACGAATGCTGATGACGCACGGGACTACATCGGTCGCATCACGAAGCTCCTCAAGCGTCGCTGGCATGCCGCCGCTCCCGACTTTTTGCGGGCGGGGAGCGCCGTGCCCCAGGTGCTTGGTCCGGCTTCGTGTGTAATCGAGAGAGCCAAGGACCGTTACCGCTTCCATCTGCTTGTAAAGTCGCCGGTAGGGTACCATGTCTCTGATGATATCGACGCCTGCCTCAAAGAGGTGGGCTCCGTGCGCGGCGTGAGCGTGAGCGTTGACGTCGACGCCTATGATTTGATGTAACAACCCGAAAGGATGGCCATGGAAGCCAACGGAATCGTACTGTCGCCCGACCCTCGTCTGCGCCAGGAGTGCGCCGTCATCGAGGAGATCACCCCGGCGATCGAGGCACTTGCCGAGAAGATGAAGAAGATGATGTTCGACAACGGCGGTTGCGGTCTTGCTGCCCCGCAGATCGGTGAGCTCATTCAGCTCGTCACCATCGACTGTGATTACAGCGACAAGAACGACTATGACCCGTACGTGCTCATCAACCCTGTCATTGTTGAGCAGAGCGACCATCTGGTGCCGTTTAGCGAGGGCTGCCTTTCCATCCCCGGCATTAGCTGCGAGATCGAGCGTCCCGATCATGTTGTCGTCGAGGCGTATGACCTGGATGCCAACCTGATCCGCTATGAGGCCACGGGCGATCTGTTCTGCGTGTGCCTGCAGCACGAGATCGATCACCTGCACGGCAACACCATGTTCGAGCGCCTTAAGCCGATGCAGAGGATCAAGGCAGTCAAGGAGTACCAGGACGCCTTGGCCCGCGGCGCTCGACCGGGCGAGACGGAGTAGGTCGTCCGTCCCCGGGGCGCCCGCCTATATCATCCCGTGCTCAAACATTCTCGCTGCGCTGCGAAACTGCGCGCGGGACGATATAGGCGGGCGCCCCGGGGACTACGTTGACGCTGCTTGTCTCGCCCAGGTGCCGTCGGGTCAGGGAAAGGCGTCTTCGCTGATAATTGCTTTGTTGGAAGAGCTGCTTTTATTGCGGCTCTTTCTTTGTTTTTGGGTATATTTGTTCTTGTTGAATTGTTATTGCGGATGGGCTGGGTACTTGGCTTTCCGCTGTTATTTGTAGCCGTCTCGGCTTTGGTTGAGGGGAGACGTTCTTTATGCGTATTGTGTTTATGGGTACGCCTGATTTTGCTGTGCCTTCGCTGACTTCGCTTGTTGAGGCTGGCAATGAGATTGCGCTTGTTATTACTCGTCCCGATGCTGTTCGTGGGCGTGGTAAGAAGCTTGAGCCGTCTCCTGTTAAGGCTAAGGCGCTTGAGCTGGGGTTGCCGGTTGTTGAGGCAAATCGCATGACGCCTGAGGTTATTGAGGCGCTCCTGGCTGCGCGGGCTGATATTTTCTGTGTGGCTGCCTATGGCTGCATTTTGCCTGATGAGGTGCTGCATATGGCGCCGCTTGGTATTGTGAATGTTCATGCTTCGCTGCTGCCTCGTTGGCGTGGCGCTGCTCCCATTCAGCGTGCCATTCTTGCTGGTGATGAGGTTGCTGGCGTTTCCATTATGCGCATTGGGCATGGCGTGGATACGGGCGCATATTGCGCCCAGGCCTCGACCTCGGTTGCTGGTAAGCATGCCGATGCGCTCACGATGGAGCTTGGTGAGCTTGGTGGCAAGTTGCTTGCCGATACGCTTCCCTCGCTTGCCGATGGCTCGGCTGTTTGGACCGAGCAGGATGAGTCGCTCGTTACTCATGCTGCCAAAATCTCCAAGCAGGAGATGCGTCTGGATCCGCAGATGGCGGCGCTCGATTGCGTGCGCCATGTGCTTGCCTCGTCCGACACCGCTCCCGCCCGTTGCGTGATTGCCGGCAAGACCGTGCGTGTGCTCGATGCCGCGCCTGCCGACGTGTCGCTTGGCGAGGGCACTGTTGCCGTCAAGAGCAAGCGTGTTTACCTGGGACTTTCCGATGGCGCGGTTGAACTGCTCGAGGTTAAGCCCGATGGCAAGCGTGCCATGTCTGCTTCTGCCTGGGCTGCCGGCCTGCAGGGTGCCGACCTTACGTGGGGTGTACTGTCATGAGCAAGTTATCTCCCGCGCGCAAGCTTGCGCTCGATGTGTTGATGGAGGCCGATCGCCGCGGTATGTACGCACGCGACGTGTTGTCTTCACGTGCTTCCGCCAAGGCCATTGACCAGCGCGATTCCGCTTTTGCCGCTCGTTTGGCGCTCGGTGTTGCCGCCACTCAGGGCATTTTGGATGAGTTGCTCGATCAGTTTTTGGATAAGCCTAAAAAGGTCGCGCCGCGCGTTCGCATGGCGCTTCGCATCTCGGCCTTCGAGATGCTCTACCTGCATACGCCGGGCCGCGTTGCCGTGAGCCAGGGCGTTGAGCTGGTGCGCAGCGGTGCGAAGTCTGCCGCGGGCCTGGCTAACGCGGTGCTGCACAAGGTTGCGGATAACGTTGAGGACTTTGCCACGGCATCCGACGTGGATGAGTCCGCGCGCCGCCTGGTTCGCTTGTCTCGTTTGATGGGTCTCCCTCGCTGGCTGTGCGCTCGTATTATGGCCTCGTTCGATACGCCCGAGGGCGCGCTCAACTTTGCCGGCAATCTGGCTCCTGCGCCGCTTGCTCTGCACGAGAATGCGTTTGCGACCAAACCCGACCCGTACATTTCGCAGCTTGTTGCGCCTGTGTTCCCGGGTTGCCATGCTCCGGTTGATGCGCAGGTCACGGTTGCATCGGGCGTGTTTGAGCGTGCTGCCGCGGTTGCCTCGGACCTCAACGCTCAGCTTATCGCTACTGCCGCTACACGTCCCGGGCGTTGCTTGGAGATTGGTGCCGGCCGCGGCACCAAGACCTATGTGATGATGTGCCAGGCCAAGCGCGCTGGGTACGAGCGTCAGCATACCGCGCTCGACCTGCATGATCGTAAATGTGATCAGAATCTCGCGCGTCTGCATAAGGCGGGTATCTCAGGTGTTCGTACGGTATCGGGCGATGCCTGCGAGCTCAATGAGGTGCTTACGTCCTTTGACGCGATGCTTGGCGAGCCCGCCCTGTTCGACACAGTGTTTATCGATGCACCGTGCTCTGGCACTGGCACCATGCGCCGTCACCCCGAGATTCCGTGGCGCCTGACCGAGAACGACGTTACTACTGAGCTGCCCAAGCTGCAGCTGACGATGCTCAAGGAAGCAGCTGCGCGCGTGGCTGCCGGCGGCGAGCTTATCTATGCCACCTGCTCGGTTTTTGACGAAGAGAATACGCAGGTCGTGGATGCTTTCCTGGCCTCTCCCGAGGGCGCCGGCTTTACCGTGGCACCGCTCTCCGAAGCCCAGATTCTGCAGCTCCCCGAGTTTGCCCAGGCCAAGAAGCTTGTCTCCGTGCGCCAAAACGACCGTGGGCTTTTCCAGAGCGTCCCCATAAACGCTGATTCCTACGACGGCCACTTCTGCGCCCGCCTGATCCACAAGTAACTACTAAGTTGCGGTGAAATAGGGATTGAATAGCGGCTTCTACCCGCCAAACAGTCCTTATTTCACCGCAACTCATAAGGAAACCTGGACAGCTAAAGAAGCGGCCCCGCGATCGGGCTTGATCGCGGGGCCGCTTGGTTTCTAGTGGTTATGCGGGCAGTTGGCGCAGCAGCCGCTCGTGGCGCTGGTGCTGGCGCCACCGCTTCGTTGATCGGTGTTGTAGAAACCGCTGCCCTCAAATTTAATGCCGCTGGCCGAGAACGTCTTGGCCGCCGGGGCACCGCAGCTGGGGCACACGACCTCGGGAGTCTCGGACATGGGATGCTCAACCTCAAACACGTTGCCGCAGCTCGAGCACTTGTAATCGTAGCGCGCCATAATACTTCCTTTTCAGCACAAAGCGGGCAGATTACTCTGCCCGCATAAATTCAAACGTCTGTAACTGTACCCTATATCGGGGGTTTTATCACGCTTCGCCCCAGAATCTATGGTTGTTGCGCAGGAGCTGTGCGGTTTTGTTCTCGGCGGCTGCAATGTCCGCCTCGTCTGCCTGCCATGTCCAGTTGCCCGTGGCCACGCCCGGAACGTTCATGCGCGCGTCGTCGCCAAGCCCCAGGACATCCTGCAGTGGCATCATCACCAGGGGAGCGTCGCTTGCCAGCGCGTCGCTCATCAGCTTGGCCGCCACCTCAACACCGCTCGGTTCATCGCCGCCCGCAAAGGTACGGGTGCACCAACCGGCCAGCGTCGACGTATCGTGCGTCGAGGTGTACAGAATCTTGCCGGGCGTGGGATGCACACCGCAACGAACGTCGTAGTCGCTAAACTCCAGCACGTCCATGCCGGGGAAACCGCAGGTCGATGCCATGGCGCGAACACCGGGCGTCAGATAGCCCAAGTCCTCAGCGATAAAGTTGAGCGGACCCAGTTCGTCATAGGCGGTCTGGAACAGGTCCTTGCCCGGGCCCGCCAGCCAGCGGCCGTCGGCGCATGCCTTGCCCGCGGGAATGCTGTAATAGCTGTGGAATCCCAGGAAGTGATCCAGACGCACGCGGTCGTAGAGCGAGAACGCGCGGCGCAGGCGATCCATCCACCAGCTATAGCCGTTCTGCTTCATGTGGTCCCAGCGGAACGTCGGGTTGCCCCACACCTGGCCCTCGGGCGCAAAGTTGTCGGGCGGCGCGCCGGAAATCTCAATCGCCTTGCCGGTATCGGACAGCCAGAAGTTCTCGGGCTCGCTCCACGCGTCGGCCGAATCGTCCGAGACATACATGGGGATATCGCCGATGACCTCGATGCCTTTCTTGTGCGCATAGTTCATGAGCTCGCACCAAGCCAGGTCAAAGCGGTACTGCATGTAAGCCTGCAGCTCTGCCTCGTCGTGGAAACGCTTGTCGTCAATCAGATGCTCGTTGTAGCGCGCGACATCTGCCGGCCAATCGTGGCGCGACTCGCCCTCAAAGTTCTTTTTGACGGCCATATAGACGCAGTATTTCTCGAGCCAATCGGCATTGCGATGTTTAAAGGCGGTGTACAGCGGATCGGCATCCTCGCCTCCGCGGGCCTTCCAGGTCTCAAAGTCGGCTGCCAGCTCCTCGTGGCTTTCGGGCAGCAGGTCGATATTGCCTGCAAAGGCCGAAGGACCGGCGTAAGGGGAGCGGAAGAAGTCCGTGGGGTTGACGGGGAGAACCTGCCAGTAGCGCATGCCCATGGCGGCCAGATGGTCGATAAAACGACGCGTGGGCGCGCCGATCGTACCGGGCTTGCCGTCGTCGGTCGGCACCGATGTGATATGGCATACAACACCCGCACCGTGATCGAGCGGCTCCTGCAGGCGCTGCTCGGCGTGGTGATAGATGATCGACGAACCCAGCGGGTACAGGTCGAGCGTGACCGTGCCGTTGTGGATCTCGCACTCGTGACCGCTAATCACATCGCTCGCGCATTCGCCGAGCGCCGGAATCGACACGCGGTGTGAATTGCGCAGGCTGCGGTTGATGATGACGGTCGCGGACTCGCCATCCTTGCCCGTGCGGTTGTATGCCAGCACCTCGTCATTGAGCGCGAAGGCCTTGATCTCACCGTCAATCATAAACGGCAGCGCGCGGCGCACAGCAGATGCGTTTTTGACGATCGCGAACGTATCGAAGTCGTGCAGGTTTTCCTTGGTCGGCATGGTGCGGCGATTGCCCGGATCGGTGAGACCCTCCAAGCCGTACTCGTCACCGTAATAGATTGAGGGAACGCCCGGGAACGTCATCTGCATGAGCGTCGCCAGCCAAAAGCGGCTCTTGGCCAGGCCCATGGAGTTCTCGTCCAGGCGCCATTTGCTGCGCTCACTCTCGGGCAGCTGCGACTCGTCGGGGCCACCGCCGAGCACCGAGATAATGCGCGGGCGGTCGTGGCTCGACAGCAGATTGAGCGCGCAGGATAATGCCTCGCGCGCGTAGTTCTCGCGCAGGGTCTCGATATCCTCGGCAGCTTGGTAGGCGTTTTTGTAGCCCATCAAAAAGCCGATGACCATGTCGCGGAAGGGGTAATCCATAGCAGAGTCCAGCTCGGAGCCCTGCAGGTAGCGACGCAGATGGCCGTAGCTGATCTTGTTGGAGGCATCTTCCCAGACCTCGCCGAGCAGCAGCGCGTCGGGCTTCTCGGCGAGCACGGCCTTTTTGATCTCGGTCAGGAAGTCATCGGAAAGCTCGTCGGCCACATCCAGGCGCCAGCCGTGAGCGCCGGCGCGTAGCCATTTACGAATGACGCCGTCCTTGCCCAGGAGCCGCTCGCGTACCAGTTCGGAGCTCTCATTGATGGCGGGCATATTGCCCACGCCCCACCAACAGTCGTACGAGCCGTCCTCGTGGAAATAAAACGCATCTCGCCACGGCGAGTCCTCGCTCTGCCAAGCACCGACGCCGGGATAATTGCCGTAGCGGTTGAAGTAGATCGAGTCGTCGCCCGTATGGTTGAAGACACCGTCCAAGATGATGGAAATGCCGAGCTTCTCGGCCGCTTCGCACAGCTCGGTAAAGTCCTGCTCGGTGCCCAGAATCGGATCGATCTTGGTGTAATCGGCGGTGTCGTAGCGGTGGTTGCTCGCGGCTTCAAAAATGGGGTTGAGGTAGATGGCTGTAAAGCCCAGCTCGGCGATGCGAGGCAGGTCTTCCTGGATGCCCTTGAGCGAGCCGCCGTAGAAGTCCCAAGTCTTGATGGAGCCGTCCTCGGCGCGCTCGTACACAGGCGGCTCGTTCCAGTCCTCGACCATGCGGCGCTGAATGCCCTTACGCGGTTTTTCGACCTCGGCCAGCGTGCGCTCGCGCCAGTGCTCGTCGCGGGCATAACGATCGGGGAAGATCTGGTAGACCATACCGCGCTCGTACCACTCGGGTCGAACTTCGCGGTGCTTGTAGACGGTGACCTGGAATGACGGCACCTCAGCGTAATCGTAGGTTACGCCTTCGCCGCCGGTGCGGCCCTGTGGTGCGCCCAGGCGAACCTCGGGCTGGCCCTCGATATTGCATATAAAGCTGTACCAGATAAGACAGGGCTCGGTGCACTCAAGCTCTACGGTAAATATGCCGTCGCCCTCGTGCGTCATGGGATACCGAGACTCACCAATCTCATCGACCCAGGTGCGCAGCGTAAGCGTTGCCTGGTTGGGGTCGGCATCCTCCAAAATCACCGATAGCGAAACGGAAGTTCCAGTGGTCACAGCGCCAAACGGAGTACGAAACTGCGGCAGACGGCTGTTGTGTATCAATCTCATAGTACGGTCCAGTTCAATAGAATCATGGCCTGCTGGCCATGGGCTTTACGCACAGGATGTAAGTATATCTGTTGTACACAGGCTGTATAAACAACATCCGTTTACCATCGGCGAACGGTTGTCCTAGAAAATCGTTTTACCAACTACCTACAGAGAAGGGGCGCCCGGTTGGAGCGCCCCTTACTTAGGGTTTGATGAGGTTTTAAATCGTCTGTGGGCTAGCGGCGCTTGCGGGTGGCCGTGGCCTTGCGGACGGACGTCTTCTTGGACGGGGCTTTTTCCTTTGCCGGAGCGGCGGGGGAGACCGGAGTCTCCTTGGCGGGCTCGGGCTTGGCCTCTGCCTTTGGGGCAGCCTTGACCTCAGCGGCCTTCGGCGCCGGCTTGGTCTTTACCTCGGCCTTGGGCTCCTCTTTGGCAGCAGCGGGCTTAGTCTCTGCCTTGGGAGTCGTGGTCTTTGCCGTGGTCTTCTTGGCCGTCGTCGTGCGTTTTCGCGTGGTGGTCTTGGCGGCGGGCTTGGTCTCGACGGTTACCTCCGCCTTGGACTCTGCAGGCGTCTCCTCGACCTTGGCTGCCGGCTTTGCGGCTGACTTGGTCGTGGCGGCCTTCGTGGTCGTCGACTTCGTTGCCGTGGTCTTCTTGGCTGCCGTTGTCTTCTTGGCGGTCGTGGTCGTCTTCTTGGCAGCAGTCTTTGCCGGAGCCTTGGTGGCCGGCTTGGCCTCAGCAACCTCGGCCTTTACCTCGGAAGCAGCCTCGGCTTCGGCGGCCTTCTTGGCAGCGGCGGTCGTGCGCTTGCGCGTGGTCGTTGCCTTGGCAGTCGCTGTTTTAGTCGCGGCAGACTTGGTCGTCGTAACCTTCTTAGCGGTCGTCTTGCGGGTAGTGGTCTTCTTAGCTGCGGGCTTTGCAGCGGGCTTAACCTCGGCCTCTGCCTCAGGAGCAACCACAGCCTTCACTTCAGGCTCGGCCTTGGGCTCCTCTGCGGCCACCGGCTCAGCCGCAGCCTCAGGCTCGTCGACAACAGCCGCTGGCCTCTCAATCTCAGGATGCATAAAGAAGTACAGGTCCAGATACTTATCGGCCGAGCGCGTCCAGCTAAAGTCCTGGCTCATAGCCTGAGTGACCAGCTGGTTCCAGGCCTCGCGGTTATCCCAGAACAGACGCGCTGCGCGGAATACCGCATCGCCCATCTCGTCGCCGTTAAAGTTGCTAAACGAGAAGCCTGTGCCCTCGCCGGTAAACTCGTTGTACGGCTGCACGGTGTCCTTCAGGCCACCGGTTTCGCGCACGATGGGCAGCGTGCCGTATCGCATGGCAATGATCTGCGACAGGCCGCAGGGCTCAAACTTCGAAGGCATCAGGAACATGTCGGCGGCAGCATACATGCGCTGTGACAGCGCCGGATCGAACTCGATGCGTGCGGCCATGGTGCCGGGGTACTTGTCCTGGAAGTAGCGCAGGCCGTCCTCGTAGTCGCGGTCGCCGGTGCCCAGCACCGCCACCTGCACGCCGCCGGCCAGGATGCGGTCGAGCGCGTACATGACCAGGTCTAGGCCCTTCTGGCGCGTCAGACGCGTGACCATCACCATGAGCGGACGGTCGTCGCGAACCTCGAGCCCCAGCTCTTCCTGCAGCTTGGCCTTGCACACGGCCTTGCCGGAACGGTCCTCGACGGTGTAGTTGGCGGCAATGCGCTTGTCGGTCGCCGGGTCAAAGCCCGCGACGTCGATGCCATTCAAAATGCCCTGAAGCGCGTAAGAACGCTCGCGCAGCACGCCGTCCAGGCCCTCGCCAAATTCAGGCGTCTGGATCTCGTTGGCATAGGTGGGGCTCACCGTAGTGATGGCGTCGGCATAGCGCAGCGCGCCCAGCATGTAGTTAATGCTGCAGGCGTCGCAACGCAGCTGCGAGGCGGCCGCCGGAATATGCGCCACGCCCAGGATGTCCTCCATCACGGTGTCGCTAAACTGGCCCTGGAATGCCACGTTGTGGATCGAGAACACGGTCTTGACGCGGTCGTACAGCGGCAGGCCCTGGTAGAACTCGCGCAAAAACACGGGCGCCAGCGCCGTCTGCCAGTCGTTGCAGTGCAGGATGTCGCACTCAAAGCCGGCCGGCAGGTGCTGCAGGCTCTCGGTGATGGCCTTAGAGAAGAACGCAAAACGCTCGCCGTCGTCAAAGAAGCCGTACGGATAGTCGCGCGCAAAATAGCGCTCGTTGTCGATGAACATATAGGTGACGCCGTCGTGCTCGAGCTTCTCGAGTCCGCAGTACTCATTGCGCCAGCCCAGGCTAACGTAAAAGTCGGAGAAGTGCTCCATCTGCGCCTTGTACTCGTCCTTGATGGTGGCGTACTTGGGCACCATCACGATGACTTCGGCGCCGGCGCGTACAAGCGCCGCAGGCAGCGAGCCCGCCACGTCACCCAGGCCACCGGTCTTAACAAACGGTGCGCACTCGGCCGAGGCAAACACGATCTGCATCTTTTTGCTGGAATCAGCCATATTGTCTCCCTGTTGCAATTCGAGAATAGCCGCCTGGCGCAAACCGGGCGGCTATTCTACGTGTTACGAGCGTTGTTGCGGTGCCAAAGCTAGCTCGCGTTGGTGATATCAGAAGTTAACGGGGCCTTTCCCAGCACCAGGATGTTCTCGGGCGTGCCGCGAAGCTCGGTGTTGGTGGGAACCACGTTGTTCTTGTCCAGGATGGCATTCTCAACGCGGGCGCCGCTCTTGATGACGCAGCTCTGGTTGATGATCGAGTTCGTCACCGAGGCGCCTTCCTCGACCACGACGCCGCGCGACAGGATCGAGTTGCGCACGGTGCCCTTGATGATGCAGCCGGCCGAGATGATCGAGTTGCACGCGTGGCTGCCGGTCGCATAGCGCGAAGGCGGCACGTCGTGAGCCTTGGTCAAGATCGGGCGCTCGGGATCGAAGAGCTGGTCGGCCACGGTCTGGTCGAGCAGGTCCATGCTGCGGCGATACAGCGACTTCTCGCTAAACACGCCCACGACCTCACCCTTGTACTCGTAGCTGCACACGTCGATGTTGCCAAAGTCGCCCTGGAGTGCCTCGAGCAGGTCCAGATAGTCGGCGGCCTGGTAGTGGTCGATGATTTCGAGCAGCGTCTCGCGGTTAACGATGCAGCAGTCCATAGAGGCGTTGTCGCCGTACACGACGCCGGCGCTCACGCCCGTCAGGCGTCCGTTTTCGTTGATCTGCAGCTTGGTCTCGTCATCAACGTTACGCGTGGCCTTGCAGTACACCACGGTCATCTGGGCACCGGAGTTCTCGTGCGCGTCGATGATGGTGTTGAGGTCCATGTTAAAGATGATGTTGGTGCCCATCATCGCAACATAGGGCTTGTCCGAGCGCTGGAACAGCGTCTTGTTAGAGATGATGTCGCGCAGCAGGAAGCGCATGCCGCCCTTGGTGGTGCCATACGCGTTGCCGGGCACCATGAACAGGCCGCCCTTCTTGCGGTCCAGGCCCCAGTCTTTACCCGAGCCCACGTGGTCGATCAGCGAGCGGTAGTTGCCCGGCATGACAACGCCGACGGTCTTAATGCCGGCATTCATCATGTTGGACAGCGGGAAGTCGATCAGGCGGTAGCGGCCCAAAAACGGAACGGACGCGATGGGGCGGTCCTTGAGCAGCACGCTGCCGTAGGTCGAAGAGTAGTTAGCGGTGATATAACCGATGGCCTTGCGATTGATCATCGGATCATTCCCCCTTCCCGATAACGACGTCATTTCCAACGACGGCCGTATCCTTGGTGGTATCGACAGAGCCGAGCTTCACGCCCTCTTCGACCGTGGAGTTCTCGCCCAAAATAGCGCGGCAGATGTGCGCGCCGCTCTTAACGTGCGCACCCGGCAGCAGCACGGAGTCCTCGACCACGGCGCGCTCCTCGATGATGACATCGGTCGAAAGGATCGAGTGGCGAGCGGTGCCGTAGATCTTGCAGCCGTTGGAGACCAGGCAGTCGTCCAGGCGGCCGTCCGGGCCAATGTAGTGCGGCGGTCGCGTGGTGATGTTGGACATGATAGGGAAGTGCTTGTCGAACAGATCGAACTCGGGGTTGTTGCCCAGCAGGTCCATCGAGGTCTCGTGGAAGCTGGCGATGGTGCCGACGTCCTTCCAAAAGCCGTGGAACTCGTAGCTGTACAGGCGCTTGCCCTCGTCGAGCAGCTTGGGGATGATGTCCTTGCCAAAGTCGTGGCTCGAGCGCTGGTCCAGAGCGTCCTCCTCGAGTGCCTCGATCAGCACGTCGGCCGAGAAGATGTAGATGCCCATGGACGCGAGGTTCGAATCGGGCTTATCGGGCTTCTCGGTGAACTTGGTGATACGGCCGTCCTCGGGGTCGGTGGTCAGGATGCCAAAGCGGCTGGCCTCCTCCCAAGGCACGGGCATAACGCTCACCGTGAGGTCGGCGTTGTTCTCAATGTGCGTCTTGAGCATCTTGCGGTAGTCCATGCGATACAGGTGATCGCCCGAAAGAATAAGGACGTACTTGGGGTCGTTGGCCTTGATGTAGTCCAGGTTCTGCGTAATGGCGTCTGCCGTGCCCGCATACCAGGCGCCGCCGGTCTGCGTCTCATACGGTGGCAGGATCGACACGCCGCCGTCACGGCTGTCCAGATCCCACGCCTCGCCGGAGCCCACGTAGGCATGCAGCAGATAGGGGCGATACTGCGTCAGAACGCCCACCGTGTCGATGCCCGAGTTGGAGCAGTTGGAGAGCGAGAAGTCGATAATGCGGAACTTGCCACCAAAGCTAACCGCCGGCTTAGCGATCTTTTGGGTGAGTGCCCCCAATCGGCTGCCCTGTCCTCCTGCGAGGAGCATCGCGATGCATTCTTTCTTACTCATCGATTTCTCCTTCTGTCATCGATGTTCTTAAACCCATTAGCGGTGGGCACGGCCTCTGGTCGCGCCCACCGAGTAATGCCGTGCTGGCATAGGGGAGCTCGCGGCCTTTACGCGTGCCAGATCTCGTCGCGGTACTCGCGAATGGTGCGGTCGCTCGAGAACCAGCCCGAGGAGGCGGTGTTGAGCAGGGCTTTGCGGTTCCAGGTCTCCTGGTCGCCGTAGCTGCCGGTGAGCTTCTCCCACGCATCCACGTAGCTGCGGAAGTCTGCCATGACCAGGTCGGGGTCGTTGTTGTTCATGAGCTCGTTGTAGATGCTCTCGAAGTTGCCCGAAAGACCCGCAAAGGTGTTGTCCTTGAGCTCGTCCATCACGCGGCCCAGGCGCTCGCGGTCGCCGTTGAGGGTATCCCATGCAAAGTAGCTGTTGGATGCCCAGAGCTGCTCGACCTCGGGAGCGGTCAGGCCAAAGATGGCCTCGTTCTCGCGTCCGGCCAGGTCGGCGATCTCGATGTTGGCGCCGTCGAGGGTACCCAGCGTAATGGCGCCGTTCATCATGAGCTTCATGTTGGACGTGCCCGAGGCCTCCTTACCGGCCGTGGAAATCTGCTCCGAGATCTCGGCGGCGGGATAGATGAGCTGGGCGTTGCTCACACGGAAGTTGGGAATAAAACAGACCTTCATAACCTCGTTGACGCGGGGGTCGTTGTTGATGACCTCGGCCACCGAGTTAATGAGGCGGATGGTCTCCTTGGCGAAGGTGTAGCTCGAGGCAGCCTTGCCGCTAAAGATGAAGGTCGTCGGCGTCACGTGGAAGTTGGGATCGGCGATGCGACGGTTGTAGATGTCCATCACCTTCATGATGTTCATGAGCTGGCGCTTGTAGGCGTGGAAGCGCTTTACCTGAACATCGAAGACGGTGTTGGGGTCGATGACCAGACCGGTCTCGGCCTTAACGTAGGCGGCCAGGCGCTCCTTGTTGGCGCGCTTGGAGGCACCCACGGCCTTGAGGAACTCAGTGTCGTATTGGAACTCTTTGAGCTTTTCCAGCTCAAAGGCGTCCTTCAGCCAGCCATCGCCAATGGCCTCGGTCACGAGCTTGGCATAGGTGGGGTTGGCCTCGGCAAAGAAACGACGGTGCGAGATGCCGTTGGTCTTGTTGTTGAACTTCTCGGGCGTCAGGGCATAGAAGTCCTTGAGCACGATGTTCTTGATGATGTCGGAGTGGATCTTGGCTACGCCGTTGACGCTATGGCTGCAAATCACAGACAGGTTGGCCATGCGAATCTCGCCGTCCCACAGGATGGCGGTCTGGCGCAGACGCTCCTGCCAGCCCTCCTGCGTGGTGTCGAACGACTCGTGCCAACGACGGCTGATCTCGTCGATGATCTGGTACACGCGGGGGAGGAGCTTGGAGAACGTGCCGATGGGCCACTTCTCCAGAGCCTCGGGCAGGATGGTGTGGTTGGTGTAGCTTACGACCTGCGTCACGATGTTCCAGGCGTCGTCCCACTCGAGCTTCTTCTCGTCGATGAGGATGCGCATGAGCTCGGGGCCGCACATGGCGGGGTGCGTGTCGTTGGTATGGATGGCCACAAACTGCGGCAGCAGCTCCCAGTTCGCGCCGTGCTCCTTCTCAAAGGTGTCGAGCAGGCTGTAGATGCCGGCCGAAACAAACAGGTACTCCTGCTTCAGGCGCAGCAGACGACCGTGCTCGCCGGCGTCGTTGGGGTAGAGGATGGCGCTGATGGCCTCGGCCTCGGCGCGCTCGGCATCGGCCAGGGCGTAGTCGCCGCGGTTGAAGGCCTCCAGATCGAAGTGCTCCTCGACCGGCTCAGCGGCCCAGACGCGCAGCTTGTTGACGGTCTCGCCGGCATAGCCCACAACGGGGATGTCATAAGGGACGGCCAGAATGTCCTGCGTGTCCACCGTGCGGTAGAACGTGCGGCCATTCTCCTCAAAGCCCTCAACGTGGCCACCAAACTTGATGGTCACGGCCTTGTCCTGACGACGGACCTCCCAGGGATAGCCGTGGGTGAGCCACTCGTCGGTGGCCTCGACCTGGCTGCCGTTGACGATCTCCTGCTTAAACAGGCCGTAACGGTAGCGCATGCCGTTGCCGTAGCCGGCAATGCCCTCGGCTGCCATGGAATCCAGGAAGCACGCGGCCAGACGGCCCAGGCCACCGTTGCCCAGTGCCGGATCGGGTTCCTGGTTTTCGATGACGGACAGGTCAAAGCCCATGTCGTCGAGTGCCTCGGCGACCATGTCACGCACGCCAAAGTTGAGCAGGTAGTTGTCGAGCAGGCGGCCGATCAAAAACTCGATCGAGAAGTAGTACACGCGCTTTTTGCCCTCGGCGGTGGCGCGGGCATCACTCTTGGTGGCAACGGTCCGGGCCTTCTCGGCCACGAGCTTGGCCAGGGCGTTAAAACGGTCGAGGTCGCTGGCGGCCTCGACGCTCTTGCCGCTGATGCTCATGACGGCATCGCGATAGAGCTCGGTAAACTCCTGCTTGTTGTCGAAGATCTTATTCATACGTTCCTTTCCCCCGGGGATGTTTCTCCCGGAACGGTTATGACATGTATCCTACGCCCCGCCGGGGCGGGTAAGTGCAGTGGTAACGCCTTTGTTACGCTTTCTTGGCAGGAGCCTTAACAGCGGCTGCCTTGGCCTTGGGAGCAGCCTTTTTGGTGGCTGCCTTTTTGGCCGTGGTGGACTTGGCCGAAGCCTTGGCAGCGGCCTTGGCAGCCTTTGCCTTAGCCGGCGCCTTTTTAGCGGCCGCGGCCTTGGGCTTTACCGAGGACGTGCGCTTGCGCGTCGCCTTCTTGGGCTCCTCAACCACGGGCGGTTTATAGCTGCTGGGACCGCGGCGCTTAAGTACCACGCCTGCCAGGCCGGGCACCTTAATCTCGATGGAGTCCATCTGCCCGTTCCAGGGATAGGGCTCGCTCGAGCAGGTATAGGGCTCGTCGCCGGCGTATCCGCTGCCGCCAAACTCGGGACGGTCGGAGTCGAAGATGACCTCCCAGTCACCCTCGCGCGGCACGCCCACGCGGAAGCTCTCGTAGCTTGCCGGGTCAAAGTTGATGAGGATCACCAGATCGTCGTCGACGTCCTCGCCCTGGCGTACAAAGCTCACGATGGACTGCTTGGAGTTGTCCGCGTCAATCCAGGTAAAGCCGTCGTCGGTGTAGCCGCGCTCATACAGGGCGGGCTCGGCGGTGTACAGGTGGTTGAGCGCCTTGATAAACGCCTGATGATGACGGTGGGTCTCGTACTCCTCGGTCAGGAACCACTGGATGGACTCGTAGTAGCGCCACTCAATAAACTGGCCGATCTCGTTGCCCATAAAGTTGAGCTTGGCGCCGGGGTGCGTCATCTGGTAGAAGGCCAGCGTGCGCAGGCCGGCAAACTGGCGCCACCAGTCGCCCGGCATGCGGCCGATGAGCGAGCATTTGCCGTGCACGACCTCGTCGTGGCTCAGCGGGCAAATGAAGTTCTCGGTAAAGGCGTACATGATGGAGAACGTGAGCAGGCCGTGGTTGCCGGGGCGCCACGGAAAATCGGTCTGCATGTAGTGCAGGGTGTCGTTCATCCAGCCCATGTCCCACTTGTAGTGGAAGCCCAGGCCGCCGTCCTGCGGCGGATAGGTCACGAGCGGCCACGCGGTGGACTCCTCGGCCATCATCATCACGTCGGGGTAGTGCGCCTCTACGGCACAGTTGACCTGACGGATAAACGCGCTGGCGTCCAGGTCCTCCTCGGTACCGTACTTGTTGAACTTCTTTTGGCTGGGATCGTCAATGCCAAAGTTGAGGTACAGCATGCTGGACACGCCGTCCATGCGAATGCCGTCCACGTGGAAGTTCTCAAGCCAGTACAGCACGTTGGAGACCAGGAAGGAGCGGACCTCGCCGCGGGCGAAGTCAAACTTGTGCGTGCCCCAGTTGGGGTGTATCTCGTGCTCAAAGAGCATGTGGCCGTTAAAGGTGGCAAGGCCGTGGGAGTCGGCGCAAAAACCGCCGGGCACCCAGTCCATGATCACGCCGATGCCTGCCTCGTGGCAAGCGTCGATAAAGTGCATGAGCTGCTGCGGGTTGCCGTAGCGCGACGTGGCGGCGTAGTAGCCGGTCGTCTGGTAGCCCCAGGAGCCATCGAAGGGATGCTCCATGAGCGGCATGACCTCGATATGCGTATAGCCCATGTCGCGGACGTAGTCCACGAGCTCCACCGACAGGTCATCGTAGGTATAGAACTCGCCGCGCTGCGCGGGGAAGGGATCCATGGGACCGGGGTAGTTGCCGTACTCGTCGGGCTCGCCTTGCGGCACGTCACCGTGGCGCTTCCACGAGCCAATATGTACCTCGTAGATGTTGAGCGGCTGCGACATGTGGTTATGGTCGGCACGGCGCTTGAGCCATGCGGCGTCGTTCCACTGGTAGCCATCGAGGGTCCACAGCACGCTGGCGGTACCCGGAGGGCACTCGGCCTTAAAGGCGTATGGATCGGCCTTGTAGAGCTTTTCGCCCTCGTTGGTCTCGATGAGGTATTTATAGAGCTGGCCCTGCTCGGCGCCAGGGATAAAGCCTTCCCAAATAGCGCTCGTATGCACGGGCACCAGCGGGTTGGCTTGCTCATCCCAGTCATTAAATTCGCCAATGACATGGACGCTCTTTACATCGGGCGCCCAAACGCAAAAACGCCATCCGCGCGTACGGTTCTGCGTGTCGGGGTGCGCGCCCATCTTTTCCCAGCTGCGCTCCCACGTACCAATGCCAAACAGATAGACATCGTCTTTGGTGAGCTCCGGCGCGTGCGGGGCGGCTTTACGGGTAGCAGGCTTTTTGGTTGCTGGCTTTAGCTTTGTATCGCTCACGTTTGATCCCATCATGACGCGGCAGCGTGTTGCCTTGGTGACTAGATGCGAAAGGTCCAAGGCTGCACGAATCGAAGGGACGGCGATAGTTCTATGATTCGTTCCACCTCGCGTGCTCGGTGGAACTTTCGGCAGAAACTACGATAACACCTGTACGTTAGTTTTATGGACGAAAGCGGATTTGCGAGGGCGTTTAATCGGTAAGCGCCATGTTTATACCACTGGCAGAATTGCCGTGGTAAAACTCTTGACAGTTTTACCAATTAGGGTTTCAAAACTGATAGGCTTACGTTTGGTAAAACGTTTTTAGCAGGTTGTTTACCATTTGACATCGAAAGGCTCGTTTATGGATCACATCGCTGCCCCGAGCGTTGCTTTTATTTTCGATTGCGACGGCACACTGGTTAATAGCACCCCCGTTTGGGCCTATGCCCAGCCCGAGTTATTGCACCGCCACGGAGTTGACGTGACCGTGGATGACTTTGCCCAATTTGAGCACCTGTCGCTGGAGGACGAGTGCCAGGCCTACCACGACACGTGGGGCATTGGCGCGAATGGCGAAGAGCTGTATCGCGAGCTGCGCGAGATTTTGATTGATGGGTACTCCAAGGTGCCGCCGCGTGAGGGGCTCCTGGCATTTTTGGAGCAGGCAAAGGCGGCGGGCATTGCCATGTGCGTTGCCACGTCCACGCTGGCCGAGCTGGTACAGTCCGCGCTCGCTGGTGCCGGGCTTGACGCTTACATGGAGTTTGTTACCACGACGGGCGAGGCAGGACGCTCCAAACAGTTCCCCGATGTGTACGAGCTGGCGCTGCGTCGCCTGGAAGAGCGCCACGGGTGCAAGTTTGAGCGCGCATGGGTGTTTGAGGACGCTGTCTTTGGCCTTAAGAGCTCTGGCACCGCTGGCTTTAAGCGCGTGGGCATCTATGACCCGCACGGCCGCATGAAGCGCGACGAGGTTCGCGACAACTGCGATATCTTTATCGACAGCTATGAGGAGCTGGATCTGGCCCGCGTGCTTTCGTTTGAGGGATAGGCGATGGCTGTGGCTTGCAAGGTATTAGTTGTCTGCGGCTCGCCCGTGGTGGCGAGCACAGATCTGTTGCGAAGGCTAGCAGGGGAGTGCGACCACGTTGTCGCCGTGGACCGCGGGCTCGACGCACTGCTGGGCGCTGGCCTGGGCTGCGACGTATATGTGGGGGATGCCGACACGGTAAGCGATGCGGGCCGAGAGTTGGTCGATGCCGCCACCGACTTTGAAGTTGAGCGCCACGACCCGTACAAGGACTATACCGATCTGGCGCTGGCGCTCGATTCCGTCCGCCGTCGCTGGCCGGGTGCCGAAGTGGTTGCGACCTGCGCCACCGGCGGCCGTCCTGATATGGCGCTATCCGTACTGGGGCTGCTCACAGGCTACGAGGATGCCCCTGTCTGGATTGCCGAAGACAAGGTGGTCGCCCGCATCCTTCGCGCAGGCGAGTCGTGGACCATCGAAGGCCACGAGGGCAGCACCTTCTCCATCATCGCCATAGCCCCTGGGACGGCGGTAAGCGAACACGGCCTAGAGTGGGAACTAGATCACGCCCCGCTGGGCCTGCTAGCCGACACGGGCATCAGCAACGTCGTCAGGTCAACAGCCACGATCAAAGTCCGCACCGGCTCCGCCATAGCTTACCTCTACATGTAAGGTCTATCGCATCAGGGTTTTATCGAGACGGTGGATAGAAATAAGCGCTCGAAGAGTGATTATTTCTGCCCCGTCCCAGGAAAACCCGTAAGTAAGAGATTCAACCCAAAAAAGTCCTTGCATCAAAGAAAGTCTTCCCTTATAGTACTACTTCGTCACGGGGGCGTAGCTCAGCTGGGAGAGCGCTTGACTGGCAGTCAAGAGGTCAGGGGTTCGATCCCCCTCGTCTCCACCATCGTGAATGCAAAGGCCTTCGGTATTCCGAAGGCCTTTTTTCATGCCAAAATACCTTGCGCCGCAATCCCTTCCTATGCCAACAAGAAGTTGCACAATTTATTTCACATGTCTGTACATAGTTTGTTAGACAAACGCGATTAACAGTGCATCTCTCTGCTCCGTCTGGGCTTCAGGAACGCCCCTAATCACCGCCATTACCTCAATAAGCTGCATCAATGTGAACAACATCCCAAAACAACACCGTTGAACACGCTAAATGAACGATATGTTGTCCGTCATTAGCCAAATCAGTTTTGCGACCAGCTTGTGCTAAGATACCTAACGTTACATGAGTTCAACTGCGCTCACGGCTTTAGCAAGCCACAAAGCGCAGGGTCGATCAGCATCCGGCCGTAACGGCGGTGCTAGAAACACCACGAGCTCCAATAAGAAGGTCATGCGGCTCTTTTAATTTGCTTTGATTTATTTATGAGATGCAAATTCTAGAAGTTCGTATGACAAATCGTAGCAGTCCTACAGCTGTTTGCGTGCGGTCCAGTTTTGTTCCCGCTTGACTGGTTCGCACGCAGCCAGCTGGGGTCGCGGTCATTTTGCGATACACGTCCGCGTCTCTAGCAACTGCACTCATACATACCGTTCACGGTGGGGCAGAGCCACGTGCTTGTCTAACTGGGCTCAGGGTTTGAATATGGAGCGCCTTCGCGCACAAGCGCCCTGGCGAAGCCATACCCAAACCCCGTGAGCCACACGTAAGACAGAAAGGGGGTGGTGCTCGTGTGGTATGTGATCCAGGTCATTAACGGTCGCGAAGACGTAATGCGCGAGCGCATCGAGCATGTGGTGCCGGCTGGCGCCATGCAGGAGCTCTTTTATCCCCAATTTCAAACCGAAATCAAGGTACACGGCGAATGGGTCAACACAACTAAGCCGCTCTTTCCCGGTTATCTTATCTGCGATACTGCAGATCCCCGCACCGTGCAACAGTCTTTGTTGCGCATGGACGATTTTGCCCGGGTGCTATCCCAGGACGGTCAGTTTGTGCCGCTGGCAAAAGAAGAGACCCAGCTTATTGGCGGCTTTACGCATAGGGGAGACCGCGTGGTGCCCATAAGCGAGGCCCTAAAAGACGGCGACCAAGTCGTAGTTACGGCAGGTCCGCTGCTGGGCCACGAAGGCCTTATCAAAACCATTAACAGACGCAAGAGCACTGCTTATTTGGAGCTCGACTTGTGCGGCCGACGCGTAACTACGCGCGTTGGCCTCGCTGTGCTTTCGGCGGAATAGCGTGTATTGCGAAACCTTAAAAAGGCGATCGCCTAGCCGTGGGCGGTCGCTAAACAGAATAGGGAGAATCCCCGGCCCGGGGACGAAGTGTTGGAAGAGAACGTGTCGGATAAAACAGAATATGTAAAGGATGCGCCCGTGGATGCGGCACCGATTGATCAAGTTAGGGATTGGCGGGCAGACTCTCAGACTCCTGTTGCTACGGAGTTTCCTCTCCCCGTTGAGAACCCTGCTCCGGCGCAAGGCTTCGTTGCGACAGGAAGCTATAGGGCGCCTGCTGCCGATCCCAACGCTGCTGCCCCCAGGAAAGGTGGGCCAGGCTACTTTGCCTTCAAGCGAGCCTTCGACATTGTATTTTCTGCTGTGGTCTGCGCGGTGTTGGCCGTCCCCGTTGTAGCTGCATGCGTTGCCATTGAGATTGACTCTCCCGGCAAACCGTTTTTCCGTCAAAAGAGAGTCGGTAAAGGCGGTAAGCCTATCTATATTTTCAAACTCCGCACCATGGTTTCTGATGCTCACGAGCACCCAGAGAAGTACATGACCCCTGAGCAGCTGGCACAATGGCGGCGTGAACAGAAGGTCGACAATGACCCGCGCATTACGCACGTGGGCCGCTTTCTTCGGCACACTTCGCTCGATGAGCTGCCGCAGTTCATCAACGTACTTACGGGCGATCTATCCGTCATTGGACCAAGGCCTGTGACACTCGAGGAGACCTTCGAGTACGGTGACGCCCGCGACGAAGTGCTTGCATGTAAGCCTGGCATTACTGGCTGGTGGGCAGCGACAGATCGCAACGACTCAACGTGGGGGAGCGGTCAGCGTCAGGCACGCGAGCTCTTCTATGTACGACACCAGTCGTTCGGTCTTGACGCTCGCGTGTTTGTAAAGACCTTCAAGGCGATGAGGAAGGGTAAGTAGATGGGTCGCCCCTCATTCAAGGAATCAAAAACAGCCATCGTGATTATTGCCTGGAACTCGGATCATTTCATCGGTGCATGCGTTGAATCGGCGCTTTCTCTAAGATGTCGAACCCTTGATGTCTGGGTTGTGGACAACGGCTCGAGTGACTCCACGCCCGATATTCTTTCAGCTCTTGCTAAGGACGATAAAAGGCTACACGTTATCTCTGCTGGTAGAAATCTCGGTACAACGGTGTCTCGTAACTTAGTTTTGAAGCAGTTGAGCGTTGATACCGATTATATTTGCATTCTCGATTCTGATACCGTCGTGAACCAGTCGGCCTTTGAGTGTTTGGCGGCAGTGCTTTCTGATAGCTCTGTCGGGGTTGTCGGGCCCACGATGATTAACTCCTCCGGCGAGACACAGCTCTCCGGTAGGGCCTTGCCCACTTTGCCTATTAAGCTAGCGAAAGCATTTCCCTTCGGTGAATTTGCACAAAAGGCCGCTGATTTAGAGATTCCAAGTACTTCAGTTGTACGAGGTCTGCAAGACGTTGGCTATTTACTTTCGGCTTGTTGGTTTATACCGCGCGAGACTCTCGAAGTCGTAGGCTTTCTTGATGAAAAGATATTCTATGCGCCCGAGGATGTCGATTGGTGCTTGAGATGTCATGAGTCAGGGCTTCGGGTCGTTCGTTGCTATGAGGCTTACATCGTGCATGAATATCAACGCCTTTCGCACAAAAAGCTTTTTAGTAAAACTAATTTTGAGCATATTAAAGGGCTTTTATATTACTTTGCAAAACATCGTTATCTGATTAAGGCCCCGGAGCTGCAGAAAGGCCCATTTAATGCTTAGTAGGGATCTTATTTTCTTTTACATAGATGCCTTGGGCCGTTCTTGCCTTGGGGGCAATTTATGAAATATCTTTCACGGATTCTCGCGTCAAACCATCGTTCTGATGGAATTCATGTCCTTTGTTATTCTGAAGCTTGGGGACAGGGCGGTGTTGAGACGTTCCTAATGTCGATATTTCGACGTTGGCAGGGTAAGGGGTTCTATTTTACGCTTTTCTCCTGCTGGGACTGGAACCTTGCGCTAGATGCTGAACTCGAGGCATTGGGGATTGATCGTTTCACAGTTTTCCCCGACAGCAAGCCCGGGCAGGTGAAGCGCCTTTGCGAGGGCTCTGCTGCTTTCGGTGCGTTAATCAACGAGATTCGTCCCGACGCCGTCTACGTTAACACCATGAACGGGATGGGCTTCCTTTATTCCGAGGTCGCACAGAAACACGGCGTTCCTGTGCGAGTGGTGCACTCGCACAACTCGGCCTTCGGGTCAGGGCAGGCTGTCGTCAAGGCCGTCATGCACAGCTTCGGCAGGGCCGCGTTCGGCGGTAGCGCCACTGTTCGCCTCGCCTGCTCCGCCGACGCAGGGCATTACCTCTTCGGTGCCCGCCCCTTCGAGGTCGTGAACAACGGCATCGACACTTCGCGCTTTGCCTTCGACCCTGCTGCTCGCACCGAGATTCGCTCGCGTTTCGGCATTCCACAAGACACGGTGTTGTTCGGCAGCGTGGGTCGCATCGCAGAGGCGAAAAATCCGCTTTTCCAGATAAGGACTTTCGCCGAGGTCTTACGCGCCGTGCCCGGTGCTTACTACCTGATGGTGGGTGACGGCGATATGAAGGGCCAGGTTAAAGCGTTGATTCGGGAACTCGGTATCAATGACAGAGTGATCATGCCTGGCTACCTTCCCGATCCCGCCCCCGTTTACTCAGCCCTCGATTGCTTCCTTATGCCCTCCTTATTCGAAGGTCTTGCCATTGTGTGCATTGAGGCACAATGCGCGGGATGCCGCATTGTGTGCTCCGAGGCTCTCCCTCCTGAGGCCCATGTATCTGATGCCGAGGCCTTGCTGCCGCTTTCCGCCGGTGAGCGAGCATGGGCTGAGAAGGCAGTCGAGATGTCGTACATGGATGTTGACAGGCCTGCGTACGCTGCGTCGGTGCGTGAGGCAGGCTTCGATGCCGATGACACTGCCCGAATAGTTGCTGGAGTTCTAATAGGAGGTAAAAATGCCTAATTATTTGACCCCAAACGAAGTTAAGGCAGAGGAGCTCGCAATGCTTGTCGAGTTCGGGGACCTTTGCAAGAGGGAGGGGCTTAAATACTCGCTCGCTGGCGGCACGCTGCTGGGTGCGGTGCGTCATAAAGGATTCATCCCTTGGGACGATGATATCGATGTGTCCATGCCACGTCCCGATTTTGATAGTCTGGTCGCACTTGCGCGCTCAGGGGCTTTGCCGATAAACCGTTCACTTGAACCTTATTCGGGCAACTGGGGACATCCGGTTTTTCTGAAATACATTAATCGCAATATCGCTGTGGATGCCCATTACGAGAACGGGGAAGGCTTTCTCTGGATGGACGTTACTCCCGTCGAGGGGCTTCCCGCCGACGAGAAAGAGCTTGCTCGCATATACAAGCGAGCTGGTAGGCTCCAACGGATTCTCATGTTCTGCAAAGCAGACTCTAAGGAAGGAAAGACACGGCTGAAACGCGCTTTTAAGCGACTATTTGTGCCTGTTGTAAATGCTGTAGGGGCTTTCGATCGCTCGATCTCCAAGCTGGACGATCTGGGAAGGGGATGCGTTTTCGGGAGCACCCCTTGGGTTGGCTGCACAGTATGGGGTCTATACGGAACGGGCGAGCGATACTCCTACTCGGGCTGGGAAGAAACTGTTCAACTCGAATTTGAGGGACAGAAGCTTAACGCGATTTCCTGCTGGGATGCTTATCTTTCGGGTCTCTACGGCGACTATATGCAGCTGCCACCCGAGGACAAGCGCATAACGCATGAGATTAAGGCATGGAGAACCAATGATACTGAAAAATAAAGATACCTCAGTGACCGCCGTAATATTCGCCGGCGGTGTCGGGACGAGAATGCATTCGAAGGACCTTCCGAAGCAGTTCCTTCGCATACATGGCAAGCCGATAATTGCGTGGACTATAGGCGTCTTCGAGAAGACACCTCGCATCGACAATGTCGTTGTTGTGTGCAATGCCAACTGGCTCGACTACTGCCAAAGCATTATTAGCGAGTTCAGTCTGAACAAGGTAAGAGCCGTTGTCGCTGGTGGCGAGACGGGTCAGCTCTCCATCCACAACGGCCTTTTGGCCGCAGCGAAACTATCCGACCCGAAGAAGACGGTAGTACTCATTCACGATGGCGTTCGTCCTCTCATCGATGCAGGCACCATCGAGCGCAACGTGGCCTCGGTGGAGGAGTTTGGCTCCTCCATCACATGCGTTAAGGCGAAGGAGACTATCTTGGTTAAAAGCCACGACGGAGTAGAGATCGTCCCACGTGAGAACGTGTTGCTGGCTCGTGCCCCGCAGGGATTCTGGTTGAGCGACATCCTGGCCGCACATAAAATGGCACTTGACGCGGGCGAAACTGGCTGCATCGACTCTGCAACAATGATGAAAGCGCAGGGAAATGACTTACACCTAATCGTTGGGCCCGATGAGAACATAAAGATAACCACTCAAGACGACTACTATTCGATGCGCTCCATCCTTGATTCACGCGAGAACAACCAGCTATATGCAGAGGGGGAAGATGAATAATGGGTGCATACGGGATAAACAACACCCTTGAGGCAGACTTCGCAGGAATAGATCGTGAGCTGATCGCCACCTTATCGGGTAAAGTCCTTGCCGTCTCCGGCGCCACAGGGTTCTTGGGGTCCCTGCTCGCTCGTCTCGTTATTTGGGCCAACGACAAGCTAGGATTGGGCACGAGACTAATCTTGTGTGTTCGTAACGCCGCTAAACTCGACGTCATCATGCCCGGAATTGCCGCTAGGGAGGATGTTACTGTCGCAGTAGTTGATTTCTCCGAGCCTTGTGCGGCTCTCAGCATAGACTTCGACTGTCTTGTCCACACTGCCGCCATTACCACTTCGAAGGTTATGGTTGAGCGTCCTGCAGACGTAATTAACATTATGATCAACGGCACGAGATGGGCACTCGAAAGTGCATGCATGAATTCGAAGTCGAAAGTACTCTTCTTATCCTCCATGGAGGCCTGTGGTAGCTTTGACGATGCCGTGGACGTATACGAGGGTACGATGGGTGCTATCGATATGGGCTCGGTACGATCTTGCTATCCCGAGGGCAAGCGGCTCGGAGAACTGATGTGTCTTGCTTATGCAAAGCAATTTGGCATCAACGCCGTGGCTGGGCGACTCGCCCAGACCTTCGGAGCGGGGATTCTGCCGACCGAAGGTCGCGTCTTCAAACAGTTTGCCTCGAGTGCCATGGCTGGTGAGCCAATCGTGCTCCATACGGACGGGATGAGCGAAGGCAATTACGTGTATTCGACCGACGCTCTCTCAGCTATTCTTTTGCTCTTATCCAAGGGCATCTCTGGGGAGACCTACAACATTGCGAATGAGGCATGCCACTCAACGATCCGCGGCATGGCAGAGATGGTGGCAGAAAGATTCGGAGGTGACCATTATAGCGTTGTAATCGAAGGAAAAGACTCCTCACAGTTCGGATACGCTGCACCTACGAAGATGACGCTGCGCTCGAACAAACTTCGCGCGCTTGGTTGGGAACCGAAAGTTAATTTAGAAGAATCTTACCGCAGATTGATTGGTTTTTTAGCTGATAGTAACAGCAATTGTTAGCTAATCTAATTTAACTATTTATAACAGTTCCAGCTGTGTTTTCGGTTCCGGATGCCATTAGTGTCCGGAACCCGGTATTGTTTAAAATTGGGATCTTAATGATAAGCACTATGAAATCCAATAAACCTCGTGTTTTAGTTTCAGGAGTTGGGACACGTTTTGGTGGTACTGAGACCGTAGTGAGCCGCTATATTGGCGCTTTGTCTGAAAAATATGCTTTCGACACTATTAGCTCAAGACCATATCAACAAGTCGAGTACTCAATGGGAGACAATAGAATCATCAATATACCGGGGTGGAAAGAAAATCCCATTGAACATATAACCCGACTTCGCCGCTTATTTTACGGGCATGGAACTGAATACTGTGCTTTTTGGCATAATGCAAACTCTTATTGGAATATTGAAACAATTGAGCTTGCGGCTAAGGCGAATATTCCTGTTAGGATTTGTCATTATCATTGTTCACAAGCACTGGGCGGGCCAGCGAAAAGGTTTTCCACCTGGGCACTTAGAAAACATGTTGCGAATTTAAGCAATGTTTTACTCGCCTGTTCCCAGGAGGCTGGGGAATACGCGTTCCCTGGTCATACTTTTGACATTTTAAATAATGCTTTTGATGTTTCCTTATTTTCATATCAGGAAACAAACCGTCTTTCAGTTCGAGCTGAACTTGGTTTAAGGGATAGTTTCGTCATCGGCCATGTTGGGCGGCTTTCATCAGTGAAGAATCAGATATTGTTAGTTCGTTCTTTACCCGAAATTATTAAATTTAGAGCTAATGCAATGCTGGTGCTAGTGGGTGAGGGCCCCTCAAAAGAATTGATCATGGAAGAGGCGCGATCTCTTGGTGTCGAAAACCATTTGGTTCTTACGGGGCCTCGCATGGATGTAGCCTCTCTTCTGTCCGCATTTGACGTGTTTGCTTTTCCCTCGGTATTCGAAGGGCTCGGCATGGCTGCGGTCGAGGCGCAAGCAAATGGATTGCCCTGTGTGATTTCTGATCAGGTGCCTCGAGCTGTTGCCGTCTCAGACTCAGTTTGTTTTCTACCTCCAGAAAACCCCTCTTTGTGGGCTGACACGCTCTGTGCCTTTGATCGTTCTTCCTTTTGCCTCAAACCAAATTTAATAAATAGATTCGATATCAATAAAGAGTCATTAAAACTTGCGGAATATTTCAAAGGCTCCAAGCCCGGATTCGGTGACTAGGATACATCATCATCCTTAGACCTTCTTGCATTAGAACTAAGCGGCAAATTAAATAATTTTGCATTGCATATTATGCCGGACTGTAATTTGAGCAGTTCTTTTTGAAACAGGTGATTTAGATTGTCAAGGTTAAAGGTCGATGAAGCTCTATATTACTTTGCATTTGCCATCTTCTCTATTCAATGCGCAATCGAACGTACGACATTTACTGAGATTCTTTTCATCCCAATAGATGAATTTACTTCACTTACTCAGGCTCTCATAGTATTCTCTCTCATCTCGAAATACATCATGCAGAGAGCATCATTTAAATGCTGGGCATTCTCGTTAGCAATTGTTCTTATAAGCTTCATTTCCTGGCGTCAATCGGGTGAAAGCTCGTTATTTTGGGCTTCTATATTTATAGTCTGTGCAAACAACGTAAGGATTCGACCCCTTGCAAAAATTGCATTAACCGTATCCTTTGCTACTCTTATTATCACAATATTATCTGCCGGTTTCGGAGTTATCGAGAATAAAGTATTTGTTCGCGGTGGAATCACTCGATATGCCCTGGGATTTAACCATCCGAATGCATTAGGCCTATATCTCTTTAATGCGTGCGTTGCTTTTTCCGCGCTTCGCTTCGGCAAGAATCCTATACCCGATTTCGGTTTAATTGCTGTTTCTATTTTAATCAATTTAACTTTTGCCGACTCACGAACTTCTGCACTCCTCTTAGTTTTACTGGCAATATTCTTGACCATTTTTTTCTTTGTGAGAACAGACAGATTGCGTAAAAAGGTATTAACCTATTTCCTTGTGGCTGTATTTATAGTTATTATCGTAAGTGCATACTTAATGATTGCCTATGATCCTTCCAATCCTATTCAATTTGAACTTAATAAACTGCTTTCTGGTAGGCTGAGGCTTGCAAATGGTTATTTCGAAATGCAGCCGATTACTTTGTTTGGATCAGATTTCTCCGGCTTACCACCAATCTATTGGGAGAATGGTGTTCCGTCTGCATTTGTTGTGGACAACGCTTGGTGCCACCTATTGCTTAGGTTTGGCTTGATACCAGCATTCTGTTTTTTGTTCGGCTATATCGCTATCTTAATCAAGGCTGTACGTCAAGGTTGGTGGAATTCAATCTTCTTCGGGCTTGTCCTGATGAGCATTTATGGACTGTGTGAAACGCTTGGTATCCATTTCGAATGCAATTATTTCTTATTCGCTGTTGGAGCTGAACTACTCTATACAAACGTTTTTATGAGCGAAAAGTCATCAGCGACGGGCCGTTCGTATTCATATTTCGAGATTGGTAACGATTGTGTCTAGCATCAATACCCGCAAGTCGGACATTGTTTGGAATTATATTGGAACGATTGTTTCGATGGCGAGCGGCTTCGTACTTCTCCCGCTGCTCATGCATTTCCTTTCTAGCTCTGAACTTGGCCTTTGGTATGTATATGTAGCATTATCCAACTTTGCCATGCTATTTGAGTTTGGCTTCAACCCAACTTTTGCTCGAAACATAGTCTATGTGATTAGCGGAGCACAACATCTATCCATTGAAGGCTGCGACATAAAATCAGTTCAAGAGGGTATCGATTGGCATCTCCTGAACACTGTAATAAAGGCTTCAAAAGTTATATATGCAATCCTCGCTGTTGTAGTTTTAGCTCTGCTCTCGACGATAGGCTCTCTGTACATATCGTTTGTGGCTTCTGGAATGGGTTCATTCGATATTTGGGTCTCCTGGGGTCTATTTTGCGCATCAGTGTTTCTTAACCTTTATTTTCTATGGTCGATTACTGTTCTTCGCGGATACGGCGATATAGCTGGCGAGAATAAGGCAGTCGTTATCGGAAGAGCGGCTCAGCTATCAGTTAGCGCCATACTGCTGCTATTGGGTTACGGTCTTGTTGGCGCAGCAATCGGATATCTTGCTAACGCTATACTGCTTAGGCTTTCTGCTGTAGTCATGCTCAGGAAGCATAAGGAGATCGAGAAGGGGAGACATTCAGACACGATGCCGGTAGAGGCATCGTCGATCCGAGAAATTTTCCTTACTATTTTCCATGTAGCATGGCGAGACGGCCTCGTGCAACTTGCGGTATACGCCTCGACCCAAGCCATGAGCATTCTAAGTTCGATTTTTCTTGGGCTAGCCGAGACGGGTACATATTCAATCCTTCTTCAGTTTGCAAACGCCATTTATAATTTTGCATCAACGTATCCAAAGTCTTTCTTTCCGGCGATGCAATCTGCTTTCGCAGGGGGAGACATGGAGAGGCAAAGAGAATATGTCTCCACAGGCATCGTAGGTTACTGGGGTCTGTTCGCTATCGGGACTGCTGGTGTTTACATTTTCGTTCTTCCCCTGCTACCCCTCTTTAAGCCCAACGTTTCCGTTGATTACGGTCTATTTCTGGGCATGTGTCTCTACCTCGCGCTGCTTCAGCAGCATTCAATCTTCTGCAATTACATAATAAGCATGAATGAAATACCGTATATGTGTGGTTACATCGCTGCGGCGGCACTCGGCACAGTGCTTGTTTGCCTTATGTGCGGTGTCTTCGATATGGGCGCTTGGGGAATTGTTCTGGGTCAGGCCTTCTCCCAAATTGTTTACAACAATTGGAAGTGGCCTATGTATCTTTGCAATAAATTGAATATGACTTACCGTGGTATCGTTGTTGAAGGCATTCGCAACTGGAAGGGAAAGCTCACGCGGAACAGACGGTAGCCGCATCTCGCCTCGTTGTGATTTGCCTATCGTTGAGGTACATAACTCAAAGCATTAGCCGGTATTCAAATAACTTTATTAACCAGCCTTAAACTAGGGTCAAGTTTGCGACTGTACAGAATAAGATTTGCGATTCATGATAGGTACGCAATACGGCTAACTTCACATCAAGCGTTCTGCCAATTTCTCGAAAGCACTCATTTGGTTTGAGTAAGAAGTTTAAGCGAGTTTCTTTTTTAATCAACAGCAAGCCCGTTAAGTCGTGCCCCGAAAATTGCTTTGTCTTAGGTACAAGAAATATCCGAATAATTAATTTAATTAAGTAAGAATGGATATAACTGTGGCTTCGACTCATAAAACAGCTAAGGTTAACTATCCAAATTTGGATCTCATGAAGTTCTTTCTGGCCTTGCTTGTAGTTGAGATTCACACAAGGCCATTGAAGTGCTTTTATTTTGCAGAAACCCTGATTGAAGGGATTGATGTGCTGGCCGTACCCCTCTTTTTTCTCGCGTCCGGCTTTCTTTGTTTTCGAGATCTTAACTATGCATCCTTTGGCGTTGCTATTTCCGCTGGCACTGAACGCGTCCGCAATACCATTATTAAATTATTGCGCTTGTATTTGATATGGACTCTTCTCTATCTTCCCCTCACCATCTTCGGCAATGTGCTTCTCGGTAAAAACCTTCTTCATGGTTCTTTATCCTTCATCCGGGGAACTTTGTTCGTAGGGGAGAATTATTATTCGTGGCCTTTATGGTATTTGCTGGCGAGCATCGTTGGTTTCACGCTTGTCTTTATTTGCCTTCATAGGGGGGGGTGGCGGTTTAAGCACATAATTCCATTTTCCCTAATCTTATTACTCCTTGGCTTCGGTATTACTTACGTGCAGGGCTGGGATGGCGCTCCGGTGTATTTAGCGGTTCCGATTAGGATTTATTGTCGCGTGTTCGGCAGTTCTCGCAACGGTCTGTTTGAAGGGTTTTTCTATATTGCTGTGGGTGCAGCACTTGGTTTGAAATGGGATCAACTGAACAGAGTCCCATTGTTACTTGAATTTGCAGCTGTTGCGTTTGGGCTCGCTGGCACATATTTGGTGAGCAACGACGCGCATCTGCCATTCTGCGCAATTGCAAGCATTGGTTTGTTTTTACTATCAGTCCGCAGGTACGGCGTGAACTTGAATTCCTGTGCGCTAGCGCGCCGTATGAGCACAATTATTTACCTTGTGCATATGTATTTCGTTGTCGTGTTTGTCTACGGAATCTGCGGACAATCAAATCCGGATCTGTATGCGAGTAACGTAAATCGCCCGTTGTTGTTTCTTTTTACTCTGAGTGGTTCAATTATAGTTTCTACCTTAGTAATCGGCGTTTCAAAGAGGATGCCGATAATTAAAGCGGCCTTTGGAATTTAATTAGGGGTATCTCTCATGCTTCCTCCGCCCGTAGGAAATAGGCGAGCACTTATCTCTTATGAATTCACTTGGCTGATACCTACAAAGCTGCTCGTGTAATTCCGTTTCCCAATCAAGCTAATACAAGCGAAGCGCAAGCCGCTATGTAGATCGCCCCCCCAGCAACGAAATTCCTAAACTCGAGTGATTCGTTGCTGGGGGGGGCGATCTAATATTTTCTTTATGAAGACCGAGAAAGGGATGCCAAACCCCCAGGTAGTCGTATGGCGCTGTAAATGCTGTGACAATCCTCCGTCCAGACGTTGGAGGTCCATTTATCTCGATTTATATCGCGACTAAACTAAAATTTAACCGATCTTTAGCGAGAATGGCAAAAGCCAGGAACATATCTGCCCTTGCGGACCGGGTCTCTTGGTCGTCACTGCACATACGCGCGACGCATCCTAGCGAAGCTCACTCAAACTCAATTCTCAATGCGAAGACATACGTTGCGGAAACTTTTAGAGAGAATAGCCCATAGGCATCAATGCTCATCCCAGGACGCGTAGAGGTGCACGGTTCCCGACCAGGCGCTCCAGCCGGTCTCCCACCCGTCCGGCAGCAGGCGGTAGGAGCAGCCGCCGGGGAGCCTCCCGTCCTCGAGGGCGACCCAGCCGGCCCTGCCGTCCGGCATGGTCGCCCACCAGGTGTTGTCCCAGTCCCTGTAGGCGCGCCATCCCAGGAACTTCGCGGAGCCGTTAGAGAACCCGAGCTCCGAGGCGGTCAGCGTCGGCATCGGGCGACCGTAGGCGACCGGGGTCGACTGGGGCGAGGCGCCCGAGGCGGCGGCGCTGTGGTAGAAAACCTCATAACCAGTCTTTGGTTGATACGTCACTTCGAAATTCAGCTTTACGTTCAATTTGTTACTTGATGATGTTATTACTTTAGACGATGCTGAAAGTTCAGCCTTGATGGCGTTCGACTTCCATTCCCACAGGCTTATCTTATACGCAATTATTCCGTTTTGAATGCCGCTGATACTGGGCGGAAAACTTTGGTTGTCAGCGTCTATCGAGAAGCCAGTCTCCTTGGCGTTCAAGTGCTGCTGGATGAGGTCGACATACTTGCCAGCCCATTCATCTGCCTTACCATTGCGTACAAAGTAGTTATCTTTTAGACTGTTAGAACGCGTAGCATAGCCATCAACAGAATAAATCTTTTCGTGCCCAGGGTGCGCTGTTAGCGCCGGGCGATTTTAGCCGCTAATAGTCAAACTATTTTGACCAATCCCGGTCACCGAATAATGGCCACCGTGCCTCCCCGCCGCCACTACGCTGGTGGTGCCAACACGCCGGCGTTAGGAGGACCATTGAGGTGAACGAGAGACACGATGACCTACAGGAGATTATAGACGCGGCGCTCCGGGAGATGGCCGCGGAGGAGGGCGACGGGTTCGACCCGCAGGCATGCAACCTCGCGGAGTTCTGCAGGAGGACGGGGCTCACCCGCTCCCGCGCGAGGACGGTCAGGGCACACGGGTTCAGGGCCCTGCCCCACGGGAACAGCGGGAGGAGGGCCGCGCCGGGCGTGCTCGCCGGCCACACCGGCCTGGTGGACGACCTCCTGCGGAAGGGCGTCACCAACTCGCAGGTGATATTCGAGCGGCTGCTCGGCCAGGGCTACGCCGGCGGCCTCACCACGGTGAAGACCTAATATCGCCGCGCACCGGGACCTCGTGCCCGCGAAGAGGCGGCAGGCGGCCCCGCAGGGCTGCCGCGGCCAGCGCTTCAGGACGGCGCCCGGAGAGGCCTACCAGATGGACTGGGGCTTCGTCGCGGTCGAGCGCCCTGGCGGGGAGCGGGCGCGGATCGCTGTTAGCGCTACTGTAAAAACAACCAATTTCGCCATCGCACTTTAGCCGATTCCG
>CABSNM010000010.1 GCA_902479065.1 uncultured Collinsella sp.
ACCTACAACAGCGCGGTTAACAGCCGCGTGCTCTACCATTGAGCTACCGAGGAATAGGTGCGTGCTCTCAAGCAACGAAGTTTATTATACGGACGAATCAGCTCAGGGCAAGAACTTTTTTGAGAATTTTTCCGACCTAGTCATAGGGGACGTCCCCAATGACTACCCAATGACTACATAAAAGCGCCCCCAAGCGGATGTGCTTGAGGGCGCTTCTTGCTTGCGAGGTTAAGACTCAATATAGTCTTTGAGCTTGCTAGAGCGGCTGGGATGACGGAGCTTGGCCAAGGTCTTGGACTCGATCTGGCGAATGCGCTCACGCGTGACGCCAAACTCGCGACCGACTTCCTCGAGCGTACGGGGATGTCCGTCGACAAGGCCAAAGCGCAGCTCGATAACCTTGCGCTCACGATCGGCAAGCGAGTCGAGCACCTGGGTGAGCTGCTCCTGAAGCATGGAGAAGCTGGCGGCATCGGGCGGAACGATAGCCTGGGAGTCCTCGATGAAGTCGCCCAGCTGGGAATCCTCTTCCTCGCCGATAGGGGTCTCGAGCGACACGGGCTCCTGCGAGATCTTCTGAATCTCGCGGACGCGGTCGGCACTCATGTCCATCTCGGCACCGATCTCCTCGGGAGTCGGGTCGCGACCCAGCTCCTGGAGGAGCTGGCGCTGCACGCGAACCAGCTTGTTGATGGTCTCGACCATGTGCACGGGAATACGGATGGTACGTGCCTGGTCGGCGATAGCACGAGTGATGGCCTGGCGAATCCACCACGTGGCGTACGTGGAGAACTTAAAGCCCTTCTGGTAGTCGAACTTCTCGACGGCGCGGATCAGACCGAGGTTGCCCTCCTGGATCAGGTCCAGAAACAGCATGCCGCGACCGACATAGCGCTTGGCGATGGAGACGACCAGGCGCAGGTTGGCGCTGATGAGCGCCTGCTTGGCCTCGAGACCAACGTTCTCGATACGGGTCAGGCGACGCATCTCGGCGCGGGTGAGCTCGATCTCGCCCGCCTCGGCGGCCTCGAGCTTCTCGGTGGCCTCGAGACCGGCCTCGATCTTCATAGCCAGATCGACCTCTTCGGAAGCGGTCAGCAGGTCGACCTTGCCGATCTCCTTAAGGTACATACGAACCGGGTCGCCGGTCAGCATTACCGTGGAGGCATCGATACCGCGCACGCGCGAGCGCGAACGGGACGTGCGCACGGTGCGCTTCTTCTTGTTCTTAGAAGAACCCATCTCGGCGTCGGCCTGACGGGCCATCTTAAGCTCGTGATCGTCGAGCGAGCCAGAATCGTGCTCGTCGTCATCGAAATCGTCGGTATTGCTATCGTTATCGTCATCGTCGACGTCCATGGGGGCGTCGTCGTTTCCGCTCGCGGAGATAATCTGGATGCCGCTGCTGCGCAGCGCGGAATACACCGCGTTGAGCTGCTCGTCAGACACATCGATATCCTTCAGGGCGACCTGAATCTCGTCCTCGGTTACCGAAGTCCTGTTTGAGCCGTTGCCCATGAGCTTTGCAACGTAGGATTCCAGCCCAGTACCCGTGCTCTCACTCTTTTTTGGCACAGATTCTCCCTTCATAGTCCACAGGATTCATTACTTTAGCACACACATTGACGTCTATACCCAAAATTCAGACTGGATATAGGCGCAAATACGCTGGTTGACCACAACATCTAGGCCTGGTCGGCGCCCGCCGTCTCTAAACCGATCAAACGGAACGGGTCTGCCACGCCACCGATCGACTTTTGGAGCTCGCGCTGGCGCTGAGAATCTTGCATCGCTTGCATCGTCAGCACACGGCGTGCTTCATCGTCGAGCGACCGGTCCTGACGTAGCTTGGCCTGTGCGGCGCGCATGCGGCGCTTGATGGTGTAGAGCTCGAGGGTATCAAGCATAAACACGATGTTCGTCTCGGTGGGGTGCTTGCTCGTCGACGAAATGCGCCCGGCGCTGACAAGGGAGGCCGCCTCGGGACACACCGCGCGCGCCGCATCCATGCACGCCGTGGGATCGGTGCCCGGCGGCGTCGCGAGCACGGCCCACGCGATGGACTCGTGGCGCGGGTCCACCCACTCGATCGAGCAGATGCGGTCGGCATACGTGCGGAAGAGGTCGGGGTAGCTCGTGAGCATCGTCAGCAGCTCGCGCTCCCCCGCCAAAGACTTTCGCTCCAGGTCGGTCAGCACGATCGGCATCGTCGGCGCAGCAGACGCGTCCGTTGCATCGGCCACCGGCGCCGCGCCATCCAACCCAACCGGCACATCGATTGGCGGCATATCATCGACGACCTCGACCGGCGCAGCCCCGTAGGCCTCGAGCGGAACATAGTCGTACGGTTCTTCCTCGACCGGCGTGGACACCGGCGGCGTCGCCCCCGACGCCCAAGCACCGCGAGACGCCCCCTGCGAACCAGACGCCCGACCGCCCGCGCTGCCTGCACGCTCGGCCTGCGCCCGCTGGCGCTCGTAGTTCTGCTCGCGACGACGCTCGGCGTCCTCGCGTTTGGCAACATCGCGAAACACACGGCCCGAGCTCGAGCGCACCGTCTCCAGATCCAAACCCAAAAGGTCCGCAATCTGGATAAAGTACGTATCGATCATGTAGCTATCGCGCAGCGGATAGATAAGCGTCAGCGCATCCTCGAGCGCTTTGGCACGACCGCCCGGCGTGGTAATGTCGCTCGACTCCTGCAGTGAGCGGTACACAAAGTCCATGAGGGGCTCGGCGGCATCGATGCGCGCCTGCAGCGCCTCGCCACCATGCGCGGTGATGAACTCCATGGGGTCGTTGCCGTCGGGAAGTACCACGCAGCGCAGGTCCATCGAATCCTGCTCGATAAACTGAATCGCGCGGCGCGCGGCCTTTTGACCGGCGGCGTCGCCATCGAACATATATACAATGCGCTTGGCAAAACGGGCGAGCGTCTTTACATGATGTTCCGTCAGCGCCGTGCCCAGCGTGGCGACGACGTTTTTGATCCCCGCCTTCCAGCAGGCGATACAGTCGGTATAACCCTCCACCACGATAGCGGTGTCCTGCGCGACGATAAACTCCTTGGCCCAGTTAAAGCCATAGAGGTTTCGCTTTTTATGGAACACGCTCGTCTCGGCGGTGTTGAGGTATTTAGGCTGGCCATCGCCCATAATGCGCCCGCCAAAGGCGATGTTATGACCCTGTTCGTCAAAGATGGGAAACATCACACGGTCGTAAAAACGGTCGGCAAGCTGCCCGCGCCCACGGCTCACGGCCACGTTGGCGTCGATCATCTCCTGCGGGGTAAAGCCCGCCTGCGACAGATGCGACACCAGCGCGTTGCGGCCCGGCGCAAAGCCCAGGCAGTAGCGGCGGCAGACGTCGCCGCCCATACCTCGGCTGGCGAAGTACTCGCGAGGACGGCTGTCCTTACCGCGCATGAGCATGGTGTGGTAGAACTGGGCGGTTTCAGCACACAGGTCATAGATGCGGGCGCGCTTGGTGCCGCGCTCGCGATAAGCGCCATTATCGTGCAGCTCAATGCCGGCACGGTCGGCCAGGTAGCGAATCGACTCGGGAAAGCTCAGGTTCTCGCGCTTCATGATGTAGGTGAAGACGTCGCCGCCCTCACCACAGCCAAAGCAATGCCACACCTGCGTGGCGGGGATAATGTGAAACGACGGGGTCTTTTCGCCATGAAAGGGGCAGCAACCCCAAAACTCATGGCCGCGGGGCTTGAGCTCAACCGTTTCCTGCACGATGGCAACCAGGTCGGATGCAGCGCGCACCTGGTCTTTTTCCTCATCGCTAATCACGGATGCTCACCCCCTGCTCACCCAAGTTATGGCGAATATCGTCAATATTACCCTCGACGGTCGCGATAAGCTCGTCCAACGAATCAAACACGCGCGAAGGGCGCAGCCAACGCGTAAACGCCAACGACACCGAGGCACCGTACAGGTCGCCCGCATACCCGATCAAGTTGGCCTCGAGATGCGCCGAGGCGGCGTCGTCGGCATACGTCGGCGGCAGGCCCACGTTGACGGCGGCAGGCCACACGGTATCGTCGACCAGCACAAGGCCCTCGTAGACGCCATCGGCAGGAACCTGAATACCCTCGGGCACCTGAATATTTGCCGTGGGAAAACCCATGTCGGAACCCTGGTGACGACCGCCGGCAACAATACCTCGCAACATATACGGGCGGCCGAGCAGCTCGGCGGCAAGCTCAACATGACCCTGGCGCAGCTCCTGGCGAATACGGGTAGCGCAGATTGTCTGCCCATCGACGCACAGCAACTCGTGGCCATAGACGTCAACTCCGTGCCCGGAACCCCATGTCTGCATCTCGGCAACGCCCGAGGCGCCGCCGCGACCCAGCCTAAAGTCAATGCCCACACGAATCGAGCGGATATCGACCACGCGCGACAGCAGCTCAAGAAAACCCACGTGGTCGAGAGCCGCCACCGCAGGCGTAAAGGGAACGGCCACGACCGCATCGACCCCGGTGAGAGCCAGGGCATGCAGACGGTCGGCCGTCGTCATCAATTTTTGAGCGGGCGAAGAGCTCACCACCACGTCCGGGTCGGGATCAAAGGTGACCACAACCGCCTTGCAGCCGTGGTTATGCGCATCGCGAACGACCGCGTCAATCAGTTCGCGATGCCCCCGATGCACGCCGTCGAACACGCCGATGGCAATCGACGCGGCACCTAGGCAAGCGCAATCATCAAATGCATCGGCGGCTACGATGCGGGCCTCTTCCGACTCGCCCGCGAAAAAAATACGCGCGAGCTCGTGGGAGGCCAGCATCATCGAACACCGCCGATCGCCTGCGGAAAGACATGCTCCATAACAAAGCGACCGCCCTCGATACGGGCAAGCGCCTTGAGCCCGCCATCGAGCACCAGCGCAAACGGCGCCTTCGAGGCATCGAAGCCCGCAAGCGCGCGCTCAATAGGAATACGACGTCCGCACAGCAGATCGTCGGCAAGATCGCCCGGCAAGTCGACGCGCGTGGCGCCCAGTGCCGCAATGGGATCCAAGGCAAAGCCGGCAGCGGACTCGACAGAAAGTTCCTCGACCGCATGGCAGGCGCCGATGGAAACAACACCGGAGGCCGTACGGCGCAGTGCGGAAATATGTGCCGCATTGTCGCAGGCACGACCCAGATCGCGAGCGAGCGCACGGATATAGGTGCCCTTGCTCACCGAAAACGCCACGGTCCAAACGCAAGCGTCGACATCACCACCCACGGCAATCAGATCGGCGGAGTAAACCTCGACCGGACGCGGGGGCAACTCAACGGCATTGCCTTCGCGTGCAGCCTTATAGGCGCGCACGCCATTGACCGAAATGGCCGAAAACGCCGGCGGTACCTGCATCTGCGGGCCCAACATGGCGCACAGGCGCTCGCGAGCATAAGCAGGATCACGCAAGTCGGCGACAATGGGCACCGTGCGGACGGCCTCGCCCTCCGCATCATCGGTATTGGTCTCGACGCCAAACGAGATGTCGGCGACGTAGCTTTTGGTATCAAGCGTAAGCATGCCCAGCAGACGCGTGGCCTGACCCACGCCCACCACCATGACGCCCGATGCCATGGGGTCGAGCGTTCCGGCATGACCGACGCGCCGCTCATGGAGGGCGCGTCGGCATTGCGAAACCACGTCGTGGGACGTGCAGCCCACCGGCTTATCGACGGCGAGCAGCATATTAAGTTGAGAAGGTGTACGACGAGCCATGTACCATCCAAAAAGTTAGAGCTCGACGGTCACCGAAGCGGGATCCTCCCCTACCAGCTCGGCCAGCATGGGAAGTGCCGCGGTGAGCGTCTCGGAAATAGTTCCGGCGTTGGTAAAGCCGGCGGCAGCGTGGTGCCCACCTCCGCCAAAGTTGGCCGCAATCTCGGAAACATCAAGATCGCCCTTGGAGCGCAGGTTGCCGCGCACCTTGGTATCGCCCTCGATGCCCTTAAGGAACAGGCAGACCTCGACGCCCATCACCGAGCGCACCACATCGACCAGGCCGTCGCACTCGTCCGAGGTGACACCGCATTCCTTAAGGTCGCTCTCGTACGCATAGCTATACGCCACGCGCCCGTGCGCGACCGTCTTGATGCGACCCATGACGATGGACTTGAGGTGCAAGAACTCGACACGCATGCTCTGGTATACCTCGAGCGCGACGCGCGCCGGATCGGCACCGTGCGCCACCAGGCGCGAGGCGGCATGAAACGCGGCAGCGTCGGCGTTCTGATACTGAAAACGACCGGTATCGGTGACCAGGCCGCACAACAGGCAGGTGGCGATGCTATCGCCTGCGGTAATGCCGCAATCGGCCAAAAAGCGGTCGATAATCATGGCGCAAGCAGCGGCATTGACACACCTGAGGCTGACCTCGGCAAACTCCTCGCGTGCCGGGTGATGGTCAAAGCACGCCACGTGAGCCGATCGACGCAACACCTCGGCGGAATTATTGAGGCGCTCGACGACCGGCACGTCCACCGAGATGAACAGGTCCGGGTTGCCGGTGTAGGCAGATGCCGGCACCAGCAGATCGGCGCCCTCCATAAAACGGTAGATGCGCGGAACGGGATCGTCGTCTGCCAGCAGCAGGGCGATGTCCTTGTCGGGGAACACCTTCATAAGTGATAAGCCCAAGCCCAACACGGAGCCCAGGGCATCACCGTCGGGAGAGGTGTGACCCGAGATCGCAATGGAGGACGCATCCTCGATGAGCTCGAGGATGCGTCGTTTAATATCTGCAGACTCGCACGAGGCGAGATCGGCGGAATTAGTCATCTAAAGCTGCCTCCTGGGCGGCATCCGCTATTGGATAGCCGTCCTCGTCCTTTTCGATCGCAAGCGTGGCCGGAACGTTCTCCAGCGCACGCGTGATGCGCTCGGCCTCATCGGTCGAGCGATCGATGCGAAAATCGAGCTCGGGCGTGACGCGCCAATCGAGCGAGCGAGCCAACAGGCTGCGAATGCGGCCCTTGGCGCTGGCGAGCGCCTCCATGACCTCATCGTAGCGGCTCGCATCGCACGACACGTACACGCGCGCGAACGAACGGTCCACCGCGACCTCGACCGCAGTCAGGGTGACCAGGTCGAGACGCGGATCGGAAACCTCAAAGAGCAGGATATAACCAAGCTTCTCGCGAAGCTGCTCGCCCAAACGGCGGGTTGCCTGCGTTTGCTTCATAGCGCTACCCCCTACTCGGTACGGGCAACCTGGTCGATGCGGTAACCCTCGATCTGGTCGCCGGGCTTGATGTCCTGGAAGTTCTCCAGGCCAATGCCGCCCTCGGAACCGCTCTTGAGGCTCTTGGCCTCGTCCTTGTAGTGGCGCATCGAGGCGATCTTACCGTTGAAGACCACAATGCCGTCACGCACCAGACGCACGGAATCGGTCGCGGCGATCTCGCCCTCCTCGACGCGGACACCGGCGGCGATACCAACTTTGGGCACCTTGAAGGTGTCCAGGACGGTCGCGGTACCCGTGGAGACCTCGACCTCGGTGGGCTTGAGCATGCCGATGCGGGCTGCGTCGAGCTCCTCGAGGCACTTGTAGATAACGTCGTAGCAACGGATCTCGACGCCCTCGCGCTCGGCAGCGGAGCGGGCCTTGCCGTCGGGACGCACGCCAAAGCCGATGATGATGGCGTTGGAGGCGTCGGCCAGGACGACGTCGGTCTCGTTGATGGCACCGACGGCGGAGTGGATCGTGTTGATACGGACCTCGGACTGATCCATCTTGTCGAGCGAGTCCTGAAGGGCCTCGATGGAACCCTGGACGTCAGCCTTGATGATCAGGTTGAGCTCCTTGACCTCGGCGTCGGCGATGGTCTCGAAGAGGTTCTCGAGCGTGACGTGCTTCACGCGGCTCTGCTCCTCGATACGGGCCTTGAGCGAGCGCTGCTCGGCGAGCGAACGGGCGTCGCGGTCGTCCTCGAACACGCGGAACTCGTCGCCGGCGTTGGGCACGGACTGCAGGCCCAAGATCTCGACGGCGTCGGAGGGACCGGCCTCGGTGACGGCGCGACCCTTGGGGTCGAGCATGGCGCGGACGCGACCATAGGTGAGGCCGGCGACCAGCGTATCGCCCACGTGCAGGGTACCGCGGGTCACGAGAACCGTGGCAACCGAACCGCGGCCCTTATCGAGCTTGGCCTCGAGAACGTTGCCGGAGGCAAAGGTGTCGGGGTTGGCCTTGAGCTCGAGCACGTCGGCCTGGAGCAGCACGGTCTCGAGCAGGTCGTCGATACCGATCTTCTGCTTGGCCGAGATGTTGACGAACATGTTCTGTCCGCCCCACTCCTCGGGAATGATGCCGTACTCGGTGAGCTCCTGGCGCACGCGGTCGGGGTTGGCGCCCGGCTTATCGATCTTGTTGACGGCGACGACGATGGGTACGCCGGCGGCCTTGGCGTGGTTGATCGACTCGATGGTCTGAGGCATGACGCCGTCGTCGGCAGCCACGATCAGGATGACGATGTCGGTCACCTTGGCGCCGCGGGCACGCATAGCCGTAAAGGTCGCGTGACCAGGGGTATCGATGAAGGTGATCTTGCGGTCGTTGATCATGACCTGCGAAGCGCCGATGGCCTGGGTAATGCCGCCCGCCTCGCCGGCAGCGACACCGGTGTGACGGATGGCGTCGAGAAGGCTCGTCTTGCCGTGGTCGACGTGACCCATGACGGTGACGACCGGGGCGCGGGGCTTAAGGTCGGCGGGATCGTCGTAGAACGAGAAGGTGTTCTCCTCCTCGGGGGTGATGATCTTGATCTGACGGCCCAGGTCGTCGGCAACGAGCTCGACGAGGTCGTCGGACATGGACTGCGTCATGGTGAGCGGCGTACCCAGCAGGAACAGGCGCTTGATGATGTCGTTGGCCGGAACGTCGAGCGCCTCGGCAAGCTCCTGGACGGTAACGCCCTGGGAGACCTTGATGGCGTCGAGGTCCTCGGGATTCACACCCTGGGCCAGCGCCTCCTCTATCTTGCGCTCCTCCTGAGCCTTGGCAGCCTCGCGCTCGCGCTTCTCCTTGCGCTTCTTGCGGCGACCGGTGGACTCGCGAGAGGCCTCCTCGACGGCAGCACGAGCCTCCTCGAGCACCTTCTCGCGGCTGTACTCCTCGGCCTCGCGAGCCATACGGCTGTAGTGGTCCTCTTCGTTGTTGTGACCGCCCTTACGCTTCTTGCCCTTGCCCTGCTTATCGGGGTTGGGGAAGTCCATGCCGGCAGCGACGTTGTTGCTGGCGTTGGTGCGATGGCTGTGCGGACGGCTCTCGGAGGCGTTGCGCTCGGAGTTGTTGTCGGAAGCGTTGCGATCGTTACGACGGCCACCGCGGCGGTCGTTGTTGCCGCCACGACGGTTACCGCGCTCGGCGGCACGCTCGGCCTTGGCCTTGTCCTCGGCGTCCTTCTTCTCCTTGAGCACGGTCTCCTGTGCGGCGATCTGGTCGAGCAGCGAACGGAAACGCGAACCGGAGTCGGAAGCGGGAACGGCGCGGCGCTGGGCCTCGCGGGCAGCCTCCTCCTTCTCGCGGGCAAGGCGCTCCTGCTCGGCCTTCTTCTTGGCCTCGGCCTCGGCGCGGGCAGCCTCCTCGGCAGCCTGGGCTGCGGCAAACTGGCGACGCTCCTCCTCGCGGGCCTTCTCGGCGGCGATGCGCTCGCGCTCGGCCTCGGCGGCGCGAGCGGCCTCCTCGGCGGCAGCTGCCTGCTCCTCGGCCTGCTTGGCGGCCTCCACTTCCTGGGCGCGGGCCTCGATCACCGAGGCGAGCTGCTTGCGGACCATGGCGACATAGGCGTCCTCCAAGGTGGAGGAAGCGGACTTAGCGGGAATCTTCATATCGGCGAGATGACCCATCAGTTCCTTGGAGGTCATGCCGAACTCTTTGGCCAGGGTGGACACACGGACTTTTGCCATATGACTTCACCTACCCTTTCTGGCACCTTAGGTGCCTAGAGACTGAACGAGCGTGGGAGACGCGCCGGGACCCGCCCGGCGCAACCGCGCGCTAGATCAGGTCCTCCGCATCATCGAAGGCGTCGGTGTCGTGGACACCGCAGAAACGGGAGCCGGGACGAGCCTGGTTGCGGCACTGAATGCCGTCCTCGGACACATACTCGCAGCGGCGGACGTCCTCGTCCTCCTCGTCACCGATCAGGTCGGCGGCGGGCTCCTCGTGAACGGGAACGTTCTTGAGGATGTCGGCGGCAAGGGTCTCGGACTTGATGTCGATGTGCCAGCCGGTCAGGCGCGCGGCGAGGCGGGCGTTCTGGCCCTCCTTGCCGATGGCGAGGGACAGCTGGTCGTCGGGCACGATGACGCCGGCGTAGGCCTTCTCCTCGTCGATGAGGACGCGGGTGACCTTGGCGGGCGACAGGGCGTTGGCGACGTAGACGGCAGGATCGGCATCCCAAAGGATGACGTCGACGCGCTCGCCACGGAGCTCGCCCACGACAGCGCGAACACGGCTGCCCTTGGGGCCGACGCAGGCGCCCACGGGATCCAGACGGTCATCGAGCGAGTGGACGGCGACCTTGGAGCGCTGGCCGGGCTCGCGGGCGATCGACTTGATCTGGACGGTGCCCTCATAGATCTCGGGCACCTCCTGCTCAAACAGACGACGCATGAGCTCGGGGTGGGTACGGGAGATGACAATCGGCGGACGGCTGTGCTCGCCACGAACTGGCTGCAGGTTGGAGTTGGGGTCGCGAACGTCGATGATCACGGCCTTGATGTGCTGGTTGTGCAGGTAGCGCTCGCCCATCGGACGCTCGTTGCGCTCGTTCTCGTAACGGCGCTGGTCGAAGTGCGGCAGCTCGGCCTCGACGCCCTCGCGGATCTTGACGATCGTGAAGTCGGGCGTGGACTGCAGCACGGTACCGCTGATGAGGTCACCGATGCGGCCGGAGAACTCCTCGTAGATCTGCTCGCGGGCGGAGTTACGCACGATGGCGTTGATCTCGGCCTTGGCGTGCTGGGCAGCGATGCGGCTCGTGTTCTTGGGGGTGACGTCAATCTCCTCGAACTCGGTGAAGTTGCCCTCCTCGTCCATGGAATCGTCGATCGGCTCCAGACGGTAGACGTAGATCTTGCCGGTGGTGCGGTCGATGGTCACCTTGGCGCCCCACTCAAGATGCAGGATCTCGGCATAGCTCTTGGCGAGCGACTGCTCCAGGCGGTCGATCAGGTAGAGCTGGTCGATGTGCTTCTCCTGGCAAAGCTCCATCAGGGCGGACATCATGTCGGATGCTGCCATCTTACTTTCCTTCCTTCGCGGGCTTGAAGTCGTAGGTGGGCTTCAACTTGCACTTTTTAACATCAGAGAAATCGAGGGTAACGGACTCGCCGTCCTCGAGCTCGAGGGTCACGTTGGTCTCGGTTGCGGCGGCAATCTTGCCGGCGTACTTGCGACGGCCCTCGGTGGCGGTGGAGGTGAGCTCACAGTTCTCGCCCACAAAGCGGGCAAAGTCGCACGGGCGGCGCAGCGGACGCGCCATACCCGGGCTCGACACCTCGAGCGTATAGCTCGAAGAGATAGGGTCGAGCTCCTCAATCACATCGCCGACCCACTTGGTGTTGGCCGTGACGTCGTTGAGCGACAGGCTCTGACCCTCGGCACCCTCGATACGCACGCGTACGCAGGGGGCCTTGGTGGCACCCACGAGCTCGACGTCGACGATGTCGACATCGTGCTGGGGAGCGACGGCCTCGAGCGCGTCGATGATCGCCTGCTCGGTCTTGGTCTTGACCATTGCGGCACCTCCATCCATACAAAAAAGAAGCGGGGCCGAAACCCCACTTCTTTCAATTACAACTTCATTTGCAAGCAAACTATACCAATACCTGCACAAACGTGCAACCACAACACAAACCCGCAGGTCAGCCTGAGCACAGGTTCTCCACAAGAAATGGATAATTGGGTGTTGTCGCAAGTATCCATAACCAAGACGAGGGGCGACTCCCTGCGGAATCGTCCCTCGCTATTTATGTCAACTATGCGCGCAGCGCTTACTTGACCACCAGGTTAACCAGCTTGCCAGGCACGCAGATGGCCTTGACGACCGTCTTGCCCTCAAGCCACTTGGCAACGGCTTCCTCGGCGGCAGCCTGCATATCCTCATTGGAGGCATCGCGGGCAACGTCGATGCGGCCACGGACCTTACCGAGCACCTGGACGACGATCTGCACCGTGTCCTCGATGGACTCGGCCAGGTCGAACTCGGGCCAGGCAGCGGTATAGGCGTTGCCCTCGCAGCCGAGCGCCTCGTGCCACAGCTCGTCGGCCCAGAACGGGCAGATGGGAGCAAGGACGCTCACGATGTCCTTAGCCACGCCATAGCACAGCGCCTTGTCGCGGGCGGTACCCTCAGTGGCATTGAGGTAAGCGCTCGCCGCGTTGACGAGCTCCATGACAGCCGAGATCGCGGTGTTGAACTGGCCGCGATCGAAGTCCTCGGTGCACTTGGCGATGGTGCGGTGACGCTCGCGATAGAGCTTCATCGCAACCTCGTCGAGCGCGGACTTGTCGAAGGCCACGTTAGCGTCACCGGACTGGACGAGTTGCCAAACGATACGCCAAGCGCGCTTGATGAAGCGGTTGGCGCCCTCGACGGCCTTGGGATCCCAGTCGAAGTCCTTCTCGGGCGGGGCGATAAACAGGATCGCCAAACGCATGGTGTCGGCGCCGTAGGGCTCGATGACCGAGCTCGGGGGCACGACATTGCCCTTGGACTTGGACATGGTGTCACCGTTCTCGTCCTTAACCATGCCTTGGCACAGTAGGTTGGTGAAGGGCTCGTCCACGCTCAGCAGGCCCAGGTCGCGCAGGGCCTTGGTAAAGAAACGACTGTAGAGCAGGTGCAGAATGGCGTGCTCGATGCCGCCGATGTAGTTATCGACGGGCATCCAACGGTCGGCGGCCTCGCGGGAGAAGGGCAGCTCGGTGTTGTGCGGATCGGTATAGCGCAGGTAATACCAGCTGGAGCAGGTGAAGGTGTCCATGGTATCGGTCTCGCGCTTGGCCGGGCGACCGCAGACCGGGCAGGTGGTCTCGTAGAACTCCTTGCACTCGGCGAGGGTCTCGCCGGCGCCCAAGTCCAGGTTCTCGGGCAGCGTCACCGGCAGCTGATCCTCGGGCACGGGCACGATACCGCAGTGCTCGCAGTGAATGGCCGGGATGGGGTTGCCCCAATAGCGCTGACGGGAAATGAGCCAGTCGCGCAGACGGAACTCGACCTTGCGACGACCACAGCCCATGGCCTCGAGGTCGGCCACGATCGCAGCCTCGCCCTCGGAGTGCTTGCCGCCGCGCATGCCGGTGTACTTGCCGGACTGGACGAGCGTGCCCTCGGCAGCGTGGGCGCAATCCCAGTCGACGGTCTCGGCATGGAAGGTATCGATGGTCTCACCGCTGGCCTCGACGGCAGCGCGATCGTCATCGTCCAGGATGATCGGCACGATCGGCAGGTCGTACTTACGGGCAAACTCAAAGTCGCGCTGGTCGCCACAGGGAACGGCCATGACGGCACCGGTACCGTAGTCGGCAACGACATAATCGGCAACCCACACGGGGACCTTCTCGCCGTTGACGGGGTTTACCACATAGCGGCCCGTGAAGGCACCGTGCTTCTCGAGGGTGCCCTGGGCACGCTCGACGGCAGAGATGTGCTTGGAGTCCTCGACGATCTTGGTGACGGCCTCCTCGTACTCCGTGCCCTCGACGAGCTCGTGCAGGCCGGCGTACTCGGGAGCCAGGACAAAGAAGGAGACGCCAAAAAGGGTATCGGCACGCGTGGTGAAGACGGTGATCTTGCCCTCATCGCCCTCGATGGGCTCGCCATCCTGATCGCACAGGGTAAAGTCGACCTCGGCGCCCTCGGAGCGACCGATCCAGTTGGCCTGCATCTGCTTGACGCGCTCGGGCCAACCGGGGAGCTTCTCCAGGTCGTCGAGCAGTTCCTGGGAGTACTCGGTGATCTTGAAGTACCACTGCTCAAGGTCGCGCTTCTCGGGCTCGGTGCCACAACGCCAGCACTTGCCCTCGGTCACCTGCTCGTTGGCCAGAACGGTCTTGCAGGTGGGGCACCAGTTGACCGGGTTCTTCTTGCGGTAGACCAGGCCCTTTTCCCACAGCTTCTCAAAGATCCACTGGCCCCAGCGGTAGTAGTCGGGACTGCAGGTCTTGACCATGCGATCCAGATCGTAGGAGAAACCCATGCGCTTCATCGTGGCGAGCGCCTGGTCCATGTTCTTATACGTCCAGGCGGCAGCCTGCGTGTTGTGCTTGATAGCGGCGTTCTCGGCAGGCAGGCCAAAGGCGTCAAAGCCGATGGGGTGCAGCACGTCGTAACCGCGCATGCGGGCCTGACGGGCCATGGCATCGCCGATGGTATAGTTGCGCGCGTGGCCCATATGCAGGTCGCCCGACGGATACGGGAACATCTCGAGCACGTACTTCTTGGGCTTGCTGTCGTCGGCGTCGACGGCAAAGAGGTTGGAGTCCTCCCAGGCCTTCATCCACCTGGACTCAATGGCCTGCGCGTCGTAGGCAGGGATCTCGTCCTTATGATCTGTGCAATCGCACATATCAGCTCCTTTAATCTTAGCTGGGGTCGGTCGGCCTAGCTTTGTTCGCTACTGCGGACAGTCCTGCGCAAGACGAAGAGCACATTAAGTGCTCTTCTTTGCGTGCGGAACTTGTAGCGAACAAAGCTAAGCCGCCCGACCCTAAGGTTGACTCGACTGATAATAGCAAATACGACAAGCGAGATGCCTACGACTTGCAGGCATCTCGCTTTATCTAAATAACGTGGTTGTGAATCAACCGCTATTTGTTACTCGTCCAAGCATGGACGGGTTTTCCAAGTGCCGCAGATTGCCGTGAAAGAGGAGCGACGCGTACTTTGGTACGTGAGCGACGGTTTGAACGGCAAGGTGCGGTGCTTGGGAAAGCCGCTTAGCGGTAGGAAACGCTCTGCTGAGAGTCCTTCACGACTACGTCGTGGGCGCCGCCTTCGACGATGGAGGTGGAGCTGACCAGCGTTAGGCGTGCCTTTTCCTGGAGCTCGGGGATCGAGAGGGCACCGCAGTTGCACATCGTGGACTTGACCTTATAGAGCGTGCCGCCCACGCCGTCCTTGAGGGAACCGGCGTAGGGAACGTAGGAGTCGACGCCCTCGACGAAGCTAAGCTTCGCGGCACCGCCCAGGTCGTAGCGCTGCCAGTTGCGAGCACGCGCAGAACCCTCGCCCCAGTACTCCTTCATGTACTGACCGTTCACGTTGACGCGCTCGGTCGGGCTCTCGTCAAAGCGGGCGAAGTAACGACCCAGCATCATAAAGTCTGCACCCATGGCAAGGGCGAGCGTCATGTGGTAATCGTAGACGATGCCGCCGTCGGAGCACACGGGCACGTAGACGCCGGTCTCCTCGTAGTACTCGTCGCGAGCGCGGCAGACGTCGATCAGCGCGGTGGCCTGGCCACGGCCGATGCCCTTGGTCTCACGGGTGATGCAGATGGAGCCGCCGCCGATACCGACCTTGATGAAGTCGGCACCGCAGTCGGCCAAAAAGCGGAAGCCCTCGGCGTCGACGACGTTGCCGGCACCGACCTTGACGTCCTCGCCGTAGTTGGCGCGGATCCACTCGATGGTGCGCTTCTGCCACTCGCTGAAGCCCTCGGAGGAGTCGATGCACAGGACATCGGCACCGGCCTCGATGAGCAGCGGCACGCGCTCGGCATAGTCGCGGGTGTTGATACCGGCACCAACCATGTAGCGCTTGTCGTTATCGAGCAGCTCGTTGGGGTTGGTCTTGTGGCTGTCGTAGTCCTTGCGGAAGACGATGCCCATCAGGTGATCGTAGTCGTCGACGATGGGCAGGGCGTTGAGCTTATTGTCCCAGATGACGTCGTTAGCAACCTTGAGGCTGATGTTCTTGTCGCCCACGATGAGCTGCTCACGCGGGGTCATGAACTCGGAGACCTTCGTCTGGTGGTCATCGCGGCTGGGGCGATAGTCACGGCTGGTGACGATGCCCAGGAGCTTACCCTTGGGAGTGCCGTCGTCGGTGACCGGCATGGTGGAGTGGCCGGTCTTCTCCTTGAGCTCGATGACCTGCTCCATGGTCATGTCGGGGGTCAGCGTGGAATCGGACTGAACAAAGCCGGCCTTGTGATCCTTGACGGCCTTGACCATGGCGGCCTCGGACTCGGCGCTCTGGGAACCATAGATGAAGGACAGGCCACCCTCGGTAGCGAGCGCGACACCCATGTCGACGCCCGAGACGGACTGCATGATAGCGGAAACCATGGGGATGTTCAGGGTGATTGCCGGCTTCTCGCCGCGCTTAAAGCGGGTCAGCGGCGTCTTAAGAGAGACGTTGTTGGGGATGCACTGCGAGGACGAGTAACCAGGAACCAGCAGATACTCCGAAAACGTGTGGGACTCACCGGGAAAGAACGTAGCCATGTTTCTCCTTTTTCCATGCGACCGGTCGGCTGCAGGCCTCGTAGGACCCAGCCCAACCTTGGGCGCCCAATACTGGGGAAGTATCTTAACGCACTTTGACTGCTACAATGCATGATTTAAGAAGAGCACACGAGGGTTTGACGCAGGCTTTGCGTTTGCCCAGCAAACACTTTAGCGGGAAGACGTGGAGCACATGGAGTACAAGACGACGGCAAAGTTGGTCATTCAAGCGTTCGACAAAGATCTGCCGGGCGTGTTTGGACACGGCTGTGTCTTGCTGCTGCAGGGTATCGCCCGCGAGCACTCGCTCAACCGCGCCGCCAAGAGCATGGGCATGGCGTATTCCAAGGCCTGGCGCATCGTAAACGAGGCCGAAGGCCAGCTGGGCTGCAAGCTCATCGAGCGCGACGGCGCCCGCGGATCCACCCTCACCCCCGCCGGCGAACGAGCCATAGCGGTCTACGAGGAGCTGCGGGCCGACGTCAACAACGTCATCGCCACCAAAGCAAGCGACCTCATCGCAAGCATTAAAGAGTAGCTAGTTTACGAAGGGCATTGTCTAGGGCGGACGCTACGACCAGGGGATTGTCGGTGCCGGCGAAGAGACGGATGGTGCTCCCCTGCTTGCCGCGTGGGGCCGAAAGGCGCGTCGCTGCGCCGCCGGCGAGCGATGTGCGGAACTCCCCCGACAAAGCATCGAACAGCTCCCCTGCGCTAAGCTCGATAAGATCGAATTCAACTGCCGGGCCAAAACCATGCTCGAGGATCCCCGTTGCAACCACATGGTCGGGATGCGAGCTCAGCCCGGGATAGCGCACGTTGCGTACCATCTCGTTCGCAGCCAAGTACTCGGCCAGCGCACGGGCGCGGTCGAAATGTGCCTGCATGCGGACATCGAGCGAGTCCAGCCCGCGCTCCAGCACACCGGCCTCGTCAGCAGGCATATCAAGCTTGGCCAAGCCACAGCCCTCAAGCAGGGCATGCGCGCACTCAGCCGCGGCATCCACACGATGACGCTTGAGCTGCGAGCGCGCCACCGAAGCGGCAACGAACTTGCGCGGCGCCTTACCAGCACACACGCGGTCGAGCGCCTCGAGCGACAGCACGGCACCCAGCCGCAGCGGATCGCAGCCAAAAGCCGACGCCACGGTGTTGTCCACAACCAACAGCGCATGGGCCTCGCGAGCCGCACGACCCAGCGCACGCAGATCGGGCACGCGCAGACCAAACCCGCCGATGGAGTTGACAAACCACCACAGGTGCGGCCCCTCGGCATCAAACGAAGCATCATAGCCCTCGGAAGCAGCAGCAAACGCCGCAACCGACGGCGGGTCCACGAGAACAACATCGCAGCCATCAAAGCCGCGCTCAAACGCATCGGTAAAGTCATCGGCAAACGCGACCAGGCGGTCACCGGGACGCACAATCCCCAGCTGAGACAGCGCTGCTGGCACATGCGAGGCCGCAAGCAACCGCACCTCACGCGCGCCGGCTCTCAAAGCCCAAGCCTCTTCTAGCTGTTGCACGTCCACGCGGCACCGTCCCTTCACAAACAAAAACCCACGATGCGGGTGTTACCCGCATCGTGGGCAACGGCTGCAGTATAGCGCCGATATGCGACGAATCGCCTAGATGTTGAGCGTGTGATAGTTCACGCTCGCACCCGGAGCGTCAACGGTCACACCATAGGCCTCAGGATAGATGCGCGTCGAGAACACCAGCGCGCCATCGTTCACAAACACCTCGACCGAGGAGACATCGCCAACAATGCGCACGTTACGAACCTCGTCGACGGGCTCCCAACGCACGGTACGACCGCAGCCGGCAGAAGCGCGACCCTCATCGGTAAATCGCATCTCAAAGCGCGAGGGCAGTCCGCCCTCGGCGGGCACATACGCCAGCTTCAGCTCGCCATCAACAATCGCGGTAAACGCGCCGTCGACACCGTCGACAGCAAGGTCAAAGCAGGTATCGCCGTCAACCTCCAACGAGCCCTCCCCCACACGCACCGAGGCATAATGGCGCTCGATCTCGCACGCCGGCTGCTGCAGCACCACGCCGCCGTCACCGGCCGTAAGCTCGCGCGGCACCGTCATGCAGTGCTGCCAGCCGCACGCCACGGTGGGCGCGTTGCCATAGGTCGGCTCATCGGGCATACCCATCCAGCCAATCAGAATGTGGCGACCGTCCTCGGCCGTGAACTCCTGCGGAGCATAGAAGTCAAAACCGGCGTCCCACAGGCGGAACTCGCCCAGCTCATAGACACCGTCACCACCCGTAATGTCGCCCGTTACAGGCATGTAGCCCGCTGCATACACATTGCCGCGGTCCCAACGACCGCCCTCGAGCCCCTGGGGCGAGAACGACAAAAATGCAGCGGTATCGCCATTCGCATCGAGCTCGATATAGCCGGGGCACTCCCACATAAAGCCAAAGCGCTCGGGCGTAGACACACGACTCTCGAGCTCCCAACTCAGCATATCGGCCGAGCCATACACCAGGATCTCGCCCACATCGCGCCCGGCACCCTCGCCGTGCATGGCGCAAAATCGACTATCGACATGCGGCCCATCCACGCGACGACGCGCGCCCAGCACCATGTGGTAACGCCCGTCATCATCGCGCCACACCTTGGGGTCACGCACGTGGCAGGTCAAATCCTCGGGATAATCATCGGACGCCAGCACCACGCGCTTTTGGCTGAACTCCCGACCGGCAAGGCCATCAACGCTCTCGACATAAACAGTATCGGCGCGACGGCCGGTATTGACGTAGTCGTACGTGCCGTCCGCATCGGAAAGCTTAACGTTGCCCGTATAGAGCACGCGAATGCGGCCGTCCTCGGCAAGCGCGGAGCCTGAATACACGCCATGGCAATCGAACGGCTCGTCGGGCAGCAGCGGGGCGCCAACATATTCCCAGTTCATAAGGTCGCGGCTTGTGGCATGGCCCCACATCTTTACGCCACCGTTCACATCAAACGGGGCATACTGGAAGTACGCGTGAAACACGCCGCCCGCTTGGCAAAGACCGTTGGGGTCGTTGAGCCAGCCCGCCGGCGGCATAATATGGAAGCGCTGGCCATACGCGCCATGGCCGCACTCAGAGGCGGCAGCGTCAACAGCGGCAACCAGCTTTGCAAGGTCGCGGCCAAGTGCATTAGACATATCAAAGTCCTAACGGATCGAAAGTAACAAGGCGCCAGAGATCGACACCGGATACGGGAAACGCCCGCGAGCATACAACCCGCGGGCACCCTTCAATCAAAAGCTCTTAGGCCTGCTCGGAAGCCTTGGGCTCGTCCTTGTACAGGACAAACGAGACGCCAAAGGAAACCAGCGCGGCGACCGCAAACATGATCGCGTACTGCACGGGCTGGGCCAGGCACAGCAGGATACCGAAGATACCCGTAACGCCCGTACCGGAAGCGGCGAGCGAGGTGAGCGCGCAGACCAGGGCGCCGCAGCCGCCGCCGATGCAGCCAGCGATGAAGGGCTTAAAGAAGCGCAGGTTCACACCAAAGATGGCAGGCTCGGTAATACCCATGAAGGCGGACAGAGCCGAAGGAAGCGCTAGGCCCTTGATCTTGGCATCGTGGGTCTTAAAGGCAACGGCAAGCGCGGCGCCGCCCTGGGCGATGTTGGCGGCACTGGCAATGGGCAGCCAATAGGTCACGCCGTACTGGGCAAGCTGGCCCAGGTCGATGGCGGTGTACATCTGGTGAATACCGGTGACGACCGTGGGGGCATAGAACAGGCCGACGATAAAGGAACCGATGCCAAAGGGCAGGGTGAGCAGAGCCTGGATCAGACCGAGGACGGCATTCTCGGCCCACACAAAGACGGGACCGACGGCGATAAGCGTCACGAGCACGGTCACGAACACGGAGACAAGCGGGGTTACAAAGAGGTCGAACATCTCGGGAACGATCTTGTGCAGACGCTTCTCGAGGAAGGCAAGGATCGCGCAAGCGATGACGATGGGGATGACGTGGCCCTGATAGCCAACCCACTCAAAGCTGTACACGCCGGGGATGACGGTGACCATGGTCTGCACGCCCTCGGAGGCGACCGTGTAGGAGCTCTGCAGCGAGGAGTTGATGAACGCGCCGCCGACGACGGCGCCCAGGTACGGATTAGCGCCGAAAGCCTTGGCCGCGGAGTAGCCAATCAGGATCTGCAGGATGCCAAAGGACGTACCCGAGACCAGGTCGGCAATCTTGTAGATGCAGTTATTGGTGTCGAGCGCGATAAAGCCGTTGGAGGCCATAAAGTTGAGGGCGCTCATGATGCCCAGCAGCAGGCCCGAAGCCACGATGGCGGGAATGATGGGAACGAAGATATCGCCGAGGACCTTAATGGCGCGCATAAAGATGTTCTGCTGCTGCGCCGCGGCCTCCTTGACCTCAGCCTTGGAAGCAGCATTGATGCCGCCGAGGGCGATGAACTCGTCATAGACCTTGTTGACGGTACCGGTGCCAAAAATAATCTGGAGCTGGCCTTGGGCCTCAAAGACGCCCTTGGCACCGTCGATATTCTCGATGGCTTCCTTGTCGACCCTTGCGTTGTCGGCAATCACCAGGCGCAGACGCGTGGCGCAATGCGCGGCCGACACGACGTTGCCGGCGCCACCGATGTTGTCGAGCACCTCTTGGGCTGATTTGCGGTAGTCCATGACTTCCCTTTCGTCTAACGGGCGTTTTACACCCGGCCATCTTTGACACTTACACTGTAATCGTTTTCAGTTTCATATTACTGTAATCGTTTTCATATAGCGGTAAACGGTAGATTTTCGCCGGTGAAAGGTAGTTTGGGACAAATAACAGTTGTCCGAAGATAGCGGCGGGCGCCCAAAACCTAGACATTCATAAGCTGATGACCGAGCTTGAGCGTACGCAGGCCGCCCTCCCCTTCCACGCCATCGAGCGTGTCGAGCAGCATATTGGTGGCCTCGACGCCACTAGTCAGGTAGCCATAATGCACGGTGGGAATGCCGCCCGTCAGCGCGCGCAAAAACGCGTTGTCGCCAAAACCGCTCACGCGGTGTATGCCCTCGCCCATGCCGCGAACCTCATCGATAGCACGCAGCGCGCCCGCCGCCATGGTGTCGGTCGCGCAGGCGATAAACGAAACATCGGGAGTGACGGAAAGCAGTTCACGCGCCGCACCATAGCCCGAGTCGAGCGTAAACGAGCCCAGGCGAATCAAGGCGGCATCGAGTGGGTTACCCGCGGCGCGCAAGCCGGCCTCAAAACCGCGACGGCGGTCATAACCGGCCGCGCGGTCCTCTTCGGTAACTCCAATATAGGCAATCTTGCCGTCCACGCGACCCGCAAGTGCATGGCCCAGCTCAAAGGCGGCCTCGTAATCGTCGTGATAGACGCACGCCGCGCCCTCAACATTCTGGCCGATCAGCACGATGGGCACGCGGCACGATTCAATCGCCCGACGGTGCTCGTCGGTAATCATAGTTGCCACCAGCACAATGCCATCGACCGGGTGGTTTTGGAATAAATCGAGGTATTCGAGCTCACGATCGGCCGCGTTGTCGGTGTTAGCAAGCAGCATCTGGTAGCCACGGCGACCGAGCACCTGGCCAATGCCGGCGGTAATGCGGCTCACGGACTCCGAGTTGATTTTAGGCACGATAACGCCGATGAGCTTGGTGGAACCGGTGCGCAACGCGCGAGCCTGGCTGGACCGCACGTACCCTGTCAGCTCAATCGCCTTCTTAATGCGCTCGGCCTTGTCCGTCGATATGTAGCCACCGTTGAGGTAGCGCGAGACGGCGGCGCTCGAAACGCCCGCCAGCTCGGCCACATCTTTCATCTTTACCACGAGCACCCCTGTCGTTGAAATCGCTTTCACCATGATACCCAACCCATCCCAGCAAATTGAGTAAATGAGACGGACCGCATGGATCATTTCAACAGCCCAGGTGGAGCATGCGTCAACGAGCGGGCAGCTGTCGTGGCGAGGTGCCGCGAAAGAGGAGCGAAGCGTACTTTATGTACGCGAGCGACGGTTTGAGCGGCAGATCGCCCGGCAGATGCCCGCGCAGCGTCGAGCGGTCCGGCGTTCGTTAGAACGCCGGAACATAGTTAGCCGTGGTACTCGCCGTTGTACTGGATGAGCGTCAGGTCCTCAACGCCATCGAGCGCACGGATGGCGTCGGCATAGGGCATATCCACACCGTCCGAGAACAGCTCGACGGCCATCTCGACTTTGTCGCCGCGCATCGTCTTGGACTTGACGGTGAACTTGGTACGCCCAAATGCACGCACGATATCGTCGCCAGTGGTCTGACCCGTGTAGTGGATGACCATCATGTACACGCGCGCCTTGTCCTGGTGGCTCGCAAAGCCGGCAATCATCACCACGATCACCACTGCCGTGAGCCCCACGAGCGCATACATGCCGGCACCTGCCGTAATGCCCGTGGTAATGGCCCAAAACAGATACAGCAGGTCGAGCGGGTCCTTGACCGCCGTACGATAGCGGACGATAGACAGAGCACCGACCATACCGAGCGAGATAATCACGTTGGTCGAGATCGCGAGCGTGACCATGCAGGTGAGCACGCACATGCCCACGAGCGTCACGGCAAAGCTACGCGAATACACCACGCCGGTAAAAAAGCGCTTGTACACGTAATAGATCAGGATGCCCATGGCGAGCGCCACGAGCAGCGACAGGCCAATCTTGGCAGGGTCGACCTGGCCAAACGCCTCCAAGACGGAGTTCTTAAAAAAGTCCCTGGTGCTCATGGTCTAAATATCCCCTCGGTTCTCAAAATCCGATTCCCAGTAATTAAATCCGCGCAGGTAGGCGGTCTTTTCGTAACACAGGCAGTACTTGGAGACAGCCGTGAGCTCGGCCGCGCCCGGCGGCACCATATCGCGCACCAGCTGCGGGCAAAACTCCGTAAACTTGACCTCCATCACCAGCTTGCCGGGCTCCAGGACCGGCAGCGCGGGCAGCGTCGCGTCAAAAATATCGTACATTTTTGCACAACAAAAAAGCCGCTCTTACCAGCGGCTTTTCTTCTATAGACAACAAAAAAGGCGACCGCCCAATAGGACGATCGCCTTTGTTAATTCTTGTGTAGCTTGTGCTAGGCGCGAGTCTTGATCTCCTCGGTCACCTTGGCAACAAACTCGTCAACGCTCATCTGGACGGTCTCGTTGGAGCGATCGCGGACGGAGATGTTGCCGGCCTCGACCTCCTTCTCGCCCAGGATAAGCATGTAGGGCACGCGGTCGATGCTGCGGGCCTCACGGATCTTGTAACCGATCTTCTCATCGCGGTCGTCGCAGACCACGCGAATGCCGGCCTCCTCCAGCTTGGCGCACACCTCGTGGGCGTAGTCGCGGCTCTTCTCGGAGACCGGAAGCGCCTTGACCTGCACGGGAGCCAGCCAGGTGGGGAACTTGCCCGCAAAGTGCTCAATCAGAATACCGATGAAGCGCTCGATGGAGCCAAAGCACACGCGATGCAGCATAATGGGGCGCTTCTTGGTGCCGTCGGCGTCCACGTACTCCAGGTCAAAGTTGAGCGGCATCTGGAAGTCGAGCTGGACGGTACCGCACTGCCAGGTACGGCCGAGCGAGTCCTCCAAGTGGAAGTCGATCTTGGGGCCGTAGAAGGCGCCGTCGCCCTCGTTGACCTCGTAGTCCATGTGCAGCTGCTCCAGAGCGGTGCGCAGGCCCTCCTCGGCGCGAGCCCAGTCCTCGTCGGAGCCCATGGAGTCCTCGGGGCGGGTGGAAAGCTCAACGTGGTACTTAAAGCCAAACTTCTGGTACACGGAGTCGATAAGGTTGACCACGCCCACGATCTCGTCGGTCAGCTGGTCGGGGCGCACAAACAGGTGGGCGTCGTCCTGGTTAAAACAGCGCACGCGGAACAGGCCGTGCAGGGCGCCGCGCAGCTCGTGGCGGTGCACCAGGCCAATCTCGCCGGCGCGAATGGGCAGCTCGCGATAGGAGTGCGGCTTGGATGCGTACACCAGCACGCCGCCCGGGCAGTTCATGGGCTTAATGCAGTACTCTTCGTCGTCAATGACGGTGGAGTACATGTTGTCCTTGTAGTGATCCCAGTGGCCCGAGGTCTTCCACAGCTGCTTGTTCATGATGAGCGGCGTGGAGATCTCCACGTAGCCGGCCTTGTGGTGGATCTCGCGCCAGTAGTCCAGCAGCGTGTTCTTAAGGATCATGCCGTTGGGCAGGAAGAACGGGAAGCCGGGGGCCTCGTCGCGCATCATAAAGAGGTCCATCTCGCGGCCGATCTTGCGGTGGTCGCGCTTCTTGGCCTCCTCCAGCATGTGCATGTGCTCGTCGAGCTCTTCCTTGGTGGCAAAGGCGACGCCGTTGATGCGGGTGAGCATCTTGTTGTCCTTGTCGCCCTTCCAGTAAGCGCCCGAGACGCCGGTGAGCTTAAAGGCCTTCAGCGCCTTGGTGTAGCAGATGTGGGGGCCGACGCACATGTCGATGTAGTCGCCCTGCTGGTAGAAGGTGATGCGGGCGTCGTCGTCCAGGTCGCCGATGTGCTCGACCTTGTACTTCTCGCCGCGCTCCTCCATAAGGGCGATGGCCTCGGCGCGGGGCTTCTCGTACACGGAGAACTTGAGGTTCTCCTTGACGATCTTCTTCATCTCGGCCTCGATCGCGGGGAAGTCGTCCTCGCTGATCTTGACGCCCTCGGGCAGGTCGACGTCGTAGTAGAAGCCGTTGTCAGTCGCGGGGCCGTAGGCAAAGTCGGCCTCGGGATAGAGACGCTTGATGGCCTGCGCCATGATGTGCGCGGCGGAGTGGCGGATGACGTGCGTGACCTCGTCCTGCGGGAGCTCGGCCACCGAACCGTCATTGTAGAGTGCCTTCATGGGTATGTTTTCTCCTCTCGGATGCCTGATGCAAGTGCGTGCGATGCGCTCGGCGTTTTTGACTTGCATCATTATAGGCAGGTTGCCTTGGTATACAAGCGCCCGCCGCACCTTAATGGCACGGCGGGCGATTTTCTACGCATGCTTCATCGTGTGGGGCGGGGCTGCGTGACGCGCGGCGCCCGTGGCTTACGACCGGCCCGACGATGGATGCGTTACTGAATGCGAGTTCGGCAGTAGGGGCAGACCTTCCAGTGCGCGTCGAGCGGACGATGGCAGCTGGGGCACACGTTGCGAACCTGGGTGTCGCAAACGGGGCAGACGACAAAGTCCTTCTCGATGGGGGCGCCGCACTGCGGGCAGGTGCCGTACTGGGCAAGCTGGCGCTCGCGCAGGGCCATGTCCAGCTCCTGCTCCTCGCGGTCGGCCGCGTAGGAGTGCGGGCGCAGGACCAGGTAGGCGATGAGGCCCACAAACGGGATGAGGGCGATGATGCCCCATGCCACGTAGGCGCTGGCGCCGCGGCGGCGAGCGTCGATGAACACATAGACGACCGACAGCACGTACAGGGCGATGATAAAGCCAACAAAGGCATAGATGACGCCCATAAGCTGCGGCGACATGAGCTCGGAGATGTACTTGGACATTGAGATGTACCTTTCGGAATATTTACAGTCCGGTCAAGTTTACCACGGGGTTTGTTTATGTGGGACTACGGTTGCAAGCGGGGCTGGTGCGGACACAAACATCTCAATCTGTAACAGATACTCGGCAAATAAGGGTCTAGGTGTTACAGATCGAAACACAGGGGTCCCTCCCCGACTTCAATCTCGGTCTGTAACATCTTGGGCCCCAAAACCCCTCTTACTGTTACAGATCGAGACAACCAGAATCCGTCGGAAAGTTTGTCTCAACCTATAACAGAAAGGACCCAAAAACCCTGTCAGCTGTTACAGATCGAGACATACGAATAACCCGACGGGCTAACGTCTCGATCTGTAACGCGTAGGACCGCAACTCCCCTCCTACTGTTACAGACCGAGACGAACGTGCGCCTCTGGACGCAACATCTCAGTCTGTATCAGGTGGCGGCGCAGACCGCGAGGTTGGATGGGAGGATCTCACGGTCTAACGTGACCGGCATACGTGCTGGGCCGGCCCTCGCCTGCCGTTGGCGGGTGTTGCGGGGCTGTTCGCCGCATTGCCGCTGCGCTGGCGGCGTTCAGACCGTAGGATGGTCTTATTGACAGCCTGTCAACTTGTCTTGGAGGCACCGTGGCAGAAACGTTTGATATCGCGATTGTCGGCGCCGGCATCACCGGATGCGCCATCGCGCGGCAGCTCGCGCGATTTGACCTTTCCATTTGCGTGGTCGAGGCGACCAACGACATCGCGCTTGGCGCGTCGAAGGCCAACGGCGGCCTGGTGCACGCCGGCTACGATCCGGCTCCGGGCACGATAAAGGCGCAGGTCAACGCCCGTGGTTGCGAGCTATATGACACGTGGGCCCAGGAGCTCGGCTTTTTGTTTTGCCGTACCGGTTCAATGGTGTTGGGCTTCAACGACAAAGACCGCGAACACCTGGAGAAGCTGCGCCAGAATGGCCTGGCCAACGGCGTGCCCGAGCTGTCGATCATCGGCCCCGAGCGCATTCGAGAGTTGGAACCGCGTGCGAGTGCCCAGGCCACGTGCGCGCTGTGGTGCCCTTCGACCGGTTACGTTGACCCGTTTGAAGTAGCCATTGCTGCGCTGGAGAACGCGGTTGCCAACGGGGTGACGTTTATGCGGTCCGCTCCGGTGGAAGCGATTGAAGTCGCGGGGTCGGGCGACGACGCGCGCTTTACGCTGGCGACCCCCGTTGGCAACGTGCGCTGCCGCTACTTGATCAACGCCGCGGGCAACGGCGCCGCCGACATCTCGCATATGGCGGGCGCCGAGGAGTTTCAGATGGTCTGGCGTCAGGGCAACATCGTGGTGCTGGACAAGGAGCCGCGTGCGCTCATGCCGCTCTACCCCGTTCCCACGCCGGTGTCCAAGGGCGTTATCGTCACGGGCACCGTACACGGCAACACCGTGATCACCGCGACGGCCGCTGTGCGCGAGCCGGGCGACACGCAGACCTATGCGAGCGATGTGAACGCGCTGCTGAGCGGCGCGCGCAAACTGGTGCCCGATCTGGATACGCGCCGCGTGGTGCGCGCATTTGCCGGCGGGCGTCCGGTCATTCAGGGAACGAACGACTTCTTTATTGGACAGTCGACCGTGGTGCCGGGGCTTTTCCAGGCGGCGGGCATTCAGTCGCCGGGTGTGGCAAGCGCGCCGGCCATTGCCGAGCGCATGGAGCTTGTGATGCGTGAGGCGGGCGTGGAGCTGCACGAGCGGGCGGACTGGAACCCAATTCGCCGCGCGCCGGACGACTTTGACCGCGCACCACTGGCGCGCAAGGAGGAGCTGATCGAGTCCGATCCCGCGTGGGGCCAGATTGTCTGCCGCTGCGAGACGGTGCCCGAGGCCGAGATTGTGGCTGCGATTCGGCGCCGCCCGGGCGCGGTTTCGGTCGAGGGCGTCAAGCGGCGCTGCCGCGCCGGCATGGGTCGGTGCCAAAGCGGCTTTTGCCAGAGCCGCGTGGTGGCGATTCTTGCCCGAGAGCTGGACTGCGACCCCAGCGAGGTGTTGTTGGAGGATGCCGGTTCTTGGCTGGTCGAGGGGTCGCTGAAGGGGGTGCGTTAGGATGGCGGAATTCGGATCGAGCGCGATTGATAGCGGCACCGTTGAGGCCGTGGCAACGCAGACCTTCGACGCGGTCGTTATCGGAGGCGGCCCCGCCGGCATGGCGGCCGTGCTTGCCGCGCAAAAGGCCGGCGCGCGCGTGGCCATCGTGGAGCGCGAACAGCACCTGGGCGGCATCCTCCGCCAGTGCATCCACCCCGGTTTTGGCCTTTCGCACTTTAAGCAGGAGCTCACCGGACCCGAGTACGCACAGCGCTTTATCGACCAGGTGCGCGCGACCGACATTGCGCTGTTCTTGGGCAGCATGGTGATTGGGATCGATTCAAGCGAGGTCGCGGCAACAAGCGTCCCGGGCACGGGCGAGGCCGTGGGAGATGCCGCGGCCCATACCGTCACGCTCATGAGCCCTGCCGGCATGCTGCAGCTCACCGGGCGCGCGGTCGTCCTTGCCATGGGCTGCCGTGAGCGCACCCGCAGCGAGATCAAGATCCCCGGCAGCCGACCCGCCGGCGTGTTTACGGCCGGCCTGGCGCAGCGATGCATCAATATCGAGAACCTCAAACCCGGCTCGCGCGCCGTCATTTTGGGCTCGGGCGATATCGGGCTGATCATGGCGCGCCGCTGCACGCTCGAGGGGATTTCCGTCGAGGGCGTATACGAGCTCATGCCGTACGCCAACGGACTGCGCCGCAATGTGAAGAACTGCCTGGACGACTTTGGAATTCCGCTGCACCTGTCCACCACCGTCACACGCGTGATCGGGCACGACCGCGTGGAGGCCGTCGAGGTAAGCCAGGTCGACGAGCGCTTGGCGCCCATTCCGGGGACCGAGCGCATTGTTCCGTGCGACACGCTGCTGCTTTCGGTGGGTCTGATTCCCGAGAACGAGCTTTCGGTGGGCGCGGGCGTTGAGCTTGACCCACGTACGCGCGGCGCCGTGGTGGACCAGAGCCTGCAGACGGGCGTACCGGGCATCTTTGCCTGTGGCAACGTGCTGCACGTGCACGACCTGGCCGACAACGTAACGACCGAGTCCGAGAGGGCTGGCGCAGCTGCAGCGGCGTACGCGCTGGGTGGCGGAGCTGAGACGGACGCGGTCGCGGACACGGGCTGCGAGCTCACGGTCTCCCCTGCCGGCATCGCGGGATACGCGCTGCCGGGACGCATTACGGCCGTGGCGCTCACCAAGCTAAACTTCCGCGTGCGCCGACCCGTCGACGCCGCCCGCGTGCGTATTCTGGCAGGCGGCGAGGAACTGTTCGCAGGCAAGGTCCGTGCATTTAAGCCGAGCGTCATGGAAAGCTTCCCGCTGCCGGCAAAGGTGATTCAGCGCGCACTCGACCTAGGTGCTAGAGAGATTATTCTGTCTGTCGATCCCATTGAGGAGGCATAGCTCATGAGCACGAATGCGACCGAGATGCTGCAGCTCAACTGCACCACCTGCCCATCCGAATGCCTCCTGACCGTAGAGGTAGAGCGTGACGCAGACGGCGCCGTGGTAGAAGTGCGCTCCGTAACCGGCAACAACTGCCCGCGCGGCGATAAGTTCGCGCATCAGGAGCTCACCTGCCCCATGCGCGTGCTCACGACGACCGTGGCAGTATCTGCCGGCGACGAGGCACTGCTGCCCGTGCGCACGGCTGAGGCCATCCCGCTGGCACTCCACGCCCAAGCCATGAACCTCATCCGAGGCCTAGTCGTCAACGCCCCCATCTGCATGGGCGACATCGTGCTAGAGAACCTCCTAGACACCAACATCAACCTCATCGCCAGCATGGACATCGACCCCGCCTAAGAAGCTCATTTAGGACGGGCTCTTTAAGCTACCCTGCCATCCACCCTGCCCTCCTCAGTTGCGGTGAAATAGTTCCTGATTTCCGCCAAAACCCCGGCATCCAGGAACTATTCCACCGCAACTATCCTTAAAATTGGCATTTAGCTTGTGCCTACTTTAGTGCCATTTCAAAACTATGCCGGATTACGGGGCTGATTCGGATACCCCCATCCATACCGGCGATTTTCGATTTTTGATAAACCCTCTACCTGCGGTTTTAATTTCGCGATTTTTCCCATGGTCAAGTAATACGGGTCCAGCCCCGTAATCCGCCATACTTTTGAAACCAGCCCATTTGGGACGGGCCTCTAATGACTACTTTTGCCCGAACGTTCGCTAGGCTGACCATGCCAAGGATTGTCCCGAAGTGCCGGCATAAAAGGAACGTCCCCATGTGCCGGGCTTAGGATACCATGGTGGCAACCTAGCGAAAGGACGATGTATGGCACATGTAGATGACCAGCGTGTGGTGCGCGTGCTCGATGCGCTCGAGGCTCAGCACCCCGGCGCGCAGCTGCTCGTAAACGACCCGTGGTCGATTTACTATCTGACCGGTTTTTATGCCGATATGTTCGAGCGGTTTTGCGGCGTGCTGCTCGCACGCGATAGCGAGCCCGTAATCCTGGTCAACGCGCTGCATCAGCTGCCCGAGTATGACAATGCCCGCGTTGCCTACCACACCGATACCGACGTCGTGACCGACGCCATCACACGCGAACTCAATCCGACGAAGCCCCTCGGCATCGACACCGTTATGCGCTCCGGCTTTTTGATGCCCCTTATGGATCGTCACGCCGCGAGCGAGTTCTTCCTAGGCGACTTTGCCGTCACCGCCGCACGTACCCACAAGGACGCCGCCGAGCAGGAGCTTATGCGCGCGTCCTCGGCCGCTAACGACACCGTGATGGCCGACGCGATCAAGCTCGTCCACGAAGGTGTAACGGAATGCGAGATTGCCGACCAGATGCTCGGCTTGTATCGCAAGCACGGCTGCGAGGGCTTTAGCTTTCCGCCGATCGTGAGCTTTGGCGCCAACGCCGGCGACCCGCACCACGAGCCCGACGACACCGTACTCAAGCGCGGCGACGTGGTGCTGTTCGACATTGGCGGACGCCATCGCAACTACTGCTCGGACATGACGCGCACGTTCTTTTGGGGCGAGCCGGACGAGGAGACCGCACGCATCTACGACATCGTGCGCCGTGCCAACGAGGCCGCCGAGGCGCTCATCGCGCCAGGCGCACGCATGTGCGACCTAGACCGTGCCGCGCGCGACGTGATTGAGGACGCTGGCTACGGCAAGTACTTCACGCATCGCCTGGGCCACTCGATCGGCCTGCAGGACCACGAGGCAGGCGACGTCTCGCTCGTCAACGAGCAGGTCGTTGAACCGGGCATGACCTTCTCTATCGAGCCGGGCATCTACCTCCCCGGCCGCACCGGCGTCCGCATCGAGGACCTAGCCCTGGTGACCGAGAACGGCGTCGAGATTCTCAACGCTTACCCCCACGATCCGGTCCGCTTAGGCTAGACAATATGTCAAAGGGACAGCCCCGTTGACACATTCCGCTAACGTCGCGCCGCGAAAACGGGCTATCTACTACGTTTAACCCGCATGGGTCGACCATGCGGGTCTTTTTTGAAAAATGGCAAGCCCTCTACCTGAGGTTTTGATTTCATGATTTTCCGTGTGGTCGAGGGTAACCGGTCAAACGTAGTAGATAGGCCCATTTCGTGGCAAGCGAGTCAAACCAGGGCACAGGGCAGCTAAAAAAGCTCCATCCCAAATTGACTGTTTTTAAGTTGCGGTGGAATAGTTCCTGGATGGGCTGCTAGAACCCAAAAACAGGAACTACTTCACCGCAACTGATGAGGGGATGGGTTAACGGAGCAAGCCGGCCACTTCGCCGGCTAGGGTGATGGTGCCGGCTGCTACGAAGGGCTCGCCTGCGGCCTTGAAAGCTGCAAGGGCCTCGGAAACGCTGGGGTACACGCCTGCGAGCTTATCGGCGTCCACCAGGGCGGCGAGCTCCTCTGCCGGCAGGGCGCGATCGGAATTGGTCTGCGTCACGACCACACGGGGGAACGCCGGAACCAGAACATCGACAATACCGGCCACATCCTTGTCGGCCAGTGCGGCGCACAGCAGCGTGGGGCGATTTTCAACACACGGATCGATCTCGTCCAGCGCACTCACAAAGTTCTCGCAGCTCTGAGGGTTATGGCAGGCATCGATCAGCTTAAGCGGATCGGTCCCCAGCACGTCAAATCGGCCCGGCGTGGGGCAGCCCATAAGCGATGCGTCGAGCTTGTCATGATCGAGCTCGCGACCCAGATACCCCTCGCACAGCATAATCGCGCACGCGGCATTCTGCGGTTGATAGGCCGGCTTGACCATGCTCGACATATAGATCGCACGCGGCGTGGTGCAGCTAAACTCAACCGTGTCGCCCACATGCGCCGGTACCTTAGTCGTGGCATGACTCACCACGAGCGGCACGACACCGCACTCGCGACAACGAGCATCCATCACGCGCTGAACGCTCGCCTCGTGCGTGCCCTCGCCCAGTACAACCAGGCGTCCGGGCTTAATGACCGCAGCCTTCTCCCCCGCAATGGCCTCGAGCGTATCGCCCAAAATACGTGTGTGATCGAGCCCAATACCCGTAATGGCAACGGCGACGGGATCGGTCGCACTCGTGGCGTCCCAACGACCGCCCATGCCAACCTCGAGCACGGCAACATCCACCGCGGCCTCGGCAAACACCACAAGTGCGGCGGCCGTCAGCAGGTCAAACGGAGTAATGGTATAGGCGCGCTCCCCCGCCGCCACACGGTGCGCATTCACCCGACGTCCCGCCTCAACAGCGGCAGAAACGCCACGGGCAAAGGCCTCGTCACTCACAACGCGCCCATCGACCTCCATGCGCTCGGGATAACGCACCAGCTGCGGCGACGTATACAGCGCGGTTTTTAACCCCTCACCACGAAGGATGGCAGCCGAAAAACGCGTGGTCGAAGTCTTGCCATTGGTACCGGCGACCTGAATGCAATCAAAGTACTCGTCCGGGCGCCCCAACTCATCGAGCATATCGACAACCGTCTCAAGCAAAGGACCAGCATCCCCAGAAATCCGCCCCGTATCAGCAGCAAGCCCCACAGCCTCATCAAACGAAAGCAACTCAAACGAGAACGGAACGACATACGACCCAGAACGCTTAGCCATAACTCAAAGTCCCCCATAACAGAAAAAGAGGCCCACCAAAAAGAATGAGCCCCTCGCGTTCAAAAAATCAGCCAAACACCGCTTTGCAGCGACCTCAAGGCCACAACCCAGTGGCCCTAACATTCCGGGCGCAGACAACCACGTAAACGAACTGGGAGCGGTTTGGGGCTTTGCTCGATACAAGTTCCGCACGAGCCGAAGGCCACTTAATGTGGCCTTCGTGCGAGCAGGACTGTTCGCAGTAGCGAGCAATGCCCCAAACCGCGCCCCCCCAGTGACCCTTACGAGAAGTCAGCAACCTGAGCAGTCAGCGCCGCCAGGATCTCCTTGAGCTCAGCTGCACGGTCCCTCTTCTTCTGGACCACCGCAGGCGCGGCCTTGGCCACAAAGCCCTCATTGGCGAGCGTCTTCTCGCAGCCGGCCAGCTCCTTCTGGGCCGCGGCAATCTCCTTCTCCAGGCGCGCCTTCTCGGCCGAAAGGTCAACCTTGCCCTCGAGCACCACAAAGACCTCGACGCCACTATCGACCACGGCAATGCTCGCAGCCGGCTTCTCAACGTCGGTACCCATGACCAGCGAGGCGGTGTTGGCCAGCGGCTCGATGGTCGAGCGCAGGCTCTCGAGCTTCTCAATGTCCTCGGCACCGGCGCGCACGACCACATCGAGCTCGGCCTTGGGGCTCAAGCGGTAACGCGAACGTGTGGCGCGGGCGGCGGAAACGACGGCGCGGCACAGCTCAAACGCACGCTCGGCGTCCTCGTCAACATACTTGGCGTAGTCGGCGGGCTCGGGCCACTTGGCAATCATGAGCACCTCGGCGCGGTCCACGTTACCCTCGGCGTCCAGGTCGAGCACGCTCGCCGGCATGTTGTCCCAAATCTCCTCGGTAACGAACGGCATGAGCGGGTGCATCAGGCGAATGGAGGTGTCGAGCACAAAGATCAGGTTGCGCTGGGCCTGCAGACGCCCCTCGCCCTTCAGGCGGGCCTTAGTGACCTCGACGTACCAGTCGCAAACCTCGTTCCAGAAGAACTGCTGCACGCCGCGGGCCATGTCGCCAAAGGTGTAGTTCTCGATACCCTCGGTGACCATCTTGACGGCCTTGGCCAGGCGGCTGAACATCCAAGCGTCGGCTGGCGTCTCCACGACGGGCTCGCCGGGCGTGTAGCCCTCCATGTTCATGAGCAGGAAGCGGCTGGCGTTCCAGATCTTGGTCACAAACGACTTGGCCTGCTCGGTGCGCGGGCTGTCAATGAGCTTCTTGGTCTTCTTATCGATGTTCGCGTCGAACTTAACATCCTGGTTGTTGGTGCACAGTGTGAGCAAGTTGAAGCGCATGGCGTCAGCGCCGTACATGCCAATGAGGTCCATGGGGTCAACGCCGTTGCCCTTAGACTTGGACATGCGGCTGCCGTCCTTGGCCAGGATCGTCGGGTAGATGACGACGTCCTTAAACGGCACCTCATCCAGGAAGTACAGCGAGCTCATGACCATGCGGGCGACCCACAGCGCGATGATGTCGCGCGCAGTAACGAGCGCCGTCGTGGGGTGATGGCCCTCGAGCAGCTCCGGCTTTTGCGGCCAGCCCTGCGTGGCAAAGGTCCACAGCTGCGAGCTAAACCAGGTGTCCAGCACGTTCTCGTCCTGATGCACGTGATGGCCGCCGCACTTGGGGCACACGTCGGTGTCCTCGGTCAGGGCGTCCTCCCAGCCGCAGTCCTCGCAGTAGAACACAGGAATGCGGTGGCCCCACCACAGCTGGCGGCTGATGCACCAGTCCTTGAGGTTCTCCATCCAGGTCGTGTAGGTCTGCGTCCAGCGCGCGGGGTGGAAGGTGACCTTGCCGGAGTTGACGGCGTCGAGCGCCGGCCCTTTGAGCTTGTCGACGGCGACGAACCACTGCTCGGACAGCCACGGCTCCAGAGCGGAGTCGCAACGGTAGCAATGCATGACGGAGTGGTCGAGGTCCTCGACGTGATCGAGCAGGTCGTGCTCCTCGAACCACTTGATGACGGCCTCGCGGCACTCCTCGCGGGTCATGCCGGTAAACTCGCCGTAGCCCTCGACGACCACCGCGTGCTCGTCGAAGATATTGATCTGCGGCAGGTCGTGAGCCTGACCCATGGCGTAATCGTTGGGGTCGTGAGCCGGGGTGACCTTGACGAAGCCGGAACCGAAGTTGGCGTCAACATGCCAATCCTCAAAGATGGGGATCTCACGGTTGACGATGGGGAGCTTGACGGTCTTACCCACAAAGGCGGCCTTCTCGGGGTCCTTCGGGGAGACGGCGACGCCCGTGTCGCCGAGCATGGTCTCGGGGCGCGTGGTGGCGACGACGATGTAGTCCTGGCCGTTGACCGGCTCGGTCAGCGGGTAGCGCAGGTGCCACAGGTGGCCTTTCTCGTCCTTGTACTCGGCCTCGTCGTCCGAGATGGCGGTGGTGCAGTTGGGGCACCAGTTGACGATGCGCTTGCCGCGGTAGATCAGACCGTCGTGGTACCAGTCGCAAAAGACCTTGCGCACGGCCTGGGCGTAGTCCTCGTCCATGGTGAAACGCTCGTTATCAAAGTCGACGGAGCAGCCCATACGCTTGATCTGCTCGACGATGATGCCGCCGTACTCGTGGGTCCAATCCCAGCAGGCGTCTACAAACTTGTCGCGACCGATCTCCAGGCGGCTGATGCCCTCGCTCTTGAGCTTCTTGTCGACCTTGGTCTGCGTGGCGATACCGGCGTGGTCGGTGCCGAGCACCCAGCGCGTGGACTTGCCGCGCATGCGGGCCATACGGATGATGGCGTCCTGGATGGAGTCGTCGGTGGCGTGACCCATGTGGAGCTTGCCGGTCACGTTGGGAGGCGGAATGGTTACGGTGCAGTCGCCCACGCCCTCGCGGCGCTTGTAGTAGCCGCCGTCGAGCCACTTCTGCAGGATCGCCGGCTCGTTGGTCGACGGATCGTAGTTCTTGGGCATCTCTTCCATATATCTCTCCCTTGCCCGTCGGGGAGGAATGTAGGCCCGATTTTCGCTCGGTCAAGTCCTGGGCTCGCTCGAAGACCACATTAAGTGGTCTTCGGCTCGTGCGGAATCTACGAAAATCGGGCCTACATTCCTCCCCTTAGGTATCGCTTACTTCAGTCTGAATGACTTCGCTGAGGCTTAAACAAACACACAGAATAACACAGGTAGTTGGGGTTATTGCGTATATATAAAATAGCCTCCGACCACGGATGGTCAGAGGCTATTTGCAAGCACGTTTTTGGCTGGTTTACCCGTAGATGCGTTGGGGCTGCTCTTCGCCCTTTACGGAGGCTTCGGTCACGATGACCTTGGAAACACCCTCCTCGCTGGGGAGGTCGAACATCGTCTGCTGCAGCACGTCCTCGCAGATGGAGCGCAGGCCGCGGGCGCCGGTCTTGCGGGCAAGCGCCATGCGGGCGATCTCGTGCAGGGCGGCATCCTCAAACTCAAGCTCAACGTCCTCGAGCTGGAACATCTTGCGGTACTGACGCACCACGGCGTTCTTGGGCTCGGTCAGGATCGACACCAGGTCGTCCTCGTCGAGCGCCTGCGTCTGGGTGACGACGGGCGTACGTCCCACAAACTCGGGAATCATGCCAAAGGCGTTGAGGTCCTGCGGGAGCACCTGGCGCAGCAGGTCGTTCTCGTCGACCGAGGTAGGGCCGGCGATCTCGGAGTTAAAGCCCACGCCCTTGTTGCCCACGCGATCGGCGATGATCTTGTCCAGACCCACAAAGGCACCACCGCAGATAAACAGGATGTTGGTCGTGTCGATCTGCAGCAGCTCCTGCTGGGGATGCTTGCGGCCGCCGGTGGGCGGAACGCTTGCCACCGTGCCCTCAAGAATCTTAAGCAGCGCCTGCTGAACGCCCTCGCCCGAAACATCGCGGGTGATGGAGAGGTTCTCGGCCTTGCGGGCGATCTTGTCGATCTCGTCCACGTAGATAATGCCAACCTGCGCGCGCTCAATATCGCCATCGGCGGCATTGATGAGCTTGAGCAGGATGTTCTCCACGTCCTCGCCCACGTAACCGGCCTCGGTGAGCGCGGTGGCGTCGGCGATGGCAAACGGCACCTCGAGGATGCGCGCGAGCGTCTGCGCCAGAAGCGTCTTACCGGTACCGGTGGGGCCGAGCAGCAGAATGTTGGACTTGGCGAGCTCCACCTCATCCATATCATCGTCGAGCTGCGAGTCCAAACCGTCGTCAAAGGCCGAAAGCGCAGCACCGTCCTCGATCACGCGGCGGTAATGGTTGTACACGGCAACCGACATGGCGCGCTTGGCGTCCTCCTGGCCCATGACATAGGCCGAAAGCTCGTCATAAATCTCGTGCGGCGTCGGCACATGCGTAATGACCTGACGGGCGTCGTCCTCGAGCTCAAAGCCCTCGGCCTCGGGGTCCACGGCGGGCTGAGATGCAGCCTGCCCGTGATCGTTGAGAAAGCCCGGCAGCTTGCCGTTGCGGGCAGCGTCCATAAAGTCCGAAGCCAGCGACTCCTCCAAGATCTCGGAGCAGGCGGCGACGCACTCGTCGCAGATAAAGATGTTGGTCGGACCCTTTACAAGGCGGCGAACCTGCCCCTGCTCTTTTCCGCAGAAGGAGCAGCGGATGGGGTTGCCGTTCTCGTCAAAGTTGTCCTGCATGTTACCGGCCATCCTAGGCGTCCTTCGCGGCAAGGTCGCGCGAGGTGACGATACGGTCGATCAGGCCGTAGTCGAGGGCCTCGGCAGCGGTCAGGTAGTTGTCGCGCTCGGTGTCGGCCTGGACCTTCTCGATGGGCTGGCCAGAGGCGTCGGACAGGATCTGGTTGAGCTCGCGGCGGGTCTTCTTGATCTCCTCGGCCACGATCTCGATCTCGGTCTGCTGGCCCTGGGCACCGCCGCTGGGCTGGTGAATCATAACCTTGGAGTGCGGCAGGCAGAAGCGCTTGCCCTTGGCGCCGGCCGAAAGCAGCACGGCGGCCATAGACGCGGCCATGCCCACACAGATGGTAGAAACCTGCGGCTTGATGAAGTTCATGGTGTCCAGAATCGCCAGGCCGGAGTAGACCTCGCCGCCGGGCGAATTGATGTAGAGCGAGATATCCTTCTCGGCATCCTGGCTCTCAAGATGCAGCAGCTGGGCAACGACCAGGTTGGCACTGACGGAGTTGATCTCCTCGCCCAAGAAGATGATGCGGTCGTTGAGCAGGCGCGAATAGATATCGTAGCTGCGCTCGCCGCGCGGCGTCTGCTCGATAACGTATGGCACGAGGGCGGAATCGAACTTAGCGATCATACGCATCTCCATTTCTCTCTTGCGGACCAAATTGGTTCTAGATAAACGTACGGTGCCCGCATGCTATGCATTGGCTGGCACCGTACGAAGCTACCGGATAACCGGTGTATAACTTTACCCCATCACGGGCGCACGCATGCGCTCGCGGGCAAGGTGGCGAGAATTATTCGGCGTCCTTGGCGGTCTCGTCGACCTCGGTCACCTTGGCGTTCTCGACCAGGTGGTCGACGGCCTTGGAGCGACGGATGGACTCGCGGACGGCAGGCATGCGGCCATCGGCGATGAACTCGGCCTTTGAAGCCTCGACGTCCTTGACGCCGGCCTTCTCGAACTCGGCGTTAATATCATCCTCGGTGACCTCAATCTTGAGCTCACGAGCGAGGGCGTCGAGAGCCAGGGACTCACGGGCAACGTCGTTGGCCTGCTTGTGCAGGTCGCCGATGAACTGCTCCATGGTCAGGCCGGAAGCGGGCAGCCAGGTGTCCAGCGTCATGCCGCGGGCAGCGAGGTTGGACAGGAAGTTCTGGCCAAGCTCCTCAAAGACGGACTGCTCGTAGTCGGCGTCCATCTCGTCGAGCTGCAGACGCTCGGCGAGAGCGGAGACGCAACGGTTCTCCTTCTCGGCCGGGAGGCGGGAAGCCTTGTCCTGCTCGATCTCGATCTTGATGGCGTCGCGCATGGCGTCGATGCTGTCAAAGCCAAAGTCGGACTTGACGAGCTCGTCGGTGAGCTCGGGGGTGTTGCGAACCTTGATGCCCTTGACGGTGACCTCGACGGTGTGGGTCTCGGCCTCCTCGCCCTCCTCGACCTCGTCGGTCCAGGTGACGGTCTTGACGTCGTCAACGTTGGCGCCGATCAGGGCCTCGTTGAACTCCTTGGGGTTGCTGTCGCTACCGGCGATGAGCATGCGGCCCTCGGCGGCAAAGTTGTCGGCGTTCTCGACGGCCTTGAGGTCGACGGTGACGTAGTCCTCGGCCTCGACGGCGCGACCCTCGACGTCCTCGAAAGTGGCACGGTAGTTGAGGAGCATCTCGACCTGGTTGTTGATCTCGGACTCGGTGACCTCCGCAGGGGGCATCTCGATCTCGACAGCGTCGAAGGAGGAGAGCTCAGCGGCAGGACGCAGGGAGAACTCGACGGTGTAGGTGTAGTCCTCGTGATCCTTGGCGAGGTCGAGGTCCTTGTAGTCACCGTTCTTGGTGGGGACGATGTCCAGCTCGTTGAGGACGGCGGGCTCGTTGGCGGCGATCAGGTCATTGGTGGCCTGGGCGAGGGTAGCCTCGGCGCCAAGAGCAGAGTCGATGACCGGACGGGGGGCCTTACCGGCGCGGAAACCCGGGAAGCGGTACTTCTTGGCGGTGTCCTTGTAGGCCTTCTTGATCGCGGCGTCGACGTCGGCGGCCGGGATGGTGACCGTAGCGGTGAGCTTGGCGTCCTTGACGTCAGAAGCGGTGATGTTCAACACGTTCCTCCTCATACTGCCCAGCTTATCTGAGGTGCTGGTACCTTTATGCAACAAGCGTCGCGAGGGCATAAGCCGACGCGGGTGCGTTGGTGCGGGCGAAAGGACTCGAACCTTCACGGGAATCCCACCAGAACCTAAATCTGGCGCGTCTACCAATTCCGCCACGCCCGCATGAGCGCACAGACTAGGAATGATAGCAGATACGAGCGGCAAGCGCACGCACACCTTTTACAGGCTCACGACCTCACCACGAGTGCAAAAGGCGGGGCGAGTTGCCCCGCCCCGCAAATTACGACTTGTTCGCAGACCCGCTACTCCCCCAGCAGGGCCTTCTCGGGCGTGATCGGCAGTGAGCGCACCTGGTGGCCGGTGGCGTGTGCCACGGCCGAGGCCACGGCGGCGAGCGGCGTGTTGATGACGACCTCGCCGATCGACTTGGCACCAAACGGACCCGTCGGCTCGTAGCTCGGCTCAAAGGCCACGCGTATGCTGCCGATATCCAGGCGCGTGGGTAGCTTGTAGCTCATAAAGTTGCCGGTGCGCAGACGGCCGCGGTCATCGTGCTCGACAATCTCGTAGAGCGCGTGGCCGATACCCTGGGCAATGCCGCCCTCGGCCTGGACGCGCGCAAGCGCCTCGTTGATCACGGTGCCGCAGTCCACAGCCGCCGCGTAGTCCACAACAGTCACCTTGCCGGTGGCCTTGTCGACCTCGACCTCGGCAATGCCGGCCATAAACGGCGGGGGCGAAACGGGCAGGCAGGCAGAGGCATGCGAGGTCAGCGCGTCGCCGCCCGCGATGTTCTTGACGCACAGGTTGGCAAAGTCGCGCAGCGTGAGGTAGCGGTTCTGCTCGCGCGCGGCACGCTCGTCGGACAGACGCACGTACTGACCATCGAAGACCACATCGGCGGCGTCCACGTCCCACATCTGGGCGGCTTTGGAGCAAATCTTCTCACGCAGCTCGGTCGCGGCGTTCTTGGCGGCAAGGCCCGTCACGTACGTACCCGAGCTCGCGTACGAGCCGGCGTCGAACGGCGACACATCAGTGTCCACGCCGCGCACCACGATCATCGAACTCTCCACGCCCAGTTCCTCGGCGGCAATCTGCGCCAGGATCGTGTCGACGCCCATGCCGTTATCGGTGGCTCCGGTGCCGATGGTAATGAAGCCGTCCTCTTCCAGGCGCATGTCGATGCCGGCGATGTCCACGTTGGAAATGCCTGAGCCCTGCATGGTGAGCGCGCAGCCCAGGGCGCGCACGCGGTCGCCCAGGTCCACGGCTAGCGGCTTGTCGCGCCAACCGATCATGTCCATCGCGCGCAGCAGGCAGCGGTCGAGCGCACAGGCGTTGAGCTTCTCGTTGTAGTACTGCGGCATGGTCTCGCCCTCGCGCACAATGTTCTTAAGGCGCAGGTCGGCGGGGTCCATGTGCAGCATGTCGGCGAGCTCGTTGACGGCGCTCTCCACGGCAAACTGGCCTTGGGTGGCACCGTAGCCGCGATACGCGCCGCCGCGGTTGGTGTTGGTGTAGACGGCGTCCCAGCTAAAGCGGCTCGCCTTTACGTGGTTGTAGATGGGCAGGCTCTTGTGGCCCGACAGGCCGATCGTCGTGGTAGCGTGCTCGCCATACGCACCGGCGTTGGACAACGTATGCAGATCGATGGCCGTGATGGTGCCGTCGTTCATGGCGCCCAGCTTAACGGTCATCTGCATCTGGTGGCGCGAATTGCCCGCGGTGATGGTCTCCTCGCGGGTGTAGCAGCAGTAGCTCGGACGGCCAGTCTGCTGGGTCACGAACGCCACGAAGATCTCGCAGCAGCCCGTCTGCTTGGAGCCAAAGCCGCCGCCGATGCGCGGCTTAATGACCTGCACCTGCGACTGCGGAATGTCGAGCGACTGCGCGACCATGCGACGCACGTGGAAGGGCACCTGCGTCGAGGTGGTCACCGAGATGCGCCCGAACGCGTCGGTCGTCGCGAAGGCGCGGAAGGTCTCCATGGGCGCAGTCTGCGTGGCCTGGCTGGTGTAGGTGCGCTCAAAGACGATGTCGCTCTGGGCGAAGGCCTCGTCCAAGTCGCCAAAATCGCTGGTACCGCTGCACACCAGGTTACGAGCAACGTCGCCGCCCTGCGGGAACATAAAGGTCACGTCGCCCTCGGGGTGGACAACGATGTCGTTATCGAGTGCCTGGGTAAAGTCGAGCAGCGGCTCGAGCACCTCATAGTCGACCTTAATGAGTTTGAGCGCCTTGTCGGCAGCCTCCTCGGTCTCGGCGGCGACGATCGCCACTTCCTCGTTTTGGTAACGGACGAGGTTCTCGAGAATCAGGCGGTCGTAGGGACTCGGCTGCGGATAGCTCTGGCCGGCGATGGTAAAGCGGCGCTTGGGCACGTCCTCGTAGGTGTAGACGCCCACGACGCCCGGCACCTTAAGGGCGCGAGACGTGTCGATGGAGCGGATCTTGGCGCGGGCATAGGGGCTGCGCTTGAGCTTGACGATCAGGGCGCCGGCGGGCACCATATCGCCGGTGTAGACCGGACGACCCTCGAGCAGGGCCTTCGAGTCCTTCTTGGGCTGCTTGTGGGTGATCTGCTTGTAGGAGACGCCGTCAGAGCTCGTGTCGTTGACGGGCAGCTCGGGCATCTCAAAGCCAACCTGCACGCCGGACTCGTTGAGGAAGCGCACGATAGCGCGCAGCTGGCTCTCGTAGCCGCTGCAGCGGCAAAGGTTACCGGCAAGCTGACGTGAGAGCTCCTCACGCGTGGCGACGAGGCTCGGGTCCTCCTTGGCGGCGCGGGCAAGCGCCAGCACGTTCATGATAAGGCCGGGGGCACAAAAACCGCACTGCTCGGCGCCTTCGGCAGCCATCGCACGGGCAAGCGCCTCGGACTCGGCCTTGAGGCCCTCGAGCGTGGTGATGGAGCGGCCCTCGACGCGCGCGGCGGGAACCGAGCAGCTCAGAACCGGGTCGCCATCGAGCCACACCGTGCACAGACCGCAGTTGGTGGTCTCGCAGGCACAGCGCACCGACGCGCAGCCCTGCTCGCGCAGCAGCGCAAAGAGCATGGTGTCGGGGGCAATCTGAACCTTGACCTTGCGGCCGTTGAGCGTAAAGGAAAGATCGATGAGTTTGGCAGCCATTAGCGCACCTCGCTAGAATCGACGCCGGGCACGCGGCGGCAGGAATACTCATCCGTGGCAAACTTAGGAATCTGCACGCCCTCGAGCTCGTGCGCAAGCGCGGCCGAAAGCTCGATGCCGGCGGCGCGACGCACGGCCTGAATCGCCAGCGGGGCCGAGATGCGGCGGCGGTAGTCGGCCGAGCCCCACAGGTTGGTGCCATAGCTCAGCGCGCGTACGGACGCGGCCAGGGCGCGCAGCTCGTCCTCTGAAGGCTGCTCGTTCACCAGGCCACATGCCTCGCCCTGCAGCAGGGTCGCGCGCAGCGGGCGGGCGCCCACGGTGACATGCCAGCTGTTGTCCCACCAGGCGGCGGTGACGTTTAAGGAGGGGAAGTCAGTCGCGGCCTTGCGCACGGCTTCATAGCTCGCACGGTAATCGTGCTTAACGACCACGACGTGCTCGATCACGTCGCGCACATAGCCCATGTCCACGAACTCGGCGAGCGGCACGCGGCCGGCACCCGTCAGCTCAACATACGAATCGAGCGCCAAAAATGCCGAGAGCACGTCCGAAAAACCAAAGCGACCGTAAATGCTGCCGCCCACCGTGGCGGTGTTGCGCAGCTGCACGCCCACGATATCGTGGACGGCGAACTCAAAGACATGGTTGACAAGCGCGTTGAGCCCGGCATGGCGCTCGAGCTGGCGCAGGGTACACATGGCACCGATGCGAAACTCGGTCTCGGTCTCCTCAATCTGATCGAGTCCGCAGGCCGAAAGGTCAATCGCCGTCGCCACGCGACGCGAACCCAGGCGCATCCAAATGCCACCGCTCACAATCTTGTTGTTGCGGTTCTTCTGTAAGAGCTCATAGGCTTCGGCCGCGTTTCCAACACGGACGTAGGTACCGAACTTGAGCACGTTCTCCCCCATCTCTTCACTTGTCCAGTACGTTTAAGTGTACCAAACGAGGGGCCGCACACCGTTTTAGGACAAAATCCACCCACCCATCCATAACTTGCGGTGATATACGGACTGATTAGTCGTTCTGGAACGCAAAACAGTCCGTATATCACCGCAAGTTATGAGGAGTCCTCCGGGATAGAAAAGGCTCCCAGCCGGAATGGCTGGGAGCCTCATCACATGCTATATCGAGCGAAGATTTAGCAGACGCCCTGGGCGAGCATGGCGTCGGCGACCTTCAGGAAGCCGGCGATATTGGCGCCCATGACAAAGTTGCCCTCCTCGCCGTACTCCTTGGCGGTGTCGTCCACGTTGTGGAACATGCCGCGCATGAGCTGCTCGAGCTTGCCGTCGACCTCCTCGAAGGTCCAAGACAGGTGCTCGGCGTTCTGGCTCATCTCCAGGCCGGACACGAGCACGCCGCCAGCGTTGGCAGCCTTACCGGGCATAAAGGCGACGCCGTTCTCCTGGAAGTAGGTCGTAGCCTCGATGGTCGTGGGCATGTTCGCGCCCTCGCCGACCACCTTGCAGCCGTTGGCGACGAGCGCCTGGGCGTCCTCGAGCAGCAGCGTGTTCTCGCGAGCGCAGGGCAGCGCGATGTCGCAGGGCAGCTGCCACACGCCGCGGCCGTCGCCCTCGTGCCACGTGGCATTGGGCTTCTCGTCAACGTACATGGCGAGCGTAACGCCCTTGTCGTGGCCGGAACGCTTCTTGTTGTAGACATGCTCGAGCACGGTGTAGTCAATGCCGTCGGGATCCTCGACCCAGCCGTGAGTATCGGAGCAGGCGAGCACCTTGCCGCCGAGCTGGGCGACCTTCTGGACCGCGTAGATAGCGACGTTACCGGAGCCGTGAACGACGACGTTCTTGCCCTCGAAGGAGTCGCCGCGGCTCTTGAGGTACTCGTCCACAAAGTAGACCAGGCCGTAGCCGGTAGCCTCGGTACGGGCGAGCGAACCGCCAAAGGAGAGGCCCTTGCCGGTGAGGACGCCGGTCCACTCGTTGGTCAGGCGCTTGTACTGACCGAACAGGTAGGCAACCTCGCGGCCGCCAACGCCCAGATCGCCGGCGGGAACGTCGGTGTTGGGGCCGATGTGGCGATAGAGCTCGGTCATGAAAGACTGGCAGAAGTGCATGATCTCGTTGTTGGACTTGCCCTTGGGGTCAAAGTCGGAGCCGCCCTTGCCGCCGCCCATGGGAAGGGTGGTCAGGCTGTTCTTGAGGATCTGCTCCAGGCCCAGGAACTTGAGCATGCCCAGGGTGACCGTCGGGTTAAAGCGCAGGCCGCCCTTGTAGGGTCCAATGGCAGAGTTGAACTCGACGCGGTAGCCGCGGTTGACCTGGACCTTGCCCTGGTCGTCGACCCAGGGGACACGGAACATAACGATGCGCTCGGGCTCGACGAGGCGCTCCAGCAGGGCGGCCTCCTCGTACTCGGGGTGGGCGTCGAGCGCCGGCTGGATGGTGCCGAGGATCTCGGTCGCGGCCTGGATGAACTCAGGCTGCTCGGGATAGCGGGCCTTGAGCTCTTCGAGAACTTTCTGCGTGTAGCTCATGCTTCCTCCAATGATGGGAAACGAAAAATGTTGATCGCGGCACCCCATGCGCCGCGAGCTTTATCGAATATGGATAATATCGCACTGTTGCAGCAAAGTTTCGCATAAGCCGACGAGCAGATGTTTCGTTTTGATTACGATGCAGGTAGAAGCGTTTTCGAGTGTCTGACGCGCAAAACCCGTGTTTCAAACCTGTTTCGTCCACGTGTTCCAAACCACCACATTGGGGACAGGCACCTTTGTGGGGGTTTGGTGGTTAGAGGACGAGTTGGTGGTAGTCGGCGGGGGTTACGCGGCCCTCGGTGGCGGCGCGGAAGGCGGCGAGGGCATCGCCCGAGAACGGCATGGCCCAGCACAGGCCGCAACCTGCAGTAATGGAGCCGGGCAGCGGCATGATGCGCCCGGGCACACCGGCATCCAGGCACAGCTGCTCGCATTCCATCACATCGAAGGTGCTGTCAAACGAAACGATGATCTTGCGTTCGTGGTCGAGGGCATCACCGGACGGGCCTTCGCGGTGTGCATCACGATACGCCGCGGCGGCCGCTTCCTCTTCCGCAGTATGACCACAGCCACCGCAGCCGCAGGTACAGGGCTCGGAACCATCGCAAGTGCAAGGCTCTCCCGTGTCGGGGCAAATATCGTGAGACATGGCAACTCCAATCGTCTAGGCGAGCAACTCGGCCGCCGCAAACTCCTCGGGCGTATTGACGTTTTCGAAGCAGAGCGTCGAGCCCGCGGCCTTAACAATCTGCGGCTCATCCATATAACCGGCCTGAACGCGACTGATCAGGCAGCGAATGCGCTGTCGGTCGCAGGAGAGCAGCTCTTGGGCAACCGGAGCACACGCATCACGGCGCCAGACGGCGCAAAGCGGCTCAATCCCCCGCTCCTCGCGCGGCACGCACACGTCGAGCGCCTCGGCCTCAACACGATCGGCAAGCGCGCCGATGAGTTCCGGCGAGACAAACGGCATATCACAGGCGACGATCGCCACGAGCGGCAGCCGGGCCGCAGTCAGCGAACTCGCGATGCCGCGCATGGCGCCCGCCGACCCCTCAAGGTCCGCCACCACACGCGGCACCAAGCCGCCAAACGCGCACTCCTCAAGGTAGGCAAGCTCGCTGGGACGCGAAGTCGTCACGACTAACTCGCCGGCAACTGGCGCCAGCCGACCCAGCACGCGCTCGATCAAGGGCTCGCCACAAAACGCCATGCGCGCCTTGTCGCAACCCATGCGCGACGACAGCCCGCCCGCTTGGACGACACAAGAAAGATCGGCACGTCTTACGGTAGTCATACGGCAAAACACCCCCATCGGCATGCTCGAAACCCGGTGCACGAAGCTAAATACCGTCGCCGATAAAGCGGGCGGCACGGCAAACCCATGCAAAAACAAAACAGCGCCTTTGCGGCACGCAGCAAGACCGCGAGCACAAAAGCGCTGGTAGCGTATGGCGGGAACGTATGTGAATCGAACACATCCAAGACGTTTTGCACGCCTCGCAACGGTTTTGAGGACCGCGGAGCCCACCGGAGCCCATCCGTTCCCAAGTGCGGCGGTATTTTACCAAACCGAGCAGCCAATCTAGCGCAGGGACCTCAGGCCGCCGGCATCCTTGTCGAGCACCGTAAAGCGCACGGCATCCAGGTGCTCCAAGATGCTGATGGCGCGTTTGCGCGACACGCCCAGGGCCTCGCGCAGCACGCTCGTGGTGGCAGCGCCGCCGGCTGCCTCAATGGCGGCGGCGACGAGTTCACGTGCATGGGCCTCGGCGGCAGCGGACAGGGCAACGTCGCGCTCGACCTTAACGATAGAGCGATTGAGCGAAAGCTCGCGCAGGGCGCGCGTCATAGTGTCGCGGCCGAGCTGCAACTGCTCGCCCACCTCGGGCAATGTCGGTGCATCGAGGCCGGCTTCGTCCAGCAAGGCAACGATACGTTCGCAGGCCTCGCGCACCACACGCGCCGCGGCGGCAGCGGAGTGCGGGTCGAACACCTCGGCGCCCTCGGAGGCACACACGCCGCGCGAGCAGCCCTCGGCAATCAGAGCCGCGGCAACGCCTTCATCAGCGGAAGGCCACGCAGCATGGGCAACGGCGCCGGGCGTAAAGCCCGTCTCCTTGGGAGACGCCGCATGCACGGCTGACAGGGTCGCCGCCAGAGCATCCATCGCGGCGTCGAGCACCACGGCGTCCGCAAAGAGGGCCGCATCACCCACGGCAAGCTTGCGAACGGAGCCCTGCGACACCAACCCGCGCAGTGCGGCATCGACCTCGCCGACGCCAAGATCCAAAGCCTCGGCAACATCAACCGCCGTAACCGGCAGCATCTGCAGCGCCAGCCAAGCACCCACACCGCCCGCGATATCGCCGGACTCAAGCGCCGCAAACAGTGCGCGCTCGCCGGCAGAAAGCTCGCGCGAGCGACGGCAGCGCGAAAGCAGCACGCGCCCGCCGCCGATGAGCATAACGGGCGAATACGACAGCACCACGGCATGGTCTCCGGCACACAGCGGCAGCGGCTCCTCCAGGCGCACCTGCACGGTACGGGTCTCGCCCACCGCCATGGGGGCCTCGCCCTCCAAAAGCATGATGCGGCCGACGACCTCGGCCGTGCCGGCCATCACATGCACACGCGCGCCCGACTCGAGCACGCGCGGCTTGGTGCCCTCGCGGCCCAGGTAGGTGAACGTCATCATAAAGCGCAACGTCTGGTCAAAGCGGTCCGCCACGCCCAGCATCTCGCCACGGTCAAGCGCCGCGACACCGTCACCAACTAGGTTGAGCGCCACACGCTGACCAGGCAGCGCGCGCGGCGTATCGCCATGCACCTGAATCCCGCGCACGCGACAGACCGTACGCGACGGCAAAGCCATCAGCTCGTCGCCCACCGCAACCGGCGCATCATGCAGCGTTCCCGTCACGACAGTGCCGACGCCCTTGATCGTAAAGCAGCGGTCAATCGGCAGACGAGGCGCGGCATCGCTCCGCTCGGCACGGTCGCGACAGGCACCCCAGCAAACACCCACCTGCTCGTCGAGCACCGCAAGCAGCCCGTCGATCCCCTCGCCCGTCTTGGACGACACGGGCACGATCGGCGCGCCCGCAAACACGGTGCCCGACAAAAAGTCATCGACATCGAGCTCGGCAAGCTCGGTCATCTCGGCGTCGGCCAGGTCGCACATCGTCAGCGCGACCACCATATGCGTAACGCCCAACAGCTCCAGCACATGCACGTGCTCGCGGGTCTGCGGCATTACGCCCTCAACGGCAGAGACCACCAGCACGGCAACGTCGATGCCTGTCGCACCCTGCACCATAGCGCGCAGGTAATGCGCGTGGCCCGGCACGTCGACAAGGCCAACGATCTTGCCGCTCGGCAGTGCCAGTTCGCCAAAGCCCAGCTCCACCGTCATGCCCCGGCGACGCTCAACCTCCAGACGGTCGGGATTCTTGCCGGTCAGCGCCTCGATCAGTGCGGACTTACCGTGGTCAACGTGACCCGCCGTGCCAACGATAACGGGGCACTCCACCAGCGTTTGAACCTCACTCATCGAGCAACCGCCTTCTTAACGCACGCGACGAGCGTCGACGCCGCCGTCTCGATATCGCGGTCGCCCACAAGCGTACGGACGTCAAACAAAATGCGATCGTGCGAGGTTCGCGTGACGACCGGCGTGTCGAAGTCCTGGACAAGCGAGCGCTTGAGCGCGTCGACCGTCAGGCGCTCGTCAACAAGACGCACGGCAACGCACATCGTGGGCAGCTCCACGGTAGGCAGCGAGCCGCCACCGGGGGTCGACGATTCCTCGACGATTTCCACCTGCACGGCACACGGGCAGCCAGCCTTATCGAGACCCGCCACAATCAGCTCGCGCAGCTTGCGGGCACGTCGTTCCAAATGGGCCTGTGGCATCGTAAGCATACTGAGCACCGGAATATCACGATGGGCCACGTCGGCACCGTCCATGTAGATGCGCAGTGTAGCCTCGAGCGCCGCCAGTGCGAGCTTGCCCGGGCGTAGGGCACGCATAAGCGGATGCGACCCGCAGGCCTGGACCAGATCGCGACGGCCCATGATAATGCCCGCCTGTGCGGCACCGAGCAGCTTATCGCCCGAGCACGACACCAGATCGAGCCCTGCCGAAACCGAAGCCGGCGTGGTTTCTTCGCCGCCGCGCACCAAGATGTCGTCGGGCAACAGCGCGCCCGAACCCTGGTCCTCGTAGAACAGCAGACCATGCTTGTGGGCCAGGGCGGCAAGCTCCCGAGAGCCCACTTCCTCGTGAAAGCCCTCGATGCGATAGTTGGAAGGATGGACCTTGAGGATCATCGCCGTATCGGGCGTGATGGCTTGCTCATAATCAGCCAGGTGCGTGCGGTTGGTGGCGCCGACCTCGACGAGTTTGGCGCCCGAAGCCGCCATGACATCGGGGATGCGGAAGCTGCCGCCGATCTCGACAAGCTCGCCGCGGCTGACGATAACCTCTTTGCCCGCGGCATGGGTCGCCAGCACCAGCAGCACCGCGGCGGCGTTGTTGTTGACCACGAGCGCGTCCTCGGCACCGGTGAGTGAGCGGATGAGCTGCGCGGCATGCTCCTTGCGCGACCCTCGCGAGCAGGTGTCGACGCTGTACTCGAGCGTGCTGTAGCCGCGCGCGACCTCGGCCACGGCCTTTGCCGCCGACTCCGCGAGCGGGGCGCGGCCCAAGTTGGTATGGATGACCACACCCGTGGCGTTGACGGCAGGGCGCAGGCTCGGCAACGCGGAGCGGTGCGCACGCCACTCGATGGCCGAGGCAAGGTCGCGCTTAGAGCGCGGGGCAGCACCGGCGCGAATGGCTGCGCGCTCCTCGTCGAGCTCGGCCGTCACGGCGGCATGCACCACCGCGTCGCAGGTCTCCCCCGCCGCCTTCACGACCGGCCACTCGGCAAGCAGCTCGTTGACGGAAGGAATGGCGCGCAGGCGGGCGCGTACCTCATCGGACATGTTCTGGCTATCGCTCATGTACGGCCTTTCAAAAGAAACGTGGATCAGTCTAATGCATCAGCTGAGTCAATTACTCGTTATTATCCTCGCGCGCCGCGATCTTTTCCACGCGAACGGCGTTTTCCTGGGTGAGCGCGGCACCCGTCAACGGGTCCCAGCGCAGCGGCGTATGGTCGAGTGGGCCCACGCCCAAGGCTTGAGCGCCACCGGCATCGGCGCCAAACGAACGCCCGCCGGGGGCGGCCGAGGTGAAGATGCACGCCGGATGCAGATACGGCGTCGTCTCCACGCGCACGCGGTCGCGGCCCAAATCGCTCACAAGTTCGACGACCTCGCCATCGGCGATGCCCATGTGCGCAGCGGCATCGGCATTCATCTGCACGGCATCCAGGTCCGATCCAGCCTCAGCGGCACCTTGGGCCGCGAGCCTGCGCGAAGTATGCGACTCAAAGGGACGGTTGCCGCTAATGAGGCGAAACATCCCCGGGCCGGGCTCCACCATCGGCGCAATCCAGCCTGGCACGCGTCCCAGACCGGCTCGTTCCCACACGTCGCTTGCCAGCGCAATTTTGCCGCCATCCAAGGGAATCACCGGCTCGCCTGTACGCGACGGCAACGCAACACCCGTGTCGGCCCAGCCGCGCTCCTTGAGCTCGTCCAGATTGATCCCAAACGACGCCACCTGGGCAGCCGCTAGATCGTCGGACGTAAACTGGAAGTACTCGCCCGCGCCACACGCCTGCGCCAGACCGGCAAAAATCTCCCGACCGGGACGTGTGTCGTCATGCTGCACGGGCAGCACGGCGTTGCGGTAGAACACGCGCGCATCGTTGACGCCCGCCACCGTTCCCACGCCGCGGTCGGCCTCCAGATACGTCACGTCGGGCAGCACGAAGTCAGAAGCACGTGCCGTCTCGGACCAGCGAATATCAATCGTCACAAGCAAGTCGAGCCGCTGCAAAATACTCAACCAAGCCTGTGCATTGCCATAGCCCGCACCAGGGTTACTGGCATAGACGATGAGCCCACGCAAATCGCCGGCAAGAATCGACTGACCGATGGTCGTGCACAGGCCGCGCTCGAGATCGACGAGCGGATAGCGCTCGGACCCCAGCTTGGGCCCACGCGGCACCGGCGGCGTCGCAAAGCGCGTGGGATCGAGGTCGCCCAACACAAGCGGCGTGGGCGGATTGAGCGCGCCGCCCGCATGCCCGATGCAGCCCAGCAGCACATCGACCAAGCAGATAGCGCGCGCGGTCTGGGTGCTATTGGCATACGCGATACCGATGCCACCATGAAAGCCCGCATCCACCACAGCGGCAGGCGCGGCGGCAGCGAGATCGCGCGCCGTGGCGACAATCTCTGCGGCCGGCACGTCGCACATCGACTCGGCCCACTCGGGCGTCCAAGGACGGGCCGCCTGCGCCAGCTCGTCAAAACCCGTGGTATAGCGGGCAACGAACTCGTGGTCGTACAAGTCCTCGGCAATCAGCACGTGGGCGATGCCCAGCAGTAGTGCCAAATCGCAGCCCGGGCGCACGCGCAGCCAGCGGTCGGCAAGCGCGGCGGAGCCGCTGCGCCGGGGGTCGACCACGATAATCTTCGCCCCGCGCCGGCGCGCATCGTTGAGCGCATCGACGGCCCCCATCGTCGATGAATCGACGATGGAACGCCCCAGGTACATGATGCAGTCGGTATGTGCCAGGTCGGAGGCGGGGCTATAGCCCAGGCTGTGCTCCCAACCGGTAAGTCGGCTTACCTCGCAGGCGCCATCGGCACCGTACACGTTGGGCGAGCCCAACGCATGCATAAAGCGATACGCCCAGTAGCGGTCGAACGAGGGAACGCCGAGCGTCATGCCCAGCGCGCGCGGACCATGCCCGTCAACAATCCCCAAAAGGCGCTCGGCAATCTGAGCAAACGCCTCGTCCCAGGTAATCGCATCGAACCCCGAGCCATCCCGGCGGCGTCGCATGGGGTGCACAATGCGGTCGCGCTCGTCAAACGGCATTGCCAGGCGATGGCGCCCGCGGGCGCACAGGGCACGCGCCGCGCACGGATGCCCCACAACCGGCAACTCAGCCACCACACGACCGTCCTCAACGCGTGCCGCAAAGGCGCAATCGGCATAGCATCCCCCGCATGTGGTCACCACGGCGCGACCGTCACGCTTCACAGCAGATGCCATCTCGATTACCCCTTTCATCAGCCAAACACAACAGGCCAACAGCCCGACAACGAGCCCCAGACCCAAATAGCCTCCCGCACGGCAACGCCCCGCGGGAGGCCCAACGTCAAACAGACGGTACCTTACGCCTCGGACTTCTTAGCGTAGATAAACCAGTAGCCGAGCGCGATCAGAACCGCGCCGCCCACGATGTTGCCCAGCGTGGCGGCGGACAAGTTAAACGCAATGCCCGCAGCGTTGAGTGCATCGGCGCCGGCGACGTCGGCACCATAGCCGAACGCGTGCATCACGGCACCCATGGGCAAAAAGTACATGTTGGCGACGCAGTGCTCAAAACCGCAGGCCACAAAAGCGGCGATGGGCAGCAGAATGCCCACAACCTTATCGACCACGGTCTTGCCGGCGGTACCGATCCACACGGCCAGGCACACAAAGATGTTGCACAGGATGCCACGGAAGAAGATCGTCACCCAGTCGATCGTCACCTTGCCGGCGGCGACGCTCACCATGGAATTGGCGACCGCCTCGCCGTTGAGCTTGTAAATGCCGGCCATATACACCAAAAAGACGATGAACAGGGCACCGACAAAATTGCCGACCCACACGACGACCCATGCCTTGAGCATCTGAGCCAGGGTGATCTTTTTGCTCTTGAGCGCGCAGACCATAAGCGAATTACCGGTAAACAGCTCGGCGCCGCACACCAGTACCAGCACCAGGCCCAGGCAAAAGCACAGACCGCCCACGACGCGCTGGGCACCCCAGCCCAGCGTGCTGTCGCTCAAGAACACGGTAAAGAACAGGCCACCGAAGGCAATAAACGCACCGGCGAACATTGCCAACAGAAAGGCCTTTGCGACCGGCAGGTTGGCCTTGGTCACGCCGGCGGCCTCGGTCTTGGCCTCGATCGCGGCGGGCGCCAGGCAATCGGGAGCGGGATATTCTGCCTTGGAATCTGCCATGTCAATCACTTCTTTCCTAATCAGCAGGGACAAGCGCACCTATTGCTCTTGTCCCAAGCGGACAAAGTGGGAAAAGTCGTTGGCGGCCACGGCGTCGTACACGGCGTCGACGGCGTCAAAGACTTCCGGGGACATGGGGTTGTAGAACTCCGTGTCGCCCGGCTGAATCCCTATGAAGACGATATCTTCGCACGATTGCTCAATCTCTTCGATCAGAATCGACAAGGGAAGCGAATGCGTGGTGAACATCGACTTGCGCGCGACGTCGGTCTTATCGAGCAGGCGGATGGCACCGACGGGCAGCGCCATGTCGGCGGCATCGACCAACACTAGGCGCGGCGGACGCTCGCGCTTGACCTCGATGATGTCGTCCTCGGGCGTCTGACCACCGTCGATGGTGTACCAACCGGCGATGGGCGTGTCCTCCATCTTTTTGGAGAGCACGGGGCCAGCGGCATCGTCGGCGCGCAGCACGCTTCCCGCCGTGAGCACAATGCCCGCAAACGGGGCGTCGTTCACACGGCCATCCACAACGCGACCCATTACTGCAACCTCCCCGTCAGATACACGCCCGACACATCGCGCACGCGCTCAACCAGATCGCGAAACTTCATTAAGAACGCAACCTGCTGGGCATGCAGGCCAAAGTCGTCATCGAACACCGAGATGCCGGCCTTGGCCGAACCGCGAAAACCGCGATCGTCGAGCAGCGTGTCACAGGCCTCGAGCAGCGACGGCACCGCCGCCTTGTCGAGCTGGCACTCGCCAAAGGAGCGGATGGCCTCGAACTTGGTCTTGGCCTCCCCCTCCGGCAGCGCGTCGATAAGCGTATAGAACACGTTCACCGGCACCGACAGGCGCGGCTCAAAGCAGTCGAGCACGCCGGTGTGGTGGCCCACGGCGAGCGTGTAGTACAGCACGTCGCAGGCCTCCTGGGGAACGTCTTCCTCGGTCTCCACAAACTTACGCGTGAGCTCATAGAAGACCACCTGGTCGGGCGTATGGCCCAGGCAGGGGTCGGCGACGCCCTCGGCGGCCTCGTCGCTTGCGCGCGAGGCATCGCCAAAAGAGCCGCCGAGCATGCCGGGGCCCGCAAAGTAACCAGAGCGGTCCGTGAGCTCCATCTAGCGACCTCCGGCCAGTACCAGATCCTGTAACGCCGAGTACACCTCAACGCGGCGAGGATCATCCTGCTTGTCGATGAGCAGCGCCATGGCACCGCGGATATCGCCCTTGGGCGCGCCCTCGAGCGTATCCATAAACTCGTTGGCCAAGTCGCGGCCGTAACGGTAGCCGCTCATGGCGCGAGCCTCGCGCTCGATGGCAACGCGCAGCTTGTACGGCACGCCGGGGTGCAGGATATCGGCCTGCTCGCCGGCGGCCTCCACCGTGGTCTCGGCATGGAGCTTTTGGTCCAGCAGGCCAAGTGCCATGGCAAAGCCGTAGATGGTCTGCGCGGGGCTGGGCGGGCAGCCGGGGATATAGACATCGACCGGCAAGATCTTGTCCGTGCCACCCCAGACGCAGTAGTTGTCGTAGAAGATGCCGCCGGTGCAGCCGCACGCGCCATAGGACACCACGATCTTGGGATCGGGTGCGGCCTCAAAGGCGCGCAGGGCCGGCATGCGCATGGCACGCGTTACGGCGCCGGTGTACAGCAGCACATCGGCGTGACGGGGCGAGGGCACGACCTTGATGCCAAAGCGCTCGACGTCGAAGACGGGCGTGATGGAACCGAAGATCTCGATCTCGCAGCCGTTGCAGCCGCCGCAGTCAACACGGTAGACGTACACCGAGCGCTTGATCTTCTTAAGAAGGGTCGCCTTGGCCTTCTCGATGCTCTCGTCGAGCTCGATCTTGGTCGGGCGGTACTGGAGCCGCTCGGGCAAAAGCGTGGGTTCGGCCATGGTTACTCCTCCTTCGTTTCAAAATCCATGATGATGCCCTCGACCGGCGCCGGACCGGCGGGAATCTCGGGCGCATCGGGGTTGAGCTCGCGGTCGATATACTCCGGGTTCACGCCGTGGCCGCCCAGATACTCCATGCCGGGGCCCTGGGGCTCACCGGACGCAAGCGTCTCGTTGGCAGCCATGCCGGCAGCGTTGCCGGTCTTTACGGCCGAGGCGGCGCGCAGGGCGTCGAGCTCGCGCTTGCACTCCTGGCACATACCGACGGTACGGGCAGCCTGCTCGGCCTCCATGCCGCCGGCCTTTTGCAGCAGGCGCTTTGCGTAGTCGATCTCCTTGTGCGGGGCAAACGGCTTGCCGCAGCGCGAGCAGTGCTCGAGCGTATAGACGCTCTTGCTGGTGAGGTCGTCCTTGCTCATGACGGCAAGCTCAAACTCCTCGGTGAGCTTGATGGCCTCCATGGGGCAGGCTTCCTCGCAGCGGCCGCAAAAGATGCAGCGGCCGTAGTCGATCGACCAGGTAATGGTATCGGCCGCAAGGTCGGTGTCCATGCGAATGGCATCGGCCGGGCACGCCACGCCGCAGGCACCGCAGGCGATGCAGAGCTCGGCATTGTGCTCGGGCTTGCCGCGCATGTCCTTATTGGTGGGGAACGGCGCAAACGGGTACTTGACCGTCGCGTCGCCGGCCTTGGCGTTAACCTTCCAAAGCTTCAGCATATTAGAGCGCCTCCTCATCGAGCGGAGCGGCCAAGGTGCCCTCGCCCGCAAGCGGCGACTTGTCGCGCCAGACGTTCTCGAACTGCTCCTTGTCGAGCACGTGGTCGCGCTTGGCGGCGACATCGGTCACCGTCACGCGATCGGTGCAGGAGTAGCACGGGTCGAGCGAGCCGACGATCAGCGCCGCGTCGCCCACGGTGTTGCCGCGGAACATGTAGCGCAGGACCGGCCAGTTGCTGTACGTGGCGGCCTTGGCGCGCCAGCGGTAGCACTTCTGGTTATTGCCGAGCATGGCCCAGTGCACGTCCTCGCCGCGCGGCGCCTCGGTGGCGCCGATGGCGTACTTGTGCGGGGTGTACTCCCAATCCGTGGTGAGGATGGGGCCCGACGGGCAGTTCTCGAGCATGGTCTCGATCATGTCGATCGAATCGTAGACCTCCTGGATGCGGACGGCGGTACGGCCGAAGGCGTCGCAGGTGTCGGCCGTGGCGGCGTGCATCTTTTGGACGTCCGGATCGGCGTAGCCGTCGAAGGGATGGTCAAAGCGCACGTCGCGGGCATAGCCCGAGCCACGCATGAGCGGGCCGACCGGCGAGAAGTCGCGTGCAATCTTGCGGTCCAAGATGCCGATACCGCTCGTACGCTCAATAAAGTTGGGCGTGGAGAGCAGCACGTCGACGAGCTCCTGAACCTCGGAGCGCAGCTGGTGGATGGTCGTGAGCGTGGAGAGCTTCTGCTCAGCCAAAATGTCGCGACGCACGCCGCCAATCACGTTGAGGCCGTAGGTCTTGCGGTGACCGGAGAGCTTCTCGGCCAGGTCCATGGACTTCTCGCGGACGCGGAAGAACTGCTGGAAGCCGGAGTCGAAGCCCGTGTAGTGCGACGCCAGGCCAATGTTGAGCAGATGCGAGTGCAGGCGCTCAACCTCGAGCATGATGGCGCGGATGTACTGGGCGCGCGGCGGGACATGGATGCCCTGAGCGCGCTCGACGGCCTCGGCGTAGGCCACCGAGTGGGCGCAGCCGCAGATGCCGCAGATGCGGTCGGCGAGGAACGTCACGGCGTCATAGTTCAGGCGCGTCTCGGCAACCTTCTCCATGCCGCGGTGCACGTAGAACAGACGGTAGTCGGCGTCGACGATCGTCTCGCCCTCAACGAACAGGCGGAAGTGGCCAGGCTCGTCGGAGGTAATGTGCAACGGGCCCATGGGAACGAGCGTCGTCTCCTTGCCCTTGGTATCGGCCAAGAACTCGTAGTTTTCCATGTCGCTCGCGGGAGCGGGACGGAAGCGGTAGTCCATGGAGTCCTTGCGCAGCGGGTACAGGCCGCTGGGCCAATCGTCGGGCAGCACCAGGCGACGACGATCGGGCAGACCCTCGGGGATCAGGCCGAACATATCGCGCAGCTCGCGCTCGCCCCACACGCAGGCGGGAACGAACGGCGTCACGGACGGGAACGTCATCTTGGCGGGATCGACCTCGGCACGCACGGTCACCCAGCCGGGGTCCTCCCCCTCCATGGAGATGACGTAGTACACGGCATAACGGCCGCACAGGCTGCGCTCGTCGTTGCCGATGATCACGGGGATCCAGCCGTAGCGTTCGTAGTACAGGTAGTGGACGGCCTCGGGCAGCTTGTCCTGCTTGACGGTGATCGTCAGCTGGTCCTCGCACTGCCACTCGACCTTCTCGATGCAGCCCGGAACGGCGCGGCGCAGGGCCTCGACATGGCTCTCGCAGCGACGGGCATACACCTTGTTCTCAGTTTCAATCATTCGTTACTCCACCTCGCTCTGAGCGGTCTCGGTACCGAACACAGCGCGGTACATCGGCGTCGCGTGAAGTTCCTCGGTGCTCTGCTCGAGCACGATGCCGGTAGCGGTCTCCACGCCGTGCACGAGGGGCAGCGGGGTGGCAATGCCAAACCACAAGATCATGACAGCCAGGATGATTTCGGGGATAAGCATGAGCGCCGGGGCCTCATGCTTGCCCATGCCCTGGGGCGCATGGCCGAATACCGACTTGAGTGCGATACGGGTGAGCGCGGAGATGGCCACGGTAAGACCGAGGGCGACCACGACGACCAGCCACATGGGACCGGCGGTAACACCGGCGACAAAAGTCAGGAACTCAGAGATGAACATGCCAAAGGGCGGGAAGGCGGCAAGGCCGAGCAGCGCCAGGATGGCGAGCGCGGCGGTTGCGGGCGCAACCTCGACGACGCCCTGGATCTTGGCCAGGCTACGCGTGCCAAAGGCGTGCTGGATGTTGCCGGACACGCAGAAGGCAAGCGTCTTGGTAAAGCCGTGGAACACGCAGTGCAGCAGGGCCGCGGCGATACCCAGCGGGCCACCGATACCCAGGCACAGGGCGATAACGCCCACGTTCTCCACAGACGAGTACGCAAAGCGGCGCTTGAGGTCGTCCTGGCGAAACATCGAGAGTGCCGCCACCAAAATGGACAGCGTGCCGACGATCAACAGCAGAAGTTGCGGATACTCGGCACCCACGGCCTGGATGGTAAAGCCGTAGAAGCGCATGATCACAAGCATGGCACACTTAAGCAGAACACCCGAGAGCAGGGCCGAGACAGGACTCGGAGCCTGAGAGTGGGCATCGGGCAGCCAAGTGTGCATGGGGAACAGGCCAGCCTTGGTGCCAAAGCCGATCACGATAAACGCAAAGGCGAGGCGCATGAGCGTCGGGTCGAACTGGTCGGCATACGGCAGCACGCACGACAGGAATGCGGCCTCGTGGGCGTTGGGAATCACGTCGGCGGCGTTGGCGTAGATCAGCAGCGTACCGAACAGGCCAAATGCCACGCCGGCGGTACAGACCATCGCATACTTCCAAGAAGCCTCGAGGGCCGTCTTGTTCTTGTAGATACCCACCAGGAACACAGTGGAAAGCGTGGTTGCCTCCACGGCGGCCCACGTGAGGATCATGTTGTTGGACAGGCACGCGAGCAGCATGGTGAACACAAACAGGCTAAACAGCGCAAAATACTGCTTGGCGCGCTCGGCGGGCATGGAGCCCTCCTCGATATCGGCCTTTACATAGGGCAGCGAGAACAGCCCCGTAAGAAAACCGATAAAGCCGATGAGCAGCACAAAGATGGCGCCCAGCGAATCGAGGTGGAACCACAGGCCAAGAGCGCTCGCGGTTTCGCCGCTCATAAGGACGTCGCCGGCCGTCATAATCGACAGCACCAGGACGGCTGCGACGGAGACCAGGTTGAGACCGGCAAACACGTTATAGGACGTGTTCTTGGGCAAAAACGCCATGACCAGCGAGAACACCAAAGGAGTCGCGAGCAGGGCGAGAATCAACGTTTCCATGGACTACCCCCTCAGCTCGGACAGGTCGCGCGCATCGAGCGAGTGGGAGTCGTCCCAAATGCGACCCACGACGATGGACATGATGATGACGGCAAAGATGGCGTCGGTGGCGATACCGATCTCGATGATCTCGGGAGCGGTGGGGGCCAAAAGCGCGAGCGTCACGTGGCTGCCGTTTTCCATAAGGCAGTATCCAAAGATCTGCTTCATGATGTTGCGCTGCGAGATGATGCAGGTGAGGCCCACGAAGAAGTGAGCGAAGCTAATTGCGAGCGCAGGCGTTGCGACCTCGGCCGTGGGCAGGCTGATCTGCGTCACAACGGCAAAGCAGATCGCGACCTCGACGGCGATGATGCAGATGGCCCACGCGGGCTTAAGGCCGGCCTTGAGCGATGCGTCGCTCGGCTCGCCCATCTTCTTGTATGCGCGGTTGAGGATGTAAGGGACCAGGACGACCTTAGTGATAAAGGCAGATCCGGCCCACATAAGCAGCTCCTGCGCACCGGTAGTAGCACCGAGCGTAGCGAGCAGTCCCACGAGCACCAGCGACTGCACCGCATACCAGCAAATGGCGTGCTTGATGTTCTTGGAGACGACCACCATGGTGGACGTGACGATCAGAAGGCCGCCAAGGATGTTGACGATCGAATAACCCATGTCGTTCTACCTCCTAACCGATCCAGCTGGCCGAAAGCGGGCCGCTGACGATGACCATGATGATGAGCACGATGAACACGAACGCCATCGCGCGGGGAAGCGGGGCTCCCGCAGCGACCTCGTCGCTCGGCTCGCCGGGCAGGCAATAGCCCATCCACTTGAGGAACCAGGCGAAGGTGGCGACGGTCTCGGCGACCATGATGCACACGAGCACCAGGATCGCGACGTTGCCGGCACCCACAGAGAAGCCGCCGGCGATAATCTGGAACTTCGAGAAGAACGTGTTCATGGGCGGCACGCCGGCAATAGCGAGCGCGGCGACACCGAAGCCCACGCCCGAGATCGGGTACTTCTTTACGATGCCGCGAAGCTTGGGCAGCATACGCGTGCCGAGCGTAAAGGAGAACGAACCGGCGATCAGGAAGAACAGCGTCTTGGCGAAAGCGTGGTTAAAGATGTGGCAGACGGCGCCATCGAAGGCGAGCTGGCTGCCAAAGACCGAAAGGCCCAGACCAAAGAACACATAGGAGAGCTGGGCGATCGTGGAAAAGGCCAGCAGACGCTTCATGTCCTTTTGCGGCAGGTACATAAGGAAGCCAAAGAGCATGGTGACCATGGCGTCGATAATGGCGACCCAACCCACGATCTCGGGGATCTCGCCGGCAGAGACGAGTGCACGCGCGAACACGCACACGCCGACCTTGACCATCGAGGCGCCATGCAGATAGGCCGAAACAGGCGTCGGCGCCTCCATGGCCGAAGGCAGCCACATGTACATGGGGACCTGCGCGGACTTGGCCCAAGCGGCAAAGAGCACCAGCAGAAGGACGATAGCCTTGAGCTTGGCGTCGAGGCCGGCAATCGCGGTGATGGCGAAGGTGCCGGTGTGGGCAAACACGATGGCAGCACCCAGATACAGGCCGAGCGCACCGATATGCGTGATGATCAGGGCCTTCATGCCGGCCTTCTTGGCCGTAGGCGACATGTAGTAGCTGATCAGGCCCCAAGAGCAGGCACCCGTGATCTCAAAGAACACGAGCTGGCCCAAAAGGGTCGAGCTGTACACGAGGCCGGCCATGGCACCGATGAAGGTCGCGAGGTACGCGTAGAAGCGACGACGCGGTGCGTCGGGATGCTCACGGTTATTCTCGCTCATATAGGGAATCGAATAGATCACGACAAGCAGGCCGATACCCACAAAGGCGGGCGCGAGCAGCGTGCTCATGCGATCGAAGGTGAATCCCATGACGAGGGTCTGCCCAAACGAGATCAGGGGGACCTGAGTGTCGGGCATGCCGGCGCCAGCGAAATTCGCGGCGAGGGCGATGGTGCAGACCGTCGAGACGGCGGCACCCAAAACGCTGAACCACTTGGCGTACGGACGGGGGAACAGGGCGACGAGCACCGAGGCCACCATCGGGGCCGCGATAGCGACCAAGCCGAGAAGGGACAGACTGACTGCAAATGACATTGTTTCTCCCTTCTCCTACACGCCGACGACCACGAAGACAAACGCCAGAACGGCGATCCCCACGACGGCCCAGGTCTGATTGCCAAGCACCTTAAAACGCGAGCGCGAGCAGGAGTTCTCGATCACGCCGCATACGACAAAGTCGATCAGGCACTTCACCAGGAAGATGACTGCACCCAGAACGGCGGCTGCGCCTACGGTTGCGGGCTCGCCCCAGGGGACGAAGATCGCGCAGAACCAGGCGACGACCAGGACCTGCTTCATGGACATGGCGAGCTTGGCCATCGCAAGCGACGGGCCGGAAAGCTCGGCGAGCGGGCCTTCCTGAAGCTCCTGCTCTGCCTCGGCCTGGTCAAACGGCAGCTTGCCGAGCTCCATGTAGCAGGCAATCGCAAAGGCGATGCCGGCGAGGATCACGGCGACCGGCGCGTCGATGGCGCCCGTCATGATGTGCTGACCCATGGTGGCGATGTCGGTGGAGCCGCACACCAGGGCGGCGGCAAACAGCGCCAGCAGCATGGACGGCTCGATGAGCACGCTCATGAGCAGCTCGCGGACGCCGCCGATACCGGCGTAGGCGTTGGACGAATCCACACCGCAGAGGGCGAAGAAGAAACGGGCGAGCGCCAGGCTGTACATGATGGTAATGGCGTCACCAAAGACCGGGATGGGGCTTTGTGCCGTAAAGAGCGGCAGACCCATCGCGAGCATAAAGGCGACGGCGAAGAACAGCGGCGGCATGATGCGCAGCGCAAAGCTCGCATCCTCGCTCTGGGACTCGGGGCGCGCAAAGAGCTTGGCCAGGTCGCGGTAGTCCTGCATGATGCTGGGGCCGCGACGGTTGTGCATCTTGGCGCGGATCACGCGGCCGAGACCGGAGAAGAACGGTGCGACGGCCATGACGACCACGCCCTGCAGAACGGCAAGTACGATGTTGTTCATGCTCTCCCCTCCTTAACCCATTTGCACGGCGAGCACGAGGAACACCACGAGTGCCGCGACGATGTAGCAGATATAGATGCTGTAGTTGCCGCCCTCGAGCTTAGTCGCGAGATCGGCGAGCTTCTCGACACCCTTATGCGGGGCATCGACGAGAACCTTGTCGGGTACGGGCTCCACAGCCTCGGCCACACCGGTGAGCTTCTGGAAGAAGTGCGCGATGGACCAGCAGACGGCCGTGCAGCGGTCGCGCAGCGTGTAGAGCGGCTGCATAAACCAGGACACCTCGGAGGCAAAGGTCGTGGCCACGACGGGCATATGCTCGTTGGGAGCATAGCCGCATGCCCACGGCTGGGACTTCTGCACCTTGCCGACGGTCTTGAGCTTGCGATAGCCGCAGGCAAGGCCGACAAGCACCACGAGCGCAATGGCGATCGCGGGCGTGGAGGTGGCAGCGCCGGAGTACTGGTTCATGAGCTCCATGCCCTCGGCGGCAAACACGCCACCGTACGGATGCAGCACGGACGCGGCGACATCGACCAGCACGGGCGCGATCACGGGAGCGCCAATGCCCAGCACGACGCAGATGGCCGCGAGCAGGCCCTGCGCAAACACCATGGGGGCAGGAACCTCCTTGGCATTGGACGCGGCCTCGGAGCGGGGCGCGGAGGCAAAGGAGACGCCATAGGCCTTGACGAAGCACGTGACGGCCAGTGCGCCGGTAATTGCGAGCGCGACGGCAGCGAACACGGCCACGATCATGACGGCCTTGTCGCCCTGCATGGCAGCGTTAAACAGCGACTGGTAGGTAAACCACTCGGACACAAATCCGTTGAAGGGCGGGATGGCCGAGATGGCAAGCGCGCCAATAAGGAAGCAGATGGCCGTTGCCGGCATACGACGGAACAGGCCGCCCATCTTCTCCATATTGCGCGTACCCGTGGAGTACAGCAGCGCACCGGCGCCCAAGAACAGCTCGCCCTTAAACATCGCGTGGTTAAACGTGTGGTAGAGGGCGGCCATCAGAGCCAGGACGGCGATGCCGACCGAGTTGAGCGCCATGGCGGCCATGGAGGCGCCGACGCCGAGCAGAATGATGCCGATGTTCTCGACGGAGTGATAGGCCAGCAGGCGCTTGATGTCATGCTCCTGCAGGGCGAAGGCCACGCCGAGGACCGACGAGATCGCACCGAAGACCATGACCATAAGACCCCACCAGACCTGAACGCCAGAGGCGGAGAGCAGGTCGAGGCCCACCTTGAGGATACCGAAGATACCGATCTTGATCATGCCGCCGGACATGAGGGCCGACACGTTGGACGGCGCCTCGGGATGCGCCTTGGGCAGCCAGCCGTGCAGCGGGATGATACCGGCCTTGGCGCCAAAGCCAAAGAAGGCGAGCACGAAGCACACGGATGCGACCGCGGGGCTAAACTGCGTAGCGCGGAAATCCGCAAAGGCAAACGAGCCGCCGGCGAAGTTGGTCATGGTGAGGAAGCTCGCCATGATGAGCACAAAGCCCACGTGCGCGATCACAAAGTAGAGCCAACCGCCATGGATGGAGTTCTCGTTCTCCTCGATCACGACCAGGAAGTACGAGGTCAGCGACATGAGCTCAAAGGCGACCAGGAACCAAAACACGTTGTCGCCGGTGATGACGAGCATCATGGACGCCACGAAGGTGTTAAAGAAGAAGCCGGCGCGGCCCTTTTTGCCCGGGTACTCATCAAAGTAGTTGAGACCGTAGATTGAACCGGCAAACGCGAGCACCGAGATGAGCGCCACGAACAGGCCGGACAGCTGGTTGAGCAGCAGCTGGAAATGGGCAAACGGGAAGAACACGATGGTGTCGACCGACGTGACATCGCCCAGCACGGCCTGGATACCGGCCACAAACGAAAGCACCGCGGCGACGGCGCCGATTAGGCAGCCGGCGGTCTTGGCGGCGTTATCGGCCTTGATCAGCAGAACCGAGGCGAGCGCACCGATGCACGAGACGGCAAGCGATGCGATAAACAGCGTCATGCTATCCATTGTTTACGCTCCCTTCTGCTTTCTCGGACAGGCCCTGGGCCACAGCGGTAACGTCGACGACCGGACCGTTTTCGATCGAGCGCAGGCGCTTGGCCTCGTCGAGCTCGCGATCGGCCGCGCCGCCCATGACGGTCAGCGCCTTGGTGGGGCACGCCGCCACACAATGCGGGCCGTCCGGATCGAAGGCGCACAGGTCGCACTTGACAGCGCAGGTGTACTGGCCAGGAGCCCACGTAAGCAGGCTGCTCAGGGACTTAGGATACGAAGGCGTCGGGTCGCACATGCCTGCGACACCGGCGATAGACGTGCCATCGGGATGGATGGCTCCGAAGGGGCACGCGATGGCGCACAGCCTGCACCCGATGCACTCCTGCTCCTTGACGTGGATGCGGTCGCCATCGTGCTCGATGGCATTCACCGGGCAGACCTCGGCGCAGGGGGCACCCTCGCAATGGTGGCAGGCAAGGGCGGCCGAAATACCGCCGGTCTTCACGAGCGCCAGGCGCGGCGTATCCTGAAGACCCTGCATCCGGTGGGCGTCGGCACAGGCGGACTGGCATGTTCCGCAGCCGATGCACCTCTCCGGGTTGATGTCGATGAAGCGGTTCATCCCCACTTCCTTTCAAAATAACGGGCCGGGCTCCCGAACGTACGGGACGCCCGGCCCAAAAAGCCAACGAGAACGGGACTACACGATTTGGTTCACGTGCGTCTCGTCGTCGAACTTGGCGGCACCGGGCTCAACGTCCTGGGGAGCGGCGGCGTCCACCAGAGCCTGCTTGAGCTCGGTGTACTGACGCTCCACCTCGCCCTCAGCCCAGACCTGGTCGGCGATAGCGTCGACCTGGCAGGCGGAGAACTTGTCCTCGGGCGTATGCGAGACCGGGTCGACCTTGTGAATGGTCAGCTCGTTGCACTTGCCGATCCACCACTGGTAGGTCATGTAGACCGTGCCCTTGTTGATGCGATCGCTCACGTCGGCACGGCTGTATACCTGGCCGCGGCGGCTGTGAATCGAGACGATGTCGCCATTCTTGATGCCGCGCGCCTGGGCGTCCGCGGGATTCATGCGGACAAAACCGGGCTCGTCGGCAAGCAGCGCCAGCGTCTTGCAGTTGCCGGTCATCGAGCGGCAGCTGTAGTGGCCGACCTCGCGGACGGTGCACAGGATGAGCGGGTACTCATCGTCGGGAAGCTCGGAGGGCGCCTCCCAGTCGTGCGCCATCAGGTTGGCACGGCCATCCTTGGTGGTGAACTTGCCACCAGCGAACATGTCAGGCGTACCGTGGTCGTTCACATCGGTGCTCTTGACGGGCCACTGGGCGTAACCGCCCTCGGGAGCCATCTTCTCGTAGGTCGCGCCCACAAAGTTGGGGCACAGGCTAATGCACTCGTTCCAGATCTGCTCGGTGTTGTCGTAGTGCATGGGATAGCCCATGCGCGTAGACAGGTCCGCGAAGATCTCCCAGTCGTGACGGCACTCGCCCTTGGGCGGAACAGCCGCGTCAAAGTGCTGGAAGCTACGGTCGGATGCGGTAAAGACACCCTCGTGCTCGCCCCAAGAGGTAGCGGGCAGGATGACGTCGGCGAGCATGGTCGTCTGCGTCATAAAGATGTCCTGGCAAATGAACAGATCCAGCTCGGAGAGCGTCTTGCGCATGCCGGCCGAATCGGGCTCGGTCTGCACCGGGTCCTCGCCGTAGTTGTAGAAGCAGTGCACCTTGCCCTCGTCGACCAGGTGGCCCAGGTCGGTGAGCTTGTAGCCCTCCTCGAGCGGGAGCTTTTCCTCGGGCACGCCCCAAGCCTTGGCAAACTTGGCACGCACAGCCGGGTCGGTGACTTTCTGGTAGCCAGGATACAGGTTGGGCAGCATGCCCATATCGCAGGAGCCCTGGACGTTGTTCTGGCCACGCACGGGCGCGAGGCCGGAGTTGGGTTTGCCGATCTGGCCGGCAACGCAGGCGATGGAGGCGATGGTGTGCACCGTCTTCAGGTTCTGCTTCTGCTGGCATACGCCCATGCCCCAGCCAATGATGGCAGAGGGCTTCGCCGTGGCGTACATCTCGGCAGCTTGGTGGATCAACGCAGGCTCGACGCCCGTGATGTCCTGTACGGATTCGGGAGTGTAGTTCTTGATGGTCTCCCACCACTCGTCAAAGCCGTTCGTGTGCTCGGCGACGAATTCCTTGTCGTAGAGGCCATCGTTGACCAAGCAGTTGGCAAAGGCGTTGAGGAACGCAACGTTGCAACCGTTCTTGATCGGAAGGTAGAGATCGGCGATACGCGCAGTTTCGATATGGCGCGGATCGGCGACGATGATCTTGCAACCCTTTTCTTTGGCTCGCACGATACGCCTTGCGACGATGGGGTGCGAATCGGCAGGGTTATAGCCGAAGAGGAAAATGCAGCCCGCATCCTCCATACCGGGGATGGAGCATGACATGCAACCTGAACCAACCGTGTCCATCAGACCGAGGACAGTAGGGCCGTGTCAAGTACGGGCGCAGTTGTCCACGCTGTGGGTGCCGATGCACGCACGCGTAAACTTCTGCATGACGTAGTTCGCCTCATTGCCGCCGCCTCGCGAAGAGCCGGTGGTCATGACAGCGTTAGGACCATATTCGTCAATTATGGCCTGCATCTTAGATGCGGTGAAATCCAGTGCCTCGTCCCAGCTTACGCGCTCAAGATCCGCGCCCTTAGTGCGGCGGATCATCGGGTGCAGTACGCGAGGAGTCAAGATCTTGGTGTCGTTGATGAAGTCGTAGCCGCTCATGCCCTTAAGGCACAGCTCGCTCTGGTTGGTGATGCCGTTGAGCGGTTCGGTGCCCACGACCTGGCCGTTTTGGACCAGGAGGTTAAACTGGCAACCGGCGCCGCAGTACGGGCAGATCACTTTATGCTTCTCCATGACACCCTCCTTCCTTTCTCTGCTACCGAATGCTCGGTACTTATTTGACAATCATTGGGCCTGTCGCCCGACGCTTACGCCTCGTTTTCGATGGTGGCGCGGGCACGCTCGGCAGTCAGTTCTGCCAGACGCTCCTCGTCTACCAGGGTGAGGCCCTTGGTCGGACACGCCTCGGCACACGCCGGACCGCCGGGACGGTCCACGCACAGGTCGCACTTGAGCACGAAGCTCTTAGTCTGCGAACCCACGCGAACGTCACCCATCAAGACGGGGACCTGCGTGGTCGCCACGCTCACGGCGCCAAAGGGGCATGCCATGACGCAGCTCTTGCAGCCGATGCAGTTGTCCTCGTTGACGCCGATGCGATGGTTCTTTGGATCAAAGAACAAGGCGCCCGTGGGGCAGGCCTTGGCGCACGGAGCGTCCTCGCAGTGGTGACATGCCACCGGCGCGGAAATCTCGTAGGTGCGCGTTACGCGCAAGCGAGGTGCGGCGATGTTGCCGGGAATATCGTGCGCCTCGATGCACGCCGCCATACAGGTTTGGCACCCAATGCAGCGTGAAGAATCAGCCACGACTCGTTTATTGCCCATGTTGTTCACTCCCTCCTGAATCCCATGCCGGAGAGACCCTGTCGACGTTGCCCCGGACCGCCCGTGGTCCGGCATCGACGAATCGAATGCATGCGGCGAAACATGCACTCGGTAGAGTTTCTCCAACGATATACAGGTTAAATATACGCAGTTGCAGGGGGCAAACTTGAGCATAGGCCCTGCAATACGGGTGTATTGCAGGGGTTTTGGCAGGTTGGAATTATTCTCTAGAAGCTATAAAGGTGAGTGTATTACATGCGTACATCCAAGGGAGATTTCACGCTCGTTTCTGAAAGATGTAGTACGTTTGTAATATCGTTTACACTCAATTACTCTAGTGCAATAAAGTAGTGGTTGTAAGATTGGCTATTATTAGCCGATGTTGTATTTGACTATTCAAATTGCACGCTCATTAAGGGAGGCCAGTGATGTCATCGACTCAAAAACGAGCCATCCTGCAGGTGCGCATTCGCGAGGAAGACAAGCAGCATGCCGAGCGTCTCTACGACGCCATGGGCACATCGCTCGCCGAGGCTGTCCGTCTATTTGTCGCTCAGAGTATTTTGATGCGCAAGCTCCCCTTTCAGCCGGTCGCCGTGCGCTCCAAGGACGGCACGTCCGCCTATGAACTGCTCAAAGCATATGGGGACCCCAATCGCCGCTCCGAGGAGCGCAATGCCTGGATTGAATACCTAGCCACAGAAAGCGACGAGTCGGTTTTGGGTCCCGAGGAAGTAGATATCCATGAGTAGCACCATCATCGACGAGACCGTCATCCTTCGCTACCTGCTTGACGACGACGAGGTCCTGTCACCGCGCGCTGCCAAGGTCATCGCCACGCGCACCGCACGTGTCTACCCCGAAATCATCACGCGCGTCGTGGTCACGCTGCGCGACGTCTATAAGGTTCCCCGCGTTGAAATTGCTGCGGCCATGAAAAGGCTGCTCGATGACGTCATGGTCGACGAGCCCACCGTTGTCGCCCTTGCCGTCAAACTCTTCGGCAAGACCCATATGGACTTTACCGACTGCCTCCTCGCAGCCCGAACCGCCATCTACAACGATGATGTCGTGAGCTTTGGCAAGCCCATCATCCAAGGCATGATCGACTACCGCCGCCAGCGCCAAACCGCCGCCGACGCCCGCAGCCGAAGCACCGACGCCCGCGGACACGGCACCGACTCCACCATCGACAAGCTCCGCCACCACGGTCGCCACTAACCGGCAGGCAACGGCATCGCCCGCCCCTCAGCCCCTGTCTCTTATACACATCTGACGCTGCCGACGACTCCT
>CABSNM010000011.1 GCA_902479065.1 uncultured Collinsella sp.
ACAGACCCGGTTGGCTGCACGCACGTCCACGACACCGAACCCTCCCCGTCGACCACAGCAGCCTTAGCCGCCGTAGACCCGATATCGATCCCGATCCTTATCATGGCTCTCTCCCAATCTAAACATCAAAGGTAGCGGCGCGTTCAGGCGCCTTAGCTCTAGGTTTCTCAGGTGCCGGAGATTGCCCCGAAAGAGGAGCGCAGCGTACTTTGGGTACGCAAGCGACGGTTTGAGGAGCAAGATCCGGTGCCTGAGGAAGCTAGAGAGTTTCGATGAAGGCGACGATGCGCGTCTCGATCTGGCCCATGTCGCCGTTGCTGTAGTCGGTCTCGATCTTCATATACGGAATACCCGCACCCTCGACAGCCTCCTGCATGCGCGCACTCTCCACGTTAAAGGTGTGACACGCCTGGAGCACGCTCTCCACTACGCCATCGACGTGATACTTCTCGCACATGGCCAGCGTGTTTTCCATACGACCGTCGCTGGGCGTCATGACCGAGCAGTTGATATCCAGGTAGCGGTCGGCGATGGCGCGAAGGATGTCGGGAGCCTCCGGGTCGATCATCATGGCCGCCGTGCGCTCGCCCGAGCAGTCGTCCATGCACACGACCACGCCGCCGTTGGACTCGATGGTGCGACCGATCTTGTTGATCACGCCGCCCACCGGGCAGCCGGTGATCAGAATGCGCTTGGCATCCGCCGCGATCGGGCGCTCGCCTGCATCATAGGCCTCGCGCAGCTTGGCGACCTTTTACTCCAGCTGCTGCGTATAGGCCTCGATATCAAAGCTGAACGTACCGGCAAACATGGTGCTCATCAGGTCGACGCCGCTCATGGCCGCCGGCTGGTTGGCCTGCAGCGCAAACATCTCGAGCTGGGCCGCACGCAAGCGGTTGCGACGACGGACGGCAGCGCGCAGGTCATCGTCGGTAATCGTGATGCCGTAGAAGCCCTCGAGCTCCTCCTTGAGCAGGCAGCACTCCTCGTACCAGCCCTCGCGCTCGTAGGCACGGTCGCGACCCTGCGGAAGATGCAGAATGTGCGTGCGCTTGAGCTCGTTGAGCAGCTCGTACATCTTCTTTTTGCCGTCGCAGGTGGTCTCGCCGATGATCATGTCGCTAAAGTACGTAAACGGGCACTTTTGCGAGTAGGCAAAGCCATAGGTCGACTTGATGAGCGGGCAGAGATTTGCCGGCAGCACCTTCTCGGCCTCGGGAATCACCTCATCGGACGTACCGCACAGAGCCACGCTCGAGGCGCCCGCGGCATCGATAATCTCGAGCGGCGTGTAGCTGCACAGAAAACCGATCAGGCGATTACCGGCCTGCTTGTAATCCTTGACGCGAATAAACGCCGCCTTGCGCTGCTCGTTGAACTCCTCAAACGTGGACGGCAACGGCTGCTCAATATATTCCGGCATATAGCTCCTTAACAAACCTTTTAACCAACCAAGGAAACGGCTTTCCCAGGTGCCCGAGGTTGCCGTGAAAGAGAAGCGCCGCGTACTTTGGTACGCAAGCGACGGTTTGAACGGCAAGACCGGGTGCCTGGGGAAGCCGCCGAGACGGATAGCTCTAAATGGTTTCCAAGAAAGCCTCGATCCTGGTTTGCAGCTGACCTGCGTCCTCGCCGGCGTAGTCGGTCGTGATGTGCATAAACGGAATGCCGGCCTCCTCGGCGGCCTTCTCCACGGCAAACGACTCCATCTCGTAGAGCGTGCAGAACTGCAGAGCCACGTCGACGATGCCGTCGGCATGCAGGTCCTTGGCCATCTGGACAATGTCCTTCATACGCTGGTCGTTGGGCGTAAAGACGGCGCAGTTGATCCTAAAGTAGCGCTCGGCGATGGCATCGAGCATCTCGTCGACCGTCTCGCCGGACTCGTCGACCAGGTCCTTGTAGTAGCGCGAGCCCGTGCAGGACTCCTCGCCTACCACAACGCCGCCGGCCTTCTCGATAAGGTTGAACAGCTTCCAGTTGGGCACGGCCATGGGCGTACCGGTGTACAGGATGCGCTTGGTCCCCTTGGGTGCCACGCCCTCGCCGGCCTCGACACGCTGCTCGCACTCAGCCGCCATATCGTTGATGGCTCCGGTCAGACGCGGTGTGTCGTCCATAAAGGCGGCCTGAACGGTCAGCAGGCTGTCGAGACCGCTGATGGGCGCAGGGTCGGCAGCGCGGGTCGCAGCGAGGCGCTGCAGGGCGCGGCGCTTCTCATTGACGGCGTGGATGGCAGCCTTCAGGCCCTCGGGCGTAATCTTGACGCCGCACTCGTCCTCGATCTTGGCGGCGAGCTTCTTGACCTCGGCCTTCCAGGTCACGAGCGTCGACTCGTCGTGCACGTTGGGAATATCCATGACGTACATGTTCTTTTGCGTGGCAAAGAACTCGTAGGCTTTCTTCTTACCGTCGCAGGTGTTCTCGCCTACCACCAGGTCACTCGACTCAATGTAGGGGCAGACCTCGCCCAGCTTAAAGCCGGCAAAGCTCTTGATAAGCGGGCAGGTGTTGCGCGGCAGGTGCTCCTCGACCTTATCGGTTGCCCAATCGGCACCCGAGCACAGGCCCACGGGAATGCCGTCACAGGCAAGCACGATCTCCTCGGGCACGTACACGCAGAACGAGCCGACGATCTTGGTGGCCTCGCCGGCCTCCTTCTTGTCGAGCATCTCCTTAATACGGCCGCTGTGGATGTTGGTGGCGACAAAATCCAGGTAGGACGTGGACTTGGGGCGATTGTTCTGCGTCAGGAACATATCGCCGTACATCTGACCCACGGCGCCCAGCAGCATGTCGTGGTCGGCAAGATTCATGCCGAGGCTCTCCCACATCGGATGGAAATCAAATTCTTCAGCCATGGCGGTTCCCCTCTCGAACCAAAAATGAATAGCTACGGTATTGCTGCACGGTGGGGGGCGAAAACCCAGCCGCGCTCAAACCCGGAATTTTGGGGAACCCGCTTTGCGGTCGATTATTTAGTTGTGCGTCGTCTCTCCCGGAGCCGTGAACATACCTGCTCATATGCGGCTCCGAGCCATATACAGGGCACGCGCGGCAACGCGGCGAATATATGTCGTCTGCGGCATGTGCGCACCCTCCTTTACAAGTTGAGGTCAACTATATCAACGGTCATCGGCCATGCGAACACCGTTGACATTCGTACGACAGCGTCGTGTGCCGTCGTTTAATAATTAATTATCTTGATTGATAAGAGTTTGTCATCCCTCACTCGGCGAACGGCAAGACAAAGCCGCCGAGGCTTATATCCCCGACGGCATTACCCGGCGCTATCGACAAACCAAGTGGATCTTACTCGCATCGAAGTGCATGCGCAGCGTCTCGCCTGCTTGCGGCAGCTCGTCGACAGGCACGCCCACCTTGTTGACCTTCCACTGCAGACGCGTGGGCGCATCGCCGCGCGGCACGTCCAGCAGCACCAGCCGCTCAAAACGTGAATCGCTCACGCGGGCCACGTGCAGGTCATAGCTGTTGCGACCCCGCTCGGCACGGTTGTCCACATGGAAGTAGCTTGCGCGAATGCCCAGGTACGCCACATCATCGGGAACCTCGCGACCCACGTTAAAGGTCATGCCCCAGTCGAGGGCCTCAACTTCTTCGTCGCCGATCTTGCGCGCCCGGCTTGTGTTCTTGCAGCCCGTCAAGCGCAGCGCCGCCAGCGTCTGCGGGCGGCGGACCACGTCCTCGACGGAGCCGATCTCCTCGACATGCCCGTCGTGCATCACGCAGATGCGCTGGCAGAGGCGGCATGCTTCGTCGATGTCGTGGCTCACATAGAGCACGGTGCGGTTGCACACATCGAACAGGTCGAGCATGTTCTGCTCGAGGGCACTCTTAAGATAGGAATCGAGTGCGCTCATGGGCTCGTCGAACATAAAAATGCCCGGGTGTGCCGCCACCATGCGGGCAAGCGCCACACGTTGCTGCTGACCGCCCGAGAGTCGCGCGGGATAGCGGTCGGCAAAATCCGCCAGACCGAAAATGCCCAGATAGCGCTCGGCGAGCTTTTTGCGCGCGGCGGCGTCGCCCGCATCCTTTACGCCGGCGCATACGTTATCGGCCACCGTCATGTTGGGAAACAGCTGATAGTTTTGGAACAACAGGGCGCATTTTCGCTCCTGGGGGGACAGGTTGATGCCCGCCGCCGAGTCAAAAAAGGTCACGCCGTTGACGGCGATCTTGCCCTCGTCGGGCGTCTCCACGCCAGCGATGCAGCGCAGCGTACAGCTCTTGCCGCAGCCGGAGGCGCCTAGCAGCGCCACGCGCTCCTCGCCGGCCTCAAGCTGCATGTCGAGCATAAACCCGGGATAACGTTTCTTAATATCCAAAACGAGCGACATAGCTTATCGACCTCCCTGCGGCGCCGCATCATCGCGCATGAGCTCGGCCAGCGCCTCGCGATCGATACGCAGGGCATCGCCGCCCGCCGGGTCGAGCGAATCGCCCTGCCCGACGAGCTCCTTGGCCTGCTTGCGCTCCGCACGGGAGAGACCGCGCTCGCGATACTTTTGCGAATGAGCGGTGTACATGTTGATGAACAGGATGACCAGGAAACTAAACACGATCACGACGGCGACCCAAAAGAGGGCCACCGACGCGTTGCCGCCCATCCACTCAAAGTAAATCGCAATGGGAATGGTCTGCGTAATACCGGCGTAGTTGCCCGCAAAAAACAGGGTGCAGCCAAACTCGCCCATGGCGCGGGCAAAGGCGAGCACCGTGCCGGCGGCAATCGAGGGCCAGCCAAGCGGCATCATAAGCTTGGTGAAGATGCGACGCTCGGACCAGCCCAGGGTTCGCGCCGCATCGAGCATCTGCGTGTCAAGGCTCTCAAAGGCACCGAGCGCCGTGCGGTAGACCAGCGAAAACGACACAACGACGGCCGAAATGACCGCCGCGGGCCACGTAAAGACGATCGAAATGCCGTGCGCGATGAGCCACTGGCCCACCCCGGTCGAGCGGCCAAACAACATGAGGAGCAGAAAGCCGCAGACCGTGGGCGGCAGCACCATAGGAATCGTAAAGACCGAATCGAGCAGGCCCTTGATGCGACTCGAGGTACCCATAGTCTTCCACGCGGCGAACAGGCCCAACGCAAAGGAGATCAGCAGGGCAAGGCCGCTCGTTTTTATGGACACCCAAAACGGGCGATAGTCGATATCGCCCAAAAAGGAGGCCAGAGAGGCCAAGGGCCCCTGCTCATCCCGCAATGCGACAGACGATGCTTCTACCATTTGAGCGCTATCAAGCCAACGCGCGCCGCCCTTGGCATCACCCGAGGCTGATGCAATCACCACATAGCGGTCCCCATCCGCACCGCGCTCGTCAAAGCCATAGGTATACCCGCCGGATTCAAACGTTGTTTCCGCCGTGACATACCAAGGAAGATCCACGTCCCCTAGCTGCGCACCTCCCATGCAGTTTGCGCTGTCGAGCTTACAGACGAGGGCCTTGAGACCCGATACGCACTCGTTGTCCTGCGGATCCAATCCATACTTCTCGACCGCCTTGGGCGATATCCACACCACAACGCGATCGGCAGCAGGCGCCACTACAAGGTCCACGTCCTCGTCAACGGGAAACCGGTAGCCCTCAGGCTGGCCCTCCATGGCACGAGCGGTCCCCTTGGCCAACCGCTCAAAACCCTCGATCCCATAGGAAAGCCCATGAGCGGTCGCAGCAGCCTGGGCCCCGTCCTCAGCGTCCCCAGCAAACGCAAATCCCGGCACCCAGCAAAGCGCGAAAGTCAAAGCACAAGCGACAAGCATGCGGAATCTATTAAGCACGAAAAGCTCCAAGCGAATACAAGGACGGAGTGAAACACAAAACGATGGAATTATCGCGCCAAGCCGCACTACGCGGAAAGCTCAAAGCCGTACTTGGCCCAAATCTTCTGAGCCTTCTTGTTGGTCAGACAGAAGTCGATGAACGCCTTGGCTTCGTCGGCGTGCTCGGAGCTCTCGGCAACGGCACCCGGATACACGATGGGCTTGTGCGAATCCTCGGGGCACACGAAGGCCTCCTCGATGCCGTCGTAGCGGTAGATGTCAGAACTGTAGACAAAACCGGCCACGCAGTCGCCTGTGGACACATAAGCGGCGGCGGTGCCCACCTTATCGGCCAGCGCGACCTTGTCGGCGATTTCGGGAGCATACTCGCCATCGTCGCCCTCGGTGCCGGTATAAAGGCCCACGGAAGCCAGCGCCTGGTTGGCATACTTGCCAGCGGGAACAGTCTTAGCGTCGCCAATGGCGATCTTGCCGTCCAGATTCGCGACGTCGGCGATGGCCTCGACCTTGGTGTCGGAGCCCTCGGCGCGAATGATCACGAGGTCGTTGACGAACATGTCCTCACGCGTATCGACGTCGACGAGCTCGGCGGTCTCAGCGTCATCCATGGTGCCCTTGGAAGCGGTGATGAGCACGTCGACGGCGGCACCGGCGCGCATCTGCTCGACAAGGTCGCCGGAGGCCTTAAACTGCGTGTCGGCAAAGGTGGTGCCGGTCTGCTCGGTATAGAGTTCCTGGACCTCGGGGAGCGCCTTCTCGAGCGAGTTGGCGGCAAAGACCTGCAGCTCGACAGCTTTCTTGGAAGATGCCTTAGCAGAACCAGCATCGGATCCGGCCGGCTCGGACGTCTTGCCGCCCGAGCAGCCGGCAAGACCAAGGCCGGCAGCGACGGCAGCAGAGAGCGAGACGAATCCGCGGCGAGAAACCATATCGAACATGTTCAACCCTTTCGAACGCTATGCCCGGGCACCCCGCCGCAGGCTTTAATCTGCAATCAGATTATACTTCCGTGCGAATAATGGTAGTGAGAAATTATTCTCGCTAGAGAATATAGTTTCGAGGTACCGTACCCCTCGGCGTCGCTTCGGCGGAAAACAAAGGCGGAGCGACCGATAAGGTCGCCCCGCCGCAGGTAAACCGCTTAGTTGGTATGTCCGCCGCCCGCTGTCATCTGAGCCGCATGCTCCAGCTGGTCTGCTATGGCCTCCCAGCTTTCGCGGGCGGCCTTCGTAGAACCGGGAAAGTTTACGACAAGTGTATGACCTCGTTGCATGCAAATAGCGCGCGAGAGCATGGCGCGGCGCGTCTTGGTCATCGAGTACGCGCGAATCGCCTCTGCAATACCCGGCACATCGCGGTCGCAGACGGCACGCGTCGCCTCGGGCGTCACATCGCGCATCGAAAGCCCCGTGCCGCCGCAGGTGAGCACGACATTGGCGTGGCACTCATCGGCGGCTTCCACAATGGCATCACCAATCTCGCTGACGTCGTCGCGCACGACCACATGTGAGGCGACCGTCCAGCCCTGCGCTTCGATAAGCTCCTCGAGTGCGGCTCCGGCCTCGTCCTGCGCAAGATCGCGCGTGTCCGAGCACGTCACGATCGATATCTTCAACTCCATAGTCTTCCTCCTACAACACCGTTCCCTCGGGCAGGTCGACACGCACGACATCCACGACGTCGCCCGCCTTGAGGTCGCACGGTCCTTCGTCAATACGCAGCAGGCAGTTGGCCCGCTGCATCGTGCCGAGCAGCGCCGAATTCTGCGTCTTGGCCTCGGTCACCAACAGCTCACCGGTCTCGGGGTCGCGCGAAACCGTGGCGCGATCGAAGAAGCGTCGGTCCTGGCGCTTTTTCACACCGTGGGTAAGAACCGCTCGCTGCACGGGGCGCGCCCCCTCGGCAAAACCACGCATCTTGCGAATCGCCGGGCGCGCGAGCATCTCAAAGCCCACATACGCCGCGGCCGGATTGCCTGAAAGCCCCAGGTAGGGCTTACCCCCGAGCAAGCCAAACGTGATGGCCTTGCCCGGACGCATCGAAATGCGGTCAAACAGCACCTCGCCCTCGCGCCGGACGAGCGCCGTCACGTAGTCGTAATCGCCCGCCGAGGCGCCACCGCTCGTAATGACAAAATCGCACTCCTGCACGGCGCGATGCACCAGTTCGGCAATCGCCTGCTCATCGTCGGGCGCAATGCCGTAGAACACGGGCTCGGCTCCTGCATCGAGTGCCTCGGCCATCAACGCCGAGGAGTTGGAATCGCGAATCTGACCGCGCGCCGGCACCTTACTCGGTGCGACCAGTTCCGTGCCCAGCGAGATGATGCCCACACGTGGGGCAGCGTGCACCTTCACGCTCGCGTATCCAGCGCTTGCCAGCAAGCCGGCGCCGGCCGGAGCCACGACCTCGCCGGCGTGCATCACAACATCGCCGGCATGGGCCTCCTCGGCGGCAGAGCGAACGTTCTCCCCTACCTTGGCAGGCGCCGAGAAGCGAACGTGCGAGCCCTCGTTGCCGTCACCGTCGAGCACATCGACAATCTCGTATTTCACCACAGCATCGGCGCCCTCGGGCACCAGCGCGCCCGTCATGATGCGGACCGCCTCGCACGCGCCGATAGCGCCCTCAAACACATGGCCCGCGGCCTCGTGTCCGATAACATCGAGCGTCACCGGCGCCTCGCCAGATGCCTGCGCCAAGTCCGCCGAGCGCACGGCATATCCGTCCATAGCGCTGTTGGCAAACGGCGAGATGTCGATATCGGCCACCGCGTCCTCGGCCAAGGGAAAACCAGCCGCCTGCCACACGGGAATCTCGACGAGATCGGTCGGAGCAACGTGCGACAAAACAATCGACTGCGCGTCCTCCAGCGGAATGAGTTTCTCTGCCATATGCACCTCTTAATGCCACGGCGCACAACAGGGGCACCGATTCTTTATGCTTGTCTCAGTATAATCCCCCGACGCACGACCGCGACTCGGCCTGTACCCGCAAATACACCTGTCGGTTGCAGGCCGCGAAACAGAATGGAAACCAACCACCGGCTCGTCGCGTTTACCGCGTTTTATAATGCTTGCGTTGCAACCTAAAAGAGGAACGTATGGCTCATAACGACAAACCCGAAAGCGCAAACGAAGCGCAGGATCATTCCCAGTCGCTCGACGACGGCGGCTTTTTCTCCCTGGACGACGTTATCATGGCCGGCAGGCAACAGCTCACCCGCTCCGAGCATCTCTTGGCTGCCGACACGCGCCGCAACGTCCGCAACCTACTCGCGAGCGCCAAGTTGCTCGCACTCGTCGTCATCGTCTCGCTCGCCATGGGCGTTGCCGCTTGGGCGTTTTTGGCCTCGCTGAATATCGCGACCGACTATCGCGAGCACCATGCATGGATTTACGCGCTGCTTCCCGTTGTGGGCATGGCCACCGCGTGGGTCTACAAGAACCACGGCCTTGCCGCCAAACGAGGTAACAACCTGGTCATCGACTCCGCTCTGGGCACACGCCTCATCCATATGCGCATGGCCGTCCTCACCTTCGTCTGCTCCACGCTCACGCACCTAACGGGCGGATCGGCCGGTCGCGAGGGAGCCGCGGTTCAGATTGGCGGCACCATCGCCAGCAACATCTCGAGCCTCGCCCACCTCAAAAAGCATGATCACCACGACCTCATGCTCGCCGGCATCTCGTCAGCCTTTGGCGCCGTATTCGGCTCGCCCCTTGCCGGAGCTTTCTTTGGCATGGAGATGTGCTTTATCGGCAAGATCGACTACACCGCGGGCATCTACTGCTTAGTCGCCTCGTTTACCGGCTACTTCACATCACTCGCCCTGGGTACCGAGTACGAAGCGAATGTCATCGCCAGCGTTCCCAACATGACACCACGGACGGTTGTCATCGTTGTTATCAGCGCCATTATCTTCGGTTTGACGGCACGCCTCTTTGCCTGGTCGGTTCGAACCGTCAAGAGCCTGTACGGTCGCTTTATCACCAACTACCTTGCTCGCGCACTCGTGGGCGCGCTCGTGGTGCTCGCGGCCTACGCGGTGCTCGACGCCTGGAAGTATGCCGGCCTTGCCACCTGGCTCTCGGGCGCCGGGTTCGCCGGTAACACGACCCTTGCCGACGCAGCCATCAAGCTCGTGGTGACGGCGCTCACCCTGGGTGCCGGCTTCCAAGGCGGCGAGGTCACGCCCCTGTTTGGCATCGGTGCGGCGCTCGGCGGCTGGATCGGTTGCCTCGTCGGAATCGACCCCAGCTTTCTGGCGGCGCTGGGCATGCTCGGCGTGTTCTGCGCCGGTCTCAACGTGCCCATCACCACCTGCATGATGGCCATCGACCTGTTCCACGGCACGGCAGCCGGGTTCTTTGTCATCGTGGCCTTTATCAGCTATCTCGTCGGCGGGCACCGCGGCGTGTACCCCGCTCAGCGCATCATCTCACCCAAGCGCCGTTCGCTTATTGTGGATGAGGGCGGTACGGTAGCGGATGCTATCGAGCGCCACAACGACCTGATAGAGTAGACGTTAGTATTCGCCGTGCAGCCACAATCAGGGGCAATTCGACCTGAGCGCGACCGCACCGTCACGTCATACGCCGGGAGTCGCCCCATGCACGCAACTGATTTTGGTCGCACGCTCATCATCGCCAACCCAGCCGCCCAGTCGGGTGCTGCGCTCGAAGTTGCCGAGCGCCTGCAGCGCTTTTTGGATATGACCGCGCGCGCATCCCAGTTTGACTTGGTGCTGACCGAACGCGCGGGGCACGCCAAGGAACTGGTCGCACAGGCTCAGGGCTACCGCACGGTTATCGCACTCGGCGGCGACGGCGTGATCCACGAGGTCGTCAATGGCTTGATGGCGCAAGAAGAGGCGGTTCGACCGGCGCTTGCCGTCCTGCCCGTAGGCTCCGGCAATGATTTTGCCCAAACACTCGGCATTGACGATTTCTCAGGCAAGGATTTTGGCGCGCTGCTCACCTGCAAGCTGCAGCGTCAGGACATCGGGCGCATTCGCTCGTGGAGCCCTGCGAGCGGCAGCGGCGAGGCTGCCGTTGAGTACTACGACCAGACGCTTTCGGTCGGCATCGATGCCGCCATCGGCCTGGGCACCACCGAGCTGCGCAAAAAGACGGGCCTCGCCGGCGCTCCGCTCTACACTCTTTCGGGACTTGAGCAGTTTGGCCTGCGCTATCGCAACTACCCCATGACGGTCAGCTTTGACAGCGCGCCCGCCGAGCGCGTGCGGGCGATTATCATGGCCATTCAGTTGGGGCCCACCTATGGTTCGGGCTATCGCATCTGTCCCGATGCCGACCCCTGTGACGGTATACTCGACGTCTGCTACGCCTGCGGCCCCGTCCCCCGTGCGATTGCCCTGCCCATGTTTCTTTCGGCCAAGGACGGCCACCACACCAAGCTGCCGCCGGTACGCATGCGTCGCTGCCGTCATGCCGAGCTCACGTTCGAGGAGCCCGACTACCCCATCCAAGCCGACGGCGAGCCCATCGTCGCCTCGCGCATCGAGGTCGACGTCCTGGCCGGCGCCCTCCACGTCTGGCACCCAACCCACTAACCCCACCTAAGTTGCGGTGAAATAGGGACTGCCTATGCAGCTAAAGCCGCAAAACAGTCCCTATTTCACCGCAACTTATGAGGAGGCTATTCGTCGCTGCCTGGCTTACGACGGTTGGCCTTTTTAATCGCGTTGAAGTGCTTGTCGTTGAGCCTGCGCTGGCGCGATCGCTGTGGCACCTTGGTCTTGACGCGACGGCGCGGCGGACGGCCACGACGCTCAAGCTCTGCCCTCAGCTTACGCAAACAGCAGCTACGATTCTGAAACTGGCTGCGGCTCTCGCGCGCCGTCACGGTAATCCCCGAAGGGATATGTTTCATGCGCACCGCCGAGTCCGTCGTGTTCACGCCCTGCCCACCCGGACCCGTCGCGCGAAACACCTGTACCTCGCAATCGCGCGCCAGCTCCTCGACCGACATCTCGGCAAAGCGCGCATACTCGCGCCAGCCCATCTTGTTCTCGTCCATATCAGCACCTCCCCTCATACAAAAAATGTGACAAAGGGACAGTCCCTTTGTCACATCGCATACCAATCGCTTGTGTTGCGCGCTTAGGCGAAGGTGATCTCGCCGTTCTCGCAGTCCATATCGGCGATACGGGCCAGGCTCTCAACGCGGAAGCCGCGTTTGCGGAGCTTGTCGCCGCCGCCCTGGAAGCCCTTCTCGACGGCGATGCCAATGCCGGCAACCTCGGCGCCCGCAGCCTCGCAGATCTTAATAAGACCCTCAAGCGCGCAGCCGTTGGCCAGGAAGTCGTCGATAATCAGGACCTTATCGCCCTCGGACAGGAAGCGCTTGCCCACGATGACCGGGTACTCCTTCTGCTTGGTAAAGGAGTAGATGGTCGTGGCATACTGCTCGCCGTCGAGGTTGATGGACTGTGCCTTCTTGGCAAAGACCACCGGCACGCCACCAAAATGCTGAGCCGCGATGCAGGCCATGCCAATGCCCGAAGCCTCGATCGTCAGGATCTTGTTGATCTCGACGCCCTCGAACAGACGGGCCCACTCGGCACCCATGTGGTCGAACAGCTCAACGTCGCACTGGTGGTTGAGGAAGGCATCAACCTTAAGGACGTTACCGGCCTTTACGATGCCGTCATGGCGAATACGATCCTCAAGCTCCTGCATGGCGCAACCCCTTCTCGCGGCAACGATGCCGCGCGATTAATAAACGTTGTTCGATAGTCTACCACGGACCGACCCCCGCCCGCCCCACAAGCCGTATCGCACCATAAAGCTGCAAGACCAGTAGATAGGCCCGATCCGTGGCAAGCCTGCCCCCACAAGCTAATGGCGGGAGCGCATCCTCACCAAACGCACCATGGCAAGCGCAAAGCCCACGGCTGCCACGGCCATCAACACATAGAACACCGAGCGAAAGCCGAACAGGAACACATCCGGACGTCCTGCAACAAAACTGGTCACGCCCTCGCCCATCGCCACGCTCATCTGCCCATACAGGATATTCGACGCCACCGTAATGCCGAGTGCCATGCCGGCGTAGCGCGCCAAGCTGCCCAAGCTGCCCGCAAAACCGAGCGCCTCGCGCGGGGCCGAACCCATATACAGCGAGTTGTTGGGGCTCTGGAAAATCGACGTACCGCACGACATAAATGCGACGCAGCACACGATCACGGGGATGGAAGAGTGCTCGTCGAGTGTGCTCACCGCAAAAAGACCGCACACGTACACGCCCAGGCCAACCGCCGTGGGGCCCTCGCAGCCAACACGGTCCGAAACCGTACCCGATAACGGACCGATAAAGGCATTCACCATCGGTAGTGCCAAAAAGAGCAGTCCAGAGATGTCGGAACCAAACTCATGCGCGTCCTGAAAATAGAACGGCAGGATAAACTCGGATGCGCCAATACCAACAAACACGATGAGCATGCAGGCAAGGTTGATGGTAAAGGCCGAATTTGCAAAGCAGCGACGCGCGGCCTCCGCCAGCGACATGGTGCGCTCGCCGGCCTCCGGCTTAACATGCGGCAGCGTGTAGAGCCCTACGATAAACGAGATGACGCCAATGGGCAGGTTGATGAGGAAGATGCTCTCCCAGGGAAAGCTTGCCACCAGCATACCGCCGAGCACGGGACCACACATCATGCCGAGGGCCACGAAGGTCGCGAGAATACCCATGGCACGACCGCGCTCGCGCGCCGGAAACGATTCGGTGATGATACCCATGTTGTTAGCCATGGCCGCCGCGCAACCGACGCCCTGAACAATGCGTGCCAAAATAAGAACTTCGAGCGAGGCCGAAAGGCCGCACAGCAGCGAACCGACCGAAAAGACGATGACGCCCAGCTGGAACACATTCACCTTGCCGCGCACGTCACCCAGACGTCCAAACGGCAACATAGCCACGCATGTCGCAAGCAGATACACCGAACTCACCAGCTGAATGCGATCGAGACCCACGCCCAGCTCCTTTTGCATCACGGGCAGCGCCACGGTCACGACGGTCGAATCCAGACACACCATAAACGTCATGATGAGCACGGTAAACAGAATCGCCCATTTATTCTTGCCATGGGTGTCGCCCTCTAGGGCAATATGCTCGCGGCGCAGCTGCTCTGCAGTTTTGTCCATATCCATCCTTTCGAGTAGCCTAACGCAAAAACGGGGCCCCGATCGCCTGCGAACAGTCGCGATCGGGGTCCCGCCTACGGAATCGGAACGAAAGGTCGCCGAAGCTTTCTGCCAGCATCGGCACCTTGTAGGAAGCTAGCCTAGCACTGCTCGAGTGCCTGCTCAAGGTCGGCAATCAGAGCGGCCGTGTCCTCGAGACCGCACGACAGGCGCACCATGTCGGCGGAGATGCCACAGGCGATGAGCTCTTCATCGTTCATCTGGCGATGCGTGGCGTTAGCAGGATGCAGGCAGCACGTGCGGGCGTCGGCCACGTGCGTGGCGATCTGGGCGAGCTTGAGGCTCTTCATAAAGGTCTCGGCCGCCGCACGACCACCGTTAAAGCCAAAGCTCACAACGCCGCAGGTACCGTTGGGCATGTACTTCTGAGCGATGTCATAGTACTTATCGCCCTCCAGGCCCGGATAGCTCACGAAGCGTACCTTGGGATGGCTCTGCAGGAACTTGGCAACGGCCAGGCCGTTCTCACAATGACGCGGCATGCGCACATGCAGGCTCTCGAGGGAACTGTTCAGGAAGAAGGCCGCCTGCGGGTTCTGCATGGGGCCGAGGTCGCGCATGAGCTGAGCGGTTGCCTTGGTAATGAAGGCGCCCTCACGACCGAACTTCTCGGCATAGGTCACGCCGTGGTAGCTCTCGTCACGCGTGGTGAGACCCGGGAACTTGTCCGCATGGGCCATCCAGTCAAACTGGCCGTGGTCGACGATCACGCCGCCCAGGTAGGCCGCATGTCCATCCATGTACTTAGTGGTGGAGTGCGTAACGATGTCGGCGCCCCACTCAAAGGGACGGCACATCACGGGCGTCGGGAAGGTGTTGTCGACCATCAGCGGTACGCCGTGGTCGTGCGCGGCCTTGGCAAAGCGCTCGATATCGAGTACGGCAAGGGCGGGGTTTGCGATCGTCTCGCCAAAGACGAGCTTGGTGTTGGGCTGGAAGGCTGCCTCGAGCTCCTCATCGGTGCAGTCGGGGGCAACGAAGGTGCAGGTCAGTCCCATACGGCCCATGGTGTGGGCGAGCAAGTTGTACGTACCGCCGTAGATGGCAGAGCTTGCGACCACGTGATCGCCGGCACCGGCAACGTTAAAGATCGCGAGGAAGTTCGCAGCCATGCCCGAGCTCGTGAGCATCGCGGCAGTGCCGCCCTCCATCTCGCAGATCTTGGCGGCAACCAAATCGCACGTGGGATTCTGCAGACGGCTGTAGAAATAGCCCGACTCCTCCAGGTCAAACAGCTTGCCCATGTGCTCGGACGTGTCGTACTTCCACGTGGTGGACTGGTAGATGGGCACCTGGCGCGGCTCCGCATCTCCCGGGTGATAGCCGCCCTGAACACATGTCGTACCGATGGTCTGCTCGCTCATATCTAGCTCCCTTGCCTGGGTTACGTTTCATTTGGTTCACGATACCGCTACCCTGCACCCCTCTCAACCCATCCCCAAGGTAGGTTATTGGACAAATTGATCAGGGGTATTTATCTCAAGCCTTGGGCATTTGCTCGATAGATAAAAATGAGGCATACATGAAGCTCTCGATGATTACACGCACCGTCACGGGTACCATAGGCGGGTACACCGTGACCAAGGAGACAACGATGAAGCAAATCGATACGGCCCAGCTCGACATCACCGCCTGTCAGGCTCAGGCTGCCGAATACCACGCCCGTGGCTTTAACTGCGCCCAGGCCGTCGCCTGCACGCTCGCGCCCGCCGTCGGGCTCGACCCCCAGGTCGCCTTTACCCTCACCGAGGGCTTTGGCGCCGGCATGGGCGGCATGACCGAAACCTGCGGCGCCATCTCGGGCGCCGTGGCCATCATGGGCTTCGTGATGAGCGACGGCATGGAAAACCCCAAGACCAAGGGTCAGACCTACAAACTGTCGCGCGAAATCGCCAAGCGTTTTGGCGAGAAGAACACGACGACCGTCTGCGGCACGCTCAAGGGCATTGGATCGGATAAGGGTCCGCTCCGCAGCTGCCCCGGCTGCATCGACGATGCCGTCGAGATCGCCTGCGATATGCTAAAGCAGCTTGCCGAGTAAACGGCAGCAACAGAAAACGACGGCCGGCGCGCTTGGGATCCATCCAAAAGCACGCCGGCCGTCGCCGTTAGAACTCGGCAAATTCGGGAGCGCCGACCTCAATCTCCTCGCGCCCCGCCATAAGCTCGCGCATCTTGGCGCAAAACGACTCCTGCTCCCCTGCCTTAAACACCAAGTGAAGTGTCACGGTATCCGCGTAATCGGTATCCGAAACCTTGGCACCCGAATCCTGGGCCAAGCGAAGCACCTGCTCATACTGCGGATAGGCCACATGCACGACAACCGGCACGACACTCGTCATCTCGACGATCTGCCCGGACTCCTGAGCCGAGGCCACCGCCGCCTGCGTCGCCGCGGTATAGGCGCGCACCAAGCCACCAGGACCCAACAGCGTGCCGCCAAAATAGCGCGTCACCACGCAGCAAACATTTTTGAGCCCCGCGCCGCGCAGCACCTCGAGCGTCGGCATACCGCTCGTGCGGCTCGGCTCACCGTCATCGCTCTGGCGCTCGCGTCCATCGACCAAAATCCACGCGGGCACATTATGTCGAGCGTCGTAATGACGTTTGCGAACCATCTCGATAAAGGCATTCGCCTCATCCTCGGACTCAATATGGACCAGCTGGGCAATAAACCGGCTCTTGCGGTCCACAAACTCGCCCGAAGCCTCAATATTCGATTGCAGAGTAAAATAGCTGTCCAACAAAGCCCCTCAACAACAAGCAAAGCAACAAACAGCCTCAATAATACGGCAAAGGCCGTACCGATAATCCCGGTAAATAGAACGGCAACGCCAATGACCAGGCAAAAACAGCGAGATGCCAAAAACGGAACCGCCGATGATTCCGCCAACGAAAGCAAGAACCCGTCAGCGCGAGCAAGGTGCCTTGAAAGACGAGATTACAACAAAAAAGAGGGCGTTTATGACCAGGCAAAGAAAGCGAGACGGCGTCAGCTGAGTCGATTTGGCCCGAAAGAGGAGGGAGCACGCCTTATGGCGGCGACCGACGAATGAGCGCCAAATCGGCCAGCTGACGCCGTCGCAGCGTCGACAAGAAAGCTGAGTGGGCTTGTAAGCCGGGTTCTGTCGTGGACGGTCATTTATCTTGTCTGCACGTTACCGTGCAGCTCCACGCACGCTACCCGAACGCGGACCGGGCCGGCCCATAGCGTTCCTATTCGCGCTTGCTCCGGATGGGGCTTGCCAAGCCGCCGTGTTGCCACGACGCTGGTGGTCTCTTACACCACCGTTTCAGCTTTTCCCTTTACGCCTTGCGGCGCAGGTGGGAGTCTTCTTTTCTGCGGCGCTTTCCGTCGGATCACTCCGCCCGGCCGTTAGCCGGCATCCCGCCCTCTGGAGCCCGGACTTTCCTCACGCGTGCCGCAAGCAGCACATCGCGCGACCGTCTGGCCCACTCAGCAGTGCAAGAGTGTAGCACACCGTTGTCACAGGCAATGGCACAACACAAGCGTTCGACACGATAAACCAAGAACCACGCCATGCAGTACAATAGTATCGTCGATGGGCAACGTCGTCAGTCGAGACGCGACCGCGCTCCGCACCCCTCCGTCTACTCGGTGCGTTCCCGCCTCCTCCCCGAGGCGGGATGTCGGCATTTTTCATGCACCAACAACCCAATAGCCCGTGAACAGCCTAGGCGGCATTGCACACGGGCAGCATCGCGCATCTCGGCAGGAAATGCAAAAAGGGACCCGTCCATTGCGGACGGATCCCCTAAAACAAGTGATCGTCAAACCGATTTACTCGGCGTCGGTCTCCTCGTCCTTCTTCTCGGAAGGCAGCGGGGTGACCTCGATCTCGACGCCCAGAGTCTCAGCAGCAGACTTCATGGACAGGGAGATACGACGACGGTCGAGGTCGATCTCCATGACCTTGACCTGAACCTTGTCGCCCACGTGGGTGACCTGAGAAGGCTGATCGACGTGCTTGTTGGCCATCTCGGAGATGTGCACCAGGCCCTCGATGCCCTCGCCCAGGTCGACGAAAGCGCCGAACGGGACAAGCTTGGTCACAGTGCCCTCGACGATAGCGCCGACGGGGTACTTCTTGACCAGTGCGCGCCACGGATCCTCGGTGGTCTGCTTGAGACCCAGGGAGATGCGCTCGCGGTTGAGATCGACGTCGAGAACCTCGACCTCGACCTCCTGGCCGACCTTGACAACCTCGGAAGGATGGTTGACGTGGTTCCAGGAGAGCTCGGAGATGTGGATGAGGCCGTCGATACCGCCGAGGTCGACGAAGGCGCCGAAGTCGACGATGGAGGAAACGGTGCCCTGGAGACGCATGCCAGACTTGAGCTTGGACAGGATCTCGGAGCGCTCGGCCTTACGGGACTCCTCGAGCACGACGCGACGGGAGAGGACGACGTTGTTGCGGTTGCGGTCCATCTCGATGACGCGGGCCTCGATGCGGGTGCCCATGTAAGAGGTGAGGTCCTTGACACGACGGAGGTCGACGAGGGAGGCGGGCAGGAAGCCACGCAGGCCGATGTCGAGAATCAGGCCGCCCTTGACAACCTCGATAACCTCGCCCTCGACGTTCTCGCCGGAGTTGAACTTCTCCTCGATGCGGTTCCAAGCACGCTCGTACTCGGCACGCTTCTTGGACAGGACCAGACGACCGTCCTTGTCCTCCTTCTGGAGAACCAGAGCCTCGATGGGATCACCGAGTGCAACGATGTCTGCAGGGTTAGCGTCCTTGCGGATGGACAGCTCGCGGACCGGGATAACGCCCTCGGACTTGAATCCGATGTCAACGAGCACCTCGTCATGCTCGATCTTAACGACAGTGCCGTTAACGAGATCGCCCTCATCAAAGTCGGTAATCGTACCGTCGATGAGGTTGTTCATCTCCTCCTCGTTGACATCGTCAAGAGAGAAAATGGACGAGTTCTGAATCTCACTCAAAGGTGGACCCCTTTCGAACTACGGGGCCCCGATTGCTAGGACCTACAGAAGGGTGCGACAAGCACACAACGTTTAGGAACACTCGGGAGCCGACAGATACTAATGTGACGCTTATGCAATCACGCTCGTATAGGTTACGGGGAAATGGGTTCGATTTCAAGCGTGAACTGCGTTTTTTTACTCGTGTGGAGACTTTTTCGTAATCTTATGGACAGCTGTCTCCACAACTTGACGATAAGCAGTTTGCCCATACGCCTTTGAGGTAAAGTATCCGGAGCCAACTATTCTAGAACGATTTATCGAGAAAGGTGCCCGCGTGCTCAAAGCAGTCGTTTTCGATATGGACGAAACGCTTCTTAGCATCAACCTCAACGCGTTCATCCTTCGCTATTTTAAGGATGTCTCGTCGATGCTCGCGGATATCGGTCGCCGCAGCCACGGTGGCACGATGGCGCGCCTCGGCACCATCTTGGTCGACCTCAACGCCAATCGCCGAAGCGGCACGGATAATCGTACCAATCTTGAGTTCTACCAAGAAGAGGTTGAGCGCCGGTGCGGCATTTGCCTCTCGGACCCACTTATCTACGAGGCGTTTACCTACTACGACCGCGAAGTTCTTCCGTACAAGAACGACGATGTCATCAACGCCCACGCCATGCCCGGCGCACACGCCGCGCTTCAGGCCGTACAGGATGCAGGACTGCGTTGCGCGCTCTTTACCAATCCCAGCTTTCCGCAGGGGGCCATCGAGTGCCGCATGGGTTGGGGCGATCTGGCCGACGCCCCCTTTGAGCTCGTCACGCACATGGGAAACACCACCCGCTGCAAGCCCGATGCCACCTACTATCTAGAGCAGCTTCAGGTGATGGGGCTCGAGCCGCACGAGGTCCTCATGGTGGGCAACGATCCCAAACGCGACTTCCCCAGCCCCGCCTGCGGCATTCAGACTGCCTATGTGGGCCAAGGCAAGCCCAGCCGAGCCACCTGGCGCGGAACCATGGAAGACTTCGCCCGCGACTTCAACGCCGTAGTAGAAGCCTTCTACGAGCACCAAATAGCCGACGAACTGTCTTAACAGACTTGAGTTTTGCCAATCATGATGTTGAGGATCTCGACGTCGGTATCTTTCATGCCCACGCGGCCCACATAGCCCATGCTGGCGATCGTCTGCTCGACGGTATCCTGGATTAAGCCCTCGCCGGCGCGGAAACCGCGGCCCTGCATGGCCATATCGTGACCCAGAATCGCAGCATCAACGGCAGCGGAAATCTTGGCGGCACAGCTTGCCTTGGCGCCATCGCACACGATGCCGCCAACGTTACCGAGCGTGTTCGAAACCGTCGCGCCAATCTGCTCGCGCGTGCCACCACACAGCCAGGTAATGGCAGCACCGGCACCGCATGCGGCGCAAATGGCACCGCAAAACGCCGAGAGTGCACCAATATAGCTCTTGATATGCACGGCGATCAGATCGGACAGCATCACGGCGCGCACCAGGCGCTCGTGGTCGCAGCGCAGGTACTCGGCATACTCCATAACGGGCAGCGCGCAAGTAATGCCCTGATTGCCCGAGCCGCACACAATGGCGACCGGCAGCGCGCAGCCGTTCATGCGGGCATCGGACCCGGCGGCCGCACGGGCACGGGCACGGCAGGCAACGTCATCGGCACGTGCGCCCAGCAGTGTGCGGCCCACCTCGGCACCCCAAGCGTGCGCCAGGCCCTCGGCGCTAATCGCACCGTTCAGTTCGATCTGACGCTCAACGGCAGCGCGGGCGTCCTCAATGTCACCGTCCTCGATAAAGTCGATGATGGACTCAATCGACATGGGCGTGTCAGCGCTATCTGCCGCACGCTCGGCCACGACGCGCTCGGCGCAGGCGGCACACTCCCCCGCCGACTTGCCGCATACCGGAATACCGTCGAGCGTATGGCACGTAACATTAGTGTGGTGGTCGGTAATCTCGACGACCGCGGTATGGCCCCCGGCCGTGGCAGTCACCTTGATGTAGAGGTTGGGCACACCCTCGACAAGCGACACATCGCAGTAGCCGGCGTCAGCGAGGAGCTCGGCCACGCGCGCACGGTCTTTATCGTCAACGCTCTCGAGCACCTCGAGCGCGCTCTTGGCGTCGCCGCCCACGGCACCCAGCACGGCCGCCGCCTCAATACCATGCATGCCGCCCGAGTTGGGCACGGTCACGCTCTTGACGTTCTTGATGATATTGCCCGAACAGGCAACGTCCATATGCTCGGGCTCGCAGCCAAGCGTCTGGCTCGCCAGCGCCGCTGCATAGGCAACGGCAATGGGCTCGGTGCAGCCGAGCGCGCAGACAAGCTCGCGGTTCAAGACATCGCAAAAAGCGGCATCGCGAATGGAATCGGTAGGCATAGGTATCTCCTGCTTACATAACGGACTGGGCTCTCAATAATAGTTAACTCTATTTATTTGATAACAATGCATCAAAAACCGCAACCCAAGTTCCGGCGGACGGCGTTCAAGCGCAAACTGACGGCATTAATTCATGAGAAGTAAGTCTTGTTGCATGCTAAAGCGTTTGACCAAAAAACGCCCGAGCGTTTACACAAAAGTCGCGCTATCATGCAGTCGAACGCGGTAAAACCTTTAGCAATTCCGCCGCACGGACCAGAGAGGAACCACTCATGAAGATTGGTATCGGCAACGACCATGCCGCCGTCGAGCTCAAGAACATTATCTCCGAGCACCTGAAGGAGCGCGGCTGTGAGGTCGTGAACTTTGGAACCGACACCTCCGAGAGCTTCGATTACCCCATCGCCGGCTACAAGGTGGGTAAGGCCGTGGCCAACGGTGACGTCGACCTGGGCATCCTGATCTGCGGCACCGGCGTCGGGATCAGCCTGGCCGCCAATAAGGTCGAGGGGGTACGCGCCGTCGTCTGCTCCGAGCCCTTCAGTGCCAAGCTCTCGCGCATGCACAACAACACCAACGTGCTCGCCTTTGGTGCCCGTGTCGTGGGCTCCGAGCTCGCCAAGATGATCGTCGACGAGTGGCTCGACGCCGAGTTTGAGGGTGGTCGCCACGAGCGTCGCGTTAACCTCCTCAACGAGATCGATCACACGCGCGGCCTTAAGATCGTCGACGAGGCCTAAACTACTCAGTACCACAAGCTAACAGCAGGGGGCCGCTCGGAACACATGTCCGAGCGGGCCCCTGCATAGATTTTGGAATAAAAGGGCGCCGCGGATGGAGTTCCGCGGCACCCAAGCCACACGCTAACAGCTTTAAGGAGTCAAAGCTGGTTTAGCCAAAGAAGCGCTTGATCTCAATCTCGGCGTTCTCCAGGCAGTCGGAGCCGTGGATCACGTTGGCGTTGACATCGACGGCAAAGTCGCCGCGGATGGTACCAGGAGCAGCCTCAAGCGGGTTGGTAGCGCCCATGAGGGTGCGCATCTTAGTAACAGCGGAGAGACCGGAAACGACCATCTTGACGACCGGACCGCTCGTCATAAAGTCGCAGAGACCGCCAAAGAAGGGCTTGTCGGCCAGATGGGCGTAGTGCTCCTCGACGGTAGCGCGCTCGAGCGTGGTCATCTCCATGCGCTCGATGACAAGGCCGCTGCGCTCAATGCGAGCAACGATCTCGCCGATCTTGCGGTCGCGCACGGCGTCGGGCTTAATCATGATGAAGGTCTTCTCGATAGCCATAAAAGTAGCCTTTCAAGTAGGTTCGCGCGTGCCCAAGTCCCATTCCGGCACCCGCCTGGACTGCATCGTAACAGAGTTTTAGCTGCAGTTAAACAAAAAGCTGTATATTGAAACGCTGCAATTTATTGAAGCGCTCCATATGTGACACTTCTGTTTCGAAGCCCGATTAGAGTACCATCCGACCGCCCATCAACCGCACCGAACAGAGCAGGCGGTCGGTTGCCGCCCGCGAACGTATCCCCTTCACAACCTGCCCAAAGGTCCTACAAAAGTTCTCAACAAGCCCCTCCCCCATAGCAACAAAATACGGGCACCCACATCAGCAGGCGCCCGTAAAGCGAAAACGATTTATCAATAAATGGACAATACGTCTTCAGCCAAACCTCTACTTTGCCCCATGACCCATCTCGACGACCTTGGTTAGCGATCCAAACACGCCTTCATCGGCCACGAGCTGCGCCTCGGCACGCTGCAGCTGAACGGCAACGGCGGCAGGGGCGGTACCGCCCTCGGTCGTGCGCGCGGCGACAATCGACGGGATATCGAGCGCCTCGGTAATGTCGCGCTCAAAGAGCGGGCTTGCCTCCTGGAACACCTCAAATGGCAGGTCCTCAAGATTGCAGCCGCGCTTCTCGCACATCAGGACCAGATGGCCCACCACGGCATGCGCCTCGCGGAACGGCAGGCCACGCTTGGCCAGGTAATCGGCAACATCGGTGGCGGCAAGGTGCCCCACGCCGCACTCGCGCGCCATGGCATCCTCGTTGACGGTCCAAGTCGAAATCATACCGGCCATAACAGACAGGCACTGCATGAGCGTGTGAGCGGTATCGAGCGCGCCCTCCTTGTCCTCCTGCAAGTCCTTGTTATAAGCAAGCGGCAGGCCCTTCATGGTCACGAGCAGCTGCACCAGGTTGCCATAGACTCGGCCACTCTTGCCGCGGATAAGCTCGGCAAAGTCGGGGTTCTTCTTCTGCGGCATGATAGACGAGCCGGTGGAGTAGGAGTCGGAAAGCGTGATAAAGCCAAATTCGGAGCTCGACCACAGCACGATCTCCTCGGAAAGACGCGACAGGTGCATCGCCATGACGGAGCCGGCGTAATGCAGGTCGAGCAGGAAATCACGGTCGGAAACCGCATCGAGTGAGTTAGGAATCACGCCCGCAAAGCCAAGCTCGGCAGCCGTCATCTGGCGATCGAGCGGATAGCTCGTGCCGGCAAGCGCGGCAGCACCCAGCGGACAGCTGTCGGCGGCATCAAAGGCGGCCTTCAAGCGTGTAAAGTCGCGCGCGAACATCCAGGAATACGCCAGCAGATGATGCGACAGCAGCACGGGCTGAGCATGCTGCATGTGCGTGTAACCCGGAAGAATCACCTTGTCGTACTTCTTGGCCGCATCCACCAGCACATGACGCAGCTCAAGATTGGCCTCCATGAGCTCCTTGGCCAGCGCCTTGACGCCCAGCCGCGTATCGGTCGCCACCTGGTCGTTGCGCGAACGCCCAGTATGCAAGCGCTTACCGGCCTCTCCGATGCGGCGCGTCAGCTCGCTCTCGATGGACATATGAATGTCCTCGTCGTTGATATCGAAGGTGAAGTTGCCGGCATCGATATCCTGTTCGATTCCGGTCAGGCCCTCGGCAATCGCCTGCTCGTCCTTGGCACTGATGATGCCTTGGGCGGCCAGCATCTTGGCATGTGCCTTAGAGCCGGCGATATCCTGCTTATAGAGATGTTTGTCGACCGGCAGCGACGCGCCAAACTCCTGCGTGACCTCGGCCACGCCCGCCTCAAAACGACCGCCCCAAAGAGCCATGGGATCGTCCCCTTTCATCAAATACCAAACGAAGCGCCCAAAGCAATGCGCCCTGTCGCTAAAGCGATTTACCAACCGCTAGTTTTGCACATTCCCCACTGCATGCGGGGCCATGTAGCTAATTTGCAAAGAAGTGACGTACCATGCACTTGGCACCCAACGTCTCCCTCCGGATGTTGCCCTGCGAACCATCGATCCAAGCCTTCAGGCTCATAGGGACGTCCTCGACCTTTGCAGCATCGAGCTCGGGCGCGAGGGCAAGTAAAGCATGCGCGATGACATTGAACATATTGGATACTCCTCATATATATAGGCGCAAGGCCGACAAATTGATAGAAAGAGCCCCGCCGGACAACCCCGGCGGGGCTCGGACTCAGCCGCAAGCGCGGCGTCATATATGCGGGCGGAACGTAGGGGCCACCGATGTTAAGAAGTGTCAGCAAGCATAACGAAAGGTAGGGACCCCGTGCGCCCGTTTCGTATCACGCGGATGGGCCGCGCGGATACCAAGGGAAGGAAAAGCCTTAGGCCTGGGAGGCGGCAGAGCTGGGACCCTGGACCTTTGCCCACGTCTTGAGCGACAGCGTATCGATCTCGATAAAGCCGGCGCTGGCCTTCTCGTCAAACGTGGTGTCGCGGTCGTAGGTAGCCAGACCGTAGTCGTAGAGGCTGAAGGGGCTCTTGCGGCCGACGACATGGCAGTTGCCCTTAAAGAACTTCAGGCGGACGGTGCCGGTCACGAACTTCTGGGTGTCGGCCATAAAGGCGTCGAGCGCGTTCTTGAGCGGGCTGTACCACTGGCCGTTATACACGGCGGTGGCCCAATCCTGCTCGAGTTTGATCTTGGTCTTGAGCAGGTCGCCCTCGACGCAGATGTCCTCGAGCGCCTTGTGGGCGGTGATGAGCGTCAGGGCGCCGGGAACCTCGTAGCACTCGCGGCTCTTGAGGCCCACCAGACGATCCTCGACCAGGTCGAGGCGGCCAAAGCCGTTGTCGCCGGAGATCTTGTTGAGGGCGATGACGATCTCGGAGAGCTTCATCTTCTTGCCGTCGACGGCGACGGGCTTGCCGGCCTCAAACTCGATCTCGGTGTAGGTCGGGGTGTCGGGCGTGTCCTCGGGATTCTTGGTCATAACCCAAGCGTCGTCGAGCGGCTCGTTCCAGGGATCCTCCAGGTGACCGCACTCAATGGCACGACCCCACAGGTTGTCGTCGATGGAATAGGGGTTGTCGTTGGCACCCTCGGGAACCGGCACGTTGTGGGCGTGAGCATAGGCGACCTCGTCGGGACGGCACTTCAGGTCCCACTCGCGAACCGGGGCGATGACTTTGAGCTCGGGGTCGAGGGCCTTGACGGCAGCCTCAAAACGAACCTGGTCGTTACCCTTGCCGGTGCAGCCGTGGGCGACGTAGGTCGCGCCAAACTCGTGAGCGACCTCGACAAGCTTCTTGGCGAGCAGCGGGCGAGACAGGGCGGAGAGCAGCGGGTACTTGTTCTCGTACATGGAGTTTGCGGCGATGGCCTTGGTCAGGAACTCATCGGAGAACTCGTCGCGCAGGTCGAGCACCTGGCAATCCAGAACGCCCAGGTCAAGCGCCTTCTGCTTCTTGGCGTCCAGGCCGGTCTCCTCCTGGCCCACATTGCCGCAGACACAAACGACATCGAGATTCTTCTCGTCCTGGAGCCACTTGACACATACGGATGTATCAAGACCACCGGAATATGCGAGAACGACTTTTTCCTTGCTCATGGCTGTTTCCTTTCGCCCTTGGTAGCTAGTTAGAACATCGGTCAGTTGCAAGTCACCTTGAGGTCAAAAACCGTGCAATATCAGGTTATTCAGCAGAATGCATCACAGGCATGCCCTAGAAACATGCGGCTATGTCGTGCTTAAAACCCAACGACCTCAAAATGACTCTGTTGAGGCATTGCGCCCCATGCGGACAGAGACGATTGTTATCGTCGTCGGGAAATTGCGCGCTGGCGTCGGATGGCATTGTCTGCAGTGGTGATGATCTTTACGAACTGCATCTGCCTCTCCTTTCACGTATCGCCGGGCGCAATTCTAATATCGTAAACGGTGCCTTTTCCTCGGTAAGCGGTTGTTTTTCCGTCTCCGTTTTCGATGGTCGCTATATTACGCTAAAGTGCCCGCAGCACAAGCGACAAATTCAAATTTCTGAAAAGTTTTTTCATTAGTTTGTGAATGGTGATGCAAACGCGCGCCAATCCTGCGAAAATACGCCTGACTACGAGTTGATGGTTATAACGTCTGAAACAATTTCGAAACGAAAGGCTCGCCTTTATGCAAACTTACGAATCGGACGCCAATATCGGAAACATTAAGCTCATCGCCGTCGACATGGACAAGACGCTGCTCACCGACGAGCGCGTGTTACCGCAGGGCCTTGATGAGCGCCTGGACGAGCTCGCCGACGCCGGCATCGTATTCTGCCCCGCCAGCGGACGTCCCGCCCCCAAGCTCGAGGAGATGTTCGAGGGCATCAAAAACCGCCTCGCTTTTTGTCCCGACAACGGAGCGTGCGTGATCTATCGCGGCGGCTATATCTATAAGAGCAACATCGATGTGGCGTTGTATCAGCAGGTCTTGAGCCGCGCCTCGGAGGATCCGCGTGCCGTCCCCGTCCTGTGCTGCTTCGACGAGTTTTACGTGCTTGCCCGCGACCATCAGTACCACGACGAGATCAGCGTCTACTACAACACAATCAACTACGTCGACAGCTTTGAGGGCATTGATATCGAGTCCAACAAGATCTCGATCTTCTTCCCTGCCTATGATGCCGAGCCCGCATTCCGCGAGACCTATAGCCCCGAGTTCTCGGACAAGCTCTACGTCACCAACGCCGGGCGCGAGTGGATCGACTTTATGAACCTGGGTGTCGACAAGGGCGCCGGCGTCGCGCATCTGTGCGAGCATCTGGGCATCGATATTGCCGATGCCGCCGCCGTGGGCGATACGTACAATGACATTCCCATGCTCGAGCGCGTCGGTCACAGCTTTATCGTGGACAATGCCGAGGAGCACATGAATGCGCATGCCAAGTGGCGCATTCCGAGCAACAACGACGGGGGCGTACTGACGCTCATCGACGCCATCTTGGCGGCTCGGTAGCCGTCCCATCGGGCCTGGCCGGGCGGCACGGGTTAACTTTTCGCTCGGTCAGGTCCTGCGCAAGACGAAAGCCACATTAAGTGGCTTTCTTTGCGTGCGGAATCTACGAAAAGTTAACCCGTGCCGCCCGGCCAGGCCCTAGGTTTACTTGCTTGCCGCCTAGATGGCGTCTTGAGTGTCTAGATACTTAGGCTGAATTTAATTGAACGAAGGGGGCTCCTTGTTGGCAAGGAGCCCCCTTCTGCTTTTGGTTACTTTGGAATTGTGGGCGCTTCTTTATTTGGCATCGGCCCAGGTTATGCCGGTGCTGGCTTCGGCGATCAACGGTACGCGGAGGTCTACTACGTGCTCCATGGCGTCGCGGACCATGGCGGTGAGGCGCTCGACTTCGTCGACGGGGCACTCAAAGTCCAGTTCGTCGTGTACCTGCAGAATCATGTGGGCGGCAAAGCCCTCTTCTTCTAGGCGGCGGCTTACGCGGGCCATGGCGATCTTGATGATGTCTGCTGCGGTGCCCTGCATGGGGTGGTTCATGGCCGTGCGTTCGCCAAAGCCGCGAAGCTGCGGATTTTTAGCCTTGAGCTCGGGAATATGGCGTCTGCGGCCATACATGGTCTCGGCGTAGCCCGTCTGCTTGGCACGCGCAACCACGTTGTCGAGGAACGTACGCACGCCTGGATAGGCCTCGTAGTAGCGATCGATCATATCGCGCGCCTCGGCCATCGAGATATGCAGCGACTGCGACAGACCGTAGGCCTGCTGGCCGTACACGATGCCAAAGTTCACGGCCTTGGCGCGACTGCGCAGATCGGGTGTCACCTCGGACACCGGCACGCCAAATACGCGCGCGGCCGTCTCGGCATGGAAGTCTTCGCCCTCGTTAAAGGCGCGCACCAGGTGCTCGTCACCCGAAAGATGCGCCAACAGACGCAGCTCGATTTGCGAGTAGTCCACCGCCAAAAAGACGCTTCCCTCGCCTGCCGAAAACGCCGTCTTGACGGTACGACCCAGCTCCGAGCGCGTCGGGATGTTCTGCAAGTTCGGGTCGCTCGAAGACAGACGTCCCGTCGCGGTGATGGTCTGGTTGTACGTGGTGTGCACACGACCGTCACCACGGCGCAGTGGACCTAGCGTATCCAGATAGGTCGACTTAATCTTGGACTTCTCACGCCAGTCCAAAATCAGGCGCACGATCTCGTGGTCGCGGGCAAGGTCGCTCAACACCTTGGCGTTGGTCGAATAATAGCCGCGCTTAGTCTTTTTGAGGCCCTTGGTCGGAAGCCCCATAACGTCAAACAGCACGTGCGACAGCTGCATGGGACTGCCAATATTGAAGGTCTCGTCACCCGCCAGGTCGCGAATGCTGCGCTCAACCTCGGCAATCTGGGTCGCCAGACCCTCGGACAGACTGTGCAGGCGCTCGGGGTCCACGAGCATGCCCGCGCGCTCCATCTTGGCAAGCACCGGAACGAGCGGCATCTCGATGCCATCGAACACGTTGGCGGCATTCTCGCGGGCCATGCGGTCACGCAACGGCGCGATCAGCGCCAGCGTCAAGGCCGCCGTGCGAGCGGCGGGCGAAGGAGCGTCCTCACCAGCACCCTCTGCGCCGCGCGCCGCAGGCAGCGTCATTTGCAGATACGTATCGGCAAGATATGCCTCATCGAACTCGGAGCGGTCGGAATCCAGCAGGTAGGCGGCAACCACGGTATCGAAGATGCGCGTGGAATCGGCAGACAGCGGGTCCATGAGCTCGGGCTCAGAAGAATCGATGGGCGAAAGCTCGTGCAACAGCGCCTTCATATCCGGGCTCGCCACGCGGCCCTCCATAAACAGGCGCGCGAGCACGCCGGCAATCACGCCGTGGGCGAAGTTAAAGCCTTCAACCTCAGCCGCCGCACCGCTGTCGCCCTCCTCGAGCGCGAACAAGCCCTTGGACGTCGCCAGCCACAGCGTGCGCGTCAGCCCAAAGAGCGCGCCCTCTTCCTTGTCATCGTCCACCACGGCGGCGACCCACTCGCCGGCATCAATCGCGCGGGAGATCTCAGCCGCAACGGCACCAAGCGCGTCAGCATCGCCGGCGGCTGCGCGAACCATCGCAGGCATCTCAAACACACTGGAGGTAGCAGCAGCCCCACCCTCGCCGCCAATCAGCGCCAGGAATCGGTTCTGCATGGCGGTGATACCAAGCGTGCCCAGCGCCGCGGAAACCTCATCGGCAGAATACGCCGGGAAGGACGTCGCCTCAAAATCGAGCTCAACGGGCGCATCGGTGCGGATGGTCGCGACCTTGCGGCTCAGCAGGGCATCGTCGATGTGTGCGCGCAGGTTTTCGCCCATCTTGCCCTTGACCTCGTCGGCGTGTGCGATGACCTCGTCCAGGCTACCGTACTGCGCAATGAGCGCGCTCGCCTTTTTGGGGCCGATGCCCGGCACGCCGGGGATGTTATCGGACGTGTCGCCCTTCAGACCATAAAAGTCGGGCACGAGCGCCGGCGTGATGCCGTGATACAGATCGTCCACGCTCTCGGGCGTCATGATCGCCACGTCGGACAGGCCCTTGCGGGTCGAGACCACGTTGACGTGCTCGGTCACGAGCTGATACATATCGCGATCACCGGTCACCAGCAGCATGTCACAGCCGGCCTGCTCGCCCAGGCGCGCCATAGTGCCCAGGATGTCATCGCCTTCCCAGCCCTCGGACTGCAAAATCGGCACGTTGAGCGCGGCGAGCAGCTCCTTAATCATGGGAAACTGCGCGTGCAGATCGGGGTCCATGGGCGGGCGCTGAGCCTTGTACTGCGGCAGCATCTCCATGCGCACGCGCGGCTTGCCCTTGTCAAACGCCACGACCACGCCGTCGGGGTTAAAGGCGTCAATCATCTTGAGGAACATATTCAAAAAGCCAAAGATCGCGTTGGTGGGACGACCGTCCGGCGCGTTCATGGTGGGCGGCACGGCGTGGAAGGCGCGGTGCATGAGCGAGTTGCCGTCGATGACGGCAAAGGTACGGCGCTTGTCAGACATATTGAATACCTCGCTTTGGGCTGGGCACGGTTTGCTCACACCAGTTTACACGCTCCCCGCCCCGCGACCACCGCACATCAAGCTCCCCCGCCACCGTGAGCCCGCGCGTGATACGATGGCTCACGGTACATCAACCAGCACGATCGATCCGAAAGGAGCCTGCGTCATGGAGCGTCCCTGCGCATGGAAAAAGTACACGCCACAGCAAGTCGAGGAGCTCGAGGAGCTTTGCCGCGGCTATAAGCAGTTTTTGAGCGAGAACAAGACCGAGCGCCTGTGCGTCAAGACCGGTATCAAGATGGCCGAGGAGGCGGGCTACGTCAATCTGGAGACCGTGATCGCCGAGGGCCGCGCGCTCAAGGCAGGCGACAAGGTGTACGCCGCCAACCACGGCAAGGACCTTATGCTCGTCAACCTGGGCACCGCCCCGCTCGAGCAGGGCTTTAACATCCTGGGCGCCCACGTGGACTCGCCGCGCCTGGACCTTAAGCAGAACCCCGCTTTCGAGGCCGGCGACATGGCCTATCTCGACACGCACTACTATGGCGGCGTCAAGAGCTACCACTGGGTCGCTTCCCCGCTCGCACTCGTAGGCGTCATCTGCAAAAAGGACGGCACCACCGTCGACATCAACATCGGCGACAAGGCGGACGACCCGGTCTTTACCATCTCCGACCTGCTGATCCACCTCTCGAGCGAGCAGATGGCCAAGCCCGCCAAGGATGCCGTCGATGCCGAGATCCTCGACGTGATCGTGGGCGGCCGCCCCGTCAAGTTCGATGAGGACGACAAGGACGCCCCCAAGGAGCCCGTCAAGCAGATGTTCCTGGACATCCTCAAGGAGCAATACGACGTCGAGGAGGAGGACTTCCTCTCCGCCGAGATCGAGGTCGTGCCCGCCGGCCCGGCCCGCGACATGGGCCTCGACCGCTCCATGATTCTGGGCTATGGCCATGACGACCGTGTCTGCGCCTATCCGTCCATGCTCGCCCAGATAAACGTCGCCAACGTGGAGCGCACGAGCATCACGCTCATCGTCGACAAGGAGGAGATTGGCTCCGTGGGTGCCACCGGCATGACGAGCCGCTTCTTCGAGAACACCGTCGCCGAGATCATGACGCTCGCCGGCAAGGATAGCCCGCTGGCCCTGCGCCGTGCACTCGCCCACAGCCGCATGCTCTCCTCCGACGTGTCCGCCGGCTTCGACCCAGGCTACGCCGGCAAGTTCGAGACCAAGAACGCAGCCTTCATGGGTCGCGGCCTGTGCTTTAACAAGTACACGGGCAGCCGCGGCAAGGGCGGTTCAAACGACGCCGACGCCGAGTACGTGGCCCTCGTCCGCGACATCATGGACGAGGCCGGCGTGGACTTCCAGACCTGCGAGCTCGGCCGCGTCAACGCGGGCGGCGGTGGCACCATCGCCTACATCATGGCCAAGTACGGCATGAACGTCATCGACTCCGGCGTTGCCGTCCTGTCCATGCATGCCCTGTGGGAGGTCGCCAACAAGGCCGACATCTACGAAGCCTACCGCGGCTACAAGGCCTTCATCGAGCGCGCCTAATCCACCCTTCATCAGTTGCGGTGAAATACGGACTAAACTGGCCCATACACGGCCAAAACAGACCGTATTCCACCGCAACTTCTTTTTTGGCAGAGGAGAGTCTATGCTGCAGGTCATCATTTCGCCCGCCAAGCAAATGCGCGCGGCCCAAGATGCTTTTGAAGTCCTGGGCATTACACCCTTTGCGCGCGAGACAGCTCGCCTCCACCGCGCACTGCTAGATATCGAGCGGAATGAAGGCAGCGGCGGCCTGCAGGCGCTATGGAACGTGAGCGACAGGCTGCTTACAACGTGCCTGGATACGCTTCACGAATTTATGCCCGTCCTGAGCGATGCCAGCCTCGCCGATCCCGATATCGCGCGTCGAATCTCCTCTGCCGTCATGTCCTATCACGGCATTCAATACCAAAGCATGGCGCCCGAGGTCATGGATGCCGCACAGCTCGACTGGCTGCAAAACCATCTCTGGATCCTCTCGGGCCTTTACGGATGCGTGCGCCCCTTTCATGCCGTTGAACCGTATCGGCTGGAGATGGGCGCGAAGCTTGCCGTCGACAATGCCCGAGACCTCTACGCGTTTTGGGGCGACAAGCTCGCACGGGCCATCGCTCCGGCAGGCTCCAACGCTACAATCGTCAATCTCGCCAGCGCGGAATACGCCAAAGCCGTTCTACCCCGCCTCACCACCGAAGCCACGGTCGTCACATGCCTCTTTGGCGAAGGCATCCGCAACGGCAAGCCCATCCAGCGCTCGACCGCCAGCAAAAAGGCGCGCGGCTCCATGGTGCGCTGGATGGCAGAAAACAAGCTCGAGGATGTAAACGGGCTCACCGCGTTCGACGTTGGCTATCGTCACTTTCCCGAGCTTTCAAATAAAAACACTTTGGTCTTCCTGAACGAACAGACCTTGTAGGACCACCGCTACTTTTGAATGTGCTGCCTAGGCACGGCGTCTATTCCGCCAAGCCGTCGGCTTTGACAATTTCATTTGTCGAGCCGTCCTGATAGGTAATCTTGACATGCTCCACCTCAGACACCTTGACGCCCGACGGGGGCTCCAGGCGCCATTCCGTCAGCGCGATATCCATCGTCGTGGGCACATCCCCTTGATCTTTGAGCTCAACCGACAGCGTCTTAAGCGACGCATCGAAAGCCACGCGCTCAATCTCTTCACCAGGAATGGAGCCACCGCTCAACTGCAACTGGACAAATCTATCGCACGGATACCAATAGTCGCCGGGAGCTGCCACCGTGTTACCGCCAGCGACCTTTACCGTCATGATCGGCAGGGCATCGTCGGCCTCAAACTCCCAGGCAGCGCCGCCGCGACCGCCAAACGTCCAGATACAAAAGGCAATCACCAGCACGGCAAGCACCGCAAAACCAATCGCGACAAGGCCATGGTGCGCGCGGCTTTCCTCGGCCGATACATCCCATTGCGTCTCTCGATATAGATGCTTGTCTTCCATGTTCGCCTCCCCACAGGCACGCTCGTTGGCCCAATCGTACCCATTCAGGCTATACTTGAGCCCATGACATAACGGGGAGCTTGCAGGACAAGACGGCAGGCTGAGATTGGGCGCGCCCGCCCTGACCCACAAACCTGATATGGGTAATGCCAACGAAGGGAGCCGTGCCAATGAGCACACAGACCGAACCCAAGCTCGTCACGCAAATCGACTTCGCCCGCGCCGGGCAGATCACACCGCAGATGAAGGAAGTCGCCGAGCGCGAGCATCGCGACCCCGAGTACATCCGCGAGCGCGTGGCCGACGGCCGCATCGCCATTCCCGCCAACATCGTGCACATCAAAAAGGGCATGCGCGCCTTTGGTGTCGGCGAGGGCCTGTCCACCAAGGTCAACGTCAACCTGGGCATCTCGGGCGACAAGGCCGACGCCGCAGAGGAATGGAAGAAAGTCAAGATCGCCGAGGACTTTGGCGCCGACGCCATCATGGACCTCTCCAACTCGGGCAAAACACGCCAGTTCCGCCAGCAGCTCATCGACGAGACGCCGCTCATGGTGGGCACCGTCCCCATGTACGATGCCATCGGCTACATGGAAAAACCGCTGGTCAAGCTTACCAAGGATGACTTGTTCGAGGTCGTGCGCGCGCATGCCGAGGACGGCGTGGACTTTATGACCATCCACTGCGGCATCAACAAGTCGGTCACCAAGACCTTTAAGGAGACCGGCCGCCTTATGAACATCGTGAGCCGCGGAGGCTCGCTGCTGTTTGGCTGGATGGAGGTCACCGGTAACGAGAACCCGTTCTATGAGTTCTACGACGAGTTGCTCGAAATCTGCCACGAGTACGACGTGACGATTTCGCTTGGCGACTCCTGCCGCCCGGGCTGTCTCTACGACTCCAACGACGCAACCGAGACCGCCGAGATGATCGAGCTGGGCAAGCTGTGCAAGCGCGCATGGGCCGTCGGCGTCCAGGTTATGGTCGAGGGACCGGGCCACATGGCGCTCGACGAGATCGCCGCCAACATGAAGCTGCAGAAGCGCCTGTGCCACAACGCCCCGTTCTATGTGCTGGGGCCGCTGGTGACCGATATCGGCGTAGGCTACGACCACATCACCGCTGCCATCGGCGGCGCCATCTCCGCGAGCTCCGGTGCCGACTTCCTGTGCTACGTAACGCCCGCCGAGCACCTGTGCCTGCCTAACGCCCAAGACGTGCTCGATGGCCTTATGGCCACTAAGATTGCCGCGCACGCCGCCGACATCGCCAAGAAGGTGCCGCACGCCCGCGACATGGACGACAAGATGGGCCAGGCGCGCCGCAAGCTCGACTGGGATGCCATGTGGAAGTGCGCTCTCGACCCTGTCACCGGTAAGAAGCGCTACGAGGAGTCCCCTGCCGCCACTGAGGGCACCTGCACCATGTGCGGCAAGATGTGTGCTGTCCGCACCGTCAACAAGGTGTTCGAGGGCACGACGATCGATCTTGGCATGGAGGATTAGCTTTTTCGAAGCAATCGCCCGCAAGCCCGCTGCGGGGCCCGTCAATTGTTGACGTGTGAACATTTGCTAACATTTGCGTAAAGATTGCACCACCCGCCCGGGTTCGGAATACAGCCGGCCCGGGCATCTTTATAATGCGGGTTAAAAGACCCATTTGAATCCGACCGGACAAGGGAGCGAACATGGATCGCAGTAAGGTACCCGCCGTTCTATCCATCGCAGGATCCGATTCCAGCGGTGGCGCCGGCATTCAGGCCGACATCAAGACCATCACGGCGCACCGTCTGTATGCCGAGACGGCCATCACCGCCATCACAGCGCAAAACACCCTGGGCGTTACCGCCGTGCAGGATATCTCGCCAGATATCGTCGCTGCGCAAATTGACGCCGTTTTTGACGATATCCGCCCGAGCGCCGTCAAGATCGGCATGGTTTCGTCCACCGAGATTATCGAAGTTATCGCCGACCGCCTGAGCGCATGGAACGCAACCAACGTGGTCGTCGACCCCGTTATGGTCGCCACTTCGGGCGCTCGCCTCATTGCCGAGGATGCCGCCGAGGCACTCACGCGTCGCCTGTTCCCGCTGGCGACCGTCATCACGCCCAACATTCCCGAGGCCATGGCGCTGCTCGACTACGAGGTCGATTCCGAGCGCACACAGCAAAACGCTGCCATGCTCCTCACCCGCCGCTTTGGCTGCGCGTCCCTCGTTAAGGGCGGGCATTTTGTCAACGAGGCCAACGACGTGCTAGCAGAACCCGCGCCGCTCGATGACGAGGGCAACCATCTGGGCGATCCGCTCACCACGTGGTTCCGCCACAAGCGCATCGAGACCGGCAACACGCATGGCACCGGCTGCACGCTTTCGTCCGCCATCGCCTGCGCATTGGCACAGGGCATGGATCTTGCCGACGCCGTCAACGCCGGCAAGGCTTACCTAACCGGCGCTCTCGCCGCCGGCCTTGACATGGGCAAAGGTTCCGGCCCCGTCAATCACATGTGGCAGTATTAAGATCCGCAGCCCAAAACCACCGCAAAGGGGACAGGCACCTTTGCGGTGGTTCCCACAAACATCTCGATCTGTAACAGTTAGAGTCCATTTTTCGGCCCACCTGTTACAGATCGAGATATTCAAATTCCGCTGAGAAGATAATCTCGATCTGTAACAGTAACTCGGCAAAATCGACTCAAGATGTTACAGATCGAGACAAACGGCCGATATCGACCTAAATAATCTCAATCTGTAACATCTAGCCCGTTTTCGGCCTTAGAACTGTTACAGATCGAGACAAACAAACGAATCAAGCCACCGCAAAGGTACCTTTGTGGTGGTTTGGGGCCGTGCTACTCACCGAGCATGTCCTGGAGCTTGGCTGCCACGGCATGTCCCAGGCTCTCATGACTTTCGGGCATCATATGCAGATAGTCGATATCGCCCGGCTCGGCAAAATCGGCGGCATTCAAAAAATCGCTGCCAAACTGCTCGGCCACGTGCGCATAGTACTCGCCAAAATGCTCAGATGCCTCAACGGAATGCTCGTCAAAGTCGGTCATATACACATCGGCGATCTGCGGCTTGATCTTGATAGGAGCCATCAGCAGAATGCGCGGACAAGGCGCAGCGTCGGTCCACGGAAACGCGCGGACGACGCGAATCAGTGCCATGGCGCCACGGGCGATATCGGAAGCTGTCACGTTAAAGACCGTCTTACAGTCGTTGGTGCCCAGCATGATCACAATGGCGTCCAGCGGCTTATGGGCCTCGAGCAGCATCGGAAGCGCGCGAATGCCGTTGAGGTTAGTGTCCAGATGGCACATATCGTCGCGCACCGTCGTGCGGCCGTTAAGCCCCTCCTCAATCACATGCCAGCCCTCGCCCAGGTCACGCTGCGCCACGCCGCACCAGCGCACATCCTGCGCATAGCGCACCGCGGTGCCATCGCGCTTACCAGCCGGATCATAGCCATAGGTATTGCTGTCACCAAAGCACAGAACGTTTTTCATCGTAAGCCCCTCCTTTAGTAAAAAGCCGACGGGAGCAGCCCTCCCGCCGGCTCGACCTATCTGTCGGCCCGTACCGATTACAGGTACTTGCGCCAATCATCATCGTCCTCATCGTCCTCGGCGGCAGCCTGGGCCTGCTCGGCGGCGCGAGCAGCCGCAGCGTGTGCGGCAACCTGGGCATAGGACTCCTCGTTACGCTCGGGGAAGCTTGCCAGCACGTGCTCGAACTTGGCGAAGTCCTCATCCCAGCGCGTAGAAGGCACGGCAAAGAACACCTGCTTGACCTTAAAGTCGCCCGATGCAAGCTCCTTACGGAAGAGCTCGGCTACGGCCTCGGCATCAAAGCCGTTATTATCGCAGCCCCAAGCACCCAGCACGAGCTTCTCACGACCCAGCTCATCGCAGATGGCAAGGACAAAGCGGATGCGGTCGCGCAGGGCATCCAACAGGGCGTCGTCGCTCACGCGGTACTCCTGGCGGGCACGCTTGGCGTTGGGCGCGGCGGCCACGATTACGTCGGCATAGGCGTGCACATGGTTGCGGTCGAAGCGCACCGCGGGCACCACCAGCGCACGGTTGCGGTACAGCTCGCAGTTTATGTTGCGGCGACGGTTCTCACCGTACCACTTACGCTGCTTGTCGAGTACGTTGTACAGGTACGAATCGGCGCAGAGCGTCGCCTCCTGGCCCAGGTAGCCCTGGATATAGCCGCCGCCCGGATTGGTAAACGAGGCAAAGGCAAGCACGGCCATATCGCAGAACTGCGCATAGCCGCGGCCGTTATCGAGGATTGCCTGCGTGGCGGAGGCATCAAGCACAGTGACCTCGAGCAGGACTGGAGCAGCCTCCTCCGCGGGCGCGGACTCAGCCTCGTCGGCCGACTCGGTGGACTCGAATGCCACCTCAGGCTCGACCGCAGCCTCAACCTCGGCAGCCTCAACCTCGGCAGCGTCAGCCTCCACAGCCTTGGCAGCCTGCTCCTCGGCAGCCGCAGCCGCCTGGGCCTTGGCCTTCATCGCCGCGACAAAACCGGCAGGCATACCATCGAACTCGCGCACGCCGGCAAGCGAACGCTCGATGTCCTTGGCGCAGGCCTCGGACACAGCCGCCACATGGCGCTCGGCGGCCTTGGCACGCGCCTCGCGCTTGGGATTGGGCTGACCCGCTCGGTTAGACCTACGGTTACGGTTCCTGTTGTCGACATCTGCCATACGTGGCCACCTTTCCTGTCGCTGCCGCTATCGGCTTTTTCCCATCCATGATACCCCGCCACGCACAAAAAAGACGGCCCCGAAGGACCGCCTTTCGTATCGTTTTACCGTGTCCGGCAGGAAACGTCGCAACGCCGCGCTAGTCGCGACGACCGAGAATGTTCAGGATGCGCAGGAACACGTTGATAATGTCCACGAACAGATTGGACGCCATGAGCACCGCATTGGGCAGCGTGGGCGGCACCGTCGTGGCAACATAGGTGTCGTAGCCAATAAACCCGGCGAACACCACGATCACGATCAGATCGGTGATGGACTGCGAGACGCCCATGAACATCAGCACGATCTCGACCAGAATCGTGGCAAGCAGGATGCCAAAGCCGATGCCGTACACACGCTGGAAGAACTTGGGGAAGGTCACGCCCAGCGCACCGAAGACAAAGGTGATAGCAGCGGTGGCGATAAAGGCGGTGTTGATAGTGGGCAGGTCATAGTTGGCAAGGCCAAACGACGCGGTCAGGCCAAAGGTGCTCGCAAAGATCACGTAACCCACGAGCGACAGGCCCACGGACTGCTTGCCCGCAGCAGCCGACATCATGACGATACCGACAATAGTCAGGATAAACGAGCCAAAGACCAGTGGCAGGGCGGCGCCGCTCATCATCATGCGGGCAAACGCCATGGTGCTCGTAAAGTAAGCACCGGCGCCCATGGCGCAAAAGCCCAAGAAGATGAGGGCAGACATGGCAAGATTGTACGCGCGCGGCGACATCTCCTTGGCGCGACTTGCGCCGGTCTCGATGGGGCCGTTCTGATAGCCCTGGATATCGTTCATACTTCGTCCTTTCAAAAAGCGCACGACAGCGCCGTAGGTGACAAGATTCCTGCCATTGTACCCGAATGCCGCACGTCCTTACCTACGGCGCTCGCCCTCAAGCGTACGATCAAAGGCCCAGACCCACCAACGCATCACGTGCGCTTGCGAGCCGTCCGCCCGCTCGCGCGTCTGGTCCTCCAGATACAACTCGGTCGCGTGCCCGCCAAAACGCACCTTATATGTTGCCGTACGGATGCCGTGGACCATCAGGCCAAACCCGGTGGTCGAGATAATTTCGTCGATCGTAAAACAACGGCCGTCGACCCAACAGACGGTGACCGGCACGACCTGTCCGCCCGCGAGGATGCGAGCCACGACGTCCACATACTGCTTGTGCACGCGCCGAGTTTTGCCGTCTGTCTGTCGATATTCCATGCCCCCTATTATCGAACGCATGTTTGCATGTTGTAAAGCGAACAGACTGTGGTTTTGGGGTGTTGGGGCGCGCACGCGTGTCCTCATGGCGTGTTAGCAAAAAGAATACCCGCGGTCAACAGGGCTAATATTCAATTTTAGTGCCAAAAAATTCACTTCTCCCATCAGAACTCGGTAAAGAAACCCATAGGAGGTGATACGATTTATCATGTTTTTGTAACGTGTCTGCAAACTTCGAGAAAGCCCATATATGGACGTAACGTTCTCAACCTTCCTCGGCCAAATTGTGTCGAACCCAGTCCTTGCCGTCACCGTGATTCTCGCGCTCGGCGCCATCTTCGTCAACGGATGGACCGACGCGCCCAACGCCATCGCGACCTGCGTCACTACGCGTTGCATGCCCGCCCGCGCCGCCATTCTCATGAGCGCCGCATTCAACTTCTTGGGCGTGCTCATCATGACGCACTTTAACGCGAGCGTCGCCAACACCATCTCACATATCGTCGACTTTGGCGGAAACAGCACCATGGCGCTTGCCTGCCTGTGCGCGGCGCTGTTCTCCATCGTCGTCTACGGTGCCACGGCATCGCGTTTTGGTATCCCCACCTCGCAAAGCCACAGCCTTATCGCCGGCCTGACCGGTGCCGCTATCGCCCTCGGCGGCGCGAACAGCGTCAACGTCCACGAGTGGATGAAGGTCATCTACGGCCTGGCGCTCTCCATCGGCCTGGGCTTTGTCATGGGCTGGATCCTGTGCAAACTCGTCTCGATTCTGTTTGCCGCCGCCAATAGGCGACGTGCCAATGTCTTCTTTAAATACGCTCAGATCGCGAGTGCCGCGGCCATGAGCTTTATGCATGGCGCGCAGGATGGACAGAAGTTCATCGGCGTGCTCTTTTTAGGCGTGGCCTTCGCCAACGGCCAGACGAGCGTCGGCGATGCCGGCATCCCCATCTGGATTATGCTGCTGTGCTCGGCCACCATGGGCATCGGCACCAGCGTGGGCGGCGAGCGCATCATCAAGTCCGTCGGCCAGAGCATGGTCAAGCTCGAGAAGTATCAGGGATTCTCCGCCGACCTCGCGGGCGCCGCGAATCTGCTGCTTGCCACCCTTACCGGTATCCCCGTGTCCTCCACCCACATCAAGACCTGCGCCATCATGGGCGTCGGTGCCGTCAAGCGCCTTTCGGCCATCAACTTCGGCGTGGTCAAGGACATGATGTTCACCTGGTTCTTCACCTTCCCCGCCTGCGGACTCATCAGCTTTGTCATGGCCAAGCTGTTCATGATGTTCATCTAGTCAAACCGAGCGTCCATCCGGACCGTAATACCTCGCCCACCCGACTTCGCCTCGAAAGGACCCACTCATGGCAAAGAAACCCGATTCGTTCTACTTCGACAACTACGTCGCCTGCGCCGACCTTGCCGTCCAGGCCGCTGAGCTGCTCACCAAGATTTTCGAGAACTTCGATCCCGCAAGGATTCACGATATGCTCAACAAGATGCACGCGATCGAGCATGCGGCCGATAAGAAGCACCATGAGCTTGAGGACGCTCTGCTCACGGCCTTTATCACCCCGCTTGAGCGCGAGGACCTGGACCTGATGAGTTGCTCGCTCGACACCGTGCTCGACCGTATCGAGGGCGTCGTGCAGCGCGTCTACTTCACCAACATCCAGAGCATCCATCCCGATGCCATCGTGATCGCCCACAAGGTGACCGACGCCTGCCGCGCCATGAAGGACCTGATGGTCGAGCTGCCCAACTACCGCAAGTCCAAGACCCTGCGCGAACTCGTCATCCAGATCAACACGATTGAGTCCGAGGCCGACGAGCTCTACATCAACGCTATGCGCAACCTGCATGTCAACGGCAAGGATCCGCTCGAGGTCATCGCCTGGCGTGACGTTTACGCCTTCCTGGAGTACTGCGCTGACTGCTGTGAGAATGTGGCCGATGTTGTGGATTCGATTGTCATGAAGAACAGTTAATTGGGGGTACGTGCCCCACCGGTCGCGGGCCCGACCACTAATACCTTTTTCACTCCGGCTGCAAGCAGAGTCGTTCAAAAGGTATTAGTGGTCGGGCCCGCTCCCTTACGTACCGCCATTGAAACTTTGGCTGATACTTTGAAAGTGATGGGGCTTTTGTTGGCAGGGCCTTTGAGCCCGATTGGGAACTTTGGGACCGCCTTAAACGTTTGGCTGGATCGGGCTTTGGGTACCCTTTGTTTTGCTTTGGGTTGATACACTGAATTTGGAGGGCTTGGTTGTGAGTTATTTGGATCTGGCTCGGGCTCGGTATTCTTGTCGTGAGTTTGAAGATCGGGCTGTGGAGCAGGCTGTGGTGGATGCCATTGTTGAGGCTGGGCGTATTGCTCCTTCTGCTTGTAATAATCATCCAACCCGTGTGATGGTGTTGGATACGCCTGAGCTTCTGGAGAAGGCTGCTGCTTGTCAGCCCCGGTTTGCTCGTGATGGGTCTATCTTTGGGGCTCCGCTTGTCTTCCTTATTTGCAGCGTTACCGATGACGCTTGGGTGCGCCCGTATGACCAGATGAATTCCAGCGAAATCGATACGTCCATCGTGTGTGATCAGATGATGATGGAGGCCACCGAGCAGGGCCTGGGAACGTGCTGGGTGTGCCATTTCAAGCCTGAGGTGGCACAGGAGCAGTTCAATCTGTCCAAGGGCGTCTATCCCTATCACATGCTCGTCTGTGGCTATCCCGCCGACCACATCGCCGATCCCGAGCATCGCGAGGCACGCACCATTCCCCTCTCCGACTTCCTCCTCAAGTAGATTTTTGGGACATGCCTTAAAACCTACCCTTGACCGCTCACCCGTTCGCCGAGTTCTGCGCCACCATGTGCAGGGCTCGGTTTTTTATGTTGCGCGCCCTTGCACAGTCATAAAAAAGGACCCGCAAGCTGCGGGTCCTTTCGAGGCACTAAATTGTAGGCCGAATGTTAGTCCAGGTCGTCGGCAGCGAAGTTGTCGATCGGGGCGAAGGGATCGGCCACGGGGACAACCGGGTCAGCGACGGGCAGCGGCTCGGCGGGAACAGTCACCGCAGGAGAAGCGGCAGAACCGACCGGCGTAGAGGCCATCAGATCGGCCGGGAAGGAGTTCTGGGCATCGTCCATAAAGTGCTGGATGAGCTTGAGATACTCGGCCTTGAACTCCTCACGGGAAGCTTTGAGACGATCGATCTCCTCGAGCTCGGCCTGCTTTTCGGTCAGAGCCTGGCGGATAACCTCGCGGGCCTTGGCGTCAGCCTCGTTGCGGATACGCTCAGCGTTCTCGTTGGCATCGTTGACGATGGTCTCAGCGGTCTGCTGGGCAGCGATCAGGGCAGCGGAAATCTGGCGCTCCTGAGCGGAGAAGTCGGGTGCGGGAGCGGCCACAGGGGCGGCGGGAACGGCCTGCGCAGCAGCATCCTGAGCCTGAGCAAGCTGGGCCTGCGTGTCGGCGAGCTGCTGCTCGGTGGCGGTCAGACGACCCTTAAGATCGACGATCTTGGCGAGCATGGCGTCGACCTCAGAGGACAGGGTCTCCAGGAAGACGTCGACCTCGGCGGGATCGTAGCCGCGCTTGGCCTCAGAGAAGGTCTGAGCCTGAATGTCAGCAGGGGTAATAGCCATAACAAGTTCTCCTTTATCTTCGCCTTGGCGCCGTGCGCCCGACGTGAGTTACTAAGCCAGTTTTATATGAGTATACCTATAAGAAGTTGTAGAACCAGCTTCTGCACCAACTGCAACGCAATAATCGCAACGACCGGTGAAAAATCGACGCCGCCCATGGGCGGGATAAACCGGCGGAACAAATTGAGCCACGGGCCGCACACGCTATCGAGGACGGCGGCGATATCCTGTAGCAATCCACCCTGTTTCATAGGGATCCACGTCATAAGGCAGTAGACCACGATGAGCGTGGAGTAGAAGTTGAACAGCGTATTGACCAACTGGACAATGGTGTAGATGTTGATGAGAATCTCCTCGTCTTGTCTTTACTTAAGGTAGCCGTCGGCACGGAGCTTTTTGAGGTCCGAATCCTTGACCTCGCAACCGGCGGGCAGCACCATAAACACGCGATCGCCCACCTCTTTGACGGTGGCACCCAGGCCGCAGGCAAAGCCGTAAGAGAAGTCCAGGACGCGCTTGGCGACCTCGGTACGAACGCCCACAAAAATCAGCGCGACAGGCTGCTTGGTGCGCACGCGGCGCACGACGGTCTCCACGTCGTCATAGCTCTCGGGGCGCAGGACATAAGCCGGCAGCTGCGGCGTAGCATTGATGATGTTGCTCGCATACGCCGAGGCATCGCTCGGTGAGGGAGCGGGTGCGGGGGCAGCAGCGCGGGCACGCGTGCTCTCGGCGTAGCTCGACGGCGTATCGTAGGCACCGGGACGATAACCGCCCGCAACCGTCTCCTGCGAGCGCGATGGCGGGTTGTAGGTCGTAGCGTGGCGAGAATCGTCGCCGACCAGCTGACCGGAGCGCGTGTACACGGCCACCGACTCGGCCTCGCCGCGGCGCGTCTGACCCAACAGGCCGTTGCTCGGCTCATCCTGGGTGTAGAAGCCCTCGCCCGAGGCACCGCTGTAACCGTTGTTCTGGTAGCCGTCGTCATAGCCATCATCGTAGCCGTAGTCGTCGTCCTGACCATAACCCTGGTCGTAACCCTGCTGGCCGCCCAGGTGCATCTTATTTTTAATCTCGTCAAGGAAGCCCATGGTTGTGTCCTCTCGCGGTTTAGTGCAGGCGCTCCGATAATCAGTGCGCACTTCAGAGCCTTATTTTACTGCAAACTCCGGGCTAAATACTACCCTGCCCAGGCGAACGAGCGTAGAGCCTTCCTCAAGGGCAGGCTCAAAGTCCTCGCTCATGCCGCAGGAAAGTTCGGGCAGGTTCAGGTCGGAGTGCGTCGCCTCAAGCTCATCCCTTAGCTCGCGAAGTCCGGCAAAGGTGCGGCGCGCCACATCCTTATTCCCCCGTGGCGCCATAGTCATAAGGCCCTGCACACAAATTCCCTCAAGCTCCGCAAGCTCACCCGCGGCGTCTCGAATCTCGTCGGGCGAAAAGCCGCCCTTGGACTCCTCGCCGCTCACATTGACCTCAATCAGCACGCGCTGGGGGCCGGAGAGCTCGCCCGCCTCAATCTTGCGGACCGCACGGCTCGAGATAGCCTGAGCCAAATGCAGCGAGCTTACCGAATGAATCAGCTCGGCCGAGCCCAGAACGGCATTGATCTTGTTGGTCTGCAGGTTGCCGATCATATCGAAGCGCACCTCGGGTAGCTCCGGATGCTCCGCGAGGCCCGCAAGCTTGCGAACGAGCTCCTGCGGGCGGTTCTCGGCAAAATGGCGATACCCCGCCTGGATAGCGGCAACGGTCTCATCGACGCCAACAGTCTTGGAGACGGCAATCAGGCGCGCGGCATCGTGGGGACGGCCCGCGCGATCGAGCGCCGCATAAAAACGCTCCAGAATCTGCTCGCGGCGAGCGCGCATCAAGTCCAAATAGTTATCCATTGCCAATCGCCTCCGCTAACAGCCATACAAGTAGTCTCATGCTAACGCAAGAGCGCGGCCTCGCATGTGCAAGGCCGCGCTCACTTAGGTATTTACAATCTTTCGACGAACGGAGCTGCCCTACTCCTCATCATCCTCGGTGTCATCCTCGTCCTCGAGGTGCTCGAGCAGGTAGCGAAGACCCTCGCTCACCTCGTTAGCGGGCACTTTGGCAACATAGTGTGCATCGACGGCAGGCCTCATGATGACGCCCTCGCCCGAAGGCACGCGCATGCTCTCGAGCTCATCCTCATCCGTACGGGCGATATCGCCGGCAGTCATACGCTGTCCGGTCAAAAGGAAGGTCAGGCGGCAGGCGGCATCGATCGAAATCGAGGCGATGCGATCGAGGTAGCGCGAGACCATGATGGCGCGGCGCAGGTCGTCATAGTTGCTGTCGTCGTCCATAAAATCGCCCGTGTCCATGCGGTTGAAAGTACGGAAGAACTTCTCATAGGCCGCGTGCACCGGCTCGTCCTCGACGGCCAGATTGCAGATGATGGACATGTCGTTGGTGACGAGCGCAGAAAGCGACGAACCCAGCACCTGGTAAACAGCCTCGGCCTCGGCCTCAACCGTACCGACAAGTTCCTGGGGCAGCGAGATGTCGGCCTTGACCATGTGACGCGTGGCGCGGCAGATCTGGCGAACCTTATCGGTCATGCGCTGCAGGTTAAAGTCGACGTAGATGATCGTCTGCAGCAAGCGGAAGTCGGAGGCGACCGGCGACTGCGTAGCGATCAGGTTGTAGCACACGGCCTCCAAGTTGGCGCAGCGCGCGTCAATCGAAAGCGTGCGCTTCTTGGTCTTGGTGGCGAGCTTGCGGTCATCGGTCACATAGGCCTTCAAGGCGTCGTGAAGAGCCAGATCGACGGCCTCGTAGATGCTCAGCATCTCGTGACGGGCCTCGATGAGCTGACGGGAAAACAGTTTGCGCATGGTTCACTCCAATCAGTTGGGTGCGGTCATGCCGCCCGCACAGTGAATACGCACCGGACCAGGTCCGATCGGATTGGGACTAGTCGCACCGATCAGCCAAAGCGGCCGGTGATATAGTCTTCCGTTCGCGAATCCACCGGGCTGGTGAAGATCGCGTCGGTTTGACCATACTCGATGAGCGTGGCGGGCTCGCCGGCAACTTCCTGCAAGAAAAATGCGGTGTAGTCGCTAATACGAGCGGCCTGCTGCATAGAATGCGTGACGATGATGATCGTCATCTCGGGCGCCAGCTCGGCCATCAGATCCTCGACCTTAGAGACGGACGTGGGGTCGATGGCGGAGCAGGGCTCGTCCATCAGCAAGACATCGGGCTGCACCGCAAGCACACGCGCGATGCACAGACGCTGCTGCTGACCGCCCGAGAGCGCCAAACCATCCTTGTTGAGCTGATTGGATACCTCTTTCCAGAGGTTGGCGCGCTTGAGCGATTCTTCCACGATGTCATCGAGGTCGCTTTTGCTAGTCACGCCCTGCAGACGAGGGCCAAAAGCGACATTCTCGTAGATGGATTTGGGGAACGGGTTGGGCTGCTGAAAAATCATGCCCACGCGGCGGCGAAGATCGACCGGGTCGACGCCCTCGGCATAGATATCGTTGCCGTCGAGCGTCATGGTGCCCTCGACGCGAGTGCCCTCGATCAGGTCGTTCATACGGTTGATGCAGCGCAAAAACGTCGATTTGCCGCAGCCCGAAGGGCCGATAAACGAGGTGATGGCGTTTTTGGCGATGTTGAGGTCGAGCCCCGTCAGCGCATGAAAGTCACCGTACCAAAAGTTGAAATCCTTGGCCGTGATGGCCGCTTGCTCCGGCGTGGGAGCGGACTGATAGACGGACATGGGACTCCTTAACTAGCGGCGCTTGCGCGACAGATAACGCGCAAACAGGTTGAAGGCCAGAATAATCGCCATCAGCAAAAGCGCAGTGCCGTAGGCTGCGTTCATGTTGATGCCGTCATTGGCAAGCAGATAAAGGTGAACGGTCATGGGACGACCGGAATCGAGCGGCGAAATAGGCAGGTTGATGGCCTGACCCATGGTGTAGAGCACCACGGCGGTCTCGCCGATGGCGCGGCCGATGGCAAGCACGATGCCGGTAGCGATGCGGCCAAAAGCCGAAGGAAGCACGATCTTGGAGACGACCTGCCACTTGGTGGCGCCCAGGCCATACGCACCCCAACGGATATAGCGCGGAACAGCGCGGATTGCCTCCTCGGTGGTGCGCATGACGATGGGGAGCATCAGAAGTGCCAGCGCCAAAGCGGCCGAGACCATCGAAAGGCCCAGACCCATAGCCTCGACAAACAAGGCATAGCCAAAGAGGCCCATAACGATGGAGGGTACCGAGGCCAAGGCATCGGCAGCATAGCGAATGATGTCGACAATCTTGCCCTGCTTGGCATATTCGGCCAGATAGACCGCAGCCAGGACGGCAACCGGCGTGCAGATGAGCATGGCGAGCGCCGTTACGTAGATGGTCGAGACGATCGTGGGCCAAATGCCGCCTTCGGCGTTGACGCCCTGCGGCCAGCCAAAGATAAAGTCGAGCGAGATATGCGGCAGGCCGTTGATGACCACGTAGGCGATGATGGCGATCAGCACCAGCGTGGTGATATAGGCCGCGGCGCGAAACACGCCGAGCATGATCTTGTTGGAGAGGTCCTTGTTGATGCGGCCCTTCTTGCCATGGGAAAGGGCACGCTTGATGCGCTCGCGCGACGAGGTCGTATCGACCGTCGTGTCAACGGAATCGGACATAGCCTACCCCCTCTTCTTGGAAATCAGGCGGACGATACCCACCAGTGCAGCGGAGATGATAAACAAGACAACGCCCATGCCAAACAGAGCCGAGCGGTGCAGGCCCGAGGAATAACTCATATCGAGCGCGATCTGACTCGTGAGCGTTGAGATAGGGCTCGAGATGCTATCCGGAATGACCGGGGCGTTGCCCACGACCATGAGCACGGCCATGGTCTCACCGATGGCGCGACCCATGCCCAAGACAATCGCATCGACGATACCCAACTTGGCTGCAGGCAGCACGACTTTGTAGATGGTCTGCCACTTGGTGGCACCCATGGCATAGGATGCCTCGCGAATGCCCATGGGAATGGAATTGAGGGCATCGATGGTGAGCGTGGTGATGGTGGGAACGATCATGATGGCGAGCACGAACCACGCCGTCAGCGCGCCAAAGCCAAGACCGCCGGTCAGCTGCGCGATAAACGGACGGATGATGACCATGCCAAAGAAGCCGTAGATGATGGAGGGGATGCCCGCCAGCAGGTCGACGGCGGGGCTGATGAGCCTGCACACGCGCTTGCTGGCGATCTCGACCAGATACACAGCCGTGCCCACACCCAGGGGCACACCCATGGCGAGCGCACCGACAGTCACCAGACCAGAACCCGCCAGCAGCGACATAATGCCGTAGTGGCCCTCAGAGGGTGCCCATGTAAAGCTAAAGAAGTCCGCCAGGCCGATGTCGGTAAAGACCGGCAGCGCCGAGTACGTGGTAAAGACAAAAATCAGGATGACGGTGACGACCGCCAAGAACGCGCAGGCAAAGAAGATCCACTGCAGCGCCTTCTCCTTAAGATAGGTGCTGCGCGACACCAACGCCAACTCACGCTTTTTGGGCACCCGGGTCTCCTGCTCAATCTGGGGGGTTTCCTGTGCTTCCACGCTACTCACTCCCCTTTCCGTCGTTGGTGACGGGAATAAAGCCCGCCTCGCGAATCTGCTTGTCCATCTTTTCGGACGTCACATAGTCGATGTAATCCTGCGCCTGCTGCGAAGGCGTCCCCTTCACAAAGAAGTAAAGGTCACGCGAGATGGGATAGCCGCCACTTGCGACCGTCTTCTCGGATGCCTCGACATGGTTGACCGAAACGGCCTTGACCGAGGTCTTGGCGTTGAGGCTCTCGACAAAACCCAGCGAGATGTAGCCAATGGCGCCACGCGAGCGAGACACGACATCGCGCACCTGGCCCGTGCCCGAAAGAACAGCCGAGCGGCGATCGAATGGCGTGCCGTCCATCACGATAGTGCGGAAGGCCTCGCGCGTACCGGACGCCTCGTCGCGGTTGATAACCTGAATCTTCAGGTCCTCTCCGCCGACTTCTTTCCAGTTGGTGATCTTGCCGGCGTAAATATCGCGGAGCTGCTCGGTCGAGAGATTATCGACCGGGTTGTCGTCGTTCACGATGACTGCAATGCCGTCGTGCGCGATAACGATAGGCGTCAGACCCAGGTCTTGCTCATCGGCGTTGAGGCCACGAGAGGAGCTGGCGATATCGGCGGTGCCGGCGCTAACAGCTTCGATGCCAGCAGATGAGCCAAGGCCGGAGACGAGCACGTCGGTGCCGGTCTCCTCTTTAAAGCCCTCGGCCGCGATCTCGGCAATGGGAAGGCACGTCGTAGAGCCGGCAACGGTGATGGAAGAGGTAGAAGATCCCGAGGAGCAGGCGCACAGCGTGAGCGTGAGCACTGCTGCACTCAGGACCGATGCGATCTTTCTCATAGCATCACGCCGATCGCAGCATGGCGCCCACAGGTCCCGCCCTCGTTGCGATAGGAATAAAAGCGGTCGTTTTGACGCACGGTGGAAAGTTTGGTGTCCACAATGCCATTCACATCGACACCGGCATCCACCAGCGCCTCGCGAATGGCGGCGGAAAGATCGAGCATACGAGAAGCAGAGGCATCGATGCACGCGAACTCGGCGGCAAAGCGATCCATAAGTTCTTGGGACACCTCATACTCGTCACCCAGGATATGGGGCCCAATATAGGCAGAGATGTCCTCCGGCGTGCAGTCAGCCGCCTCGCAGAGTGCTTGGCTGGCCTTGGCGGAAATGCGCGCAATCGTGCCCTTCCAGCCAGAATGCACCACGGCAAAGCCGTTGGGAGCCACCAGCACCACGGGAACACAATCGGCAAAGCAGAGCATCACGGGCACCTCATGGGCCGTACAGACGATGGCATCGCAGCCCTCTGCAATCTGTTCGCGAATGTTCTCGAGATCGTCGGCGCCGTTCGAGGTCACCGTCACGACATGGTCGCCGTGCACCTGATTGGGAACAAGCAGATTATGCTCGCACTCAGCGGCGCCCATGGCTTCGAGCGCTCGACGACGATTTTCTTGAACAGCAAAGGGGTCATCGCCTACATGCGAGCCCAGGTTGAGCGAGGAGTACGCATCTTCGGAAACGCCACCGGTGCGCTCGGTAAAGGCAAAGCGAACATCGAGCGTCGCGCCCTCTACCAACGTAACTCCATCATGGTCGACACGCGAAACGTTGTCCGCACGTGCTGCCATACTAAAGCCTCCTATTACAACAAGTACCGCGGCGTCGCCGCGCAGTCCGTGTTTATACGGCTGTCATACTTCTTTAAAAGGATACCCGCAGCGGTAGGGACCAAACGTAAAGGGAACGTAAGGAGATTGGAGGCTTTCGTTTACAAACGAGAAACAAAAAGGGCGCATCCATACGGACGCGCCCCTGTGCAAAACAATGCGAAGAACGACTTAGAAGCTGCCGCGCTTGAGGAAGTCGGGAAGCTCAAACTGATCGTTGCCAAAGTTGGGCAGCTCGGTACCACCGACGTTGCGAGTCGGGGCAGCCTGAGCGGGGCTGGCAGCCGGAGCAGTGCGCTGCGGCTCAGCAGAAGCAGCAGCCTTGCTCTGGGACTGCTGGGCAGCGAAGAGCTCGTCCTGACGGTTGACGTTGGAGTCGGAGAAGCCCGTAGCGATAACGGTGATGCGCACCTGGTCGCCCAGGGACTCGTCAACAACGGTACCGAAGATGATGTTGGCCTCGGGGTCGACAGCATTGGCGACAACGTCGGCGGCGTCGCTGATCTCCTGGATGCCCAGGTCCTTGGAGCCGGCGATGGAAAGCAGGACGCGCGTGGCGCCATCGATGGAGCTCTCGAGCAGCGGACTGGAGATAGCCTGCTGGGCAGCGTCGACGGCACGGGTGTCCCCAGAAGCGGTACCGATACCCATCATGGCGGTACCGGCCTGCTTCATGATGGTCTTAACATCGGCGAAGTCCAGGTTGATGATACCCGGGACGGTGATGAGGTCGGTGATGCCCTGGGTGCCCTGGGAAAGGACGCCATCGGCAATCGCGAACGCCTCGAGCATCGTGGTCTTCTTCTCGGCGATGTCGAGCAGCTTGTCGTTAGGGATAACGATCATGGTGTCGACGCAATCGGAGAGGGTCTTGATGCCCTCCTCGGCGCTCTTCTTGCGCTTGCGACCCTCGAAGGTAAAGGGCTTGGTCACGACGGCGACGGTCAGCGCGCCGACCTCGTTCATCGCGATATCGGCAACGATGGGGGCAGCGCCGGTACCGGTACCACCGCCCTCGCCGCAGGTGATGAACACCATGTCGGCGCCAGCGAGCGCCTCGGCGATATCGTCGCGGGACTCATCGGCAGCCTTGCGGCCAACCTCGGGGTTGGCGCCGGCGCCCAGGCCGCGGGTAAGGTCGGTGCCGATGTGCACCTTGATATCGGCATCAGAGATCGCGAGCGCCTGAGCATCGGTGTTGATGGCAACAAACTCGACGCCGCGGATGCCCTCTTCGATCATTCGATTGACCGCGTTGGTACCGCCGCCGCCGACGCCGACCACCTTAATGACGGCAAGGTAGTTGTTGATCTCTGTCTCGTGCATGTCGGTCCTCCGAACAAAGGTTATAGCCATAGCATGGGTTGACCCCTGCGCACATTAACCTTCAGGTTGAAAGTAAATGCAAAGGTAAACCGTATTATGTTTGCACATTATGAGCGTTTCAGTCAAATAATTGACCGTGAAAACCAAACAAACCAGATAAACGGCGTGGTATGGCCCCTCAACAAAGCCGTTTAGGATACTAGGCGGTCGGTGCGTTCCTAAACGTGTAGTTGCCCGGAGAGCGCACATTGATATAGGTCACGCCCTCTACCTGCGAAAGCAGCTTGGTCACGATGCGTTCTTTCTTGGCGATATCGTCCGAATCGCCCAGCGACACCTCAACGCCGTTGTCGAGATTTGCCGAGATAGCCTCAACGGAAGGTGTGGAAATATCCTTCACCTGGTCCAAGAACTCGCTCGAAAAACCGCGTGCGTAATCCAGGCCGGCCTTGACGGCCTTGGAGCTCACCGCCCGACCCGAAACCGGTGCGACATCGGCCGAGACGTCAGTCAACAGCACGGCGCCGTAGTGCTTGGCAAGCGCCAGGGCCGCATCGATGCCGGTCAGGGTGTTGGCACCCTCCCCCGATGTAATGACGTTCCCCTGGTCGTCCACCTCGACAGACGTCGACAGCGGAGCGATCCAGGTGTCATCGTCTCCGATAGCCCAGGCAAGGTCGTCGGAGCTGATATACGCAATGGCGGTAACTTTACGCTCCGTCGGCGTGATGATAAGCGTATGGGGAAACTGGCGCTGGACATCCACGCCCGAGACCCATGGGTTTTGCTTGAGGCCCTCGGTGATCTGATCGGGATCCACGTTAAAGAGCGACGTGTTCTCGGGAAGACTGATGAGCTGCATGGCGTCGTGCTTGGTCACATGCTCGCTGCCATGAATCTGAATATCGGTGGCGGAGAACAGGCCGGAGTTGATGACGACGATGGCAATAATGGCAAGTACGGCCACGGCTGCCAGGATGCCGCCCGCGATCTTGCCCTTACCCTTCATGGCAGAAGCGGCGTCGGTCGCCTTACCTGCCATGGCACCGAGCGATGACAGAGGATTGATGCCCTTTTTTGCCGAAGACGCCTTGGCGGCGGGTACCGATGTCAGTGAACGCGGCTTAGTGCCAGCCAACGTACGGCTGGCATGCGGCGCGCGAGCTCCCAGCGAAGGCTTGGGCGTCGCCATGGATCGGGAGGTCTTGGTGCCCATCGCCGGCTTGGGCGTCACCGAAGGACGCGGAGCCGGACGACTCGTCTTTTTAGAAGCGGGGCGTCCCCCCAGCTGAGAGCCGACGACCGGGCGCTTGGCAGGACGGACGGACCCAACAGACTTGGAGGGCAAGGCGGGCTTATGTTGAGACTGGGCAGGTGCGCCGGAACGCCCTCCGGCGCGGCGGAAGGTTGGTTTCGATGCTCTAGAAGCCGAGGAATTTAACTTCCGGTCTGAGCTCGATGCCATACGCCTCCCTCACCTTTCCGTGCACATGCCTGATAACCGCGGCCACGTCATCGGCCGAGGCGGTTCCGTTATTAACGATAAAATTAGCGTGTACGGGCGAAACTTCCGCACCGCCAACCGAAAAACCCTTTAATCCACAATCCTCAATCAACTTGCCCACGCTTGCGTCGGGCGGGTTGCGAAAGACCGATCCGCAGGATGCATGACCCATGGGCTGCGTGCGCTTGCGGCGCGTCAGGTACCGCTCCATACGCTCGCGAATGTCTGCCTTGGGCGCGGGTTTGAGCTTGAGCACGCACTCGAGAATGATCTCGTTACGCGGCAGGCTGCACTCGCGATACCCCCAAGCGATCTCGGACCCTGCATAGTGCTTAATACCGGACGCCGGATCAAACGTGACCACGTCCTCGATAAGGGAGCCGATCCACTCGGTCCGCGTGCCTGCGTTCATGGACACGGCGCCGCCGACCGAACCGGGAATACCGACCGCGAACTCAAGGCCCGAAAGCCCGCGCGACAAGGCGTCGTTGACCAAACGCGCGAACATCACGCCCGCACCAACGGTCAGCGTGCAGCCGTCCTCGGCAACAACCGTGCGCTGAAACTCACGTCCCAGCGAAATAACGGCGCCGCGATAACCGGCATCGGCAACCAACAGGTTGGACCCCTTACCGATAATCACCCACGGCACCTGCTCGCGGTCAAGCACCGCCACGGCGCGACGCAGGGCATGGTAGCTATGGCACGTCACAAAGAGGTCGGCCTTGCCGCCGATACGATAGCTTGTATGGCGTGCAAGACGTTCGTCCTCGACCACGTCCGTGTCGATCATGCCCGAAAGCGCCATGACGGCGTTAAACAGACCCATGGAGGTTAAGCGTCTTTCTTGGCAGTCAGATACTCGATGAACTCGGGGCCGACGGTCGTGACGTCACCGGCACCCATGGTGAGCAGCAGGTCGCCCTCGCCCACGAGCTTCTCAAGCTCCTGGTTGAGCTCAAGACGACTGGAGCAGTACACGACCTCCTTGCCGGGGTGCTTAGCGCGAACGGTATCTGCGAGCATCTTGGAGGTAACGCCCGGAATCGGCATCTCGCCGGCGGAGAATACATCGATCAGCAGCAGCTTGTCGGCGTTGGCAAAGGCATCGGCAAAGTCATCGCACAGAGCCTGCAGGCGCGAATAGCGGTGCGGTTGGAACACGACGTCGACATGTTTGTAGCCCAGCGAAGAGGCAGCAGCGAGCGTCGCCTTGATCTCGGTGGGATGATGGCCGTAATCGTCAACCACCGTGATGCCGTCGATATCGCCCACGTGGGTAAAGCGACGGCGGACACCCTCAAAACTCGAAAGTGCCTTAGCGGCGGCGTCGATATCGAGACCCAGGACATGGGCGACGGTCAAGACGGCCGTGGCGTTGAGCATGTTGTGACGACCGGGGTTGCTCTTAATCTCGACAGCGTGCTCGGTGCCGTCCTCAAAGCGAACGATAAAGTCGCTCTGGATGCCCTTGACATCCGGATGTACGCAGACGATGTCGTTGTTCTCGGCAAAGCCATAGGAAAGCACATGTCGGCCCGTCGACTTGGCGAGCTCGACCAGATGCGGGTCCTCGCCGCAAACGATGACGGTGCCGTCCTCGCCCACCAGCCCCATAAACTTGGCAAAGGTGGCCTCGATCTCCTCGATGCCCGAGTAATGATCGAGATGGTCGGCCTCGACGTTGGTCACGATGACCACGTTGGGGTTCAGGAACAGGAACGAGCTGTCGGACTCATCGGCCTCGGCGACAAAGTAGTCACCCGAGCCGTTCTTGCCGTTGGTGTCGTAGCCCTCGACGATGCCGCCGATCAAAAAGCTGGGGTCCAGACCCATGCGATCGAGCATCGTGGCGCACATCGAAGACGTCGTGGTCTTGCCGTGCGTGCCGGCAACGGCGACGGTGGTGTAGCCGTGACCCAGGGCCGAGAGCATCTTGGCACGGGGCCACACAGGAATACCGAGCTCGCGGGCACGCACGAGCTCGGGGTTGGACTCGGGAATAGCAGTGGAGACCACAACCACGTCGGGCTTGACCTCGTCAATCGTCGCAGCCTCGTGGCCCACGTGGACCTTCACACCGGCGCGGGTAAGCTGGCGAATATAGCGCGACGTCTTAAGGTCGGAGCCGGTAACGGTATAACCGCGCTCGTGCAGGACGAGGGCGATGCCGCTCATGCCGGCGCCGCCGATACCGATAAAGTGGGCGCTCTTGAACTCGGGCGCGGAGGTTGCAGTCTGGGAATCAGCCATGTGCTCGTGTACTCCTTGCGTAAACACTGCCTGTAACCCGTTAACTGTACCGCACCTACCGCATCCGCGCGAGGGCGACCGGCGATATCCCGTCTAACTAACGCAATCCCTCTACCGCGTCGGCCAAAAGTGCGGCGGCACGGTCCTGGGCCAAGCCACGCGCCGCCTGACGCATGGCATCACGCGCCGCAGCGTCATCGATCAGGTGCAGCAGCTCGTCGGCAAAGGCAGGGGCATCGATATCGGCATCGGCGCATAGCACGCCGGCACCGGCATCGACCAGGTAACGCGCATTCGTGGTCTGGTGGTCGGCCGTCGCGTGCGGATACGGCACGAGCACCGAGGGCACGGCAAGCGCGGCGATCTCGGCCACGCTCGAGGCACCGGAACGCGAGAGCACCAAATCGGCCGCAGCCAGCATATCGCCCATGTTGTCGATGTAGGGCTGGACACGATAGCGCTTCGCCTCCTCGGGCGTCAGCGCCAAAGCGCGCTCGGTCTCCTCAAAGCCGTCAGCACCCGTCGAATGCAAAATGTAGAGATTCTCGCGGGTCAGCAGCTCACTCTTGAGCGAGGCAACGCGCTCGTTGAGATGCTGAGCACCAAGCGAACCACCAAAGACGAGCAGAAGCGTCGCGCCCTCGGGCACACCGAGCGTCTTGCGACCGCGGGCGCGATCGCCCTCGATCACCGAACGACGCACAGGATTGCCCGTCATGAGCACATGGTCGGGGTCGCCCTCGCACTCAAAGACCGCGCGGGCCGCAGGTACCGAAATGCACACGCGGGCGGCATGTGAGTTCATCATCTTATTGGCCAGACCCGGAACAGAGTTCTGCTCGTGCAGCAGATACGGAACGCCGGCACCCTTGCACCAACCCAGCAGCGGGACCTCAACGTAAGCACCAAAGCCGATAGCGGCATCGGGCTTACCGACCTTCGAGAAATGACGGGCAAGCGCACGCTTCGCCTTGTTGACGCGCCACAGCGAGGTCAGCGCCGTCCAGGGACGGGAGCGATCGAAGCCCGTGACCGTGATGGGCACAAAATCGAATCCGGCCTCGGGAACCAGACGACCCTCGAGCTTGCGCGACTGGCCCACGAACACAACGTGATGACCGCGGTCACGCAGCTCCTCGGCCAAGGCGAGCGCGGGGTTGATATGTCCTGCCGTGCCGCCAGCTGCAATAGCAACGGTCATCTTATCGGTCATGGTAATCCCTTCGTATACGCGGCCCCTGGTCATCGGTGCGCAAACGCGCCGACGGGTCCGAATTCAAATCGATTCGATTATATCCGCCGCCCGCATTGCGAGGAGTGGGGCGCTGCGGACGACCTTGCGGCGTCGTTCGCTGACGCGGACGAGCTGCCGGCTCGGTCGCAGAGCCATCCAGGACGGTAAAGCCGTTACGCGAAGATCGCTCGCCGCGCACGTGGGGCACGCCGGCGGTACTCTCATCCATAACGGCAAAGCTCTCGCGGCGACGGTCGTACTCATCGCGACGGGCGCTCTCATAAGAAACGCGCAGGATCAGACCGGCGAGCATAAGCGACACAATAATCGAGGAGCCGCCGTAACTAATAAACGGCAGCGGCTTGCCCGTCATGGGAAACACATTGAGAATGCCCAGCGCGTTGATCAAAAACTGCACCGCAAGGATGACCGCGGAACCCGATGCCATAAGTGCTCCGCGACGGTCGGTCGCCTGCTCGGCAATGCGAAACGCCGAGTAGATCAGCATCGCAAACACCAAGAAGAACAGCACGGTTCCGATAAAGCCAACTTCCTCGCCGATAATAGCCAAGATGTAGTCGTTATGTGCCTCGGGCAAATACGAGTACTTCATGGTGGAGTTGCCGATGCCACGACCGAACAGGCCACCCGAGGCAAACGCCATGATGGCAAGCGTGGCCTGATAGCCGTCGCCATATTCGTCTGCCCAAGGATTCCAAGCAACCTCGACACGCGTCATACGATACGGCTCGGCGATAAGGGCGATCGCAATGACGGCGATGCCGGCAACGACTGTCCAAACGATATATTTGGGGTCCAATCCCGCAAACAACGCCATGCACATGAGGGTCAACAAGATGATCAGGACGGTGCCAAAATCGGGCTGAACAAAGATCAGAAAGAGCGAAATGCCCAGGTAGACGCCCATGTTGCGAAGAAACTCGTTGATGTTGCCGCCGGGCGAAAAGATGCGGTCGAGCATGATGGCCGAATACGCGATGGCGAACGGCTTTAAAAACTCAGACGGCTGGAACTGAATACCGGCGATGTTGAGCCAGCGCGTGGCGCCACGACTGCCGCTACCCATAAAGAACACCAGAACCAGTAGCCCTATCATGCCCATGAGGAAGATCCTGAGCACGTCTTCCCCAAACCAACTGTCCGGCAAGATGCGCACGATGGCAACCATAGCCAGCACGCCAACTCCGGCAAACGCGGCTTGTCGAAACAGGAAAAACGTCGCCGAACCATTCTCGTGCAGTGCCTCGACCGAAGATGCCGAGTACACCATCAGCAAGCCAAAGCAAACCAAGCTAAACAGGCAAGCCATAAATATCAAACGGGGGCGCATGATGCGGGCGGGGACGCCGGCAATATAGCGCTCACTGAACGTCTGCCCGCCGCGTCCGGAACGCGGCGTGCTACGCAGCGAGGAAGCACGGTCCGAGTCGGGCCTCCTCATATCACTTCGGGGGCTCTCCTCTCTCACCGGCAACCCCTATTCCGTTTGCGATTTCGCTGCTGCGGCAAGCTGGACAACGTAGTCCTTAAACACGCGACCGCGCTCCTCGTAGCCCGAGAACTCGTCGAACGAAGAGCAGGCGGGCGAAAGCAGGATCACGTCGCCGCGGCTCGAGAGTGAGCGGGCAACGTCAACGGCATCGCGCAGATCATCGGCCTGGGCGATATCCACGTCACCATCGACATCGGCCTCGTCCATAGCGGCGGTAAAGCGCTCGCGCGCATCGCCAAAGCAAACGACCGAGCGCACGTTGTCCATAACGACGCGGGCAAAGTCCGCAAGCGGCGTACCCTTATCGTGACCGCCGAGCAGCAAGATCACGTCGTCATCGGGAAACGCCGTCAGGGCCTTTTCGACCGCATCGGTGTTCGTTGCCTTGGAATCGTTGACGTAGCGCACGCCATCGATCTCGCCGCAGGGTTCAACGCGGTGTTCGAGTGGCTGGAACGATGCCAAACCGCGGCAAATGCCCTCGGGATCGGCACCGACGGCCAGAGCAGCCGTGGCGGCGCATAAGGCATTGATGACATTGTGATGGCCCGAGATCTTGAGCTCGGACGTGGCGACAAGCTGGGTCTCGACGCCCTTCAGGCGCACGACCATCTTGCCGTCGCGCACAAAGGCGGCGTCTGCACCCTCGGGCTCGTCAAAGGCGACCTTGCAGATGCGGCGGCCCGGTGTGTAGATGTACTCATCGAACTCATGGATGCCGGCATCCTCAACATCGATAACCACGAGGTCGTCGTCGACCATATTCTCAAACAACTTGATCTTGGCAAGCGCATAGTTCTTGTGGCTCTTGTGCCAGCCCAGGTGGTCGGGCGTGATGTTGAGCAGTACCGCAACGCGAGGATGAAGCTCGGCGGTCGTCGCAATCTGATAACTCGACAGCTCGGCCACAAACCACTCATTGTGTGCGCGGCCGTCGATCTCGTTCACCGGTGGCTCACCGATATTGCCGACGGCCACGCTGGCTTCACCGGCGGCCTTGAGCAGATAATCGGTCAGCGACGTGGTAGTTGTCTTGCCGTTGGTGCCCGTGATGGCGATCCAATTGTGGGGAGACAGGCGATAGGCAAACTCGGGCTCGCCCATAATCTGAGCGGCATGCTCACGCCCGGCCTTAAAGAAGGCCGAGAACTCCGAGATACCCGGGCATGTCACGCACACGTCATAGGTACCCTCGACCTGCTCGGTGCCGTAGACAAACGACGCGCCCTGCGCCTCGAGCGCACGTGTGGCGTCATTGGGCTCGGAGGTACCGCCGCCATACACAGTCGTGGCGCTCACGCGCTCGGGGTGAGCCAACGCCCAACGGGCGACATCGAGACCAGATTTACCCTGCCCCAAAACAAGCAGGCTAAAGACATCAGCAAGAGGCATGAAAGACCACTATCCCAACTGGAAGAATAGGGCGAGGCCAACGGCGCCAAAGGCCGCGGCGATAATCCAAAAACGGATAACGACCTTGGTCTCGGCCCAGCCCTTCTTTTCGAAATGATGATGAATGGGCGCCATAAGGAAGACGCGCTTGTGCGTAAAGTGGAAATAGACGACCTGGATCATGACCGACAGGGTCTCGACGATAAACAGGCCGCCGATGATGAGGGAAACGACTTCGGTGTTGGTAATGATAGAGGTGCAGGCAAAAGCGGCACCCAGGGCAAGCGAGCCGGTATCGCCCATAAAGATGCTCGCCGGGTAGCAGTTGAACCACAAAAAGCCCAGGCAGGCACCAGCGCACGCCGTGCAGAAGATGGACAGGTTCACGTCACCGTGCAAAAACGCCATGGCGGCCATGGCGAGCATGGCAATCATGGAAGTGCCGCCGGCAAGACCGTCCAGACCATCGGTCAGGTTCACGGCATTGGAAAGACCAGCGATCATCAGCCAGCAAAATACAATGTAGAGCCACGGGAACGAAAGGCCGCAGATGGTGGTCGAAAGGACACCGAGGTCAATCGTCAGGCCGCCGGGAAAACGAATCTCGGGGGCGACGCCGCACCAATTGACGGCGAGCACGGTAAAAGTGACGCAGATGATGGTCAGACCGATCATCTTGGCGTGAGGCGTCAGGCCGAGCGAGCGACCATGCGTGACAGAGGTCAGGTCGTCGATGAGACCCAGAACGCCGGTGGCCAGCGTGGCAAGCAGCACGAGCACGAGCTCGGTGGTGAGCTTGCCCATCAGCAGGCAGGTCAGCGAGATCGCGACAAGGATGATGACGCCGCCCATGGTGGGCGTACCCTGTTTAATCAAATGACGCTTGGGGCCGTCGGCTCGGACCTGTTGGCCGATACCCTCGACCTTCAGCAGCTTGATCCACCACGGCATAAGCAGCAACGCAATGGCGGCAGCCATGCCAAGTCCCAAAAAGGCCTGATACGTAGGATACGAGGGATTGCCGAACATGGGCTAGCACACACCTTCCACAAAGCGGTCGAGCTCAACAAAACGGGAACCCTTGACCAGTACAACATCATGATTTTCAAGCGCGCCGCCCATGTGGTCGAGCACCTGCTGATAATCGGAGAACACCTGGATGCGGTCCTCATCCATACCCATCATACGTGCGGCATCGGCCATGAGCTGAGCCAGCTCGCCGCCGACGCACGCGAGCATGTCGAGCTTCTTGGCGGCGGCATAGGCGCCCACGAGCTCATGCATGCGGGGAGCCTCGTCGCCCATCTCGCCCATCTCCCCCAGGATCGCCATACGCGAACCGTCACAGATGAGCGAGCACAGCAAATCGAGGCCGGCAGCCATAGACTCGGCACTGGCGTTATAGGAGTCGTCGATGATGCGTGCTCCGCTCTTGGCGCGCTTGATCTCCTGACGGTGACCGGTGATCGTAAGGCCCCTAAAGGCAGCATCGATCTGCTCGGGTGTCACGCCCAGACGATAGGCGACCGCGGCGGCCTTGACGGCATTGGGCACGGACTGCACGCCGGGAATGGCCAGCATGGTATCGACCGTGTCGCCCTGACCAAAGTCGAGCGTAAAGACCGGATGCCCCTCGTCGTCGACGCGAATGTCGCGCGCGCGGACCTCGTCGTCGTCCGAGACACCGGCCAGCATCACGTCAATACCCGCAGGCTGGGCGAACGTATCGCGAATGAACGGCGTAAAGTCGTCCTCGCCGCCCAAAACCAGCAACGGCGAGAAGTCGCCGGCGGCGCACATGCCCTGGACAATCTCGGACTTGGCGCGAGCGATGTTCTCGCGGCTGCCCAGGATGCCGATGTGGGAGGTTCCGATCTTGCTCACGATGGCAAGATTGGGGTTGGCAGACTGGGACAGGCGCTCAATCTCATGAAAATGGTTCATGCCCATCTCGAGCACCAGGACCTCGGTATCGGCCGGAGCGGAAAGCACCGTGAGCGGCATGCCGATCAAGTTGTTGAAATTGCCCTTCGTGGCCCAGACGCGATAACGCTTGGCGAGCACGGCGGCGAGCACGTCCTTGGTCGTCGTCTTGCCAATCGAACCGGTAATGCCGACGACCAGGCAGCCAAGCTCCAAGCGATATACGTGCGCCAGGCGCAGCAAGAACTCCACGGGGTCGTCGGTCATCAAGATGGCGCATCCCTTGTCCTGCGCCAGCGAAACCAGCTCGGCATCGGGCTCGCGCGTCATCACGACGGCACCGGCACCCGACTCGATGGCACGGGAGGCAAAATCATTGCCGTCGACCTTTTCGCCGGGGAAGGCGACAAAGATCGTCCCCTCCTCGACCTGACGCGAGTCGATAACGCACCCGCGGCATACCCGATCGACTTCTTCCGTCACGGTTCGGGCCCCCGTTGAGGCCGCGAGGTTGTTGACGGCGATCTCTATCATTGCAGCTCCCCTGTAAACCTAATAATGCTATCGGCGTATTGTATCCCAGTGCCATGCGCGCGTGGTGCAGGGCATGTGAACACCCTTCAGATCAAACGGCAGACCATGCTCAAAATTGTAACCCCCTACTTCGTGCGCGGGATACCCAGCACGTCGAGCGCGTTGGCCATAATGGACTGGAATGGCACCGCGGCGGCATCCGAGCCGCTCGGCGTTCCATCGAGTGTGATATAGCACAGTACCTTGGGCGATTGTGCCGGCGCAAAGCCCATAAAGGACGACATGTAGTTCTCCTTGAGGTAACCGCCGTTCTCGTCAGCACGCTCGGCCGTACCGGTCTTGCCCGCCACGTCATAGCCATCGACCGCACCGCCAACGCCTGTGCCTTCGGACACGACCGTCTGCATGCACGATGTCACCTGAGCGGCAGCGTCCTCCGAAATCGCACGCTCGCCTTCGCCCCAGTCCTTCTCATCGCCCTTGCTGGACTTATAGAAGTGCGGAGTCATCATCACACCGCCGTTCGCGATGCCGCCCACGGCACGTGCGACCTCAATCGGCGAGACGGACAGCGCCTGGCCAAAGCTCATCGAGCCCAGCGTGGCGCCGTCGTACTGGTCGCGCTCCTTGACGATGCCCAGGCTCTCACCCGGAAAATCGACACCGGAGCTATGACCGATACCCCACTTGTCCACATAGGTGGCAAAATCATCGGCACCGATCTTGCGTCCCACCAGGACAAAGCCCACATTGGACGAACGGCGCATCATCTCGCGCACGTCCATGGTCATGGTGTAGTCGCGCTTATCGGCGTCGGTAACGGTGTCGTCGCCAACCTTAATGCTCGCCGGCACCTCAAACGACGTGCTCGAACGCACGGCACCCAAGTCGAAGCCGGCACCGGCCACGAGCGTCTTAAAGACCGAGCCGGGCTCGTAGGCATCGGTAACCAGGCGCAAGTTCATGTCCTCGGTCTTGGCGTTTTCCAGATCGGTCTGGTCATATGTCGGATACGAGCATGCCGCCAGAATCTCGCCCGTCGTGGGATCGGTGACCAGGGCCGAGCCGTTCTTGGCCTTGGTCTTTTCGACCGCCTCGGCCAGGGCGTCCTCGGCGGCGCGCTGGATATTGACATCGAGCGTCGTCACGATGTCCACGCCGTCCACCGCGGCAACCTTCTTATAGGCGCCGCCCGCGATATAGCTACCGTCCCTCGCCCGCTCACGCACCAGCGAACCGTTGGTTCCGGTCAAAAGCTTGTTGTACTGTTTTTCGAGGCCCGTCAGACCGTCGTTGTCCACGTTTACCACGCCAAGCACCTGCGATGCCAGGTTGCCGTAGGGGTACACGCGCTTCATGGCCTGCTCAAAGAGCACGCCTGGCAGGTTCTTCTTCTCCAGCGCCGCGGCATCGTCCTCGTCCACCTGGCGTTTGATATACACCCAGGTGCCATCCGACTCAACGAGCTCGCGACAGGTCTTTTTATCGATTCCCGTAGCTTTGACCAGCGCCGATACCGTCTTGTCAACGTCCTCGATAAGCTGAGGATTCACGGCGATGTTGCGGCATTCGACCGACGACGTCAGCACGTTGCCGTTACGGTCGTAGATGGTACCGCGCTTGGCATACAGCGTCTGTGCAAGCAAGCGACGTGCATCGGCACGGTCGCGTAGCTTATCGGCTTCCACGATTTGATAGTCGGCAAGGCGAAGGACGCCCAAACCCAAGCCAAACCCGATAAAGCCCATGACGGCTTTGCGGCGGGGCAGCGGCGTACCCGTGAGCCATTCGGTCGACGAGCTCTTGCGCGGTCTGGTGTTATGCATCTGAGGACCACTCGAGCCACGGAGACGCGACGCGGGGTCGTTGCCATAGGACGGCCTCGCGTTGTAAGATGGCCGACCCGTTCCTTGATAACCAGAACGTCCCCGCGATGAGGGACGTCCAGAACCGCGACCCCCGTCGGAGCCGCGGCGATAGTCATTTGTCATACTCAGCTACCGTCTTGTTACTGAGCGGTCGCGGTCGAGCTAGCGCCCGCGGCTGCATCCTGCGAAAAATCAAGTGTAACGCTCTCGCTGGGCTCCACCATGCCATAAGCGCCCGCAAGGTCGCGAATGCGTGTGTCGGCACCATAGACCGAATGCATGACCTCCAGGTCGGAGCTCTCGTCGGTCGCCTTCTCGAGCGTGTTGGTAAGCGCGGCGTTGCTGTTGAGCACCTGGGCCGTAATGCCGGCGAGCGCCACACGGGCGACACCGATCGTCATGAAGATGGCCGCAATGATGCAAAACGTTTTAAGAACGCTCATGAAAACCGGGCTTACCGCCTGGTTTGCCTGACGGCCCGCGCCTGTGTAGACATCAAAGCGCGGTGTGCGCTGCTCGCGGGGAGCAACGGGGGCCTGCGGTGCCTCACGATAGGCGGGCATGGCGTTCATATCATAGGCGAGTGCTGCGTTTGAAGTGTTGTAGCCCATGATATGCCGCCTCCCATCCCGAGTACGTTGGTAGTGTGTTTAAGCTTCGTTTGTGGTACGAGCGGGAGGTCCAATATCGCGCAGTCGCCTCTACAGACGCTGCGCCACGCGGATCTTGGCTGATCTCGCCCGAGGGTTGCGCGCAACCTCATCGGGTTGGGCAACCAGGGGTTTGCGGGTGATGACCTTGAGTATCGGCACGTTGCCGCACACGCACACCGGAATCTCCGGCGGACACGTGCACCCCTGGCTCATCTCCTTAAAGTGGTTCTTTACGATACGGTCCTCGAGCGAGTGATACGAGATGACGCAGATGCGTCCGCCCGGGTTGAGCCACCTTGTGGCGGCGTCAAGCCCTCGCTCGAGCACATCGAGTTCGTGATTGACCTCGATGCGAATGGCCTGGAAACTTTTCTTGGCTGGGTGTCCGCCATGCCGACGAGCGGCAGCGGGGATACCAGCCTTGATGATCTCGACAAACTGGCCTGTGGTTTCGATCGGCTCATGCTCGCGGCGGCGCACGATCTCGCGCGCGATCTGCGAGGCGAACTTCTCTTCGCCGTAGACGCGTAGAATCCGGGCGAGGTCGTGTTCGTTATAGGTGTTGATGACCTCAGCTGCGTTTAAGGTGTTGTTACCCGGATCCATCCGCATGTCCAATGGGGCGTCCTCGTTGTACGAAAAGCCCCTGCCAGGGATATCGAGTTGCGGCGACGAAACGCCCAAGTCGAACAGGAAGCCATCGACCCCGGGCACCTCGGCCGAGCAAAGCAGCTCGTCCAAGTCGCCGAAGTTGCCCTTCAACAGCTGGTGCGGTACGCCGGGAACCTCGCGGTCCAGACGGGCGCCAGCGGCCTCGAGGGCCATGTCGTCCTGATCGACGCCGAGCAAAAGGCCGGTCTCCCCCACCTGCGCGGCCATCTTTACCGAATGGCCGGCACCGCCAAGGGTGCAGTCGCAGACGACGGAGCCGCTCTTTAGCTGCAGCGACTCAAGCACTTCGCCGAGCATGACAGGTTCATGCCGATATTCTTGTGTCAAGATCCCACGCTCCATCCGTTACTCGTGCCTTGCCCTTACGAGAAGAAGAGGTCCAGCAGGGCCTCGTCGTCATCGTCCTCATCGGCCGTAGCGCGGTCCCAAACCTCAAGGTGGTCGTAGTTGCCCACAACCGTGACCTCGCGGTCGAGGTTCGCCTGCTTGCGGAGAGACTCAGAAAGACCGATACGACCCGCGCTGTCCACATCCATCGACGTGGTGCGCTTGTTAATCGCCCTCATGAGCTTCTGGTCGTTGATGTCACGCGGGTTAAAACCCTCGTGGCCCTCACGACCCGCGAAGAGTCCTTCGACCCACTTATCGAAGGCCTCGGCAGAGAACACGTACAGAGCATCGACATCCAGGGCTTTGAACACGCGAACGTGCTCTCCAAGCTCCTCGCGAAGGGGTGCAGGCAGGGATAGACGACCTTTTGCATCGAGATTGCGCTCGTATGCACCCGTCATTCCCATGTGCGCCCTCCCCTCGGTTACTCAGATGGCACGTACGCGGGGAACCACCCCGCCTGTCGACGTCATCAATAATATGGGGAACCGCCCCATTTTTCAACACCTTTCCCCCT
>CABSNM010000012.1 GCA_902479065.1 uncultured Collinsella sp.
CTGGTGATCTCCGCCTTGAGAGGGCGGCGTCCTAAACCGCTAGACGAACGGGCCACATGACATCTGCACTGCCGTGCTGCGAGGAAATATATTACGGGACAAAAAACGTCAGCGCAAGAAGAAATTCCAAATTGCCAAAAAATTGTCGGCAGGTTATGGAACACGCAGGTAAACTAGGTAGCTAATTCAAGTTAAGATGGACCAAAAGAGCTTCGCGATCGTTGGGAATGTTGTCTTCGATCACGGCGTCGAGGGCGGAGTTGAGAAGCTGCCCCAGTTCCGGCCCGGGCTTGACTCCAGCACGGATCAGGTCGCCGCCGTTGATGGCGAGCATCTTGAGCGTATAGGGCTCCCCCGCCCTCAGCAGATCGTGCGCCATCGCGCGCATCTCCTCAATCGTCTCAACGTAATAGAAGCACGACGGGGCCTTGCCAAGTGTGTCGGCACGCTTAAGGTCCATGAGCTCGTCAATCAGGCGGGCCGTGTCGACGCCCTCACCCGAAAGCGCGCGCATCATATTGAGCAGACAGGAGCGCTCGGGGCGCAGCGGCTTGTCATGGTATTTGATGAGCAGGCACACGTCGCGCACCAAGTCGTGCGAGAGCGCCAGGCGATCCATAATGACGCGCGCCTTCTTGGCGCCGAGCTCGGGATGACCGTAGAAGTGTCCGCTACCGGCATGGTCGACCGTGAAGCACTCGGGCTTGGACACATCGTGCAAAAACGCCGCCCACATAAGGCTCGACGAGGGCGCGACGCCGTCACACAGCGCGAGCTCCCCCGCCACCGTCAGCACACGGGCGATATGCACGTAGACGTTAAACGCATGATAGACACTGCGCTGATCAAACCCGCGACCCGCTGCCAACTCGGGCACGGCGGCGCAGATGAGCTCGGGATAGCGGAGCATCGCGTCTCCCCCATGACCGGTCGAAAGAATGCCCTCGAGCTCAATACCCACACGCTCACGCGCCACGGCATCGAGCAGCGGCGCGCACTCGGCAAGCGCACGCTTGGTCTCGGGCTCAATCATAAAGTCCAGACGGCAGGCAAAGCGCACCGCACGCAGCATGCGCAGGGCGTCCTCGTTAAAGCGACGCTTGGGATCGCCGACAGCGCGAATCAGCTTGCGCTCCAAGTCACCCTGGCCGTCGTAGCGGTCGACAAGCCCGCGCTCGGGATGCCAGGCCATGGCATTGACGGTAAAGTCGCGGCGCGCCAGATCGTCCTCGAGCGAGGCGGCACGCTCCACACTCTGGGGATGACGACCATCGGTGTAAAAGCCATCCAGACGGTACGTGGTGACCTCGATACGCTCGCCATCGGAAATAGCCGTGATTCCGCCAAATTTAATGCCCGATTCCACAACCGCGATGCCGGCGGCCTCGAGCGCCGCTTTGGACTCCTGCCACAGGCCGCTACAGCACATATCAACATCGTGGCTGGGGTACCCCATAAGGGCGTCGCGCACCCAACCGCCCACGTACCAAGCCTCAAGACCAGCCGCTTCAAGCGCGCGCAGGACGCGCAGGGACGCATCGGACGGTTGAGTACCGTTGAGCGAAACATTGCACATGCCTATGGCCTCCTGCGACTATCAAATTGGCTATCGATTGCGTCTGCAAGAAGTCTAGCAAGAAACAGCCTCCACTGCACACGCAAGTCCGATAAACAAAAACGCATCCGTCCTAGTCTAAGACGGATGCGAAATAATCAAACTATTCAGACAAGGTGCCGGAACTAGCAGACCTGGCGAACCTCGATGTGCTTCTTATATTCGTCCACCTTGGCAAAATCCCCCAGACCGGGGCACTCGACCACGTTGGCGCCAGTGGCCATCGAAAGGCGCAGGGCGTCCTCGACGCGCTCGGGAGCGTCGTGCCACACGGACAGGAAGGCAGCGAGCGAGGAATCGCCGGCGCAGACGGTCGACAGCGGCTTGACCTCAAAGGTGCGGTTGGCAAACCAGATGTGCTCGCCGTTGGAGAAATACGCGCCATCGCCACCAAGGGTCAGCAGTACATTCTTGGCGCCCTTGGCGTGCAGCTCGGCCATCGCGCCCTTGACGGACTCGTCGTCGCCACCGCTCACCTTAATGCCAAAGATGTCGAGCAGCTCGTCGTCATTGGGCTTGATCAGCAGCGGCTCCATGGCAATAAGGTCTGCCAGCTGATGGCTCGAGATGTCGAGGACGAACTCGGCCCCCTTGGCCTTGACGCGGCGCAGGACCTCGGCCAGGAAGCCCTCGGAAGTGTTGGGAGGCAGCGAGCCGCTGATAACCAGGCAGGTCATGTCATCGAGCGAATCGATGAGCTCAAACATCTCCTGCTCATTGGCCTCGTTGATGGCGGCACCAGCGTTGACCATGTTGTACTCAGTGTCGGGGCCGGCATTAAGGAACACGTTGACGCGCGTGATGCCGTCGGTCCACACAGGCTTGACGGGCACGCCCAGGGCCTCGGCGCCCTTAACGATGAACTCACCCGAGAAGCCGGCGAAGAAACCCAGGATCGTGGTGTCGACACCGTAGTGGTCAAGCGTAAACGAGACGTTGAGGCCCTTGCCGTTGGGCGTGTAGACGGCGTTGCGGGTACGCGTGACGGTGTTGGCGTCAAGACCGTCGCAGGCGATGTTGTAGTCAATGGCGGGATTTGCAGTGAGCGTGTAAATCATGAATGTTCCTTTCACGAAGCAACGTGTTAGTGAAAGTATATTCCACGCATCGGTAAAAGGCTAGGACAACTCGGCGAACGGTGTGGAAGCGATGAAGTACGGCGGGACACCTCTCCCCCGTGGCGGAACAAAAAGGCGCCCCAGCCGAAACCGGGGCGCCACATGCGCACGAATATGTCGCGTTTCGATTACTGACGATCGAGCTTGCGGACAGCAACGCGCTTGCTGTACTCGTCGACGTGACCGAAGTCGCCGATGCCGACGGACTCGGCAACGTTGGCGCCGGTGGCCATAGCGAGCTTCATGGCCTCCTCGACGTTGTCGCGATCCCTGTACCACTTGTGCAGGAACGCAGCGAGGGTGCAATCGCCGGCGCAGACGGAAGAAACCAGCTTGATGTTGAACTCACGCTTGGCGTACCAGATGTCCTCGCCGTTGGAGAAGTAAGCGTCGCCGCGGCTACCACGGGTGAGCAGCACGTTCTGGACGCCAGCGTCGTGAGCCATCTTCATGGCAACGCGGACCTCGTCGTCGGTGTCGACCGGCACGCCGAAGATGGCCTTCATCTCGTGATGGTTCGGCTTGATGAGCAGCGGCTTCTTGTGAGCGAGCTCCTTGAGCTTGTCGGAGGACAGGTCCAAGACGACATCGGCGCCACGAGCCTGAGCGTGCTCCATGACCTTAGCCAGGAAGTCAGGCGTAGCTTTGGGAGGCACGGAGCCGGAAACGATCAGGCACTCGAGATCGCCCGCGGTGTCCAGGATGTTGTAGAGCTCCTCCTGGTGCTGCGGCGTAATCGGAGCACCCGGGTTCAGGATGCCGTACTCGTGCTGGCCATCGTTGACGTAGGTGTTAATGCGCGTGATACCGTCGGTCCAGACCGGGCGGCACAGGCAGCCCAGGTTCATGACCTCCTCGACGATGAACTTGCCCGTGAAGCCGGCGAAGAAGCCGAGCGCGACGGTGTCGACGCCCATCTTCTTAAAGGCGAAGGACACGTCGAGGCCCTTGCCGTTAGCCGTGTAGCTGGCCGAGCCGGTGCGGACGTTCTCGTCGGGCTCGAGTGGAGAGCTCGAAACCGTCATGTCGACAGCCGGGTTAGCGGTTAGCGTGTAGAACATTTACAGTACCCCCTGTATATGTGAGGGCCGCGTGGCCGGCCCATTCCAACCACGCGGTTACCTCTGATACTAAATTAGCGAGCTGCGGACTCGAGCAGTGCCTTGACCTCGGCGGCGGTGTTGCAGGCGAGTGCCTTCTCGGCGAGCTCGTCGCACTCGGCCTTGGTCCACTGGCTGATGGTCTTGCGGGCGCGCAGGATCGACGGAGCGCTCATCGAGAACTCCTCCAGGCCCCAGCTGATCAGCAGCGGCTCGAGCAGCGGATCGGCAGCGGCCTCGCCGCACATACCGACCATGATGCCGGCCTTCACGCCGCTCTCGATGATGTTCTTGAGCGAGCGGAGCACGGCGGGATAGTAAACCTGGTACAGGTTGGAGATGGTGTCGTTACCACGGTCGGCGCACATGGTGTAGCCGATCAGGTCGTTGGTGCCGATGGAGAAGAAGTCGGCGACCTCGGCAAGACGGTCTGCGAGCAGCGAAGCGGCGGGCGTCTCGACCATGATGCCGACCTCGATGTTCTCGTTGAACTTGCGACCCTCTTCGGTCAGCTCGGTCTTGCACTGCTCGACGAGCTCCTTGACAGCCAAGACCTCCTCGACGCAGGTGACGAGCGGGATCATGATCTTGACGTCACCGAAGGCGCTAGCGCGCAGCAGAGCGCGGAGCTGGACCTTGTACTGGTCGGGATTGGCCAGGCAGTAACGCACGGCGCGGAAGCCCATGAAGGGGTTGTCTTCCTTGACCATATGCAGATACGGAATCTCCTTGTCGCCACCCACATCGAGCGTGCGGATGATGACCGGAGCACCCTTGAGCGCGCTGGCGACCTTACGGTAGGCGTTGAACTGCTCCTCCTCGGAAGGAAGCTCAGCGGAGTCCATGAACAGGAACTCGGAGCGGAACAGACCGATGGCCTCGGCGTCGTGATCGAGCGCGTTGGGCACGTCATCGGGGTTACCGATGTTGCAGGCGATGATCTTCTTGATGCCATCGGCAGTCACGGACGGCTTGCCACGGAAGGCCTCGAGGGCTGCCTTCTCGGCAGCGAAGGCCTCGGCCTTGGCGGTGTAGGCAGCGAGCGTCTCCTCGTCGGGATCGGCCTCGACGATACCCTTGCCGCCGTCGACGACAACGGTCATACCGTTGCGCAGCGCGGTGCAGCTGTTGGAAACCGAAAGGACAGCCGGGATCTCGAGGGCGCGCGCAATGATCGCGGAGTGCGACGTGCGGCCACCGGTCTCGGTGACGATACCGGCAACGTGGGCCTTATCGATCGTGGCGGTCATGGACGGCGTAAGGTCGTGCACGACAACGACGGTGTTCTCGGGCAGGACGGAGAGGTCGACGACCTCCTTGCCCAGCAGCTCGGCCAGAATACCGGTGCGGATGTCGGCGATGTCGGCCGCGCGCAGACGGAACATCTCGTCGTCCATGGACAGGAACATGTTCTCGAACATGGTCGAGGTGTCCATGAGCGCCTGCTCGGCGCAGGTACCGCCGTCAATGGCGGCGTTGATGGCGTCGGTCATGCCCGGGTCCTGAGCCAGGACAATGTGTCCGCTCATGATCTCGGCCTCGGCCTCGCCCACCGTCTCCTTCATGTGGTCGGCCTGAGCCTGGGTCTTCTCGCAGAAGACCGAAAGAGCGGACTGATAGCGCTCCTTCTCTGCTGCCGAATCAGCAACCTCGTGCGGCTCAAACGTCAAGTCGGGATCGACGGCGACCATGACGGTGCCGATACCGATGCCCTCGGAAGCGTTGACTCCCTGATACATTCCCATTCCTCTCTCCGTGTCATGTGATAAAGCGTTTTGCCATATCCATGACAAAAGAGCGCAGTTACCTTACAACAGGTCACTGCGCCCCCAAATATGAACTTAGTTGTTCAACATGCGACCCGTTTGAGTTCTACTCGCCAAGACCGCTCTTGATGAGCTCGATGGCAGCAGCCAGAGCCTCGGCCTCGTCAGCGCCGTCGCACTTTACCTCGACCTCGGTGCCGCAGGGGATACCAGCAGCCATGAGGGCCATCGGGGACTTGCCGTTGACCTCCTTCTCGGGGGTGACGACCGTCACGTCACAGGCGTACTTGCCCATGGTGGAGGCGAACAGACCAGCCGGACGCATGTGCAGACCCTGAGGATTAACGAGGGTAGCCTTCTCAGAAACCATAATTGACTCCTTTTTGTGTTTAACCCCTGTCATGCATGTGGCAGGAGTCAGATTCACGACGTTGTTTATATTAACTCACATCAAACGGTTTTTCATTATGTTTCAGACGAATTATTGGACAGATGTGTTTGTCGTCCGCTTGCTCGCCCACAGGGGCCCGCGCGCGGCCTGTGAGATTTCCTGCTCTACAGTCCTGCTCGCACGAAGAGCACATTAAGTGCTCTTCGGCTCGTGCGGAACTCGCGATAAATCTCACAGGCCGCGCGCGGGCCCCTGTGGGCGAGCAAGCTGCGGAAACCCAGTCGGTCCAAAGTAATGTCGGCTGAAAGGAATTCTGGCTGATGATCTGTTCGCGACAAGGACTCGATAGGTAGCCCCCTCTATGCCCTTTTATAAGTTGCGGTGAAATAGGGACTGAATTTGGGGTTGAATCGTTTAAACAGTCCCTATTTCACCGCAACTTATTTGGGGATGAAAAAGGCGGAGGCCCTGGGGAGGGACTCCGCCTTATATACAGGGGGCGATGTTATTCGCGGGCTGGGGGATTAGACCAGGCGGGCGTTGATCGTCTTGGCGATCTCGGCGGCGTCGGTGGAACCCTTGACGGTGGCACGGAAGTCCTCGTCCATGAGCGCCTCGGCGACCTTGGACAGGATCTTAAGGTGCGTGGTGCCGGCCTGGGCACCCGGGATGAGCAGCGCGATGGCCACGTTGACGGGAGCGCCGTCCATGGTGTCCCAACCGGTCACACCGGACTCGTCCTTGACGACGATGACGGCAGCCTCGGTAATGGCGTCGGACTTGGCATGCGGGATGGCGAAGCCCTCCATCATGCCCGTGGTGCCCTCGGCCTCGCGGGCCAGGAAGGCGTTCATCACGGCGTCGGCGTCGCTGGCGATACCGGCCTTGACAGCCTGGTTGGAAACGAAGCTCAGAGCCTCGTCACGAGAAGCGAAGTCCTCGGCGACAAAGACATTCTCGACCTTCACGAAGTCGGCAGCCTCGGCCTTGGGGGCCTCGACGGCAGCGGCCTTGGGGGCCTCAACGGACCTGGCTACAGGAGCGGCCTTCTGATTCTTCTCGAAGTCGTACTTCTTGAAGGCCACGAACAGGATGCCACCGACCACAGCGCCGATGAGGATCGCGAGGACCCACAGCGGACCGTTCTCGACAACGGGCAGGACCAGGAAGCCGCCGTGAGGCGCCGGATCGTGAACGTTGAAGAAGATGGTCAAGATGGAAGCGATGGAAGAACCGAGCATCATGATGGGCATGACGGGCCAGATGTTCTTGGTCATGAACGGAATGGCGCCCTCGGTGATGTGGGTGCAACCAAGGATGAGGTTGACGATACCGGCGTCATGATCCTCCTGGCTGAAGTACTTCTTGCCGACAACGACGGCGAAGGTGGTGATCAGCGGCGGAACGATGCAAGCGGCGGAGACGGCAGCCATGAAGTTGGTGCCGAAGTTGTAGGTCTCGGTGCCGACGCCAGCTTCGAGAGCGGTACCGAGCAGGAAGGTGCCAGTAGCGTAAGCAGCCTTGTTGACCGGGCCGCCCATATCAAAGGCGCACATGCAGCCGATGGCCAGGCCAAGGATCACCGGACCGGAGTTACCGAGGCTCTGCAGGAAATCCATCATACCCTGGTTAATGGCAGCCATGGGGCCGGAAATACCGAGCATGACCAGGCCGACGATGGCGGTAGAGCACAGCGGATACAGAAAGATTGCCTTCAGGCCATTAAGGCTCGCGGGAATTTTAGAGAAAACCTTCTCGAGCAGCAGGATGACATAACCGGCGAGGAAGCCACCGACGATGCCGCCCAGGAAGCCGAAGCCCACGCCGGCGCCACCGGCGTCGATCATGCCGGTCTCGGCGTTAACAGGCAGGCCCTGGATGGCGATCATACCGGCAACAAAGCCGGGGACGAGCGCCGGGCGCTTGCCGATGGACTCGGCGATGTAGGCGGAAAGCACCGGAACCATGAGGTTCATGGCGATGCCGCCGATGATCTTGAGCATCGCAGCAAAGCTGTTGTAGTCAGACGCCGTCGAATCGAAGGACGTAATGCCCCACAGGAACGAAACGGCGGTCAGAACACCACCGGCAACGACGAAGACCAGCATGTGGCTGACGCCGTTCATGAGGTGCTTGTAGATGATGTGGCCGATGGACTCCTTCTCCTCGACCTCGTCCTCGACATCGGCAGCGGCTGCAACCGTGCTGTCGCCCTTGGCGGCGAGCGCGCGGTCAATCAGCTTACCGGCGGCCTCAACGGACAGGGCCTTGGAAACACCAACGGAAACCATGGGCTTACCGGCGAAACGCTCAGCCTGGACATCCTTGTCGGCTGCGACGACGACGGCCTTGGCACCAGCGATCTCACTCTTGGTGAGCTCGTTCTCGACACCGACCTGGCCATGAGTCTCGACCTTAATGGTCAGACCGCGCTCGGCAGCTGCCTTCTCCAGCGCCTCCTTCGCCATGAAGGTGTGCGCAATGCCGGTCGGGCAACCGGTCGCGGCGATGATGTCAAACTTAGCCATGTGTCCCTCCTTCTTGAGCACAGCGCCCGCGGGCGCTCCCCTACACGCGCTTCGATGCGCGTTTTCCACAACTGAAAGATACCAACCTACCGTCCGCGTGAGAAGAGACAAGGTGCAATTCTCCGGTGAAAGGTTCTTTCATAACCGTAAACGGTAAGTGAAAGTTTACCATCAACACTTGAAACGGCAAGGTGTATCTTGTAATTGAAAATGCCCGTATACTATGGCATTGCGAATCAAATTAGATTTTCATGCCAACCAGGAGCCATCCATGACCGATAGTAGCAAGAGCGCACTTTCCCTCATTAGCACCCACCAGGGATACAGCGAGTCCGAGCAGCGCATTGTCGACTATATATTGGAGCACCAGTCCGAGGCTCCACGCCTCACGGCGGCTCAGCTCTCACGCGCCGCTGCCACGTCCGAGGCGACCGTTTCGCGCTTCTGCCGCAAGCTTGGGTTTGGCAGCTTCCGCAGCTTTCAGTTTTCGTTGGCGAGGGATTTGGAAAGCCAGCGCAACGAGGGCCTGACCGACGAGGTCTCGCTCGACAATATGGAGCAGAGCCTCAAGAACATCCTGGCTGCCAAGGTGAGCGAGCTTAATGCGACCATCGACGGAATCGACCACGATACGCTGGCGGCTGTTGTGCATGCCCTTAAGCATGCAGGGGTTATTGAGTTTGCGGCTGTGGGCAATACGAACGCGGTCGCGCTCGATGCGACGTTTAAGTTTTCGCAGCTGGGCCTGCGCTGCATGGCGAGCACCATTAGCGAGACATCAATCGGCTTTGCGCTCACGTTACGCCCGGGTGACGTCATCGTGCTTATCTCAAACTCCGGCAAATCGCGCCGACTGAATCGCATGGCAAAAGCGGCTCGCAACTGCGGCGCAACCGTAGTCGTCATCAGCAGCGACAGCAAATCCCCGCTCGCGCGTCTGGCAGACTACACCTTTAATACCGTCAACCACGAAGCGCTGCTGACGACGGGCGACTTTGCGTTCTCTAAGATCAGCGCCACGATGATCATCGAAGTCATCTACAACTTCCTGCTGCCCGAGATTGAAGACGCGCGTGAGCATATCAGCTACTACGAGGAGCTCATCCAGCCGGATAAGGTCGTTGAGTAAAACGCGTAGTGGGACAAAAATTTCAGTCTATTTTGTCCCACCAACACCGCTGATACGACCTAACCTCGAGCTTCTTCGAGCATCTGCTTGGCATGCGCTAAGCTTGCCTCGGACTGATCGCCGCTCAACATGCGGGCGATCTCGGCGATACGCGCTTCGCCGGTTACCTCGTCCAAATGCGTCTGGGGAAGATCGCCCGGTTCCTTGCTGACGACATAATGCTTGTCAGCCATGACGGCGACCTGCGCCAAATGGGTTACGACAATCACCTGATGCGTAGCGGCGAGATCTGCCAGCACGCCCGCGAGTGCACGCGCCGTGGAGCCACCGACACCGGCATCGACCTCGTCAAACACCAGTGTATCGACACCGTCCGCGTTACCGAGGACAACCTTACTTGCCAGCATGACGCGGCTGAGCTCGCCGCCCGACGCAATTCGACGCAGGGGACGCGGCGTCAAGCCGGCACCGCTGCGGTATAGCAGCTCGTAGCTCGAAGGACCAACGGGCGTCCACTCGGCACGGGGAAGATCGCGCGACTCCCAGACGAGCTCGGCGCCACCCATCTCCAAGCGAGCCATCTGGCGGCCGACCTCGTGACAGAAGCGCGGGGCCGCCGTATTGCGAGCGCGCTTAAGCGCCTTGGCGGCAGCAAACAGTTCGCGCTCCGCCGCGCCAAGCGCTTCACGCGCCTTTTTGATCTGTTCATCGCCATCATCGACCAGGGACAGCAGCTCTTGCGAGCGATCGCGCATGGCAAAGACATCGTCCATGGTGGGACCCCACTGACGCAACAGGCCCTTGAGGTCGGAATACCGCTCACGCATGCGTGCGAGCTCGCGCGGGTCGAAGGCGACGCCATCGCGATAGGAACGAAGCTCGTTCGCGCAATCCTCAAGGGAGATACAGGCATCCGAAAGTGCATCGGCAATGTCACCCAGTTTGCGATCGACGGTAGCCATACGGGAAAGTTCTGCCACGGCGCTGTTCACGGCATCGAGCGCTCCCCCCTCGGCGGCAAGCGATGCATGGGCATCGTTAGCTGTGGCAACCAGTACCTCGGCATGTTCGGAGCGCGGCAGCAGTTCCTCGAGTTCCTCATACTCGCCCGGCTTGGGGTCGACCTCGCCGATGCGCTCGAGGGCAAAGCGCGCCTCCTCGACGCGGCTCCCCTGCGCACGCGAGGCCTCTTCGACACGTCGAACCTCCTTGGCGGCAGCGCGCGATGCCTTAAAGCAGGCGCGGTACGCATCCAGCGCCTCGAGCGCAGAGCGTCCCGCCCACGCATCGACCATCGCAACGTGATGCACCGGATCGAGTAAGCGCTGGTGCTCGTGCTGGCCGCACAGATCCATCATCACACCGACGCGCTCCGAAAGCTCGCGCACACTGGCGATGCGGCCGTCAATCTTCACGCGGCTGCGGCCCTCGGCAGAAAGGCTGCGCTGGACCGTGAAGCCCTCCGTGTCGTGCGGCCCGTCAAAGAGTCGCGCCTCGACGCTCGCCAGCGCCTCACCCTCGCGCACCGTCGAGGAATCCGCGCGCTCGCCCAAAATAAGTTTGAGGGCCGAGAGCAGCGCGGTCTTGCCGGCACCGGTCTCGCCGGTCAGGACAGTCAGGCCGGCACTCGGCACCAACGTCGCCTCGCGAATGAGTGCAATGTTAGAAACCTGCAGCTCATCGATCATGACGCACTCCGTAGAACACACGGCTCACCGAGTTATAGAAGCTCTCGGGGCCGTAATCCAGCAGCAGCACATCACCGGGACCGCGACGCACAGCCACGCTCTCGACCGTGCCATCGCAGGTAATAAACTGTCCATCGATGGCGATCGCCGGCACGCTCGGGCGATCATCGGACATAAAGATTTCGACGACATCACTCGGCGAAGTCAAGAAGGCACGGGCCTGAATGGTGTGCGGCGCAATGGGTACGCAGACCATGCCCGTATAGTCGGGGCTCACGATGGGGCCACCGGCACTGAGCGCGTAACCCGTAGAACCAGTCGCCGTGGACACGACCACGCCGTCACCACGCAGTCGATCGATATGGTGGCCCGACACCGTGATGTCAAACTCGACCATATCGGACAGGGGGCCGCGCGTAAGCGCCATGTCGTTGAGGGCGAAGGTGCGCACGACATCCTTCGTACCGTCTTCGCGCACGGACACGATATCCGCGGCGATGGTAGCGCGACGGCTCACATGCAGCTCGCCGGACAGGGCGTCGCTCACGACCTGCAGAATGTCGCGCTCCTCGGGACTCGCAGCCGTCAAAAAGCCCAGGTGACCATAGGAAAGACCGAGGATAGGAATCTCGCGATGGTTGAGGATGCGGGCAGCGCGCAGCAACGTACCGTCCCCGCCGAGCGTAATGACCAGATCGGAGCCATCAATATCAGGCGTGCTTTGAATCTTCGATCGCTGGTCGGCAGCCCATGCGACTTCATAGCCCTGGCGCGTCAGCCAAAGCTCGAGCATCAGGCCGCTCTCGACCGCCTCTTGCTTGTAGTAATTGGGAACCAGAAAGACCTTCATAGCGTTGCAGCTTTCTCGCTCAAAACCGATACCTGGGATTGCAGCTCGTCTTGCGAGCGGTCGCCGGGGACAAACCTCGTGCCGTACAGGAAAAACTCGACGTTGCCCTTGGCACCATGGATGGGTGAAACGCACACATCGACCGGGAACAGGCCCTTGGCTGCAAAGAGTTCAATCGCCGCCACAAGCGTATCACGGCGGACGGCGGGGTCGGTCACGATGCCGCCCTCGCCCACCAGCGCAGCCGGCGCCTCAAACTGGGGCTTTACGAGCGTGCAAAAAGAACCAGTAGGCGCCAGGCACGCCAGCACCGCATCGATAATGTTCGCGATGCTGGTAAACGAGACATCACACACAGCCAGGTCGATGGCGCCGGCATAGCCAAGCTTGGGCAGCTGCGTCACGTTGGTGCGCTCATGCAGCGTCACGCGATCGTCCTGACGCAACGACCAATCGAATTGGGCGCGACCCACGTCCACAGAGACAACAGTCGCAGCTCCGCGCTTGAGCAGGCAATCGGTAAAACCGCCGGTAGAGCAGCCCACATCCAAACAGGCAAGGCCCGTCGGATTGATGCCAAACGCATCAAGCGCGCCTTCGAGCTTAAGACCGCCGCGGCCAACATAGGGAATACGCCCCTTCACGTGCAGCGGCAGCCCCGGCATCACCTTAAGACCCGGCGAAGTCAAGCGCTCGCCGCCACTCGAGACCAAGCCGGCCATAAGAGTGCGAAGGGCATCCGCGCGATCGGCGCAGATGCCCTGTGAAATCAGTTCGTCATCAAGACGCACGCGTTTCATGAATGCCATCAACCATTCGTATCCGGAGATGCGGCCTAGCTATCCTGGGATTCGTTTGCCGCATCCTCATCGTATTCCTGTTCGAGCTTATCGGCCTCACGCGGCGTCAGCTCAAACTTGTCGACCATATCGACCGCGCGGGAGCCCAGCTCAATCGCCTCGTCAAACAGATCGAGTGAACGCTCCAAGGACGTATCCTTGGAGCGAACGGTAGCGATGATCTGGTCCAGACGGTCCGAGATCTCGTCGAAGTTGCGGACGGAACCCTCTGGCATGGCTACTCCTCGACGGAGTCGGCCTCGACGGCCTCAGCAGCGTCCGCATCCTCGGAAAGTACACCGGCGGCAGCCTGAGCGGCAGCGACCTTGTCGGCAGCCTCGGCAGCCTGTGCCTCCTCGCGAGCGCGATCTTCGGCCAGCAGCTCTTGGTACAGGTCCTCGCCCGGCAGCTCCTCGCTGCGAGCGATCTTGCCCAGCACGCCGTTGACGAACGACGCGGACTGGTCGGTGCCATAGGCCTTGGCAAGCTCGACGGCCTCGTTGATCACGATGGCGTCCGAGACCTCCTCGTCGGTGAGGAAACGCATCTCGTAAACGGCGATACGCAGCAGATTGCGGTCGGCACCGGGCATGCGCATAAGATCCCAGTTCTTGGCAACGGAGCGCAGAGCGCAGTCGATGCGGTCGATATGCTCGTAGGCACCGCGGCACAGCTCCAGCGCATAGGGGTCGAGGGGACCCTTCGAGATCAGGAAATCACCCTCGAGGACGCGCTCGAGCGGGCTGTCCGTGGCCTCGGCCTGGAACAGCAGCTGCAGCGCCTGACTGCGGGCAAGCGTACGCCCGCGATAAACCTTAAGGCTCAAAGGTTACTCCTTGGGGAAAACGAGGCCGTCGATGCAAACGTCAACACGCTCAACCTCAACGCCAACCTGGGCATCGATGGCAGCGACCACGGCAGCGCGAACGGCCTCGGCGAGTTTCTTGAACGGATAGCCAAAGAACACCACGACACGCACGGTGAGTGCGAGCTTGTCGCCAACGACCTCGGCCTCGACAGCCGGCTCGGAAGCCGGGGCCTTGGACGAGAGCATCATGGAGACAAGATTAGTGGCAAGGTCCTTGACGCCAACGGAGGCGATGCCCTCGACATCGGACACGGCGCGCGAGACGATGGCGGTCAGAACATCGGGCGAAATGCCGATGCCGTCAATCTTGATTTCTTGGGGCATGAGTCCTCCTAGAAGAGTTGGTTGCTAGACGCGGGAGACGAACTTGCCGTCGCGGGTGTCAACCTTGATGACCTCGCCCTCGTTGAGGTACATGGGGACCTGGATGACAGCGCCGGTGTCGATCGTGGCCGGCTTGGTGGAACCCTGGACGGTATCGCCCTTAAAGCCCGGGTCGGTCTGGACGATGGTGGTCTCGATGAACATCGGCGGGGTCACGCCCATGAGCTCATCGTCGGCGAAGAGCAGCTGGCAGATGTCGTTCTCGCGCAGCCACTTGGAGTTCTCGCCCACCATGTCCTCGGGAACGGGAACCTGCTCATAGGACTCGTTGTCCATGAAGATGTAGTCGGTGCCATCGTTGTAGAGGTACTGGAACTCACGGGTGGTGAGCATGACGCTCTCGAACTTGGTGCCGGCGTTGCAGGTGTTCTCGACGACGCGGCCGCTCTTGATGTCGCGGGTCTTGTAGCGCACAAACGCGCCGCCCTTGCCCGGCTTGACATGCTGGAACTCGACGATGGTGTAGACCTTGTCCTTGATACGGAGACCGAGGCCGTTCTTGAAGTCGGCGGTAGAAATGGTAGGCATAGCGACCTTTCTTGTTATGGGCAGAACGCACAAGCGTCCAAATTACATACGACAGAAATTATACACTTGCAGACGGCGCCTGCGGCGAGCGCATAAAAAGAGAACGCGGGGCGTCCGAATCGATTCGGACGCCCCGCCCCAAAAATCTATCGAAATGGGCTAGCAATCGATGACGTGCAGGTCGTGCGGGGTCTTGGTGAAAGGCTCGTAGCCGTTCTCGGTGACCACGCCGTAATCCTCCAGGCGCACGCCGCCCACGCCGGGCAGGTAAACGCCGGGCTCCATGGTGACAACCGAGCCGATCGCGATGGTGTTCTTGCTGCGGTTGAAGTTGGGCAGCTCGTGGATGTCGATACCGACGCCGTGGCCCAGGCCATGATTGTAGTAATCGCCATAGCCGGCATCGCCGATGATCTTCTTGGAAAGCTTGAAGATGTCGTTACCCTCAACGCCCGGATGGATGGCGGCGACGCACTCCTCGTGCGTGCGGCGCACGAGCGCGTACAGGTCGAGCTGCTCCTGCGTGGGCTCGCCCATCACGACGGTGCGCGTCATGTCGGAGCGGTAATCGCAGTAGCCCGCGCCGTAATCCATGAGAACGAAATCGCCCTTCTCGATCACGCGATCGCTCGGCACGGCATGCGGGTTGGCGGTGTTGGGACCGCTCGCCACGATGGAGCCGAAGGCAAGGCTGTCGGCGCCGTTGGCGAACATAAAGTTCTCGAGCTCGTTGCGAACCTGCTTCTCGGTCATACCGGGCTTAATAAAGCCGAGCATATGCTGGAAAGCGGCATCGGTGATCGACTGCGCATGGCGCATAAGCTCAATCTCCTCGGCATCCTTGATGGCGCGCATCTTGCGGATGTCGTCGTGCATCAGCGGTAGGATGCAGGCGACGGAACGGTCCTCCAGGCCGCGCTGAATACCCTGGTAGAAGTTAATCTGCATATCGTCCTCGACAGCACAGACACGGCACTTGTTAGCCGCAATCTTGCCGGCGACCCAGCCGGGGATGGTACCCTCGTCCATGTCGTAAACCCAGGGGCTGCCGGCGGGCGTGTTCTCCTCAAAGCTGTTGAGGTAGCGCGAGTCGGTATGGAACAGGCACTGGTCGGCCGTAATAAACGCCGCGTGCGGGAATTCAAAGGTGTAATCGAAAACGCCCTTCACGCCCGTAAGCCAACGAAGGTTGGCCTCGTCGCGCACCACGATGGCGTCGTAGCCACGCTCGGCCATCAGGGCACGGACACGCTCGATACGACCGGCAGGACCGGCAGCAAACTCAGACATGCAGATTCCTTTCTTGTTGTCTCTATAAAGACGGGACGGGTCTCAACCGAACGACGGAATCGCATGCGATCCGCAACCGATTGGAAACCCGCCCCTCAACATGATACGAAAGACGATGGAAGTCAATAAAACTTAGAGAAGTTCTTTGCGAGAAGCCAAGTAGGCGTGAGCATGGCGCTCAAGAACCTCGTCCTCAACGCACGTTAGACGAATAGCGCCGAGTGCCGCGGGCAGCGGCAACATACTGCGGTTCGAGCGGACAAACTGCTGCCTGCGGAACTCCTCGATATATGCGGCAGGCTCCAGATCGAAGGCAAGTTCCTCGATGCCAAAGTCCTCCAGGCAGTCATCGACCTCAAAGACGTAATCGATATCAAAGTCGCAGGCATCATGTGCTAGGCGCGCCTCAAAGCGCATGCCCTCGGATAACAGCTGATAGGCAGGGACCTGCGAGGCGGCATCGCCCAAGCAGGCGCGCAGGGTACGCTCCCCCGTCTTGCCAAAATCGAGCGCATGGCGAGCGCTCGGGTTCGTGGCCATCAGTACGTCCTTACGGGCAGTCTGAGACCATTGAACGGCATTGACGAGCGCGACCTCCTCGCCCGCGAGAATCTCGGGGACGGTCTCAGTAAACTGATTCCAGCGGGACTTACTGCTCGAAAGCATGGTGCCAACAAGCACCACAAAGCCGAGCTTGAGGTCCTCGGGGTCCGCCTCACGAACAAGGTCGAGGTCACACACGACCAAGCCCGGTTCGGGACGGAACGCGATAGCGGGAAGCGCATTGGCCGACGAGGCGACGAGCGGCTTCATGGTCGTCGCGACCGTGAGCATGGCGTCAAAGGTCGTCGGCAACAGCGCGCACTCGGTTCGGCCGCACCACTGGTTGGCGCACCAGCTAACAACCGAGCAGGTTGCGGCATCGCCAACGGCGACAACCAGATCGTCGCAGGTAACGCCGTTGGCAGACAGGGCGCCAAAGATAGCATCAGCATCGGCCAGCGTGGCACCAGCAGGCGAAACCTCAAGGACTAGCAGCGACACGGCAAAACCGGCGTCGACCAGCGCATGCTCGACGACTTCACCAAAACGCTCAGATGTGGCGGTGTTCCAAACGACCATCGCGCGCTTAGGCTTGCCCACGGCCGAGGCAAACATACGCGACAGTTCATCGAACGCGCCCAATCCGACGCGGACATCGGCGCTGCGGTTTTGGAAATTGATCAGTTGACGGCGAATCATAGCAGCCCACGCTCCAAAAGCATCTCGGCACAAAGGTAGGAAACGTCCTCGAAGGACTTGTTGCGAATATCAAGGGTAAGGTCGGCGGCCTGGCGATACAGCGGACGGCGATGCTCAAACAGGCGCGCGGCATGCTCGGGAGAGCGAAAATCGGGGCGCGTGTCGGACCGACGAATCTGGCGAATCGAATCCTCGAAGTCACCCTCGAGGTACACGCACGTACCCATTTCGTGCATCAGCTCAATATTCACCGGCGTCTCGACAATGCCGCCCCCGCACGAAACCAACAGGCTGCGCTCACTTTGGAGCGAACGGAGCGCCGAGGTCTCGAGCTCGCGAAAACGATCCTCGCCCTCGGTCTGAAAAATCTCGGTTACCGACTTGCCGCAACGGCGCACGACCAGACGGTCGGTATCGATAAAACGCCGCTTGAACATAGTGCCGACGTTGCGCGCGAGCGTCGATTTGCCCGCGCCCAAAAAGCCGATAAAGAAGATATGGTCGCAGCCGTGTTTGGTGTGCTGGGACATAGCGAGACCTATTCCTCGCAGGGAAGGTCGCGAAGGGCCCGGCGCTCAAAGATACGGAAGATCTGCGTATACCACAGGTCCTGCGTCGCCTGCGGCTTTACCAGGATGGTATCGACGCCGGCGAAGTTGCCGCTCCACACGTCCGTGTAGAGCTGATCACCGATCAGCACCGCCTCGTCGGCCGTGGCGCCGAGGCGCTTAAGACCCGCCTTGAGGGCAAACGGCGCCGGCTTCATGGCGTGGCTGATGGCCTCGAGTCCCAGCTCGCGTGCAGAGCTCATGACCTGGTCGCGATGCCAGTTGTTGGACACCATGCACAGCTTAAAGCCTTTGGCGCGGGCGGCATCGAGCCAAGCGGAAACCGCGGCGGGAACCTGCTCGGTGTCGCGCGGCACCAAGGTGTTATCGCGATCGAGCAGAATGGCGCGTTTGCCGTCGGCCCACAGGGTATTAAGGTCGATGCGATCGACCGAGGCAACGTAACGTTTGGGGCTAAAAATCCTCATGCTAATTCCAAGACTGTTGATGCTCTTCGTAGGTTTGCGAGAAGTACTCCTCGTCCTGCGTAATGTAGAAATACAGGTCATCGGAGTCGGTCGGCTCAAGCGTGGCCTTGAGTGCCTCGAGCGACGGAGAGCAGATGGGCGTGGGCGGCAGACCCTCATGCTTATAGGTGTTATACGGACTATCGCTCTGCAGGTCGTCGGCGGTAACCTCGCCACCGGTGACATACATCATAGTCGCATCGCTATTGAGATAGCGCAGACCGTCGAGCTTGCCGGCAAGGCGGTTGTAGAAAACCGAGGCCACATGCGCACGTTGATCGGCGTTGAGGCCCTCGCGCTCAACGATAGAGGCCAAGTTGACGATGTCGTAGTCGGACATCTCCACACCGTAGCGTTCCTTGATCTTGGCTTCGCAGCTCGCAAAGTCAAGCGACTTGTACTCGGTCTTAAACTGATCGAGCATAGCGCGAATCACGTCATCGGCCGTCGGCGAATCGCCCAGCGAATAGGTCTTGGGGAACAAGAAACCCTCGAGCGAATCGTTGGCGGCGCCCTTAAGGAAGCTATAGTCGTCCACGTAGTTGGAGGCCTTGGCCTGGTTGAGGAAGTCTTCCTTAGAGATGCTGTCGTAGGCCTGGGCCACACGGTCGGCGACTTGATCGACCGTCAGGCCCTCAGGGATAGTCAGCGTATTGGAGCCCGCGTTGGGGACTTCCATGAGCTGCTGAACAACCTTGGTCGCATCCATGAGTGTGGTGAACGAATAATCACCAGGCTTGAGCGACATATCGGCGTTGAGCTTTTTCACCGCCGCATAGTAATCCTTGGGATTTTCTACGATATGGTTCTCGGAGAGAATCGAAGCGATGCTGTCACCCGAGGCACCATCGGGAATCGTGATAGTAACCTGCTGGCCTGCAACGACTTTCGCACCCTCACCGCCAAAGAAGCCCTTGACGGCTGGCACGACAAAGAAAACGATCGCGACAAGCGCAAGCACGGCAACAACGCCACCGATAATCATAGGCACCGGGGAGCTTTTCTTTTGAGCACCGCGACGAGCATGCGTGTTGTAGCTCGAGCGGGTCGCCGGAGCAACGCCATGCGAACCACGAGCGCGATGCGAATGCGATTGGGGGGCCTGCGTTCGCTGGGTAGGTGCCTGCTGCTTAAAGCGGGTACCGCCTGCAGGCTGGGCCGTACGAGCAGTGGGCTGCTGACCCGTCCGTTGAACAGGTTGGGCCGAACGAGAGAAGGACTGCGCCGGGCGCGCGGCAGGCTGAGCTGCGCGCTGCGTCGGCTGTGCCGGACGCTGGCCAGGCTGGGCAGGGCGCGACGCCGGCTGCTGTTTACGATTCGGCTGGCGCGGATCGGAAGCACTAGGCATGCGAAACCTCCTCGTTTTTACGATCGAGCCATGTCTGCAAGAACAGGCTGGCGGCGATCATGTCAATCTTGCCCCTCATCTGCTTTTCGTTGAGTCCCTGCTCTCGCAGGATTCGCTTGGCCTCCTGCGAGGACAGACGCTCGTCCTCAAACTCCAGAGGAAGTTCGAGCTCGTCGGCAATCTTTTGGGCCACGGCGGCGACGCGCTCGGCCTGGGAGCCGGGCTCACCGGCCATGGTCAAGGGACGTCCGCTTACCAGGATATCGGGCTCATAGTCCTCCACCAGGTAGCGAAACGTCTTTGCCATGCCAGTGACCTCGGCAGCCGGAAGCACCTTGACAGGCATCGCCATCTTGCCATCACGGCTCGAGACGGCGATGCCAATCCTGGTCTCCCCTATGTCCAGCGCAAGCGCGACCACAGCGACTACTTAGGTTCTTAGGCGCCGAGCGCGGTCTTGGCGGCCGCAAGGGCATCGGCGATACCGGCAGCGTTCTTGCCACCGGCCTGGGCCATGTTGGGACGGCCGCCACCGCGACCATCGACCAGGCCCGCGATCTGCTTGATCACGTTGCCGGCGTGGAAACCGGCCTTCACGGCGTCATCGGAGCCGGCGGCGAGCAGGGCCGGGGTGCCCTTCTCGGTCACGCTGGCAACAACGCAGGCGACAGGGCCGGCGACCTTCTGGTGCATGGTATCCCAAACGTTGCGCAGGTCAGCGGCCTCGAGACCCTGAAGCTCAGCAACAACGAGCTTGTAGCCATTCAGCTCGACAGCACCCTCGATGGCGCTGGAGATCGCATCGGAGGAGCCACCAGTGAGCGCCTTCTTGAGCTTGTTGGACGTCTCGCGCAGCTCGGCCTGCAGGTACTCCACGCGGGCGGGAACCTCGTCGACGCGGCACTTGAGCGCAGCGGCGGCGGCGTCAACGAGCGCCAGGCGGTCGGCCATGTAGTCGAGGGCTCCCTTAGAGGTCACGGCCTCGATACGGCGGACATTGGAGCCCGTGGAGGACTCGGAAATGATCTTGAACAGGCCAATCTCGGCGGTATTGGTGGCATGAGTGCCACCACAGAGCTCGCGGGAGAACGGCTGGTCCTCGGCGCCCACGGAGACGACGCGGACAACATCGCCGTACTTCTCTCCAAACAGAGCGACAGCGCCGGCAGCCTTAGCCTCGTCGATGCCCATGACACGGGTCACGACCGGCTTGGAAGCGAAGATCTGCTGGTTGACCAGGTCCTCGACAGCCTTGAGCTGCTCGGAGGACAGGGCCTCGAAGTGCGTAAAGTCAAAGCGCAGGTGCTCGGGCGTCACCAGCGAGCCGGCCTGGGAGACGTGCTCGCCCAGGACCTGCTTAAGGGCGGCGTCGAGCAGGTGCGTGGCGGTGTGGTTGCGGCGCAGGAAGCCACGGCGCTCGGCGTCGAGCGCGGCGGTCACGGTAGCACCGACGGCCAGCGTGCCCTCGGCAATGTGGGCGACGTGAGCATACAGGCCGTTGTGGTTCTTGGTATCGGAAACGGTCAGCGAAACGCCCTCAGCGGAAAGCTCGCCGGCATCGCCCTGCTGGCCACCCATCTCGGCATAGAACGGAGTGCGGTCGAGAACGACCTCGACGTCCTCGCCGGCGGCAGCGGACTCGACGGACTCGCCGTTGCGCACGATGGCAACAACCTTGGCGCCCTCGATCACATCGTTGTCATAGCCGTCGAACTCAGTCGCGGCGACCTTGTCGGAAAGCTCGACCCAAACGTCGTTGAAGCTGCCCCAGGCGTCGCCTTTGGCATTGGCGCGGGCGCGGGCCTTCTGGTCCTCCATGCAGGCAGTGAAGCCGTCCATATCGACATCGTGGCCAGCGGTGCCGGCGATCTCGACGGTCAGGTCGATGGGGAAACCAAAGGTGTCGTGCAGCTTAAAGGCAACGTCGCCCGGAAGCACAGCGCCCTCGGCAAGCGCTGCCAGGGCCTCGTCCAGGTAAACACGGCCGTTGTCGAGCGTCGTGGAGAAGCGCTCCTCCTCGGAGGCGACGATACCCTTGACGAGGGCGACGTTCTTGAGCAGCTCGGGATAAGCCTCGCCCATCTGAGCGTTGACTTCGTCGATGAACTTGGTCAGGAAGGCGCCCTCGATGCCCAGCAGGCGACCGTGGAACACGGCACGACGGAGCAGGCGGCGAAGGACGTACTCGCGACCCTCGTTACCGGGAAGGATGCCGTCCGAGATCATAAAGTCGACGGCACGGGAGTGGTCGGCGATGATACGCAGGGAGCGGCTGGCGCCGGAGTAATCGTCGGCGTCATAGGTCTTGCCGCTAATCTTCTCGCCCAGCTTGATGAGATGCTGCATCAAGTCGCCGTCGTAGTTGGCGGTCTTGTGCTGCATGATGGCGGCCATGCGCTCCAGGCCCATGCCCGTATCGAGGTTGCGGTGCGGCAGCTCCGGCATGGAGCCGTCCTCCTGGCGATCATACTGGGTAAAGACGAGGTTCCAGAACTCCAGGAAGCGGTCGCAGTCGCAGCCGGGCTTGCAGTCGGGACTACCGCAGCCGACCTCCTCGCCCATGTCAAAGTAGATCTCGGAGCAGGGACCGCAGGGGCCAGTGGGGCCAGCGGCCCAGAAGTTGTCGTCCTCGCCCAGGCGGGAGATGTGGTCCTCGGCAACGCCCAGAGAACGCCACACGTCGTGGGTCTCGTCGTCCTCGGTAAAGACGGTAAAGTACAGGCGGTCGAGCGGCAGCTTGAACTCCTTGGTGATGAGCTCAAAGGCCCAGGCGCAAGCCTGCTGCTTGGAGACGCCGCCAAAGGAGAAGTCGCCGAGCATCTCGAAGAAGGACAGGTGACGGCCGTCCTCGCCGATGCAATCGATGTCGTTGGTGCGGACGCACTTCTGGCAGGAGATAGCGCCGATCTCCTTCATGGTCTTCTTGCCCTGGTAGTACTCCTTAAACTGGTTCATGCCGGCGTTGGCAAGCAGCAGCGAAGGATCGTCGGGGACGAGGGACGAAGAAGGATAGAGCTTAAGACCGCGCTCCTCAAAGAAGTTGAGGAACTTGGAGCGAATCTCGGCCGTAGTCATTGACGGGTAGTCAGCACTCATAGAGGGAATCTCCTCGGTTTCACATCGAAACAGTTCAAACGTAACGATATTACCATCCCACCGCGCAAGTGCAAAAAAGAGGGCCGGCACAATGCCGGCCCTTCAGCGAAATTGCATGTTAGCGCGTATGAATATTAATCCGAATTACCCCGCTAGTTGTCATCATCGTCCATGGAGCCGTCGATGCCGGTTTTGGTGTCGTCATCCGTGTTGGAATCGTCATCCTTAGCGAAGGGGTTCTTGAAGAAGCCCGTCGCATCGGGCTGCAGACCAGAGAGCTTGATCCAGGGATTATCGAGATCGGGCTTGGGCATGGCCTTGGCCTCGGGCGCAGTCTCGTTGCCGATGAGCTCGGACTCATAGATGAAGGTGTCGTCGCCGAGCGCGTCGTAGGCGGCGACCGGGTTGCCATCGGCATCGCGGTACGGCGTGCCCTTAAACACGGCGCCGTCATAGGCCACAAGCTGTCGGCCGGTCTCATTCTCGAAGTAGTACACGAAGATACCCTTGAGGGCCGCACAAAGCGGGATGGCAATAATCATGCCGATGGGGCCCATGAGTGCCGAGCCAATAACGAGCGCCGTGAGGCTCATGATGGGATGCACCTGCACCGAGCTCTGCATGACCTTGGGCGAAATGACGTTATCGGTGACGTTTTGCGCGACCATCGTCACGATGAGCGTCCATAACGCCAACATGGGGCTGAACATGAAACCGAGCACCGTGGCGATTGCTGCGCTCACCCAGGGACCGACGACCGGAACCAAATGCATGATGCCGGTAAAGATAGCCATGAGCGCCGCATACGGATGGCCGATGATCATAAAACCGATAAAGGCGAGGAAACCACCGCAGATGGACGTCACGACCATACCGCGCATGTAGCCGCCGACAGAGCGAGAAAGGATGGCGACCATAAAGCGGTACGAGGTCTCCTTCTCCTGACCGATGATGGTGCAAATCTCGTGGTGCATGCGAGGGTAGTCGCAGGCCATCCAGTAGGCAAGCACCAGGCCAAGGAAGATAACGAACAGCTGCGAGGCCGTATTGGTGATGAGTGGGAACACACCACGACCAAGCTCGGCGGCAATCTGAGACACATACCTCGATGCCACGGCAACCAGCGACGAAAGATTATCGTCCAAATACTCCTTGAGCGGCGTGTTGTTGAGCGTCTTTGCATGCGAGATCATCTCGTTGAGATCGCCACCTGCAACACGAAGCTGCTCGGGCAGGCGGCTCAGGACTTCCATGATCTGACCAAAGAGAATCGGCGACAAGATACAAACGACACCGACGAGCACGGCAACAACAACAATAAGCGCGATAAGCGAACCGATGCCGCGATTCACGCCATGGTGCTCGAGCCAGTTGGTGATCGGGGACATCACAAAGGCAATGATGGAGCCGACGGCAAGAAACTCAATAACCGGCGCCAGGATGCCCATAAGGTTAAAGATGACAGCGGCGATGACAATGCAGCCGACAACAGCCCAAATGCGCAGCGTCAGAATGCGAGTGTCGCGCAGCACGCGATCGGTTTGTTGGGGGTGCTCACTCATGAACGAATCATCACTCCGTCGGGGTCGATCTTGTCCTGAATCTTCTTAAGCGTGCGGCGCAGCAGACGCGAAACCTGCACCTGAGAAATACCAAGCTTCTTGGCGATCTCGATCTGGGTCATGCCCTTCACAAAGCGCAGCTCGATCACCTCGCGCTCGCGCGGCGAGAAATCACGGATGGCTTCCTCGATCACTAGGCGGTCATCGGTAAAGTCGAGCTCGTTGTCGTCGTCGGCGTAACGGTCGAGAATCGAGGGGGCATCGTCGGAATCGGACGCACCAGGAGCCTCGATGGGCACCGAGGTATAGGCCGAAGACGATTCCATAGCCTCGAGGACCTCATCGACAGTCACATCTAGATACTCAGCGATCTCCTCAACCTTGGGCGAACGCTGCAGCTCGTTGGTAAGTTTGTCAGTAGCTTGGTTGACCTTGGCCGAGAGCTCCTGCAGACGACGAGGTACGCGCACGCTCCAGCCCTTGTCGCGAAAATGGCGTTTGATCTCGCCCAGGATAGTGGGTGTTGCAAACGTCGTGAACTCGAGCCCGCGCTCGGGGTCAAAGCGGTCGATAGCCTTGAGCAAACCCAGATAGCCGACCTGCATGAGGTCGTCGAGCGGCTCGCCGCGATTCTTAAATTTGTTGGCAAGAAACCTTACCAGGTTCATATGGGACATGACGAGCTGCTCGCGGGCGTCCGGATCACCGGTCTCCTTGTAGCGACGAAACAGCTCGCGGGTTTTCTCCTTGTCCCAAGCGGTCTTGCCGCTCCGGGAACGTTCGGTCATTTTAAATATCCGCCTTGAGGTCGAGGGAAAGCGTCAGGGGCGCCGCAGTCTTTTCGTAGGAGTCGCACACGCTCGCGAGGATGAGCTCGGCATACACCGCAGCCTGGTCGTCTTCATCAACCGTAGCCTGATCGCCAAAGGTAATAGTCATGCCAACGTGGGTCTCATCGACATCGAATTTGATGGTGATGTCATCGCAGTCGACCGCGGTACAACCAAAGATGAAAGCCTCCTCGGCAGCCATGCGGATGTCCTCGATGCGATCGACAGACATGGAACACAGGGCACCAACGTTGGCTGCCGTCATGCGCACAAGGCGAGCGAGACGCGGGTCGCCGGCAACGGTCAGCGTGATGGGGCAGGTTGCTTCGCTACTCATCGCAGGACTCCTCAGAGGTCTCGGAGGGTGTATAGGTGTAATACTGAGCCGGCTTGGCTACAGACTTCTGGCCATCATCGTCGCCCGCGGCGGCCTCGTCCTCGCCAATTAGGACGCGCTCGGTAGGCCGCTCTGCCTCCGCAGCAGCAGCGGCGAGCTTGCGCTCGGTGTCAGCTGCAGGAGCCTTCACCTTATTGAAGAGCTTCTGCACAGCACCGGCGGCAGAGTCGGTCACGCTCGACACAGCATTGCTGGCCTCGGCCATGCTGCCCGTAACCTCGGAAATGTCGCGAACCACGGCTTCGACCTCTACGAGATTGGAGGTAAGGGCATCAACTGCCGTCTTGCTCGACTTAAGCAGCGGCTCCATCTGGGCAAGCGCCGGCGTAAGCTCATCGACAGCGCCATCGAGCTTTGCCACCACAGGCTGAGCCTCGGCGATGGTGTTGTTGAGGTCGTTCACGGTCTTATCGAGCGAGTCGACAACATTGCGGGTCTTGCGCAGGGTAAGCGCGAGCTCAGCGATGGCCCACACGCCGGCAACGGCGAGCAGCAGCAGGGCGATTTGAATGGGACTCATACAAGCCTCCCGGAAGAATCGAAATACAGACGCTTTTCATGGTACCCCAAAGGGGACCGAACATGCCAAGAGCAGCAACGTGGGACAAAATTATCAGCAGCTACCTCGGTGCATTCCCGCTGCGGTCGCGTTCGCTTTGCTCTACGCGCCACTCTTCCCAGCCGCGCCCGGCAGGCTGCCAAAATGCACCGCGTTCCAAGCCTTCGGGCAAATAGCGCTGATCGACCCAGCCTTCGGGATAATCATGTGGATACTTATACACACCGTATTCATCGCTGCCCGGGCGATGGCGATCGCGCAGATAACTCGGCACCTCGCGAAGCCCACTAGAATGGATATCGGCCAGCGCCGCATCGATCGAAGCCTCACACGCGTTGGATTTTGGCGCCAAGCACACATAGAGTGCAGCCTGAGCCAGGTTAATGCGGCACTCGGGATAGCCAATGACCTCGGCAGACTTAAACGCGGCATGCGCCACCAAAAGCGCCTGCGGGTCGGCGTTGCCAACATCCTCAGAAGCGTGAATCATAATGCGGCGAGCGATAAACTTAGGATCCTCCCCAGCATCGATCATGCGCGCGAGCCAATAGATCGTGGCATCGGGGTCACTACCGCGCATGGACTTGATGAACGCACTGATGATGTCGTAGTGCATGTCGCCGTTTTTGTCATACGTAAAGCCGCGACGCGGGTTGGCAATCTTCACGTCATCCACGGTGATGGGATAGCGCTCCCCCGCCGCAGGCGCTGGCGTTCCCTCGGTATCGGGACGCGTGACGGCAATCTCGCTCGCAAGCTCGAGCGTCGTGAGCGCCGAGCGAGCGTCACCCGCTGCCAGCGTGCAGATGGTCTTGACCGTATCCTCATCGGCCGAGAACTTTCCGTTCAAGCCCTGTGGTGCCTCGAGCGCACGCTCAATAAGCGTGGCGATATCCTCATCCTTCAGATGTTCAAGCTCCACCACGCGCCCGCGCGACAACAGTGCCGAGTTGACCTCAAAGTACGGGTTCTCTGTCGTAGCGCCAATCATAATGACGGTACGGTTCTCAACTGCATGCAGCAGGGCATCCTGCTGCGACTTAGAGAAGCGGTGAATCTCATCGATAAATAGAATGGTGCGGCGGTCGTACGTATTCAGGCGCGTCTTGGCCTCATCAATCACACGACGCAGGTCCTTCACGGTACCCGTGACGGCGCTGACCTCAACAAACTCGCTCTTGGTATGGTTGGCGATAATGTGGGCCAGCGTCGTCTTGCCCGTACCGGCAGGCCCGTACAGAATCACGCTCGAAAGCACGTCGTGCTCGATCGCGGCACGCAGCAATGAACCCTTACCGACGGCCTTTTGCTGGCCCACGTACTCGTCGAGCGAATTGGGGCGCATGCGCACCGCAAGCGGCGCATTCTGAAAGGAACGCTCGCGCGTCGAAGCAGAAAAAAGGTCGTCCATAGCCATCCCGTGTATCAATCAAAAACGTTTTCCACTAACAGTATACCGAATTAGTACGAACTACCGTTCGTTAATATAGGTACGGTGCGGAAACTCCAGACCAGGGAACAGCTTGCTCGTCAGCTCGCAGAAATAACCGTCCGTCATGCTCGCGATATAATCCACCACGGCTTGATCCTTGTCGTCCTGCCAGGCATAGGTGCGATCATAGTAGGAAAGCTGCTGCTCAATGCGCGAAATATGGTGCTTAAAGATGTAAGAGGACTCGTCGCCACTGTTTAGATCCCGCAGGCAACGGTCGTAGAGCTTTACGAACGCCTCGCGCAGCTCCGCCTCGGAATCGCCTTCGATACCGCCCTTGCTATAGATCTTCTCGTAGTTCTCGCGCTTGGCTCGGCGAATTTCCTCAAACAGGTCCTCGCTCATCTCGATGCGTGGCTTACCATAGCTATGCTCCACGATATCGACGGAAGCGTGCGTAAGGATCCAACTGTTGTAGGCACCGCCCCGGCCATCAACAAAAGCGTCGGGTGACAGCAGGCCCGCCGCGATCGCATCCTGACGGTCACGACCGACGTAGGCAAGAATATCCGAAATGCGAACGACGCAGCCCTCGAGCGTCATGGGACGCAGATGCTCAATTGCGCTATAGCCCGTGGCAATGCAATCCTCAACCGTCTGGTCAAACTGGTCAAAGGAGCTCATGTCCGAGAGCTCAAACACACGCTGCTCGTACTCGCCGTTATGGCATAGCATGCCGTCGAGTGTCTGGAGCGACACGTTGCGGCCATACAACGCGTCGAGCACGCGGACCGACTGCACGTTATGGAAAAAATAACGCCCCGTACGCTCATGATAGATATCGTTGAGGAAGCGCTCGCCGGCATGGCCGAAAGGCGTGTGTCCCAAGTCGTGGCCCAGGCCAATCGCCTCGATCAGATCGCAGTTGAGCCCCAGGGCGCGACCGATATCGCGCGCAATGCGAGACACAAGCTGCACGTGCAAACCGCGGCGTGACAGATCGTCATTGCTACGGAAGCTAAAGACCTGCGTTTTACCTGCATAACGGGTGTACGCCGGAAGATGAAGTATCTTTTCAGTATCGCGCATAAACGCCGGACGCATAAGCGTGCCTTTGTCAGCGGCGCGATCAATACGACGAATGACCTGATCATCGTTGCAACGATACGGGTTGACATAGCCCGAAGCACGATCGGCGACAATGCGCTCGACTAGTTCGGGCGACAACGCCGAGGGAATACGGTCCATGCGCGCCTTAATGACGGCCGTTTCTTGATTAGATGCCATGGCATGCTCCTTAAGAAGGATGCGCAATCGGTTATAATGTGAAGCCCACGACCTCGATTATGGCAAAAATCGGCACTAAAAACGGGAGCAATGGCAGGGAGCGCGATTTTGTGAAGAGGCAGGAGAGGGCCAGGGCCAGGAGTGCGACGGCAAATGCCACGATGCCACCCATAGGGTCGAGCGTGCAAAGCGCGAAGAGCGCCTTGGCATCCCCCATGCCGATGCCCGGGGCGTGGCGAAGGCGCCGCCAGAGCGACTCGGTAAGCACAAGGCCAAGGTAGACGATGACCGCAAGACCGGCGTGGTCAAGCGCTGTGTTCAAACCGAGGTCGAGCCAAACGCCCGCCAACGCCGTCACGGCACATGCGCCGGCAAGCCCATTGGGAAACCGTCGCTCTCGGGCATCAATTGCCACGCCGGCAAAGATGCAAATCCAAAACGGGATATAGACCATCGGACTCCTCCTCGAGCTGCATCGCAAAAGCAAAAACCACCACAAAGGTGCCTGTCCCCTTTGCGGTGGTTTTGGTGGTGGTTATTTGGCGCCTTGCATGACCTCGTCAAGGGTAACGTTGACGGCGTGCTGCGTCGGCACCCAGTCGACCTTCAGGAACAGCGCGGCCACCGTGATGGGGATATAGCTGAACATAAAGATCGGGAAGGTAAACAGGTTAGTCACCAGACGCCACTTTTGCGCGCAGTGAATGTGCTTGTACTCAAAGATAGTCGTGAGCAGCGCCAGGATAAAGAAGGTCTGATACATCATGGCGAAGGTCATAATGAGCGAAGCGGCGCACGCCTGCATCTCGACTTCGGTAGCCAAGAAACCATGCGAAAGGCCACCCACAATCAAGAACGTCGCATTAGCGAGCATCGAGATCAGCGATAGCAGCATACCCGGGGCGATCGTCATGAACATGTCGTAGGCGGCAAAGCGATGATAGCGGAACGTCGACTTGACCAGATGCTTACCGTAGGTAAAGAACACCTGGTAAAAGCCCTTGGTCCAGCGCATACGCTGCTTCCAGGATGCCTTGAACGTCACGGGTTGCTCGTCAAAGAACTCCGCCGGCGCATAGCCAATGCGAATACCGTGAATAGCGCAGAACGTAGTGAACTGAATGTCCTCGGTCAGCGTGTGGAACTGCCAACCGTGCATGCCCTCGATAACGCTTGACGAGATAAGGTAACCCGAACCCGAAACAGCGCAGGACGTCTTGCAGATATTACGCGCGTTGTTGAGGAAGCGCGCCTCGCGTAGATACCACGTGGCATTAGCAGCCGAGATCCACGAGCTGCCGAAGTTCTTGGAATTGCGATAGCTCGTGACCACATGGAAGCCCTGGTCAAAGGCATCATTCATCTTGGAAACGTAATCGCGGGAGATAACGTTATCGGCATCGAAGATAAAGTAGCCCTCAAACGTGTCGGGATACTCGTTAAGGATGCGATCAAAACCAAAGTCCATGACCCAGCTCTTACCCTTGCGGGCCAGGTCGTTGCGCTCATAAACGATGGCGCCCGCCTCGCGCGCGAGCTGCGCCGTGTTGTCGGTGCAGGCATCGGCGACCACGAAGACCTCGATAAGCTCGGACGGATAATCCTGATCCTTGATGGAGCGAACGAGGTTGGCGATCACGGCCTCCTCGTTATGCGCCGCGATAAAGAAGGCATAGCGGTGAAGTTTTTTGGCCTTGGGAGGCGCGACCTCGCCACGAAGAGCGCCAATGACAAAGAAGACCACCTGGTACAGAAAGCAGACCGTGAGCAGCGTAACCACAATCTGGTTAAAGATCACGATGGGCGTGTTAGTTTGTAAAAAGGCGAGCATGCAGGCTCCCGAGAACGCGTTACGTAAACAACCGTATATCATACCGCAGGCTTACCGAGTTCAAGAAACCACCTAATACCGGCTAGGCTTCGAGAAGGCCAAGCTGCGGGACGATGTCGTCGCCGGCGGCGGTGCGGCCAAGCGAGCGCGGGGCCAGGTCGTCAAGAACCGCAGCAAGATCCCAAGGCAGCTCGTCGCGGCATTCGATGCGCTCACCCGTCACGGGATGGTCGAATGCGACGCGCCAGGAATGAAGGAATTGCCTGGTCAGACCCTGATCGGCACGCGCATCGCACTTACCGTAGAGCGGATCGCCCACGCAGGCGTGGTTGATATGGCGCATATGCACGCGAATCTGATGTGTGCGGCCCGTAAACAGGTGGCACTCGACGAGCGTATAGCCGTCGTCGAAACGCGTGGAATCGAAGCGCTCGAGGACTTTAAAGGTCGTAATGGCCTGACGGGCAAAGGGGTCGTCCGAAACCGCCATCTTGACGCGGTCGCGCGTAGAACGGGCGATACCGGTATTGATGGTGCCCTCGTCCATGGCGATGTGCCCGTGAACGAGCGTGATATAGCGACGATCGAGCGTGCGCGTGCGAATGAGATTTTGAAGCGCGCGCTGCGTGTCGTCGTCCTTTGCCGCAAGCATGAGACCCGAGGTATCGCGATCCAAACGATGCACGATCCCGGGGCGGTCCTCACCCTGTACGGTACCAAGATGGTCGATGCCGCAGTGGTAGACCAGAGCGTTCGCAAGGGTGCCGCTCTCGTGGCCATGGGCGGGATGGCACACCAGGCCCCGCTGCTTGGAGAGCACGATAAGGTAGTCGTCCTCGTAGCGGATATCGAGGGGAATGGCCTCGGGAATCACGTCGGTCGGGTCGTGCGGCTCGGGCAAGTCGACCGAGATGCGATCGCCGGCGCGTACGGCGCACTTTTTAGAGAGACAAGTCTCACCGTTGACGGCAACGGCGCCTCCCTCGATCAGATGCGCGCAGGCAGAGCGCGTGGGACAGCCATCGTTGGCGCCCAAATAGGCGTCAAGACGCTGACCAGCGGAATCGTCGGCAACAAGAATATGGATGTCGGCCATTAACGCTCATTCCTTTCGCGAATCTTGCGGGCACGCTCCCCACGCTGCTTGGCCTTGCGCTTAGCGCGGGCCTCATCACGGGCATTGAGCTCGGCAGTCGCATCAACCTCGCGGGCCGCGGGGCTCAAGAACATGTATCCGAAGAGGGCGAGCACGACGCCCAAGGTAATGCCGATATCGGCCACATTGAAGACGGGGAAGTCGATGAAGGTGATGGCAATAAAATCGGTCACGAAGCCAAAGGCCAAACGATCGATAGCGTTGCCGATAGCACCGCCCGCAACCATCGCCATGCCCACAACCTCAAGATGGGCGAGCTGGGGTGCACGAATGAGGTACACGGCAATAGCGACAATGACCGCCAGCGCCAGCACGGCAAACGCGATGCCATGCCCCTCGCCCATGCTAAAGGCAGCGCCGATATTGCGGACAAACAGGAAGTCGATCACGCCGGGGATGACGGTCACATGCAGTGCATCGCCCACGGCACGAACCGCAAGCTTGGTCAACTGGTCAACAAGCAGCACAACGAGCGCCACCCCACCAGCAACACCCAACCGCCAACGCAAAGACGGCGTCATATCCCCAGTACGACCCAAAGAAATCCCCTACCCTCAAGAACATCGAATTACGTTTAATACAAAGAACTATCTTATATTGCCATACGCAGAACGCACGACATATCCACCAACGCAAGCGAAATAACCAGCTAAAAACGAAAGCGACATTCCGAATAACGGAATGTCGCTTAATAGCTTTCGACTAAAAACGCAAGTCGAAAGAAAGCCTCTAGCTCCAGCAATGGAAACGCCGCGTTATCGTCACCAACAGCGAAAACGTCCCTAAGCGAGCAAGGTGACGTGAAAGAGGAGGGAAGCGTACTTTGGTACGCGACCGACGATTGAACGTCAGATTGCCGCTTAGGGGCGTTTGCAGCGTCGGTAGGTTACGGCGTTCTACGAACGCCGTAACCTACAAAGCATCGGCGCAGCGCTTGCAAATATGAGCGTGGCCGTTGTACTCGCCAACGGTGGTGCGGTAGTTCCAGCAACGGTCGCAGCACTCGCCCTCGGCAGCTTCAATGGCAACGGAGAGTTCCTCGCCCTGGGTCAGCTCAACATCGGAGACGATGTAGAACTCGGCCAGGTCGACGGCCTTATCACCGGTCAGCAGCGCGTACATCTCGGCGGGAACGACCGCCTTGACGCGGACCTGCTGGCTCTTAGTGAAGGTGCCGGCAGAACGGGCATCCTCAAGGGCCTTGGTCACGGCGCTACGGAGCTCGAGCGAAGCCTCGAGCACGCCCTCAAACTCATTGGCCTCGTCGACCGTGATGGGCGACTTGTACCAATCGAGCAGCGCGGCGTACTTCTGGTGATCGACGCAGCCGGCGGGCGCATATGCCATGGCCTCGTCGACGGTATAGGACAGGATCGGCTGCAGGTCGCGCATGAGCATCGAGAAGAGCTCGGCCAGCACGGTCTGGGCACTGCGGCGCTCGAGCGAGCCGGGCTTGTCGCAGTACAGACGATCCTTCAGGGCGTCGAGATACACGTTGGAAAGCTCGGTAACCACGAAGTCATAGAGCGCACGGTAGGCGCGCGGGAACTCATAGCTGGCGTAGGCGTCGTCGACCTCGGCCTGGACCTGGGTCAGACGGGCAACCATGAGCTTGTCGAGCGGCAGCAGGTCGGCAAAGGCGACGCCGTCGGTCTCGGGCTCAAACTGACCCTCGAGCTCGGAGAGCAGGAAGCGCAGCGTGTTGCGGAAACGACGGTAGGCATCGGACGTACGAGCGAGAATCTCATGGTCGATGGAGACGTCGGAGCTGGTGTCGACGGAGGCAACCCAGAGACGGATGATGTCAGCGCCCATCTCGTCGCAGACCTTGTTGGGGTCGATGACGTTGCCGAGCGACTTGGACATCTTGCGGCCCTGGCCATCGAGCGTGAAGCCCTGCGAGACGACCGCCTTGTACGGAGCATGGCCGTTGGCACCCACCGAGGTGAGCAGCGAGCTCTGGAACCAACCGCGATGCTGGTCGGAGCCCTCGAGATACACGTCAGCCGGGTACTCAAGCTCGGGTCGATACTCGCAGACGGCCTTCCAGGACACGCCGGAGTCCCACCACACGTCGAGAATGTCCTTATCAGCCTTGAGGTGATGGCCGCCACACTTGGGGCAAACGCAAGCCTCGCCCAGGTAACTCTCGGGAGCGTCGGTGAACCAGGCGTCGGAGCCCTTCTCGTGGAAGAGCTTGATGACGGCGTCGAGCGTGGCGTCGTTCATGACCTTCTCGCCGCAGTCGGCGCAAGTGTAGCTGGGGATAGGCACGCCCCAGTTGCGCTGACGGCTGATGCACCAGTCGGGACGCTGCTCGACCATGGCGCCGATGCGGTTGGCCGCGTGGGCCGGATACCACTTGACGTTCTCGCGGACCTCTTTGCCAGCCTGCTCGCGCAAACCGGTCTTGTCCATCGAGACAAACCACTGGTCGGTAGCACGGAAGAGCACCGGGTGCTTGCAACGCCAGCAGTGCGGATAGCTGTGCGTGATCTTCTTCTCGAGGACTAGGGTACCGCGCTCGCGCAGGAACTCGATGATGTGCGGGTTGGCCTCATCGGTATCCATACCGCTGAAGGGACCACCGGTGCCAAACTCCTCGCCGGTGTAGAACTTGCCGTCGTCATCGACCGGCATGCAGATGTCGGTGATGCCCTCCTTGAGGCAGGCAAAGTAGTCGTCGACGCCGTGGCCGGGCGAGTTGTGGACGATACCGGTACCGTCGTCGACACCGACGTAATCGGCCAGCAGCGCCACACCCTCAACACCGTCAAAGATCGGCTGCTTGTAGTGGATGTGGTGGAAGGTCTCGGCGGGAACCACATAGGGCTTGCCGTCGACCATAACCGGGGTGTACTCCCAGCCAAACTCCTCGCAGCACTTGGGAGCCAGGTCCTCGAGCATGACCTCGGCACGGCCATCGTGCTCAACGGCGACATAGGCGTCGCCGGGCTTAAGGGAAACGGCCTGGTCAGAGGGGATGGTCCACGGCGTGGTCGTCCAGATGATAAAATCGACCGGGCCGTCGAAGTTCTCGAGGCCGGCGGGCTTGGAAGTCATCTCGAAGCGCACGAAAATGGAGGGGCTCGTCTCGTAAGAGTACTCAATCTCGGCCTCGGCGAGTGCGGTGTGGCAGTGCTTACACCAGTGGACGGGCTTGTGGCCGCGATAGATCATGCCCTTGTCGAACATAGCCTTGAAGACCTCGATGTCGGCGGCGTCATGCTGGTGATAGAGGGTCAGATACGGGTTGTCCCAATCGCCGAGCACGCCCAGGCGACGGAAGCCGGCCTTCTGCAGCTCGATGTTCTCGACAGCGAACTTATTGCAAAGCTCGCGGATCTTAGCCGTGGAGGTCTGGTTGAACTTCTCGGTGCCGAGCTTCTCCTCGACCTTGTGCTCAATCGGCTGACCGTGGCAGTCCCAACCGGGGACATAGGGAACCTCATAGCCCTGCATCATCCAGTAGCGGTTGATCATGTCCTTGGAGATCTTGTTCATGGCATGGCCGATGTGGATCGGGCCGTTGGCGTACGGAGGGCCGTCGTGCAGCACGAACTTCTTATGCCCCTCGTTCTTCTTTAGAACTTGCTCGTAGACCTTGTTGTCCTGCCAGTCCTTGAGTCGCTTGGGCTCGGACTTGGAAAGACCGGCACGCATGGGAAATCCGGTTTTGGGCAGATTCATCGTCTGCTTGTACTCGTTTGCCACGGTACCCCTTTCATGTCGTGGGCGCGCACGCCCTCTGGGCACCAAAAAAGCGCCCGTCCCTACAAGCTGGGACGAAGCGCCATAAAACAGGCAGTCTGCCCGTAAAAGCTCTTCGCTTAACCACCCAGCTTAGATGCCCTCGCCCGCGTATTCGCGCGCTCGCATCCGTTACTCGGCTGGCCTGTATCGACGGCCATCTCTGCGATGTCTACTAAGACGAACCTGCGCGGCACGTCCGTTGGGATCGCAGCTCCGGGGTGATTTTCATCGGTCGCATGCACGGGTTCTCAGCGCTCCCCGCTCTCTGTGGCATGCGGACGGCCGACTACTCGTCCCCATCAACGCTTATGCGGAGTATGCTAGCACGTTCCGCGCCGACGAAAAACCCTCAACACTGGTTTTATACGTTCGAAATTTCTCGCGGCTGTGGACCTTCTCTTGGAGCAAAATACCTGAAAGCACTTTATCGAACGAAAGAAGGTTGCTATGCGCACGATTGGAATGAGCGACTACACCGTTGGCGAGGATTGCTTTGACGAGCTGCCCACCGCACTGGCGGAGTACGGAGCGACCAAGGTCGCGATCATCGGTGGCAAGCGGGCACTGGCCGCAGCACTTCCCGGTATCGAAGCTGCGCTAGCGGGTACCGACGTCGAGATTCTGGAGACGCGCGTCTACGGCACCAACAGTACGCGCGCCAATATCGCCAAGGTCGTAAACTCCCCCGCCTGCCAGGAAGCCGACGTGCTCATTGCTTGCGGCGGCGGCAAGGCGCTCGACACCGTGAAGACCGCAGCCATCGAGCTCAAGAAGATCGTCTTTACGGTGCCGACGATTTGCTCCAACTGCTCCGCTGCGACCGCCATTGCCGTCGTGTACAACGACGATGGCTCGCTCGAGGGCTATTCGTACCCCAACCGACCGGCGCACATCTTCATCAACCCCAAGATCATCGCCAAGGCACCGGCAGAGTACTTCTGGGCCGGCGTGGGCGATGCCCTGTCCAAACAGCCCGAGGTCGAGTACGCCACGAGCGCCGGCAACCTGGAGCACACCGCCGGTCTTGGCCTGGCGCTCGCCCACACCTGTTCCGAGCCACTGTTTACCTATGGCGTCCAGGGTCTTGAGGACGTGCGCCAGAACCTGTCGAGCGAGGCCGTCAAGCAGATCGCGCTCGACATCGTGGTCAACACGGGCTACGTCTCCAACCTGACCAACCAGAACGATTACTACTACAACTCGAGCGTGGCGCACGCGTTCTACAACGCTACCTGCAGCATTCCGCGCGAGGGCTCCTACCTGCATGGCGAAGTCGTGAGCTTGGGCGTGCTGGTGCTGTTCGCCTATACGGGCGATACCGAGAACCTTAAGCGCTACGCCGCCTTTAACAAGCAGATGGACCTGCCCGTGACGCTTGAGCAGGTCGGGCTTTCCGAGGCCGACATCCCTACTCTGTGCGAGCACGCGCACGCCACCAACGAGTGGAAGCAGGGCAACCCGGAGCCCTTCACCGACGAGAAGTTCGCCGCCGCCATCAAGGCCGCCGACGCCTACGGCCACACGCTCTAGGCCAAGCCCAAAACCACCACAAGGGGACAGCACCCTTGTGGTGGTTTTTTATTGCTCCAGTATGCTGGAATCGAATTCACTCGCCGCGATCACACGGTACCCATTGCGCAGGAGCAGATCGACGAAAACGCCGTTACCCGCGGTGAGCGTACCGCTAAAGGTGCCGTCGTAGATGCGGCCCGCGCCGCACGAGGGGCTGCGGTCCTGCAAAATGCACGCAACGATCTCAGACGGGCCGCCCGCCTGTTCGCACATGTCGAGCGCTCGTTGGGCGCCCAGGCGAAACTCGCGATCGACCGAGATGCCCTCACAAGTACGAACCTCTCCGTCCACAATCTCGGACGGCATGCGCGGCGTGGGCAGGCCGCCAAAGACCTCAGGGCACACGAGGAGAACCTCGATCCCCGTGCGCTCGCAAGCCTCGACCAACGCGCGGTGGTAGTTGTCGAGCCCGTTATACTTGCAGCTCTCGCCCATCAAGCAGGCACTCACCACGATCTTCATACATATCCCTCCCACGCAAATCGCCCCATTTGAGATAGACACTCAAACGGGGCGATTGACACTACGCAACGAGTCTTACTGTTGCTTTGGCATCAGCGGATTTTCGCGCGTGAGGAGATTCATGAACTCCTCGCCCGTAATCGTCTCCTTCTTGTACAGATAACGAGCCAGCTCGTGAAGCTTAAACTTGTTCTCCTTCAGGATCTGCAGAGCGCGGTCATGCGCGTCCTCGATCAGCTTGGCGACAATCGCGTCCACGCGCTCGGCCGTGCCGGGGGCGCAGGTGAGCGACGTGTCCTGGTTGAGGTACGCATTCTGAACGGTACCGAGCGCCATCATGCCAAACTCATCGGACATACCAAAGCGCGTCACCATGTTACGGGCGAGCTTGGTGGCCTGCTCGATATCGTTGGCCGCGCCGGTCGTCATCTCACCAAAGATGAGCTCCTCGGCGGCACGTCCACCGCAGTAGACGGCGAGCTTGTCCAGGACCTCCTGGCGCGTCGTCAGGAAGCGTTCGTCCTCCTCGACCTGCATGGTGTAGCCCAGAGCGCCGCTCGTGCGCGGCACGATAGTGATCTTGGTAACCGGCGCAGAGCCCTTCTGGCGAGCGGCAACGATGGCATGGCCGATCTCGTGGTAGGACACGACCTGCTTCTCGTGGTCGGACAGCACCGTGGACTTACGCTGTTGGCCGGCGATGACGACCTCCACCGACTCCTCAAAATCGTCCTGGGTTGCGCGCTTGCGGCCCTCGCGGACCGCACGTAGGGCGCCCTCGTTGATGATGTTGGCCAAGTCGGCACCCGAAGCGCCGGGCGTGGCGCGGGCAATCGCGGTCAGGTCGATCGGCGGCTGCGTCTTCACGCTCTTCGCATGCAGCTCGAGGATGTTCTTGCGGCCGGTCAGGTCGGGCAGCTCAACGGGAATGCGGCGGTCAAAGCGGCCGGGGCGCAGCAGGGCCGGGTCAAGGCTGTCAGGACGGTTGGTGGCAGCGAGGACGACGATGCCCTTGTGGTTATCGAAGCCGTCCATCTCGGTCAGCAGCTGGTTGAGCGTCTGCTCGCGCTCGTCGTTGCCACTAAAGCCGCCGCCGTCACGCTTTTTGCCGATGGTATCGATCTCATCGATAAATACGATGCAGGGGGCCTTTTCCTTGGCCTGTTTAAACAGGTCGCGCACCTTGGCGGCGCCGCGGCCGACAAACATCTCGACAAACTCAGAGCCCGAAATGCTAAAGAACGGAACGCCCGCCTCGCCGGCAACGGCCTTGGCGAGCAGGGTCTTACCGGTGCCCGGAGGGCCAACAAGGAGAGCACCGCGCGGCAGCTTGGCGCCAATTTCCTCGTAGCGCTGCGGCTTCTCCAGAAAGTCGACGACCTCCTTAAGAGATTCCTTGGCCTCTTCCTGGCCTGCAACATCCTTAAAGGTCACGCCCACATCTTTGGAGGCGATAACGCGAGCGCCGGACTTACCCAGTCCGCCGCCGCCAAAGCCACCGCCGCCAAAGTTCATCGACGGACCGTCATCGCCCATAGCCTTCTTCATACGACGGTTGAGCCACCAACCGATGAGGAAGAAAATCGCCATGGGGAGGATGAGCGTGAGCAGGTAGTAGGTCATCAGACCCGAGTTTTTATCGGGAACGACCGACTCAAGCGAGGCGCCAGATTCAAGCACTCGATCGGTAAAGCCCGCGTCATTCGGCACACCGGTCGTCTTGTAGGCGATGTTCTCGTCCTCGCCCTTCTTGGTGTAATAAATCGAGTAATCGTCCGTGTTGTACTCGACCTTGTCGACACTCTTCTTATCGAGCGCTTTGACAAACGTCGAGTAATCGGTCTTCGTAATCTGCTGCGTGTGACCGATGTTGGGGAACAGAACGGTCGAGAGCACGAGGTAGACGACGAAGGCGATGAGCACGTAGAGGATCATATTCCGTCTACGTTTGTTGTCATCCATCTCCATCTGCTTGAACTCCATCTACTGGGGTTGATAATGCTATCTAGAATACCCAACCCGGACGGCGATAAACCGACGCCGGGCACGAAAGGACAGAGATGGCATCACTTGAAGTCGGCAAGGTTCAGATCTGTACGGGCGACGGCAAGGGCAAAACCACGGCCGCGCTGGGACTGGCGATGCGCGCCACGGGATTTGGCCTCAACGTACTTATGCTGCAGTTTGCAAAGAAACTGCACTGCGCCGAACACGATGCCGCGCCGCGCCTGGGGCTACGCATCGTACAAGCCGACCGCGACACGCCGGAAGCCTGTGCCGCACAGATCGTGGAGCTTGCACACGAGCAGATCTCACAGGTCGACGTTCTGATTTTGGACGAACTCGGCGAGGCCATGCGCCGCGGCTTCGTGACGCGCGAGGATGTCGAAGCGCTGATCGCGATAAAGCCTGCCACCACGGAGCTCGTGCTCACCGGCCGCGGCCTGTTGCCGCTGGCCGACCTCGCGGACCTAGTCACCGAAATGCGCCCCGTCAAACACTACTTCGACGAAGGCCTCCTAGCCCGCCAAGGCATCGAATACTAATTGATCCAAAGGGGACGGAGGAAAACAGATCATCGACATCACGACAGAGAGCAATGATCCGTTTTCCTCCGTCCCCAAGGGATCATTGGGCAGCGGCGCGGCCGAGCCAGTTGCCGCTGTGGTGGTAGATGGTAAACATCGTGGCCGTGATGAGCCAAGTTACAGGGTAAACCAGCAGCAGGTGCTCAAGCGACGGATCAAACGGCATGATCGCAAACACCCAGATCACCCTGAGCACGACAGTGCCAAAAATCGTGAGCAGCATGGGCTGCAAGCTCACGCCGGCACCGCGAATGGAGCCCGACGCGTTTTCGATAATCGAGAAGATCGCGTAGAACGGCGCGATAAAACGAAGGATCGTCGTGGTGTACGCCGAAATCGAAGCATCGTCGACAAACAGACGCGACAGAGGACCCGAGAACACCAGCAACACGGCAGACAGGCCACCAATGAGCATAAACGACAGCACGAGCGACGTATGGTAGCCCTTGCGCATGCGCTCGTAGTTGCGCGCGCCAAAGTTCTGTGCCGAGAACGTGGTGATCGAAACGCCGAGCGCCTCGGTAACCATCCAGACAATGCCATCTAAGCGGCCCGAAAGACCCCACGCCGTGGTGACATCGGCACCAAACGAGTTGACCGACACCTGAATCAAAACGTTGGAAATCGAATACGCAGCAGACTGAAAGCCAAGCGGCAGACCACATGAGATCATGCTCTTACAAATGCCCGGATCAACGCCGAGTTTGGACAGCGAAAGCCGCCACGCACCCGGTGCGTGCATCATGCGAATCACGATCAACGTGGCGTTGGAGCAAATGGTCAGCGCCACCGCGATGCCGCAGCCCAGAGCCTCCATATGAAGCACGGCAACGAAGATCACATCCAGCACCGCATTGACAAGGCAGCCGGAAGCGATGATCACAGCAGGTCCGCGCGTGTCGCCCACGGCGCGCAGCAGTGCCGTTCCCATATTGAGCAGCAGCGCCGCAACCATGGCGGCAAAATAGCAACGAGCATAGGCCACGCCCTCGGCCAATAATTCATGAGGTGTGTTCATAAGTACCAGCATGGGCTCAACGAACACTATGCCAAGAATCGAGAAAATGATTCCGCCCACCAGCGCGAGCGTCATGGCCGTATGGACCGAACGACTCAGTCGCTCATCATCGTGCTGGCCAAAATACTGACCGGTAATAACCGCGCATCCGGCGCCGACGCCAACGCAAAAGCCAATGCAGAGCTCGGTGAGCACCATCGTGGCTTGAATGCCACCCAGTGCGAGCTTGCCGCCAAACTGGCCGACGATATACGTACCGATAAGCGTGTAAGCCTGCTGAAAAAACGAACTAAAAAAGATGGGAACGCACAGCGAAAGCAGCTGCTGCCAAATGACACCCTGCGTTACATCGATAGCCGTAGATTTCTTAGCCACACGCCCTCCCCACCAGCGTACATTAAACAGCAAAACAGCGATTTAAGACCAAAGCCGACATCAGCTTAGCACCGACCGGCGTCGACCGAAACGCCCCGAATCAGAGCCCGGTGCGAACTATCTGCCTAGTGATACAAACCTGGCTGGTAGTGATACTCATTGCTCAAGTGCGGGCACAGCTGCCAAAAGGCGACGGCACTCGCCGCGGCCACGTTGAGCGAATCGACCCCGTGCGCCATCGGAATGCGCACGGCTCGGTCACAGCCCGAGATGGTCTTGGCGCCCAGGCCGGCACCCTCGGTGCCCATAAAGATTGCCAGGCGGTCAATCTCCTGTAGCGCGGGATCGTCCAGCGACACCGAATCGTCCGTCAACGCCATGGCGGCACACGAAAAACCGGCATCGTGCAGCGCCGCCAACCCGTCATGCGGCCACACGCGCGCCTCACTGCCAATACGCGTCCACGGCACCTGAAACACGGTTCCCATGCTCACGCGGGCCGAGCGACGGTACAGCGGGTCACAACAAGTAGGGCTCACCAGAATGCCGTCGACATTGAGTGCGGCGGCCGAGCGGAAAATCGCGCCCACGTTCGTGTGGTCGACAATACCCTCGAGCACGCATACGCGCACCGGTCGCTCACCCGCCGTCTCGACGACGCCGCCCAAGAACTCATCAACCGGAATCTGTCGGGGCCGACGGAACGCCGCGAGCGCACCGCGCGTCACATTGAAGCCCGTCAACTGCTCCATGAGCTCCATGGAGGCCACGAACACAGGAACCGGGCCGGCGCCCTCGCGCACAACCAGGCGCTCAAACAGCGGCATCATCTGGTCGAGCCAGCGCTCACCCAAAAGAAAGCTCACCGGCTGGTAACCGGCACGCACCGCGCGCTCGATAACCTTGGCACTCTCGGCGATAAAGATGCCCTTTTGCGGCTCCAGCACGCAGCGCAGCTCGCGCTCGGTCAGTCGCACGTAGGCATCGAGCCGCTCGTCCTCGAGCGAATCAATTCGCAGAACCTCAACGGCATCAGTCATGGCAGCCAGCCCGCACCCTTCTTTACAGCACATCTATACCAAACGAGGCGACGCCAAGCGCCGCCCCATGCATTCCATCAACCCGATGATACCGTTCACGCCAGGCGATTTACGCCTCAACGCGACGATACGTCACGAACTCATAATCGACGCCCTCATCGCCCTCGCCCGAGGCAATCGTGGCAACCCCTTCGCGCCGCGCAACTTCCCACGCAGGATCAGCGTCCAAGTCAGGAAAGTACGTGTCCACGGCATGGGTGCAATGGTTATGCGTGACCTCGGCCTCGACGCAGTACGGCAAAAATTGCCGATAGACATCGCCACCGCCAATCACCCAGGCAACGGGCTCTTCGGCAACCGCGGCGAGAGCCTCGTCGATGCTATGCACCACGTCGACGCCCTCGACCACAAAATCCTCGTCGCGGGTAAGCACGATATTGCGGCGGTTCTTGAGCGGACGCCCGCCGGGAAAACTCAGCAGTGTCTTGCGCCCCATGATGACCGGGCAACCCTTGGTGCAGGCCACAAAATGGCGCATGTCGGCGCGATTGGACACCACCATGTCGCCCTCGCACCCAATGCCCCAGTCGTCACACACAGCGACGATGGCAGAAAGCTTACACGTCATGAGCGCCACCTACACCGCAATGGGAATGTTCTTGACCTGCGGGCCGTGCTCGTAGCCCTCGACGATCAGGTCATCGGTCGTAAACGCGTAGAAATCGTGCACGTCGGGGTTAAGCGTTACCTTGGGCGCCGCAAACTGCGGACGCTCGATAAGCTCGCGGACGATATCGACATGACGGTCGTAAATGTGGGCATCGGCAATCACATGCAGTAGCTCACCGGGAATCATATCGACCGACTGCGCGACCATCATCAGCAAGATGGCGTACTGGCACACGTTCCAGTTATTCGCGGCCAAAATGTCTTGGCTGCGCTGGTTGAGAATCATGTTGAGCGTGGGCTTTTCGTCCTGCGGACGCTGTGTGACGTTATAGGTCACACTGTAGGCGCACGGATACAGGTGCATCTCGGACAGGTCGCTAAACACGTACGTGTTGGTCATGATGCGGCGGCTGTACGGCGTGTGCTTAAGGTCGTACAGCACACGGTCCATCTGGTCAAAGTCGCCCTCGGCATAATGGCTCTTCTGGCCAATCTGGTACCCGTATGCCTTGCCGATGGAACCGGTCTCGTCGGCCCACTCATCCCAAATATGGCTGTTGAGGTCATGGACGTTATTGGACTTCTTTTGATAGATCCACAAGATCTCGTCCATGGCAGATTTAAGCGCCGTGCGACGCAGCGTGAGCGCGGGGAACTCCTCGCGCAGGTCGTAACGTGCCGTAACGCCAAAGTTTTTAATGGTATAGGCAGGGGTGCCATCCTCCCACACCGGTCGGACCTTTTGCCCCTCGGTGGTGGTGCCATGGTCCAAAATATCGCGGCACATGGCTACAAACTGTTGATCAGCCTTGCTCATTGACCCTCCTGTCAGTCGCCTATAAGCGAGATTCATTGTAGCCCAGGCGCACGCGGCCCCACAGCCCAAACATAAGCCCTCACTTTCTGACATATGCCAGAAATACCTTGCGCAAATCCGCACGTTCGCTATTCTATTGTTGACATATGTCAGATTTGGAGAGCGTATGGCAGGAAGACGCGAAAAATTGCGCCGCGTTGGGATCATTCCCGAATATCGCGGCTTTACCCCCGACGGCCTTGCCAGCGGAGACGCCATCGACATGACAATCGACGAGCTCGAAGTCCTGCGGTTATGCGACCTGGAAGGCCTCAATCAGGAGGCAGTCGCCCAGCACATGGGTATCGCTCGTGCCACCGTGGCGGCCATCTGCAGCCGCGCACATCGCAAGGTGGCAAACGCACTGGTCAATGGACGGGCACTCAGCATCGAAGGCGGCAGCATCGCGTACTCCCCCATTAACACGACGACGGCCGCATGGCCAGCAAAGGAGGTCGACACCATGAGGGTGGCAACGACGTACGACAACGGCAACATCTTTATGCACTTTGGCCGCAGCGAGCAGTTCAAGATCTACGACATCCAGGATGACAAGGTGCTCAACGAGCAGGTCGTAGGCACCGGCGGCACCGGTCACGGCGCCCTGGCGGGTCTGCTTGCCAACGGTGGCGTTGACACGCTCATCTGCGGCGGTATCGGCGGCGGCGCCATCAACGCGCTCACCCAGGCTGGCATCACGGTCTATGCGGGCGCCCAGGGCAACTGCGACGCCTGCGTCGAGACACTCATTGCCGGCACGCTCGCGCAGACCGGCGAGGCCACCTGCGACTGCCACGGCCATGACCACGAGCACACCCACGAGCATGGCGAGTCCTGCGGCTGCCACGGCCATCACGGCCATGATGGGCACGAGGGCTGCGGCTGCCACTAGCGGCACGGCACCGCAAGCTCGGGGCGCGACGCTAAACGCAACCCAACAATCAAAGCCAACAACAAAGGCCACCCGGTAGCTTCCGAGTGGCCTTTGCCGTATCAAGCTGGAATTACAGTCCTATTTCTTATTGCGCATCTGAGCTTCCATCTGGCGCAGCAGGTCCATATCGGACTTAGGACCGCCCGTTCCCAGGCCGCCCAGACCGCCCATGCCGCCCAGACCCATGGCATCCAGGCCGGGAATATTGGGCATGCGCATCTTTTTGCCCTTCTTACCCTTTTTGCCCTTCTTACCGCCGGCTTGCGCCTGATTGGCCATCGTGCGCATGCGGCCCATCATCTTGTTCATCTCACCCCACTGCTTCATAAGGCTATTGACCTCGGTGGGGGTCACGCCGGCGCCCTTGGCGATGCGGGCGCGACGCTGGCCGTTGATAATAGAGGGACGCAGGCGCTCCTCCTTGGTCATCGACATGATGATGGCCTCGTTCTTGTCGAAGATGCCCTCGTCCAGGTTGCCGCCCATCTGGTTGAGCGCGCGCTGACCGCCGGGAAGCATACCCAGGATACCCTTCATGCCGCCCATCTTCTTGACGGCCTTCATCTGGTCGAGCATGTCGTTCATGGTAAAGCCCTCGCGCAGCATGCGCTCGGCAGCCTCGAGCTGTTCGGCGTCGGCCGCCTCCTGGGCCTTCTCGATGATGCCGACGACGTCGCCCATGCCCAAGATGCGCTTGGCCATGCGGTCGGGGTAGAACGGCTCCAGCGAATCGGGCTTCTCGCCCATGCTCACGAACTTGATGGGCTTGCCGGTCACCTGGCGCACGGAAAGCGCGCCGCCGCCACGGGCGTCGCCGTCGAGCTTGGAGATGATCACGCCATCAAAGTCGGTGCGCTCGGCAAAGGTCGAGACGACGTTGACGATATCCTGGCCGGTCATGGCATCGACGACCATCAGCACTTGATCGGGCTTGACGGCCTTCTTGATGTCCACGGCCTCCTGCATCATCTGCTCGTCGATCTGCAGACGACCGGCGGTATCGACGATGACCACGTCGCGCAGGTGGTCGACGGCCTCCTGGATGGCGCCCTTGGCGATATCAACCGGGTGCTCGCCGTCACCACGGAAGACCGGTACGCCGATCTCTCCACCGAGCGTGGCCAGCTGGTCGGCGGCGGCGGGACGGTAGACGTCGCACGCGGCGAGCAGCGGCGAGCGGCCCTGCTTCTTGAGCAGGTAGGCCAGCTTTACAGCTGCCGTGGTTTTACCGGAGCCCTGAAGGCCCACGAGCATGATGACATTGGGAATGCGGTTGCTAAAGACGAGCTTGCTCTCGGTGGAGCCGAGCATCTCGGTGAGCTCGTCGAGCACGATCTTGACGACGTTTTGCGCCGGCGACAGCGACTCCATGACCTCGGCGGTCATGCAGCGCTCCTTGGTCTTGGCGACGAACTCCTTGACGACCTTGAAGTTGACGTCGGCCTCGAGCAGCGCCATGCGAATGTCGCGCATGGCAGAAGTAATATCGGCCTCGGTCAGCTTACCCTTGCCACGCAGGCGGTCAAATGTGTCGTTGAGGCGATCGCTCAGAGAATCAAACACTAGTCACTCCTTAGTTGGACTCGCCCACCAGGGCGCGGCAGAAATCTTTGGCATTGAACTCCTGCAGGTCATCAACCTGCTCGCCCACGCCCACGCGCAGGATCGGGAGCTTGAGCTTCTCGGCCACAGCCATGGCGATGCCACCCTTAGCCGTGCCGTCGAGCTTAGTCATGATAATACCGTCCAGGCCCAGCGCCTCGTTAAACTCGAGCGCCTGGTTCAGACCGTTTTGGCCCGTCGCGGCATCGATCACGAGGACGACCGAGACGGGCATGGGGCCGGCGGCCATATTGGCGGCGCGCTTACGCGTCACGTTGACCACCTTGGCAAGCTCGCGCATGAGCTCGGGGCTCGTGTGCAGACGACCGGCGGTGTCGATAAGTACCAGGTCGCTGCCGCGCTTGTCGGCCTCGTCGAGCACGTCGTAGCAAACGCTCGCCGGGTCGGAGCCGCGGTCGCGCTTGATGACCGGTACGCCGGCACGCTGGCCCCACACATCGAGCTGCTCGATGGCGGCGGCGCGGAAGGTGTCGGCCGAACCGATCACCACGTTCTTGCCGCGGGCGGCCATGGCGCTCGCAATCTTGCCGACCGTGGTGGTCTTGCCGGCACCGTTGATGCCGACAAACAGCACGCAGCTTGGCGTATCGGAAAACGGGTCGCACTCAACAGGCACAAAATGGCCCTCGAGCTGCTCGGCCAGAGCGCGGCGAAGCTGCGGGGCGGTCTTGAGGTTTTTCTTGGCCGCGGCATCGCGCAGGTCATCGGAGACCTTGATCGCGACCTCGGCACCCATGTCACCCATGACGAGGGTGTCCTCAAGGTCCTCCCAAAAATCCTCGTCGACCTCGCCGCCAAAGTAAAAGACTTCGTTGAGGGCCTCACGGCTGCGCTCGAGTCCGCGCGAGAGAGCATCGAAGAATCCCATTATGCGTTCACGACCTTTCCGGTTTCGCGATCGAGTTTTTGCGAGACGACGCGACTGACGCCGTCGGCTTGCATCGAGACGCCGTAGAGGACGTCAGCGTCCTCCATAGTACGGCGCTGATGCGAGATAACCAAGAGCTGCGTATCGGAACGCAGCACGTCGAGTGCGCCGATGAGCTTGGACAGGTTAGCGTCGTCGAGCGCCGCCTCGACCTCATCCAGCACATAGAACGGCACCGTGCGCGTGCGATACACGGCAAAGAGCAGAGCGAGCGCCGTCAGGCTCTTCTCGCCGCCCGACATGAGCATCATCTTGGTGATGCGCTTGCCGCGCGGCTGCGCCACGACCTCGATGCCCGTCTCGGCCGGATGCTCGGGGTCGGTCATCTCCAGATGTGCCTGGCCGCCCGGGAACAGCATGGCGAAGATCTCGCGGAAGTTCGCATCGACCTTCTCAAAGGTCACCAGGAAGGCTTTGCGCATCTTACGGTCGATGGCAACGGTAATCTTGGTGAGCGCCTTACGCGCGCTCTCCAAATCGGCCAGTTGCTCCTCGATGTAATCGGCGCGACGCTTAAGCTGCTCGTACTCCTCCATGGCAACCTGGTTCACAGGGCCCAGGTTGTTGATCTGGCGCACGAGCTGGTTGAGCTCGCGCTCGGCGGCGTCGCGGTCGGTAGGCGCGGGAAGCATGAGCGCTTCCTCGAGCACCGTGGTGCCATCGGCGGTGATGGCCTTGATGGCAGCCTCCACCTGCACCTCGAGCTTGCCGCGTGCGACCTTGAACTCGTTTTGCGTCGCGGTGGCGGCATCGACCCGCTCCTTGGCGCGGGAGACCTCGGCCTTGGCGTCTTCGATGGTCTTCTTGAGCGAGGCCGAATCCGCCTCCTCGAGCGAAGCCTGGTCACGCAGACGCGCGGCCCAATCCGACGCGCGCTCCAGCAGGGCCGAATAGCGCTCGTGCATGGGGTCGACGCGCAGGCGCAACAGCTCGAGTGAGCGCGAAGCCTGGCGCGTTCCGCGGATACGACGGTCGATGCCCTCTAGGCGATGCTCCAGATCGGGCACGCGGCCCTTCAGCGAACGCAGACGCTCGCTCGTCTGGGCCAGGCGGACCTTGGCATCGGCGAGCTTGCCGGCTGCCTCGGAATCGTCACGGCGGACGCGATCGAGCTCGTCATTGGCTTCGGCAATCTGGAGACCCAGGTCGCTTGCCTGCGCACGGGCCTCGTCGCGCGAACGGGTGAGCTCGTCAACACGCGGGCGCGCAGCGCGAACAGCCTCGGCGGCCTGCTCGCGGCGCTTGGAGATGCGCACGCGCTCGACCTCGGCATTGTTGGCACTTTGCTCCAGGCGGCCGATCTCGGAGAGCAGCGAGCGGCGCTCGCCCTCAAGACGGGCGATCCCGCCGGCGGCATCGCCCTCGGCGGCACGCGCCTCCTCGACGGCCGCATTGGCCTCGACGACCTGATCCGACACATGTTCAAACACTGCAGCCAGATCGGGCTCCAGGCCCTCCAGCTCACGAATACGACGCTTGCGCTCTAGGGCACCCGAGGCCTCGCCGGCATCGAGCCCCACGCGCACCAGGCCGCCACAGCTCACGCGGGCGCCATCGGGCGTCACGTAGGTCACACCGTCAACGACTGGTGCCGCCAGTGCGGCAGCCAAGTCATCGACCACGTAATAGCCGCCGAGCAGGGCCTCGACAACCGGGCCATAATCGGCACGCACGGACAGGCGATCGACCAGACGCGAACCGGCAGCGCCCTTGGCAGCAGCACCGCCGCTTACGCCGCGCGCCACCAGCAGTGCCTCGCCCGAGGCCTTCTTTTGGTCCAGAGCCGCACGACCGGCACGCTCAAGCGTGGCGGCGTCATCAAACAGCAGGGCATCGATATCGCCGGCAAGCAGCTGCTCGACCAAGCCCTCAAGCTCACGAGGAGCCTCGAGCACATCTCCCAGACGACCCGAGACATCATCGCCCAGCGCGCCCATCAGACGGCTCACCAGCGGCGAGCTGTCGGCCATGCGGGCATCGAGCTTCTTTTGGCTGGCAAGCTCCGAGCGCACCTCGGACAGCTTGTTGCGTGCCTCGCTCTCGCGATTACGCAGGTCCTTCAACGCCGCACGGGCGACCTCGGTAGCCTCGCGCGCGTCGACCTGGGCTTGGCGAGCCTGATCGAGCGCGCCTTCGAGCTCCTCACCACGGTTGCGGCGGCTATCAAGCGATGCCGTGACCTCCTCGAGCTGTTCGTCGATCTGCTCCAGGCGCGAGGCGTACATGTTGTCCTCGACCTCAGCATTGCTCAGCGAGTCCTTCACCTTGGCGAGCTCGAGCGCGGCGTTATCGGCCACACGCTGCACATCGCGCTGCTCGCGCGTGAGCCGCGAAATCTGATTGTCGAGCGCAACGCGACGCTCGTGGAGCTCGGCGGCGGCAGGTCCGGCGGCGTCAACGTCGTCCTGGGCCTGCATATGCGCACCGGTCACTTCCTCAAGCTGGGCACGCGCATCCTCGAGCTCCTCGACCACGCGACGCCGCTGATGCTCGGAGCTCGAGATCTGGCCGCGCATGTCGGACAGGCGCGACACCATGTTGTGGCCTTTTTCCTCGAGCAGGCGCATATCGGAGTTAATGCGGCCGACCACGTCTTGCATATGGCGGCGCTGCTCGCCCAAATCGCCCACAAACAGGCCCTTTTCCTCGAGCATGACCTGGAGCTTCTCAAGCTCGCGCTCCTTTTCGCCCAAGCGGTACTGCGCAAGCTCAAGCTCGGCAGCGCCCTCCTTGGAGCGGCTCTCCAGGTCGTTCCACTGCGACTGCAGCGAACGAAGCTCGTCGACGGCCAGCATCTGCGTAAGCTCGTTCGCGCGCGAGGACAGCTCTTTGTACTTGCGCGCGCGATCAACCTGACGCTCCAGCGGCCGCAGCTGACGGGCGATCTCCTTATTGATGTCGCGGGCACGGGTCAGATGCTCGTCCATCGATTTAATCTTTTTGAGCGCACGCTCCTTGCGGCGCTTGTGCTTGGAGATGCCGGCAGCCTCCTCAATAAGCGCGCGGCGCTCCTCGGGGCGGCTCTGCAAAATGGCATCGAGCTTGCCCTGGCTAATGATGGAATGCGTATCCTTACCCAGGCCCGAATCGTGCAGGATGTCCTGAATGTCCATCAGGCGGCACGGGCTCGAGTTGATGAGGTACTCGCTTTCGCCCGAACGATACATACGGCGGGTGATGGCGACCTCGTCAAAGTCAACGGGAAGCATATGGTCCGAGTTATCGAGCACCAGCGTGACCTCGGCGACACCCACCGGCTTGCGCGCCGACGAGCCCGAGAAGATGACATCCTCCATGGCCTGGCCGCGCAGCTGCTTGGCGCTCTGCTCGCCCAGGACCCACAGAATCGAGTCGGAGATGTTCGATTTTCCCGAGCCGTTGGGACCGACGATGACGGTCAGGCCCGGCTCAAATGACATATGGGCGCGGTCGGCAAACGACTTGAACCCTTTGAGCGTGAGGGACTTGAGATACACGGTTCCTCGCTTAAACAGGCTTCTTGTTAAGAATCACGCCGTTGGTGGTGTAGCCCATGCGGTCGAGCGCCTCGAGCGCAGCGGCTCCCTCGGCCTCCTTCTTGGAGGAACCGGTGCCGCGACCCTGGCGAATACCGTCGATGAGCACCACAGCGGTAAAGGTGGGCGCATGCGCGGGGCCCTCGGAGCCGACCAGCTTATACGCGGGAGGCTCGTGGCCGTCTGCCTGCACGCACTCCTGCAAGAACGACTTGGGGTTCGCGGGGTGCTCGGCACGCTCGGTGGCCAGGTGCGGCTTGAGCGTACGATGGATAAACTCCGCCGCCGCATCCCAACCGGCATCCAGATACAGCGCGCCCACGAGCGACTCATAGACGTTCTCGAGCGCCGAGTGCAGGCCACGGGCGCCGGTACCGGTCTCGGAGGCACCAAAAATGATGATGTCGTCGATACCCAGCTCGTGCGACACCTCGGACAGCGTGGCGCCCGAGACAAGAGATACCTTTAGGCGCGTGAGCTTGCCCTCGTCAAACTCGGGATAGGACTCAAAGAGCGAACGGGCCACCACGGCCCCCAAAATGGAATCGCCCAAAAACTCAAGGCGCTCATAGCTGGCAGAGACCGGCTGTCCCTCAACGGCCGAGGGATGTGTGAGCGCCGCACGCAGCAGCACCTTGTTATTGAACTCATGGCCCAGGATCTCCTGGGCGCGTGTGAGTCGTTCAGACAAAGCCAAGACTTAGGCCTCCTTGGCGTTTTCGATCGCGTCGACAGCGTCGGCGACAGAGTTGAGCGACAGCAGGGTCTCGTCATCGATTTCGAGGTCGAACTCGTCCTCGATGGCCGTCACCAGCTGCAGACGCTCGAGCGAATCGGCATCGAGATCGTCAAAAGTGGTCTCGTCGCTAATGTCGGCGACATCGACACCCAGCACGTCAGCGGCGACTTCGGCGATCTTATCGAAGATTTCGGAGCGATCCATAGCGCTTCCTCTCGTATGTCATGGAACACAACACAACACGGCAATCGGAGCCGCGTTGTAATACGGCTCCGATTCTACCCCACGCGGTACAGGTTGAGCCACGTAACGGGGCCTTTATAAAACGATACCGTCCATGGAATTAGCAACGTCTTGGACAAGCCCGGCACGTACGGCCTGGGCCGCGGCAAGCGTACCGTTCTTGACGGCATCGACCGACGTGGCACCGTGGCCGATCAACACGACACCGCGCAGGCCCAGCAGGATCGCGCCGCCCTTGGCATCGCCCGAAAGCTTGGCTTTGATCTCGCGCATCTGCTTTTTGATGAGCAGCGCGGCGATCTTGGTGCCGAGCGAAGACATAAAGGCACCCTTGAGCTCCTGCAGCAAAAACTTGGCAGCGCCCTCGGTGGCCTTGAGCGCAATGTTGCCCGACATGCCGTCGGCGACCACGACGTCAAAATTGCCCGACGTAAGATCGGTGCCCTCGCAGTTGCCCACAAAGCCGGGAACCGCGGCCTTCATGGCCGGGAAGCACGCCTTGGTAAAGTTGGAGCCCTTCTCGTCCTCGGTGCCGTTGGCAAGCAGGCCCACGCGGGGATGCCCGATGCCCAAAACCACGCGAGCATAGGCAGCGCCCATCTGGGCGAAACGCACCATGTCGTCCACCGTGACATCGGGATTGGCACCCATATCGCACAGCACCGTCAGGCCACCGGCGCGATTGGGCAGCGCGTTGGTTAGGCACGGACGCACCGGCTGCTTCTTGCCCTCTGCCAAATACCTAAACGGCGTGACGTAGGCCGTGGCGGCAGCGGTCATGGCACCGGTCGAGCCGGCCGAGAAAAACGCGTCCGCATTGCCCTTCTTAATGGCACGGCACGCAAGCACGATCGAGGACTTGCGCTTGGTCATCACGGCGCGGATGGGATCGTCCTCCATGCTGATGACATCGGGGGCCTCCAAGGCCTCCACGCGGGCATGCGCTGCGGCAAAGGGGTTGACGATTTCGGCGGGACCGACGGCCAAGACCTCGATCTCGGGATCTGCCGCAAGCGCAGCCTCGATACCATCGAGAACAACCTGGGGCTTCTCGTCTCCGCCCACAACGTCTACACAAACGCGAACGTTACTCATTTCATATGCTCCTTATAAAAAAATGGCCGACTCATTGAGCCGGCCATTGTGGTTCCAGTTGGAACGGCATCGCATCCAGAGTATACAGTTACTCGGTAACGATAACCTCGCGGTCCTTGTAGAAACCGCAGCTGGGGCACACGTGGTGCGGGAGCTTAACAGCGCCGCAACGGGGGCACGTGGACTGAGCCGCAGCCGAGATCTTCATGTTGGCGGAACGACGGGTATGGGTGCGGATACGACCCTGCTTTTGTTTAGGTACGGGCATAGTGACCTTCCTTATGAACTATCCAGTGTGGCGATTACGCGCAAGTAGCGATACTACCACAGTTTTACTCGTCAAGCTTGAGATTCTTTAATGCTGCAAATGGATTTTCCGTGGCAGCGGTCCATTCGGCCTCCGCCTTGGCGGCGCAATCGCATTGCTCGACGTTGAGATTGATGCCGCAGGTGGGGCACAGGCCGCGGCAATCGGGCTTGCACAGGACAACGAACGGCGTGTCCATGACGACCGCGTCGTTGATGGGCTCGCCCAGATCGACAATGCGATCCTCGCCCAGCAACTCGTAGCCATCTTCGTAAGCCTCTGGGTCCTCGGGCTCCTCAAAGAGGTAGAACTCCTCGATCTCGCCTGCGATATCAAACGAGGCGGGCTCTAGGCAGCGATCACACTCGCCGGTGGCGTGAGCGCGGACCATGCCCGAGAGCAGAACACCGGTACCGGCGTTGGTAAAGACCACGTCGTAGGCAATGCCGTCCTGCAGCTGATACTCCTTCTCGCCCACCGTGTAGGTGGCGACATCGACCTTGCCGGTCAGCGGATAAGAGTCTCCAGGAAACTCGAGCTGCTCGGAAAGATCGACGGTCACGCTCGGGAACTCAGCCATTACCACTGACCGTTCTGCTGGGCGGCACCCTCATTGAGCTGCTGACGGCAACGGGTGACGGTGCCGGTCAGGCTCTTAAGGTTCTCCTCGAGGTGCGTAAAGACCTGCTCGGCGTAATCCTCGGCGGCATAGCGCGTCTCGCGCTCGTACTGCTGGGCACGGTCGCGGATGTCGTCGGCCTGCTGCTGGGCTAAACGGACGATCTCCTGCTCACCGGCAATGGTGAGCGCCTGCTGCTGAGCATCGGCAATGATGGAATCGGCCTGAGCGGCGGCGGAAGCCATAAGCTCCTCGCGCTCTTTGAGGATACGGCGGGACTTCTGCCACTCCTCGGGATAGCTCATGCGGATCTCATCGAGGATGTTAAAGAAGACGTCGGCGTCGATAACCTTCATCTGGGCGTTCTTGCCGAACGGCGTCTTAGCCTCTTCGATGAGCCCCTCGAGCTCGTCGACAAGACTCACGATCCTGTCGCCAGGAAAATTCTCGCCCGGCATCCGGTCTCCTTTCATAGGTAACATATCATCGAGTTAGTTTACCACATGCCACCAGGCAATAAAAAACGTCACGAAAAGCGATGTTTGAGCGCTTCGACCACGTTGGGCGGCACAAACGTCGATACGTCGCTCCCAAGCGACGCAATCTGGCGCACCACCGAGCTCGAGATGTAGCCATACTGCGGAGCACTCATGACAAAGATGGACTCCAGCTCGCTATCCAGGCGATAGTTGAGGTCGGCCTGCTGTAGCTCGTACTCGAAGTCGGTCATGGCGCGCAGGCCCTTAACGACGGCACCTGCCCCCTGCTCACGTGCAAAGTCGACAAGCAGGCCAGTAAAGGGCAGGACCTCGACGCCATCGATATCACCGAGTGCCTCGCGGGCCAGCGCCACGCGCTTATCGAGCATAAAGGTGGTGCCCACGCCGTTTTTACCCTGCGACTCGGCCACGGCGACAATCACGCTGGGAAAAATGCGGCGGGCTCGGCGAATCACGTCTATGTGGCCAAAGGTGATGGGATCGAAGGTGCCCGGGACGATCACGCGGTTGATGGTGTCATTCATGGGTGTCCTCCGAAGGCGTATCCTCGTCATTTTCGTTCTCGTCAGCATGGTCATTCTCGTCCTCGGCCACCCAGCGCAGCAAGTCAACCGAGGTAATGCCGTAGCGCTTCTCCCGCACGGTCTCAAAACCAGCTGGATGAGCGCCCGCATCAGCCGCGGCATGCTCAAACAGGGCAAAGGCCCCGGGTGCCAGCAATCCCTGCTGGGAAAGATTCTGCAGCAGCTCCTCGACCGGCTCGGCGCCAAAGGCATACGGCGGATCGAGCAGGACAAGATTAAAAGGACCACCCGGCACGCGGCCGCGCGAGGCGCTCGCCAGCACATCACCGGTAACGACGCGCCAGCGCGAGCGGTCGCGGCACAGCGACTCGATATTCTTGGTGATCAGACGGGCGGCATTGCGATCGATCTCGAACGTGGTGAGCGAGCGGGCGCCACGCGAGAGCATCTCAATTCCCAGGGCACCGGAGCCGCCAAAGGCATCCAGCACGCGGACCTCGTCCAGATCGAAGTCGAACGCCGACATGACCATGGATGCACATGCCTCGCGCACGCGATCGGTCGTGGGACGGGTGACATCGCGCCCGCGCGGCTCTTCGATCTTGCGGCCGCGCCATTCACCGCCGATGATTCTCATCCTCCGCTGACCTCCTTAAAGATATGTCGATAGCGCGTGGCGACCGCGTCGCGCAAGGGACGCGTCGCCACGGAGTCAAGGTTGCAAGCATACCGCAAGAGCTCGACCGCGTCCAAATGGGCCCATTCAATAAGATCCTCGTCGGCGTCCAGGTCCACAAAGCGCAAGGTAACGCCGCCGTGCTGGCGATAACCCAGGATCTCGCCCTCATGGCGCAGACGCAGGTCCATCTGGGCGAGCGCAAAGCCATCCGAGGTCTTTTCGAGCGACTGAAGACGGTCTTGCGCCGCCGATGCGCCGCCGTTGCCCTTGGAGTGCGTCATGACCAGGCAGGTGCCCGACACGCTGCCGCGGCCCACGCGACCGCGCAGCTGGTGCAGGGCCGCTAAGCCAAAGCGCTCACCGTTCTCGATGACCATGACAGTGGCGTTGGGCACGTCGACGCCCACCTCGACCACCGTGGTCGAGACGAGCACGTCGATCTCTCCGCGCTTGAAGGCATCGATCACGCAATCCTTATCCCCCGCCGGCATGCGGCCGTGAAGGCGCTCAATGGTAAGTCCCGGCAGCGCCAGGCGCAGCCGTTCGAGCTCGGTTGCCGTATCGTGGAGCGGCACAGGCACGGTCACGCGGCCCTCGTCGTCGCGGGCGATACCGGGTATGTCTTCGAGCTCATCGGCCGAGTCACTCGGCTCCACGAGGGGACAGATCACATAGGCCTGCTGGCGCTTTTCGTGCGCCTCGCAGATGGCGCCGTAGGCCAGATCGCGGCTCGACTCGGTGAGCACGCGCGTCGTAACGCCCGCCCCCGGAACAGGTCGATGGCGAATGATGCTCGTGTCCAGGTCGCCGTAGACCGAGAGCGCCAACGTGCGCGGGATAGGCGTGGCCGTCATAACGAGCAGGTCGGCACCAGGTCCCTTAGCACGCAGCGCGTTGCGCTGGCCCACACCAAAGCGGTGCTGCTCGTCGATGACGACAAGCGACAGGTGCTTAAACGCCACGTCATCCGAAAGGACCGCATGGGTACCAAAGAGCACGTCGAGCTCGCCCGATTCCAGCTGGGCATGGATCTGCTCGCGCTCGGCCGCCGGCGTGGCACCCGTCAGGAGCGCCCAGGACATGCCAGCCTGCGAGAGCAAGGGACCGGTCTTATCGGCATATTGGCGCGCCAGCACGCCCGTAGGCGCCATAACGCAGGACTGAGTTCCCGAATCGGCCGCGACAGCCAGCGCGCAGGCGGCGACGGCCGTCTTGCCGGTACCGACGTCGCCCAGCAGCAGGCGGTTCATCACGCGCCCGCCATCGCACATGTCGTGCAGGATGTCTTGGAATGCGGCTTCCTGCTCGTCGCTCAGCGAAAACGGCAGGGCTTCCCTGAGCGCCGCCAGATGCTCGCCCGCGGCGTGGGCGTAGGGAGCGACTTCGACCAAGCCGCCGTCGTTGCGCAAGCGCAGCGCCAGCTGCAGGTAGAGGCACTCCTCATAGGCAAGGCGGCGGCGCGCGATATCGCGCTCGGCCATACTCGAGGGAAAGTGAATTGAGCGCAGTGCACGGGCATTGCTCATCAGACGGCGCTTGACGCGCAAGCGTGCGGGAATCGGGTCGAAGGGATTGCCGACAACCTCGAGCGCGCCGCTTACGATGCGGCGCATCCACGCCTGGCTCACGCCATCGCCCACGTAATGGACCGGCAAGATGGTGCCCGCGGCACGCCCGCCCTCGAGTTTTTCGAAATGCGGAGAGGCCATCTGCTTAAAGCCGTAGGCAAACTCGACCTTACCCATCACGGCCAGGCGATCGCCCTGCTTAAACTGCTGGGCAATCCAGGGCTGACGGAAAAAGGCGACTTGCAGCACGCCTGTCTCGTCCACCAGCGAGATCTCAGTCACCTGCATACGCGGGCGAGGCTGCTTTTGGACGACACGATCGACCGTGGCGACTATCGTGCACACGGTACCGATGGGAGCCATCTCAATGGACCAGGAGCGCGTAAAGTCGAGATATCGATGAGGGATATGGAGAAGGAGGTCCCCCACCGTCCGAATTCCCAGACGGCGAAGGGCCTCCTCACGTTTACCCGAAACATATTTGAGTCGCGCGATGTCCTCGTCGAGCGCATTGCTCTGGGCAAAGCGCTCCGAGACGCGCGGCACGGAGCACAGCTCGGACATGGGCAGATGCCTACTCGATCGAGAAGATCACGGGATAGAGCGGCTGCTCGCCACGATGGGCGTCGATCTCCAGGTCGGGCTGAGCCTCCTCGATGGCGTCAACGATCTCCTGGAAGGCCTCATCGGACAGCTCCTCGCCGGCCAGAATCGTCAGCGCGTCGCCCTCCTCTTCCTCCTGCATGCGGTTGATGCAGTCGAGCGTGACCTGTTTCACATCGGAGCCGACCACGTCGATGGAGCCGGCGATGATACCCATGACGTCACCGAAGTGAATCGGAGAGCCGTCAGAGGCGCTGGAATCGCGCACGGCACGGGTGACCTCGCCATCGCGGACCTCGCTGATGGCGTCGACCATGGCGACAACGGCGTCCTCGAGCTCGGAATCGGGCAGGACCGCGAACAGCGCGGAGAACGCCTGTGGGACGGTCTTGGTGGGAACGACAGCGACCTTCTTGTCGGTGCAGGCAGAGGCTGCGGCCTCGGCAGCCATGCGAATGTTGCCGTTATTGGGCAGGATGATGACCGAGGTCGCGTTGACCTGGTCCACCGCGCCCAGCAGGTCGGCGGTCGAGGGGTTCATGGTCTGGCCACCCGAAACGATCACGTCAACGCCGAGGGACTTGAGGATGTCGGCCTCGCCAGAACCGGCGGCAACGGCGACAAAACCCAGCGCCTTGGCGGGCTCAGCGGCCTTTTCCTGGTCCTCGTGAATCTTGGCGGTACGGTCGTGGGCCTCCATCTCCATGTTGTGGATAAAGACCTCGTAGATCTGGCCAAGCTGCAGCATGTGCTCGAGCACCAGGTTGGGCGTGTTGGAGTGCACATGGATCTTGTAGTCGGGGTAGGCACCCACGAGCAGCTCGCAGTCGCCCATGGAGCCCAGGAACTTAAGGCACTCGTCCTCGTCAAACGGGGCGTCGGCCTTAAAGAGGAACTCGTTGCAGTAGCGGAACTCCGAGCCCTCCCAGTCGTCGTTGACCTCGATCTCAACGCGACCAAGGGCCGCGTCGCGGGCAGAGCCAGCGGAATCAAACGTGGCGGAGAAATCCTCGACAACGGTGCTGCGGCCAAGCGCGGCGGCAACAAAGTTCTCAAGGAAGATGGCAAAGCCAAAGGCACCGGAGTCGACCACGCCGTTCTCCTTCAGAACGGGCAGCAGGTCGGGCGTGCGGGCGACGGACTGATAGGCCTCGACGACGATGGCATCGAGCGCGTCCTTGGCCGAGAACTTCTTCTTTTCGCACTCGTCGGCCTTGGTCGAAACATCTCGCAGGACCGTGAGAATCGTGCCCTCGATGGGCTTGCGGACGGCCTGGAAGGCGACCTTGACGGCGCGGCGGAAGGCGAAGGCGATGTTGGCGGACGTGATAGGCTCATCGGCGGAGACGAGGCCCTCGGCCACGCCGCGCAGAATCTGCGAGGTGATGACGCCGGAGTTGCCGCGGGCGCCCATCAGGGAGCCGTGGGTGATGGCGCCGGCGATGGCCTCCATATCGGCATCGGCGGGAAGGGCGGAAAGCTCCTTAGTCACCGAGGCGAGCGTGAGCGACATGTTGGTGCCGGTGTCGCCGTCGGGTACGGGGAAGACGTTGAGCTTGTTGATCTCCTCGGCCTTGTCGGAAACGGCAGCCGCAGCGATCGGAAAACAGGTGCGAATGGTCTTTGCAATCATGGGAATTTGAATCTCCGTTTTCGGATGCTAGTTCAGACGGCTCTTGAGCGCGTCGATGTGAATGCCGATCTTAAGGCTGGCGGGATCGATCTGGGCGATCTGCTGCAGGGTAAAGGCAACGGAGCTCGAAAGATTGTGGCAGACGGACTTCATGTTGACGCCGTTCTCGAGCACGACGTGAAGATCGACCGTAAGGCCGTTCTCGTCGGCGGAGACAAGCACGCCCTTGCGGAGGCGCTGACCAGCAAGCAGGCGCACGCTCTCGGCGCCCTGGAGCTGTTCGGCCATACCGACGACGCCATAGCACGTCATCGCGGCATAACCGGCAATATCGGCAATAACGTCGTTCGAGACGCTCAGGCTGCCGTTAATGGTCTCAGACACAAGAATCTCCTTATCTGGTGCTCGCGGCACCATCTCGTGGGAGCAATCATTGCAATATTCTACAACGACCGCGCCATGTTGAGGTGGTGGGTCACGGGATTACATGCTCGACACGAAATGTTGATATGACAACGTTCGCGTCAGGCGATCGCGGCATGAAAAAACCCGCCGCATAAGCGACGGGTTTTACAACCTGGCTCCCCGGGTAGGACTCGAACCTACAACAGCGCGGTTAACAGCCGCGTGCT
>CABSNM010000013.1 GCA_902479065.1 uncultured Collinsella sp.
ATGCGAACCTCCAGTCCGGACCGCTTCACGGTCCAACTTTCTGTCCGCACCCCCACCTGACCCCTTTGCACCAATGGGTTGTAGCGGTAGAGCAGATTTTTCCGCTCGCCGATTTATGTCTTGAAAAATGTATATAACGACTATAACGTAGTGTGAAACATATTGGAAACAATACCGAGGAGGCTGCGTTGAAGAAAAGCAATCTGGGCTATGTGCTGGTGCTGATCGCCGCGCTTATGTGGGGCAGCATCGGAATCTTTGTAAACGGCATCTCGGCCATGGGTGTTTCGTCTCAGAGCATGGCGGCCTTTCGCCTGTTGTCGGGTGCCGTCTTAATGGCTCCGGTCTTGGCGTTCATGGGTTGCCAGGGAGGCGATCGTGAGGGAAAAGCATCGGGTCCCCTGGCACTGTTCAAGGCAAGTCCTAAAGAGCTTGTTCCCTGTGCGCTTCTTGGCATTATCGGCCTCGCCACCGCTAACACGCTTTATTACGAGTGCATGGGCGAGGTGGGCATGTCCACGGCCTCGGTGCTGCTCTACACCTCGCCGGTGTTTGGCGTCATGCTCGGCCGCGTGCTTTATCGCGAGAATGTGACTCCCAACAAGCTCGTTGCCATCGCTTTTAATATCGGTGGCTGTGTACTTGCAGTGACCAATGGCGACCTTTCCGGTTTCCATTTTTCGGTTTGGGGCGTCACGTCGGGCGTGATCGCGGGCTTTTGTGGCGCGTCGCTCGCGGTGTTTAGCCGGATAGCAACCAAGACGGTCCACCCGCTGGCTGTCACGTTTTGGGGCCTTGTTTTTGGCGGTACGGTTATGGCGGCTATCGCGGCTCCGTGGCCAGATGTCGCCGCGGCAATGTCGCCACAGCTGCTGCTGCTGTTCTTTGGTTTTGGACTCATCCCTACAGCCGTGGCCTATGTCTTATATATGCAGGGTCTGTCCATGGGGCTCGAGACGTCGAAAGTTCCCGTCGTAATGTCATTCGAGACGGTCGTCACCGTACTGGTGGGCATTGGTGTCTACGCCGAGCCCGCCGGCGCGATTAAAGTCCTGGGCATCGTGCTGGTGCTCGCGTCCATCCTGATTATGAACACCGACTTCTCCAAGCTGCGCAACAGTGTGTTTGTCGGTCATGTCATTGAGAGCATGACCTTTAAGCCCAACGCGTGGTGGACCGAAAAATCTCAGGACATGGATCTGTTTAAGGAACGCACCGGCATTGCGCTGGAACCCACCGTACAGGAAAGCCCCTGGTACTTCGTGCGATAGGGGATTGCGCGCAGGGTCTGACCTGGGGTTATCCAGCTAGCGCCGGCCTACCTAGCCAAACGTTTCGAGTACGTTAAACCCGTCAACGGTCGATTTTCACCCGCGAACGGTCTTTATACTAATTAGCAATATAAGCAACGTATAAGACGTTATAATGACCATAACGAAAAGGAGGAGGCAAGATGAATCAGATCATTCTCGCATCTCATGGCGGCCTGGCCGCAGGCGCCAAAGACACGCTCGAGATGGTTCTCGGCGACGTGTCGAACGTCCACGTCGTGTCGCTTGCTCGCGACGACAAGGAGCCCATCACCAATAAGGTTGAGGCTATGATCGCCACGTTCAACGCGGACGACACCGTCTATGTGTTGACCGATATGCTCGGCAGCTCGGTCAACAACAACATGGTCGAGCTTTCCAAGAACGGCACGAAGTTCACGGTTGTCAGCGGTTTCAACATTCCGCTGGCACTGACGCTCGCTATGAGCCCCGTCCCCGTCAAGGGCGCCGAGCTCGCGGCCCTCATCAACGAGGCCCGCACCGGTCTGACCAACCCCAATGCACCGGTCGAGGTCGCCGCGGCTCCCGCCAAGAAGGCCAAGACGTCCCGTCACAGCTCCGGTCCCGCCAAGATCGTCCTCGCACGTCTTGACTACCGTCTGCTGCACGGCCAGGTCGTCTTTACCTGGACCACCAAGGTTCAGGCCGAGCGCATCATCGTCGTCGACAACGCTGCCGCCAACGATGACATCAAGAAGGGTGCTCTTAAGCTGGCCAAGCCCCAGGGCGTGCGCCTGAACGTCTTCACCGTCGAGCGTGCCCTCGCCAAGATGGACAAGCTCAACACCCTCGGCGAGCGCGTCATGTTCGTCTTTGGCAACACTGCCGAGATGCTGCAGTTCTGCCAGGGCTACAAGCTCGACGCCATCAACCTGGGCGCCACCGCCAACCACGACGGTGCCGATCAGATTGGCGGCAAGGACAGCTCCGTCTTCTTCGACGCCACCCAGAAGGCCGACGTCAACCAGCTGCTCGACATGGGCATCAAGCTCTACGTCCAGCAGACCCCTACGTATCAGAGCGTCGACATCGACGCCAAGCTGTAATCAACCAGGCTTTTGCCTGACTGAAAGGAGAAGGGTATGAATACGTTCATCAGTGCGGTGCTCGTCGGCCTCGTCGGCGTGTTCTGTATGTGGGACTCCCGCCTGCTCGGTCGTCTTAACTTCGAGCAGCCCCTCGTTGGCGCTACGCTCGTCGGTCTGCTGCTGGGCGATGTGCCCACCGGTCTTGCCGTCGGTGCCGCCGTCGAGCTCGTGTCCATGGGCCTGGTGCAGGTCGGCGCCGCCGTTCCGCCCGATATGGTCCTGGGCGGCATCGTGGCCGCTGCCTTTGCGTGCCTGACCGATGCTTCCGCCGAGACCGCCATGACGATCGCCATCCCGGTCGCCGTCCTGGGTCAGCTCCTCGGCATCGTGTTCCGTTCCATCATCGCCGTCCTCACCCATGTGGCAGATAACGCGATTGATAACGGAAAGTTCAAGACCGCCTACCGTATGCACATCTGCGCCGGTTCCGGTTTGTACGCCATCATGTACTTCCTGCCGATCTTCCTCGCCGTCTTTGTTGGCACCGACCTGGTTCAGGCCATCGTCAACATGGTTCCCGAGTGGCTGTCCACTGGTCTTAACGTTTCGACCAAGATCATGACCGCCTACGGCTTGGCCCTGCTGCTCACCATGATGATCAAGAAGGGTATGACTCCGTTCCTGTTCATCGGTTTCCTGCTCGCCGCTTACCTCAACCTGTCCGTCATCGCGGTCGCTCTGATCGGTGTGTGCCTGGCTGTCGTCTTCATGGGCTTCAAGTTCAACGGTTCCCATGCAGCCGCCGGTGTCGATTCCGACTACGATCCGCTCGAAGACGACGAAGACTAAGGAGGAACACACTATGGCAACCGCAACCAAGGACGTGTCCCTGAACAAGAAGGTCAGCCAGTTCTTCTGGCGCTCCTGGGCCATCCAGGCCTCTTGGAACTACGAGCGTCAGATGAACATGGGCTTCCTCTACGGTATGGTTCCCACGCTCGATCGCCTCTATCCGGACGAGTCCGACCCCAAGCAGCTTGCTGCTAAGAAAGAGGCTTACCACCGTCACATGGCGTTCTACAACTGCACCCCGCAGACGAGCGCTTTCATCCTGGGCCTCGCCGCCTCCATGGAGGAGGAGTACGCCAAGGATCCCGAGAACTTCAACCCCGATTCGATTAACGCGGTCAAGACCTCCCTTATGGGCCCGCTTTCCGGCATCGGTGACTCCTTCTTCCAGGGCACCATCCGCGTTATCGCCTTTGGCTTGGGCGTTCAGCTGGCTCAGCAGGGCTCCATCATGGGCCCGATCCTGGCCCTTCTCATCTCCATCGTCCCCTCCGTGCTGATCACCTGGTTCGCAGCCAAGATGGGCTATCAGGGCGGCCACGAGTACCTGAGCAAGCTTCAGGGCGGCGACCTCATGGAGAAGCTCATGTATGTCTGCGGCATCGTGGGTCTTATGTCCGTGGGCGGCATGATCGCCACGCTGATCGGCGCCACCACCCCGCTGCAGTTCGCTGACGGCACCGTCGTGATCCAGGACATCCTGGATGGCATGATGCCCCAGATGATCTCCCTCGGCCTCACCGGCCTTATGTACTGGCTCATCAAGAAGAATGTCAACACCGGTTGGCTTCTCGTGATCGCCATCGTGGGCGGCATCGCCCTCTCCGCGGCCGGCATCCTGGCCTAGTCGCGACCAAGCGTCTAATCGCTTTCCCCGGGGAGCCTGCCTGGCATCCCATACCCCAGGCAGGCTTCCATCCCCAAAATGCGACAATGGGACAGTCCCTTTGTCGCATCCTCAACGGGCCGGCGACTCGGTCCAAACCACGGTAACCCTGCGAGCGCCCGGCAATGTGGCGCCGCAAAAATTGAAAGGAATGTGTCAGATGTACGAGATCGACCTTAACCTCCCTAAGCAGATCGTCGCTGACGTCCTGTCCAACCACGAGATCCACAGCGTCGCTTTCGTCGGCTGCGGTGCTTCCATGTCCGACCTTTACCCCGCCAAGTACTTCCTGGCCAACAACACGGACAAGCTGAACGTTCAGATCTTCACTGCTAACGAGTTCAACTACGACACGCCTTCCTGGGTCAACGAGCACACCTTCGTGATCACCTGCTCCCTCGGTGGCTCCACGCCCGAGACCGTCGAGGCCAACAAGACCGCCAAGAAGCACAACTGCCCGGTCGTCTCCCTCACCAACAAGGCTGGCTCCGCTCTGACCGTCGACGCTGACTACGTCATCGTTCACGGCTTCCACGCCAACTTCGCTGCCAAGTGCGAGAAGCCCGGCTACGCCATCGCTCTTGCTGTCGAGATCCTTCAGCAGACCGAGGGTTATGACCACTACGAGGACATGATCACCGGCCTCACCAACGTCTTCGAGCTCTGCGAGAACGCCGCTCAGTCCTGCAAGAAGCTCGCCAAGAAGTTCGCCGAGGACTTCAAGGACGACAAGATGATCTACTTCATGGCTTCCGGTGCCTCCGAGAAGATGGCTTATTCTCACGCCGCCTTCCTGTTCACCGAGATGCAGTGGATCGACGCTGCTGCCTACAACACCGGTGAGTACTTCCACGGCCCGTTCGAGGTTTCCACCGAGGGTAAGCCCTACGTCTTCTTCATGTCCGATGGCGCTACCCGTCCGATGGACGCCCGCGCCCTCACCTTCCTTAAGCGCATGGGCGCCAAGGTCGCTCTGATCGACTCCAAGGACTACGGCCTGGCTGACGCCGTGCCCGCGAGCGTCGTCACCTACTTCAACCCGCTGCTGCACCTCGCCGTTATGCGTGAGTACGGCAACCAGATCGCCGAGGCCCGTCAGCACCCGCTGACCATGCGTCGCTACATGTGGAAGCTTTCCTACTAATCACAAGTAAGTAGACCTTACGGGTTGATTGAGAGGGGATGGGGCTTGCGCCCCGTCCCCTTTTTGCTCTGGGGAAGGCGTGTCTGTCGCGCCATAAAACCCCAGATAAAACCTACCAAAATAAACCTGTCCCTTTTTGGCAGGTGGGAGGAGATGCGTATGATCAAGGCAGTGCTGTTTGATATGGACGGCGTGCTGGTCGATACCGAGTGGTTCTACAACCGTCGCCGCGTGGCGTTTATGGAGGAGAAGGGCTTCCACTTTGACGAGATCCCCGATCTTTCGGGGTCTAACGAGCCCGCCATTTGGGAGGCGCTGGTGCCCGACGATATTGAGCTGCGCGAGCGCCTGCGCGTGGAGTACAAGCAGGTCTACAGCCCGGACCACCCCGTTCCGTATGCCGAGCTGCTCAACGAGCAGACGGAGCCGGTGATGCGCAAGTTGCACGAGCGCGGCGTGAAGTGTGCCATCGCGAGCTCGTCTTATCGTGAGCTCATTGACGAGCTGGTAGAGATTGCCGGTATCGCCGATGTGCTGGACTACACCATCAGCGGTCACGAGTGCAGTGCGTTTAAGCCCGACCCCGAGATCTACCTGCGTGCCATGGAGGCGCTAGGGGTGGAGCCTGCCGAGTGCCTGGTTATAGAGGATTCGCCTTTGGGCATCGAGGCTGGTAAGCGCTCCGGCGCCCGCGTCCTGGCGCTGCGTCCGCACGAGGGTGTCAACCTCGATCAATCGCGAGCCGATGCCGTTATCGATAATCTGACCGACATTTTGGCCGCTTTGTAGCGTCAATCCGCCGCGAGAAGCACTGATTCACGCGTCTTTTGCTGCGGATTGGCTTAATTTGTCATCTATTTGGATCCGTTTGGCTTCGATTCGGACTAAGTGAGTAGACTTTTTGGTGCAAGACGAGCACAAAGCGCATCTGCTCTAGTAAAACCGCAGGTCACAGGGGTGGCGGTTTTGGGTGTGCTCTGCAGGTCGCGTAAAGTCTACTCACTTGTTATTTGGGCCTTTGGTCGTGGGGTTGCTGGTCCCGCTTTGGTTGTCGAGGGAGGGTGAATTGAAGCGCCCCCGCATGCTCCGTGCTACAATCGCCGACATGCCTCACAACCAGATTTGCCTTCGAAAGGAGCCCGCGTGGCGAACGCCATCGATCAGCTCACGGACCGCGTGCTCGTGCTCGGCCGCCTTACCATCGTCCGCCGCGCCATTACTGCCGTGGCGGTCACGATTTCCGCCGTTCTCCAGACATTCCTGATCCAGGCGTTCATTCAGCCCGCCGACCTGCTTCCGAGCGGTCTTACCGGCGTTGCGGTCCTGCTCGATCGCGTTACCTCGCTGGGTGGCGTTCACATCGATATTTCGCTCGGTATGCTCGCGCTCAACATCCCCGTGGCGCTCCTATGCTGGAGCGGCATTAGCAAGCGCTTCGTCATCTTCTCGATGATGTAGGTCGTGCTCTCGTCGCTGTTCCTCAACGTCTTTCACTTCGCTCCATTTTTGGGCGACAAGATCATGCTCATCATTTTTGGCGGCGTGGTCTCGGGTCTGGGCGCTGCCATCGCACTTAAATCCGGCGCATCCACCGGCGGCACCGACTTTATCGCGCTGTGGGTTTCCAACCACACGGGCAAGACCATCTGGGGCGTCATCTTTGGTTTCAACTGCTTTATCCTGGCGATCTTTGGCTTTATGTTTGGCTGGGACAAGGCGGCGTATTCCATCGTGTTCCAGTTTATTTCGACCAAGACCATCGACAGTTTCTATCGTCGCTACGATCGCGTGACGCTGCAGATCACGACGCGTAAGGCAGACGAGGTCATGACTGCCTACGTAAACCATTTTCAGCACGGCATTAGCTGCGCCGAGGTCGTCGGCGGATATAGCCTCGAAAAGATGTACCTGCTGAACACCGTTGTCTCGACCTACGAGAGTCAGGACATTATCAAGCTGGTGTGCGACGTTGATCCCGGCGCCGTGATCAATGTGTTCCACACGCTCAACTTTGTGGGCGGCTGGTGGGGCGGTCATGTCGACGAGCCCATGCCCACGGCCGTTCCCGATCCCGACAAGCCCGCACGCATGGCCAGCAGGCAGGCGCGCCTCAGCGAACAGGACAGCCTGCAGCAGGACGACGGCAAGTAGGGTATTGGCATTTTGCCGGTCCTGCGCAACCCATCCGAACGAGCCCCCCGAAAGCCCCGTTGCTTTCGAGAGGCTCTCGTTTGCCCAGATAAAACCTACCAAAATGAAGCTGTCGCTTTTTGGTAGGGAGGGTGTATCGTTTTATCATTATGAGGTAATATGAAACTAGACGTTATATACGTATTAGTTATTTCGATATTTCGATAAGAGTGATTAGATATGCCTGCGCCCAAAAATGCACCGCTTTACCAGCAGATTTACGACGAAATCAAGGATGCGATCGAGAAAGGTGTTTATGCACCCAAGGAACGTATTCCGTCCGAGCTTGAGCTAGCCGAGCAGTACGACGTGAGCCGCATTACGGTGCGCCGCGCTGTCGAGGAGCTGTGCTCCGATGGCTACCTGGTTAAGCAGCAGGGCCGTGGCACCTTTGTCTCCACGCCGCACATCAACCGTCAGTTTCACGCCTCGACGCTGCAGACGTTTACCGCGCTGTGTGCCGGCAACGGCATGAAGGCCGGTGCGCACGTGATCGATCGCCAGATCGTTCCGGCGCGCCAAAACGAGATGGAGTTCTTTGGCCTGCAGAAGGATGCGCTGCTGCTGCATATCAAGCGCGTGCGTACGGCCGACGGCGAGCCCATCTTTGAGGAGAACATCTTTGTGCCGTTTGATGCCTACCGCGAGCTGTTGACGGCCGATCTTGAGGACAAGTCGATTTTTGCCGAGGTCGAGCGTGTTGGCGGAACGCCGATTGTCTCGGTTGGCTACCGCACGGTCGAGGCCGTTCGTGCCAATACCGAGCAGGCGGCCGAGCTGGGCATTGCTCCGCACGATCCGCTGCTCAACCTGCGTGCCGGCTTCACGGGCCCCAATGGCGAGCCGGTCCTGATGGGTAAGCAGTACTACGTGGGATCGCGCTACGTTATGGTCATGTAGGGCTGGTTCCGCCGTTCTGACGAACGGCGGACCGGTCGACGCTGCAAACGTCCCTAAGCGGCAATCTGCAGAATGAGCGTGGATAATCTCCCGTTTTTGGCTCGGTGACGGCCTCAAAGTGGGAGATTATCCACGCTCATCCGGAAAGTGTCCGAAAATCCACGCTCGTCCGCCTTGGATCGTATTGCCCGTGGTCGGCAGCCGGGCGACGCCGGTCCGCGTGGCGGCGTATAATCGGCGGCAGATGACTTGGACGTTAGGAAACCATGACCGATAGCATGCAGCAGATGGCGCTCGACACGCTCAGCGCCTATTTTGGCTACACCTCGTTTCGCCCGGGACAGGACCGCATGGTCGATGCGATCCTTGCCGGTCGTGATGCGCTGGGTGTTATGCCCACGGGCGCCGGCAAGTCCATTTGCTACCAGGTGCCCGCGCTCATGCTGCCCGGCATCACCTTTGTGGTGAGTCCGCTGCTGTCGCTTATGGAGGACCAGACCCGTGCGTTGCTCGCGGCGGGTGCGCGACCCAGCTATCTCAACTCCAGCCTTACTCCGGCCCAGCAAAACACTGTGCTCAAGCGGGCGCGCGAGGGCCGCTACCAGCTTATGTACGTGGCGCCCGAGCGCTTGCTCGAGCCGCGCTTTTTAGCCTTTGCGCAGGAGGCCGCGAGTTCTGCCGGCATTGGCGTGCCGCTCGTGGCCATTGACGAGGCCCACTGCGTGAGTCAATGGGGCCAGGATTTCCGCCCCGCCTACCTGCAGATTCGCGAGTTCATCGATTCCCTGCCGCAGCGCCCCATCGTGGCGGCCTTTACCGCCACGGCGACCGAGCGCGTGCGTGCGGACATTCAGCAGATGCTCGGCCTGCAAAACCCCGCGACGGTGGTGACGGGCTTCGATCGCAAGAACCTCTACTTTGGCTGCGAGGAGATGGGCGACAAGGCCAAGGCCGCGTGGGTGCGCGACTATGTGATTGCGCATTCGAGCGAGAGCGGCATCGTGTATTGCTCGACCCGCAAGACGGTCGATGCGCTGGCAGGTGAGCTTGCCGAGGCGCTGGGCCCCAGCGGCATTCGCGTTGGCCGCTACCATGCCGGCATGGGCAACGACGCCCGTCGTCAAAGCCAGCGCGCCTTTATCGACGACGATACCCAGGTGATGGTTGCCACCAACGCCTTTGGCATGGGTATCGACAAGCCTAACGTGCGCTACGTGATCCATAACAACGTGCCCGAGAGCATCGAGGCCTACTACCAGGAGGCGGGCCGCGCCGGTCGCGATGGCGACCCGGCCAGCTGCCATTTGCTGTGGAACGGCAACGATTTTCGCATGCGCCGCTTTTTGATCGATCGCGGCGACGCTGCCGACGAGGCGCTTGACGATGAGCAGCGCGCGTGGGCACTCCAGAATCGATATCGCCTGCTCAGCCAGATGGAGGGCTACTGTAATACCACCGGCTGTCTGCGCGAATACATGCTGCGCTACTTTGGCGACGAGGCCGCGGCCGAGCATGCTGCTGCGGCTGGTGCGGGCGCCACCGCCACGGATGACGCCGAGGGCTGCGGCAACTGCAGCAATTGCCTCACGCAGTTCGAGGTCGAGGACGTCACCGACATGGCCCGCGCCGCCGTGCGCTATGTGGCCACGCGCCCCATGCGCTTTGGCAAGTCGCTGATCGCCGACGTGCTCCACGGCGGCAACACCGAGCGCATTCGCCAGATGAACCTGGATCAGGACAGTGGCTATGGTGAGTTGTCGAGCGAATCGGTCGGACGCATTAAGGACATCATCGGGCAGCTGTGCGGGCGCGGCTATTTGGCTACCTCGCAGGGGCAGTACCCGGTCGTGGGACTGGGCCCGCGCGCCGGCGAGGTCGAGGACGAGGTGTTTGCCTTTACCGTTAAGCGTCGTGCGTCCAAGCGCAAGGCCTCGGCCCGCGCCCGCCGCGCCGTCGATCTGCTGCGCGAGGAGGCCGAGCTGGATCAGCGCCCGCGTGTTGGCGACGATGCCGAGCTGTTCGAGCGCCTGCGTGCCCTCCGCAAGGAGATCTCGACGGAGCTGGAGATGGCGCCGTACATGGTCTTTTCCGACAAGGCCCTGCGCGGCCTGTGCCGCCTACGCCCACAGACGCGCGACGAGCTTATCCAGGTCAACGGCATCGGCGAGAAAAAGGCCGACGCCTTTGGCGAGCAGTTTATGGCGGCGATTGAAGAGTTTGAGTCCGAGCATGCACGGAATGGAGCATAACGATGGCATTCGACGATAAAACCGACCGCTCTGGCGCATCCGCCGTGCCGCTGTATCAGCAGGTTATGGACGACCTGAAAGGCGAGATCGCACGCGGCGTGTACGCGGCCGGCTCGCGCATTCCTTCCGAGATGGAGCTCGCGAAGTCCTACGGCGTGGGGCGCATCACCGTGCGCCGTGCCATCGAGGAGCTGTCGCGCGCGGGGTATCTCAACCGCCAGCAGGGGAGGGGCACGTTTGTGTGCGCCCCCAAGCTCAAGCGCAAGATTCGCCAGAAGGGTGACGTCCAGAGCTTTACTGAGGGTTGTGCTGCCAACGACATGGTGCCGGGTGCGCGTCTGGTGTCGCGCACGGTGGTCGCGGCGACGCACGAGGATGCGGCGTTCTTTGGCGTGGAGCCCGGCTGCGAGCTTATCGTGGTCGAGCGCGTGCGCACGGCCGACGGCATCCCCGTCATGCTCGAGAACAACGCCTTTGTGCTCGCCGACCATCCCTACCTGCAGACGCTGGCCGACGAGGACCTCACCGATAACTCAATCTTTGCGCTCGTTGCCGAGCATTCGGGTCGCGCGCCGCTCAAGTCCGACCCCTGCACCGTGGAGATTGCGCTTGCCGATACTCAGACGGCCCCGCTGCTGGAGGTGCCGGTCGGCGAGCCGCTCTTCTATATGGAGGCCTACTTTACCGATGAGGACGAGCGGCCCCTGCTGCTCGGTCGTCAAAAGATCGTGGGCTCGCGCTACGTGTTCGACATCTAACGTTCACGAATAGAACAACATGGAACAAATTTACCGCAATGGCTTCCACCGTGGCTGCATGCGTGGTATATATAGAACAACATAGAACGACAACAGGTACGAGCAGCCGTCGCCAAAAGCCGCCACACAAGGAGGGGCATCAGCATGAACGCACATGATCTGATTCAGGAAATTATCGAGCGCAAGGGCAAGATCGAGAACGTCTTTTGGATCGCTTGCGGCGGTTCGATGATCGATCTCATGCCGGCCAACGAGCTGCTCAAGCGTGAGGCCACCACGTTTACCTCGACGGTCTACACGGCACGCGAGTTTTGCCTGATGGCTCCCAAGAGTCTTGGCGAGAAGTCGCTCGTCATCGCCTGCAGCCACAGCGGCAACACGCAGGAGGTCGTCGACGGCTGCGAGATGGCGCTGGCCGCCGGTGCCGAGGTCATTGCCCTTACCGACTGCGAGGGCTCAAAGATCGACAACGGCAAGTGGACTACCTGGGTCTATCCGTGGGGTGAGGGCGTGTCGCAGGCCGAGGTGCCGCAGGGCATTGGCGCTCTGATCGCCGCCGAGTTGCTCGACCAGCAGGAAGGCTACGAGTCACTCGCCGACATGTATGAGGGCCTCAAGCAGATGGATGCGCTGCTGCCCGCCGCCCGTGAGAAGGTCAACGCCGAGCTGGGCGCCCGCTTTGCCGAGCTCTGCCAGCAGCACAAGTTCTTCTATATCCTGGGCTCCGGTCCCAACTTTAGCCAGACCTATGCCATGGCGATCTGCTCGCTCATGGAGATGCAGTGGCAGCACTGCTGCTACATCCACTCCGGCGAGTACTTCCACGGCCCGTTCGAAGCCACCGAGCCCGGCGTGTTCTACTTTGTGCAGCTCGGATCGGGCGAGTGCCGCCCCATGGAGGAGCGCGCGCTGGCGTTCCTCAACACGCACACCGATACAGTCATGGTGCTCGATGCGCTCGAGTACGGCGTGGGCGAAGTGCCTGCCAGCGTGCGTTCGTTCCTGGAGCCGATCTTCTTCTACAACATGAGCTGCGAGCTGCGCGCCGCCCGCGGCAAGGTGTTCGACCACAGCCCCGAGATTCGTCGCTACATGGGCATCGAGCAGTACTAGGTAACGGGAAAAGCATTCACCTTCGATTCGCGAGCGTGTCGCATGAGCCAAAAAGCGGGCCGTGCCGGGGATTTCCGGCGCGGCCCGCTTTGCATAGCGTCCGTATGAGCGAGGTGTCGCGTCAAGCGGCGGCCTACTTCGCGTCGTAGGCCTCGGCGTCCCACCAGTCGAGCTGGGCGATGTTGTCGCGGATGTGCTGGCAGCTCTTGTGGAAGCCCTCGAGCTCGTGCTCGGACAGGTCCAGCGTGTAGACCTCCTCGACGCCCTCGGCACCGATCGCGCACGGCAGGGAGGTGAAGATGCCCTCCTCGCCATACTGGCCGGTCATGAGCGTGGAGGCGGAAAGCACGGCGTGCTCGTTATGCAGCACGGCGGCGCAAACGCGCGCGGCGGAGTTGGCGACGGCGTACTCGGTGCACTGTTTGCCCTGGTAGGTTACGTAGCCGCCCTTGCGCGCGAGCTCCTCGACCTCCATGTGGTCAAAGGCGTACTTGTCGGGGTTCTCGGCCTGAAGCTCGTTAAGGCTCTTGCCGGCGATGGTTGCGGCCTTAAAGGCGGCCAGCTGGCTAAAGCCGTGCTCGCCGATCATGTAGGCGTCGATGGACTTGGGGCTCACGCCGACCTTCTTGGAGATCTCGGTGCGCAGGCGGGCGGAGTCCAGGCCGCAGCCCGAGCCGATGATCTTCTTGGGATCGTAGCCGGTCAGGTGCCACAGCTCGGTGCACACGACGTCGCAGGGGTTGGAGATGCTCACGAAGATGCCATCAAAGCCGGCGTCGACGATGCGCTTGGCAAAGGTGCGGGCGGCGTCGGTGGTAAAGAACAGCTCGCCGTCGCGGTTGCCGGCGGCCAGCGCGACCTTGCCGGCGGCGTTGACGATGACGTCGCAGCAGGCAAGCTCCTCGTAGTGGTCGTAGCAGTTGACGATCTTGGTGTTGTACGGGACAAACGAAAGGGAGTCGCGCAGGTCCTGGACCTCGGACGTCACCTTGGCCTGGTTGATATCGCACAGGTACAGCTCATCGGCAATGCCCTGCATGAGCAGACTGTTGGCAACATGTGCTCCTACGTGGCCCTGGCCGACCACACCGATCTTACGCGTCTGGTACATATATGTATCCTTTCGGCCGAGTTTTTCGCGTCGAACCATTGTAGCGTCCTGCTGTTACTTTGCTAGGCTAAAGTGCCGTAGATTTTGGGACATGCCTTAATCTCTACTTTTGGAGTGATTTGGGCCGTTGACGGCATCGCTGGGCGATGCGCTCGCGCGGATGGGGCCGGTCGTTGTACCATAGCTGCAACTGACTCGTAAGGAGCATCCATGCCCATTCGTATCCCCGACGCTCTCCCTGCAGCCGCGCAGCTCGAGAGCGAGAACATCTTTGTCATGACCGAGTACCGCGCGCTGCACCAGGACATCCGTCCGCTGCGCGTGCTCATCCTCAACCTCATGCCCACTAAGATCGCCACTGAGACGCAGATCATGCGCAAGCTCTCCAACACGCCGCTGCAGGTGGAGGTGGACCTGCTGCGCACCAAGACGCACGAGGCCACGCACGTGAGCGCCGGCCACCTGGAGACGTTCTACCGCACGTTCGACGACATCCGCGACATCCACTACGACGGCCTGATCATCACGGGCGCGCCGGTGGAGCAGATGCCGTTCGAGGAGGTCGACTACTGGCCCGAGCTCTGCCAGATCATGGATTGGTCCACCACGCACGTGCACTCTACGCTGCACATTTGTTGGGGCGCGCAGGCAGGGCTGTACCATCATTACGGCATCCAGAAGTACGACCTGCCGGCAAAGGCGAGCGGCGTGTTCGAGCATTATCTGGTGAAGCCGCAAAGCCCGCTGGTCCGCGGCTTTGACGACCGCTTCTATGCCGTACATTCGCGCAACACCGACGTGCGCCGCGAGGACGTGGAGGCCGAGCCGCAGCTTGAGGTCGTGGCCGTGTCCGACGAGGTGGGCCTGTACATCGTCAAGTCGACCGACAGCCGTCGCTTCTTTGTCTTTGGCCATCCCGAGTACGACACCGATACGCTGCGCCTGGAGTACGAGCGCGATGTGAAGCGCGGGCTCAACCCGGAGGTGCCGGCGCACTACTTTCCGGGTGACGACCCCTCCGCCGAGCCGCGCAACGTCTGGCGCAGCCAAGCTCAGCTGTTCTACACCAACTGGCTCAACTACTACGTCTACCAGACCACGCCCTACGACCTGGCCTGCGCCGGCGAGGAGCACTAGGCTGCGATGGTACTGCTGTAGCCGTGGCTGATATGGCGGCGATTAGGCGCTGATGATGTGGGGTAGCGGCAGGTCGTGAGCGTCGGTGGGAACGCGGTCGACACGCTGCTCGTCAAAGGCGATGCCGATGATTTGGCATGCGGGCGAGAGCATGGGCAGATAGCGGTCATAGCAACCGCCGCCGTAGCCCAGGCGCGCGCCGGTTTGGTCGAAGGACACGAGCGGCACAACAATCATGTCGAGAGCCTCGGCAGGCACGATGGGGAAGCGGTCGCTGTCGATGTCCGTGGCCGCAAAGGCCCGCGTAGGGTGGGCGATAAACGGAGCCGCGGACGCATCGTCGGCGGCAACTGCCCGCATACACATGCGCTGGCCACAAGCTGCGGCATCAATTGCCGAGAGCATGCACGGATAGGCTACGCGCCAGCCGCGCACGGCGGCCGCAGCGGCAAACGCGGCAGGGTCTGCCTCGGAACCCATCGCGGCATAGACGGCAACGATGCGCGGCGCCGCGGCATCCAAGCGGCCCAGCAGCTCAACCAGCCGCGCACAGATATCAGCAGACTTCGCCGCCCGCAAGTCCAAATCAAGAGCATCGCGCTGGGCAATCACCGCCCGCCGCAACTCAGCCTTGTCCATCCCAACCTCCTCTAGCAAACCTGCCAAAAAGTGACAGGCTTATTTTGGCTGGTTTTATCTGGGCAAACGTCGAAGCCGCCACAAAGGCGCCCTGTGTGGCGGCTTCGACTCGACGTTGGCTTCACAGCGCCGCAGCGATCGCTTCAGTCACAAACTTATTGAGTGACTCACCCTTCTTTGCCGCTGCCAGCGCTGCTTGCTTGTGGAGCTCAGAGCCCGTTCTTACGTTGAACGAGCCCTTAAAAGCCCGCTCGGGTTCCTTGCCCTTCTCGGCGCAAAACTCAAGGTAATCGTCGACGGCGTCGTGGAAGCATTGCTCCACTTCTTCAGCCGTGGAGCCTTCAAATACGATTGCGTCCCTAATGCCGGCGACCATACCTGTTAGCACATGCTGTTCGGCATCGAACTCGACCGGGGCGAAATAACCCTTGTATGCCAAAACGTTACTCATGACTACCTCCGACATCTTGCAGAAAGCGAACGATGTTTCGAATGGTCCCCGCTGTCAATTCGTCAGATGGATGAGGCGCGTGCATTACGAACATCCTGCCATCTGATGGCCTGTAGAAGCGAACGCGCGATCCGGACGTCTTGCCTTTGCTGTCCATTTCAAAGCCATATGAAGCCATAACTTTAAGAAAGTCAGCAAATCTATACGTTGAAGGACAGCTAAGCAGCTGGGCGATGAGTTTATCGGATCGAGTCATCCCGCCTCACATTCTGCAACTATATTCTAGTTGCAATTTCAGTTCGATGCAAGCACCTCTACTATAGAACATGTGTGCGTATAGAACAAATGTTCGAACTACCACGAAGGGCGCCTGTGAACTGCGCCCTTCGTGGTAGTTTTGCTTGCCGTGCCTTAGCCCAGCAGGTCGATGACGTTGAAGCCGGCGTTGCTCTTGGCGATGACGTCGCGGCCGCCAAAGACGCAGGTGGGTGACTCGGCTGCGATGCGCGTTACGTCGGCGCCGAGCGAGCGAAGCTCACCGGGCGTGGCGGCGAGCATCTGGGCGCGGCGCTCCTCGCGCGCATGCGGATCGAGCCCGGCCAGGTAGGTCGTGTTGCGGCGCTTGGTGAGCGCGTACGGCTTCACCGGCGCGTCCATGCCGCTCACGCAGCTCACGATAAAGCCCTCAAAGGCGGCCTCGTCGGGATCAAAGCTGCCGAGCCATTCGCCCGCGCGCGCCACGCGCTCAATCGAGGGGTCGATTGCCGGGTCGCGGTAGGTGTAGAACGCCGCCTGACGCTCGCCGGCCGCGCGGAATCCGCAGCCGTACGCGCCGCCCTTAACGCGGATCTCGTTCCACAGATAGTCGTAGGAGAGCGCGTTGGCGGCAACCGCCCAGGCGCCCGTCACGTCGATGCCCAAGCGACGCGGGTCGCACGCGCTTGCCGCAAAACAGATGTCGCTGGGGATGACAAAGGCCTCGTGGCGGTCGCACGGCGTCGGCACCACGAGCGCGTTGCGGCCGGCATCGGCGCCGTCGCCAGCGCCCAGCTCCAGGTCGCCCGCGGCGGCCCAGTATGCGTTAAAGTCCTCGTCGCTGCCGGTAAAGCTCGCCAGGCAGCCATCGGCCACAAAGATGCGGCCTGCCAGCTCGGCAAGCTTGGTACGCAACCCGTTCACGCGCTCGTCAAAGTGGTCGAGCAGGTCGCGCAGGAACAGATAGAAGTCCACGCCCGAAAGCTGCTCGCGCACCACGGCCGAAGGCGAGCTGTAGCTCATCGCGCGACCGAGCGCCGCCGAGTGGCCGTTGTTGATAAAGCCCTGCTCAAGCCCAATGCGAATCTGTGTGAGCACGTCGCGCACGCGGTCGGCGTCGGCATCTGCCAAAAGCGTGCTCGACCATACCTCGCGCGGCAGACTCGCCAGCGCATCGATCTTCTCGGACAGGGCGCCGGCGCTCACCAGCAGGTAGGGGCGCACGCCGTCCACTTCGGGCTGCGTCATGACCTCGGTCGTAAAGCTCAAAAAGCCGAGCTTGCCAGCGAGCAAGTTGTCGAGTTCCTCGGCCGAGTGCTCGCGCGTGGGCAGCTGCTTAAGCAGGCGGCAGAGCAGTGTCACATAGGGCAGGTCCTCAAACGCGACGCAGTTCAGGTCGAAATACTGCATGGCGTAGGCCAGACGGTTGGTGGGGATGCCGTGGCGCAGGCAGGGGATGGGCACGGTCGTGTCCACGATCAGTGGCGGCTCGGGGCGCGCCTCGCCAATGTCGGACACGCGCAGGCGCGGCAGCGTGGCCTTGGCCTCGGGTGTGTCTTCCGCCTCCTGCGCGGCACGCAGCGCGGCCGTGCGCTCGACCACGTCGGTCAGCTCGGCATCGGTCATGGCATCGCGCTTGGCTGCCAGCTCGGCGGCCTCGGCACCCTCCGAACCCTCGGCGGCGTCCACCGGCACCAGCTCGACCAGTGCCATGTGGTCGTTTTCCAGCACCAGCTCGCGCAGCAGGTCCTCAAAATAGCTGCCGTCCAGCTCGCTACGCAGCTCCTCGTACACCGGGCCGTACTTGAGCGCCAGCGTCGCGGCGTCGTCATCGTAGAGCCAGGTGCTCAGCGCGTCGCACGCAATGGCCACGCCGTCGGCGATGCCATAGTCACGCTGGCGCAGGTCGTACTCGTTGCTGCTGATGATGGCTTCCAGACGCTCGCGCGGAACTCCGTGCTCGCACAGGTCGCGGCAGGCGTCCTGGAACACGCGACGCAGCTCGCGCGCCACACCGGGCTGTGCGTTTTGCAGCATGATGAGCTCGTAGGGCTGCAGGCTCTCGGCCGCGGTGTAGCTCACCACGTTGCCGCCCAGGCCGGCGGCCAGAATGGCCTTCTTAACCGGCGCTTCGTTGGAGCCCAGCAGCGCCTCGAACAGGATATCCGCCGCGATCGTGCGCTTGCGGTCGAGCGCGCTGCCCAGCACAAGGCCCAGGCCCACCAGGGCGTTCTCGGGTGTGGTGGCCATCTCGATGCGCTTGTACTCGCAGGTCACGGGCGCCTGCGCGTCCAACGGATTGGGCGCCAGCGTGGACGGGTCCTCGCCGGCGGCAACGGCAGCGTCCATGCGGCGGCTCGCGGCACTCGGCTGCGACAGATAGCGCTCGTCCAAAAAGGCCAGTGCGCGGTCCACGTCCAGGTCGCCGTAGAGCGTGATGTAGGAGTTGGAGGGATTGTAGTGTCGCGCGTGCGTGTCCAGGAACTGCTCGTAGGTGAGCGCGGGAATCGCACGCGGGTCGCCGCCGCTCTCGTGCGCATAGGCGGTGTCGGGATAGAGCGCGGCGTTGACGGCATCGTCCAGCACGCTCATGGGATCGGACAGCGCGCCCTTCATCTCGTTGAACACCACGCCGTTATAACGCAGCGTGCCCTCGTGCAGGCTCGCGGCGCTGCTGTCGCCGTCGCCCTCCGGCAGGTCCAGTTCGTAGTGCCAGCCCTCCTGCTCAAAAATGGTGGGCTTGGTATAGATGGCCGGGTTGAACACCGCGTCCAGGTACACGTCCATCAGGTTGTACAGATCCTGCTCGTTGGTGGTGGCAACGGGGTAGATGGTCTTGTCGGGGTAGGTCATGGCGTTGAGGAACGTCTGCATGGAGCTCTTGATCAGGTCGACAAACGGCTCCTTGACGGGAAACTTGGCCGATCCGCACAGCACCGAGTGCTCAAGAATATGGAACACGCCGGTGGAATCGGCCGGCGGCGTCTTAAAGCCAATGGCAAAGGCCTTGTTTTCGTCGTCGCACGCCAGGTACAGCAGACGAGCGCCCGAGGCAGTGTGTCGCAGCACGTAAGCGTCCGAGTCGAGCTCGGGCACGGTCTCGCGGCGCTCGACGGCAAAGCCGTGGCAGGTAGTGCCGGGCACCAGCAGTGCAGCGGCTGCGGCGCGCGGGTCGGTTGAGGTGGTGGGCATATGCAGTCTCCTTTGACGCCCCAGCGGGGGCGAATCGAGTCGAATCCTCGAGAGTATACCCATATGGGGCCGCGACCCTGCGGCGAACTGGAGACGATGCCAGCGGATTGGGCGAAGGGCTCGCGTGCCCGCCGCACGAGCGTGGAAAATTGGACACTCGCCAAACGAGAGTGGATATTCGGACGGACGAGCGAGGATTTCCGGATACCTATCGAACGAGAGTGGATATTTGGACGGAATTTGCCGCAAAAGCCCCAAAAACCGTCCAAATATCCACTCTCGATATCCGACCGTCCGAAAATCCTCGCTCGTCCATCACTCGCGTATCTCTCGTCCCTCATTCGTCTCTAATATGAGAGATGACAGGAAGATGAGAGAAAAATATGAGAGATAACTGAGCAGCAAAGAGACAGGCAATCATGGTATTGTCTCAATACCAATTGTTCTACCAGCAAAAATATGTATAAATGAAGCAAATGGTAGACATTCCATCTCTCATCTATCTCTCTATCTCTAAGCCGAGAGATAGAGAGATAGATGAGAGATAATTACGAGAGATAACTGAGAGACGAAGGAAATCCATTCGCGGCATTCTTCGCAGAACCAAGCGAAAGGACGTGCAGATGAACGAAAACGAGCTGACCGGTCTGCTTGAGTCTTTAAGGCGTATGGGCTCGGATGATCTTAACGTCGAAGTGAAGGAGAGCGCCACGACGCTTTCCCGCGACGTATGGGAAACGGTGAGCGCATTCGCGAACACTGCCGGCGGAATCATCGTGCTCGGAGTGAGTGAGCGCGCAGGTTTTGTCCCGGTTGAGAACTTCGAGACCGAGAAAGTGCTCAACCAATTTGTGTCAGGCATGGGTGATGCGGGCGGTCGAGGAAAGCTGGCCAATCCGCCTAAATACACGATCGAGCGAGTGGAGCTTCAGGGCGTCATCGTTCTCGTCATTACGATTGAGGAGCTCGATCCGTCGAGCAAGCCCTGCTATGTCATAGAGCGGGGCGCCCAGGGCGGCAGCTACAAGCGCATCGATGACAAAGATGTGCCGCTTTCATCGACTGAGGTGCTCGCATTGGCGTCATACGGTCGAGCGACTCCGAGCGATCGCGACGCGGTGGCGGGTGCGGGCGCGGACAATCTCGACGAGACGCTGGTCGACCGTACGATAGATCGGGCTTTCTCGTTGACGCCCCGGGCAATGCGCGGCGCGCCGGACAAACAAACGAAGCTGGAGCGCCTAAATATCCTTGATTCCCAGGGCAATGTCACCAAGGCTGGACTCCTAGTTGTGGGCACCTACCCTCAGCAGTTCTATCCCAAGCTCTTCATTGACGTGGCTGTCCATGCGGGAACTCAGAAGGGCATGGCGGGGTCGCTGAGGTTCATGGACCGCACAATCTGTGAGGGAACGTTGGGCGAGATGATCTCGGATGCCGTCGCAGCCGTCGCCAAGAATTTGCGGCGAACCTCGACCGTCCAAGGCGTCTCGCGTGTCGACTCGCTTGAGATTCCCGAGGAGGTTCTGCGCGAGGCAATCGCCAACGCCGTAATCCATCGAGAATACGGGGATCGGTTCTGTGGACAATCGATTGCCGTCGACGTCTTTGACGATCGTGTCGAGGTGACGAATCCTGGCGGCCTTTACGGGGGAAAGACTCGCGAGAACTTGTTTGACGGCAGCTCCCGATGCCGTAACGCGACGCTTGTGAAGCTCATGTCGATTGTCCCGCTGCCGGATGGCGCAGGTTCGCCGGCTGAGGGCAATGGCTCGGGCATCCCGATGATGATCGATGCCATGCGCGCGCATGGTCTGGCCGAGCCCCTGTTCTGCCCGGGGTTCGATCGGTTCAAGGTCGTACTTTACCGTTCAAAGATCGAGCCGGTCGATCATGGCGGGGGCTTAATTGTGACGGCACTCAAACACTACGGCGAGCTGGGGACGCGTGAGCTGGCAGAACGCACGGGGCTTACAATTTCCCAGGTTAGGTCGCGCGTCAACGCGCTCATTGCTCAAGGCGAGCTTGAGCCCACGGCGCCGTCGACAAGCCGCAACCGCAAATATCGACTGTCAGAGCGCGTGGAATAAATGCGTTAGTGGACGAGGCGACTCAATAATCGACCCTCGATTGGCGCCCACTAAGGTAAAGCGGTTGTTGCCCAGTCGACGGTGATGCTAAAGACTCAGCTTACGCCGGCATGGCCCCGAACCCGTCCATCAAGAACAGCCTAAGAACCAGCTTGATGACATATCCCGGTTTGACTTCAGCCTTGCCAAAGACGCTGCGTTCGGCGAGCTCGCTGCAGTATGCGTAGATATCGCGGATAAGGTCCGCGCCCGAAAGCGTAAACATGTAGCCTGCGTCCGAAAGCGCATTGGGCGCGGCGGGCAACTTGGCCATGTGGCAGAACGTTTGCAGGTCGGGTGCCATAACATTCTGGTAGTCGAGGTGGCCGCTGGCATCCTGTGCGGCAAGCTCCAATTGGCGCACAAAATCCAGCGCCGCTGCCAGCACAAAGCTCGGTGTGGGAGCATTGACGTCCTCCGTGCTCGCCACGAGTCTGCCTGCTGCCTGCGTGACAAGCCAGGCGACCTCGCGCTGGCAGCGCACGGCCTTGCGTGTAACCGGCTTGATGGACGAAGAAGAAACGCTTCCCTTAGGCGGATTCGAAACAGCCACAAGAACCTCCCATGAACGACCCGGCCCAACAAGCCCGGATGAAACACGTGCTACATCAGTATACAGGGAAGTGGGATGGAAAAAACGGAGTCGACAGCGTGAACTGCCGGCTCCGGATTGCTTGCCTTAGAGGCCGTACACTTCGACCATAGCTTCGCCAATGCGATGGGGCACGCCGGTGACGAGTGCGTTGCCCATGCAGAAGGCTCGATGGCCGTCAGTCATGCCCGTATCGGTCCAGCCTTTCGGGAATCCCTGAAGCTGATCGAGCTCGTCGGGAACAAGACGGCGGAAACGGCCATCGGGACATTCGATGACGTGCTTGAAGCGGCTCGCTCCCGTGCCGCCTTCTCCTGTGAGGATGGTGCGGCTCGGCTTGTCGGTGGCATCCGGGAAGCTCATGGCTCCCTCGGAATACGTGTACGTAAAGCCTGTTTTTTTGTTAGTGCGCTCTTCGCGCTTGCTGCCCTTAAGGTAGCGCCAGTCGGGAAGCTTTTCGTCGGAGATGTAGAACTGCTCCGGGACATCAGCCTCGTCGACAAGCACGTCGCCAAGCACGTGGCGCTCACCGTGATAGTTCTCGGCAAAGTCGCAGGTCAGAATATGACAGCCCTGCAGGACGCCAGCATTCTTGAATTGAGAGGTCTTTTGGCCGACGCCAAAACGAGTTGAGTTTTCGTAGGGGTCGGGCAAAACGTCGAGCTCGGACATCTCGTCGGGATAGATGGCGGGGAAGGCTTTAGCCATGACGCCGTTGTGCATGCGATCAACGAGATCAACCTTGCCAGCGTTCTTCTCGCAGAAGATGTAAACGCGCTTGCGACGCTGGGGAAAACCGTATTCTGCAGAGTTAACGACGCGCCATTCGACGGTGTAGTCGAGGTCGGCAAGGCAGCTCAAGATGATGGCGAAATCGCGACCGCGCTGTGACGCGGGCGACTTGAGCAGACGGTCAACGTTCTCAAAGAGACCGAAGCGCGGCTTCTTCATCTCGAGAAAGTGATAGATGTCCCACCACAGGACACCCTTCTTGCCCTCGATGCCGTGCGCCTGATTGAGCGGGCGTGCAACAGAGTAGTCCTGGCAAGGGAAGCCGCCGACGACCATTTGCACGTCGGGGATTTTAATTTCGCCGGCTTCAGCCTGCTCCAAGACCTTATTGATATCTTCGTTGACAACGGAATCTTCGCCAAAGCGGTCCATGTAACAACGTGCCGCAAACTGACGCGCCTTGGTTCCGGGCGGTTCCCACTGGTTGGCCCAAATGGTGCGAAAGGGCCCGGCGGGCTTCATATAAAACTCGGGATGTCGAGGGTCGGCATAGCCCTCGAGACCCAAACGAAATCCACCGACGCCCGCAAAAAGCTCGGCAATATTAATCTCAGACACGTTTCTCCAATCGCTACTGTGTCCGTTTATGGTGCTCACAACAATAGCCGATCGAGCGGACAAGATCAAGACCTCAATTTCATGGAGGAATATGCTGCCCTGAACTACCATGAGGTTAACTGCGACGTTCGGAGGTACCCTATGCCCAAGAAGCACCTCGATTTCAAGCGCATGCTTGACGATACTGATTTTTCTGACCCCTCTAGCATCGAGCGGTATGCTGCCAATCTCGACGGGATGACGTTTCGCGATATTCTTGAGCTTGGTATTGCGCCGGAGGGGGAGAGCGCGCCCAAGGACTTTGGCTCCAAAAAGTACAAGGGCGGTATGGGGACCCTGATCGAGGAGCGTTACTTTGGCTACAAGGCCAACAGCGACGACCGGCCGGACTTTCCCGAGGCGGGTGTCGAGCTCAAGGCAACGTGTTTTGACGTACTTAAAGACGGTCGTAAATCTGCCGGTGAACGTCTTGTCCTGACCATGATTCCTTACGACCGTCCCGTTTCGCTCGACTATGACAATTCGCACCTCAAGACCAAGCTCAGCAATATCCTGTTGATTTACTATGGCCGCGATCGTTCCATCGATAAATACGACCAACGCATTGAGCGTGCGGTCATGGTTCGTCTGCCCGAAGAGGATATGAAGATCATCCGCGCTGACTACGAGAAAATCATTTCGTACATTCAGGATGGTCGCGCAGACGAGCTGTCGGAGGGCATGACCACCTACTTGGGCGCATGCACAAAGGGCGCAACCGAAGCGACAATGTGGGTCGACCAGTACTACGAGTACTTCAATACCGATACGGGCGAGATCGAACGCCGTCGCGCGAAGCGCCGCGCCTTTTCTCTCAAACGCTCGTACATGGACTATGTGCTTCATGCCTATGTTCTCGGTGCCCCGCGTATCGGCGAGAGCATCGTTCGAGGCGACGACGAGTCCATTGATTTCGAAAGTTACGTAACTGGACTTATCGAGCAACACTATGGCGAAACTGATCGCCAGATTGCGGAGCAATACGGGTTGGAGTACACGGGCAATAAGGCGCAGTGGACAACGCTCGTCTATCGTATGCTCGGAATCAAAAACAATGCTGCCGAGGAATTCGTCAAGGCAGGCATTTCCGTCCGAACCGTTCGAGTTAACAACAGGGGGCACATCGAACAGGCTATGTCGTTCCCACCGTTTGAGTTCAAGCGTTTGATCGAGGAAGACTGGGAAACGTCGCCTTTTCATGCGTGCCTTGAGACCAATCGCTTCTTCTTCGTTGTGTTTCGCGAGGACCACGATGGCGTGCTGCGTCTCGACCGTTGTTTGTTCTGGGCGATGAGAGAAAACGAAATCGAAGGCCCTGCGAAAGCTTGTTGGGATGAGACGCGAAAGGTAATACGTGAGGGCGTTGAGCTCAACCCGTATCGGGATGCAAGCGGAAAGCTCAAAGTGACTAACAATCTGCCCGGTATGGCGGACAACCCAATTGTTCACGTTCGCCCGCATACGTCAAAAGCGGCTTACAAGTTTGCCGATGGAACAGAGATCGGTGACATCGCAAGGAATGCTTGCGAACTGCCCGATGGGCGCTGGATGACGAAGCAATCGTTCTGGTTCAACAAGGGCTATCTGGAGCACATTCTGGGGCTGTAGCGTTTTGGGATTGTTTAACGATCGAGCTCCTGCTCCTCAATGCCTCGATGTCATCTCTACAAATAAACCCCCTCACCGAGTTGCTTGTGGAACTCGGCGTGATGGTCTTGTGCCCAGGTAAAGAGCGCCTGGTCAAAGTCGGTGCGTGTGGCTGGGACGCCAAAGACGCCGGCAACTTCGACGCGTATAAACTCCAGTGCCGGCAGCTTGTTGATGGCAGTGAGGGCAAACGGGGACGAGGGCTCCTCGAACAGATGGCGGCTGCCTTGCAGCGCGTCGCAACTGGTGCACGTGTTGCCGAGCGACGGGGCTTTGGAGGCTCGCGCGCCTACGGACTTGTAGCCGCAGCGCTTATGAAGGTAGTCGCGGATCTCGCCCGGTACGCAGCCAAGAGCGGGCACGATGGCGAGTGCGTTGGCGTTGGCCGTGTCGATGGCAATGTACCCGGCTTCGTTGGGCGCGTGCGCGATGGCGATGCTCTCGTCGTTATCGGTTCGATAGGGAATGCCGAAGGCCGCGACCGAGGTCTCTTTGTGACACTTCCAGCACTCGCGCTTGCCCAGTACTAGATATATATACGGCGCTGAGGGGTCGGATCGGTCAACACCGGGCAGCCACTCGGCAAAGGGCTCGGGGTTGACGCCGCTGGGTACATACCAGATCTTCTTGGTCCGGTCCCATTTGGCGCCCAGCGCCTTGGCTTCTTCTTTGTGCGAAAAGGGGACATCGAGCTCGGTGCGCATGGCGGCTCCTTGGTGCTGCAGGTGCAAGTGGCTCAAGGATACCGCAGGACGCAGACATCGCGGCGTTTTGCTGAGGAGTTGCGGCTCGGATGGGTTCGAGACGCGTTGGCCTCGGCCTCGGTGGCTATTGACGCGGTTTTGATTGACTGCAGAGTCAGCCGGGATAGGCACTTGGGTCGCTGACGCGGTTTTGTGTATGGGCAGGGTGGTTGCTTGGGCGGTTGGAGCTGCCAGCTGATTTGGCGACATAAAACAAAACAGCCCAGAGGACATAGCCTCTGAGCTGCGAACATTTGGTGGGCGTTAGAAGATTTGAACTTCTGACCTCTTCCGTGTCAGGGAAGCGCTCTCCCCCTGAGCTAAACGCCCGATCAAGGGTGCGCAAGCGCGCAAGGGATAATATAACGGAGCCTGAACTCGGTGGCAAGAACATTTTTAAAAATCGCTTACATTGTGGAATTCGGGGGCTTTGTCGCATCCATTTCAAAAGAGCCTGCTGCCGCGATTTGGCTGTCGCATAATGCAAGGCCATTGCGGTATCGAGCTATGGAAAGACGCCTGCGGAATTGTCCTACCGATAAGCGGACAAGCCTCCAGCTGGTGACTTCGCCGTGGTAAGGTAAGCCGAATTGTTTCCAGGCTGTTTCGGGGGAGTGGAATGAGCAAAGAGTGTGTCGAGCAGGTCGAAGGCGCAGGGGCTTCGGTGCCGATGACCGATATATCGAACATTGATGTGCCCGAGGGCACCGACGAGCTCAGCCGCAACACCCGTCGCGCATGGCGCGACCGCCTGAACAGCGCTTCGACGCGCAAGATGATCACGGGCGTCTTGGCTACGCTGGTGGGCGGTTCGTTTTGGGGCTTCTCGGGCACCAGCGCGAGCTTTCTGTTCGATACCTACCACGTCGATACCTTGTGGCTTATGAGCGTGCGTCAGATTCTCGCCGGTCTACTCTTTATGGCCGTGGTTGTTACGCGCGACCGCGAGCGCCTGATTAAGCTCTGGACCACAGCCGCCGATCGCAAGCAGCTGCTGCTCTTTACCGCCTTTGGCCTGCTGTTCAATCAGTTTTGCTATCTTTCGGCCGTGCGTCTGACGAACGCCGGAACCGCGACGGTGCTCCAGTGCCTGCAGCTCGTTATCATCATGGGCTACACCTGCGTGACCGATCGTCGCATGCCGCGTACTCGAGAAGTCATCGGCATCGGTCTGGCTCTGGGTGGCACCTTTTTAATCGCCACCGGTGGCGACCCCACCAGCCTGAATATCTCGCCGCTCGGCCTGATCGCGGGTCTCATGTGTGCGGTCAGCGCTACATGCATGGCGGTGATTCCCGCCAAGATCCTGCCCGAATACGGCAGCCCCATCGTCACGGGCTCGGCAATGCTCACGGCGGGCGTGGTCTCGTGTTTCTTCGTGCAGCCTTGGGCGCATATGCCGGCGCTCGACGCTGCCGGCGTCGAGGCGCTCGCGGTGTTCGTGGTTATCGGCTCGTTTTTTGCTTACATGCTCTATATGCAGGGCGTTAAGGACATCGGCTCGGTACGTGCGAGCCTCATCGGAACTGTGGAGCCGGTTTCGGCGACCATCACCAGCGCCGTTATGCTGGGCACGGTGTTTTTGCCGACCGACCTTATCGGCTTTGCCATGATCATCGTGATGATGTTCCTCACGGTGTAGCTGGCGCCGCCGCCAAGACAGAAAAGGTGTTGTGCCACATTTTCGCCAATTGATGTCCGTGTCTGGAGTTTAGCTGTCGATGCCCAAAATGCCATAAACTAGCAACGTTATGGACTTTTTCATTGCGACTCAATTGCGAGGATTTCTTTATGGCTGGTAATCACTTTAAGAGCAGCGATAGCGGCCGTCCTGCAGTTCCGCCGCGTCCGAACGGGGCTGGTAAGGCCGGCACGCCGGGCGGCGCTGGACAGGGCGGTTCCGGTAAGCGCGTGTCCCCGGGCGAGACGGCGATGTTTACCGCTCTGTACGAGCAGTCTCAAAAGGCAAAAAAGACCGGCCGTGCAAGAGGGAATGTCTTTGCGGGCGGTGCAACCTCCACGTCGCAGCCGAGCGGGGCTCCTTCGGCACCTGCGAACAACGCAGGTGCTGTCAACGCCGCGAATACCGACGGCAACGTTAATGCTGGCAGGGCCGCCAACAATACTTCCTCTTCCGGTGGCGTGGGGCTTACGGGTAACCTTGGCACGATTTACACCGGCGCCTCCGAGACTGGCACGTTCGCCCGCCTGGATGATAGCGGTGTCGAGTTTGCGGGCTCGGGTTCCAAGGAAGATTATTACGATTTTGGCTTGAACTACGGTGGCGACGCTTCGTCGAGTTCGACCTCTGACGGTCTGGTCCGTCATCGCCATCGCAAGGGCGAGCGCAAAAAGCGTCACACTGGCGCCATTATTGCCGCTGTAGTCGCGGTGCTTCTCGTTGCGCTTGGCGCAAGCGGCTTTATGCTGCTTAACTCGGCAAAGACCGTAAAGAGCGAAGCGAAGGAGGCTGTCGAGATCGTCGGTGGCCTTAAGGACAAGGTCACGTCGGGCGATTTTTCGACGCTGCCTGACGACGCGAAGAAGATCGATGAGCTCTGCGACAGCATGAAGGCGGAGACCTCGAGCCCGCTGTGGACGGCGGCTTCATTTATCCCGGTGTATGGCAGCGATATCAATGCGGCCCGCACCATGATCGACGCCCTGTCCGATGTCTCGAGCAACGCGCTGGTTCCCATGGCCGATAACCTTTCGCAGGCCACGCCCGGCAAGCTGTTCCAGGATGGGACCATCAACGTGTCCGCACTGCAGGCGGTCGCCGATTCGCTCTCCGATAGCTCGAAGGTGTTCAAGAGCGTCAACGAGAAGATCCAGGGCATTGGCGATACTCATATTTCCCAGGTGACCGAGTTGGTCGATAAGGCCAAGGACGGCTTTGCCACCCTCAACGGCGCGGTTGACGCGGCGGAGAAGGTCGCCCCCGTCCTTCCCCAGATGCTCGGCGCCAACGGCCAGACGCGCAACTACCTTGTGTACGCCATGAACAACGTCGAGATTCGTGCCTGCGGCGGCTTTGGCGGTTCGCAAGGTTTGATTTCGGTCACCGACGGCCAGATGTCGATTGGCGAGTTTGTTCCCCGCATTGGACTCAGCGAGGATGAGGCAGTCGAGAGCGTCGACGAAGAGGATGAGGCGCTGTTCGGCAACCACAGTAACCTGTACAACTCGGGCAATACCTATTCGCCTGATTGGCCCCGCAACTCGCAGCGTGTCGCCGCGCTGTGGAAGTCCCAGTATGGACAGGACGTTGATGGCGTCATCGGTATCGACCCGGTGTTCCTGCAGCATCTGCTGGGCCTGGTCGGTAACGTGTCACTGCCCGACGGAACGGTTGTCGACGGCACCAACGCCGCAAAGGTCCTCATGCACGATGTGTACTGGAACTATCCGGTCGAGGAGTCGGACGGCATCTTTGCATCCGTCGCCAGCGCTGCCTTCGACAAGGTCCTTGGCGGTATCGGCGATGTCGATGTTACGAAGCTTGTCAGCGCCGTTGAGCGCGGTGCCGAAGAGGGCCGCCTGATCGCGTGGATGAGAAACGATGATGAGCAGAATGCCATCAAAGAGACGGGCATTGACGCTTCGCTGCCCGATCCGGATGATCCGAGTGCCGATCCCGTTGCCGGCGTTTACTTTAACAACCTGAGCTTCTCCAAGCTCGACTGGTATCTGAACGCCGACACTCAGGTTGGTCAGGGCGTGAAGAACGGCGACGGCACGTGCTCCTATCGCATCACCGTTACCCTGACGAACATCATGACGCAGGAGGAGGCTGGCAAGCTGCCCGACTACGTTGCGGCGAGCGCGCCCGATGCCGCGCGTGACGACGAGCGTCTGAATGTCTCGTTGTTTGCCCCGACGGGTGGCAACATCAGTGACCTTACGGTTGAGGGTACCCAGTTTGGTCTTGGTGCCGCTACGTGGCATGGAATCCCCTTCTATTCGGGCACCGTTGACCTGCATGCTGGCGAGACGACGACGATCACGTATACGCTGACCACGTCGGCCGAGGCGGGGGACAAGCCTCTTACGCTGCGTCAGACCCCTACATGCCAGGCGGCTCGCGACAGCGCGTCGGCGTAGGGTTTTTCTGGTAGCGCAGATAATCGAGTACCATTTTGGGGCGGACAGGCAATCTGTCCGCCCCTATTTTGTAAGGAGAGCGCATGAAGTACTTTGGCACCGACGGCTTTCGCGGTGAGGCCAACGTTGGGCTGACGGTAGAGCACGCTTATAAGATTGGCCGTTTTGTGGGCTGGTATTACGGCGCCAACCGCGAGCGCAAGGCACGCGTGATCGTGGGCAAGGACACGCGTCGCTCGAGTTATATGTTTGAGGCGGCGCTGGTGAGCGGCCTGGTCGCGAGCGGTGCGGACGCCTATATGCTGCACGTGATCCCCACGCCGGGCGTAGCGCACCAGACCGTGGAAGGCTGCTTCGATTGCGGCATCATGATCAGCGCGAGCCACAACCCGTTTTGCGATAACGGCATTAAGCTCGTCAACAGCGACGGCTTTAAGATGGACGAGGACGTGCTGGAGCTCATCGAGGACTACATCGATGGCAAGAGCGAAGTTCCGTTGGCCACGGGCAACCACATCGGTGCCACGGTGGACTACATGCAGGGCCGCAACCGCTACATTGCTTCGCTCATTGCAAGTGCGAACTTTTCGCTGCAGGGCGTCAAGATCGGTATCGACTGCGCCAACGGCTCGGCTTCCTCGGTGGCCAAGCCGGTGTTTGACGCGCTCGGCGCCGACGTGCGCGTGATCAATGCCGCGCCCGATGGTTTTAACATCAACGTCGACTGTGGTTCCACGCATATGGAGCGCCTGCAGCGCCACGTGGTGGAGCAGGGGCTGGACGTGGGTTTTGCCTACGACGGCGATGCCGACCGCTGCCTGGCCGTGGATGAGCGCGGTCGCGTGGTAGACGGCGACCAGATCCTGTACGTGTGCGGCGTGTATCTGAACAAGCACGGGCGACTCTCGGGCGGTACCGTGGTGCCGACGATTGCCAGCAACTTTGGCCTGGTCAAGTCGCTGGAGCTTGCCGGTCTGAGCGCCGTGACCAGCGGCGTGGGCGACCGTCACGTGTATGCCAAGATGCGCGAGGGCGGCTACAGCCTGGGTGGCGAGCAGACGGGCCATACGATCTTTGGCGATATCGAGCGCACGGGCGACGGCATTATGACCTCGCTGCGCGTGATGGAAGTGATTCGTGCCGAGCGCGAGACGCTCTCGCAGCTCACGGCTCCGTGCAAGCTGCTGCCGCAGGCGCAGGTGGCCGTGCACGTGGCGGACAAGGACGCCGCGCTCGAGAACATGGGCGTGCAGAACGCCATCGCCGAGGCCGAGGCTGCGCTGGCAGGCGAGGGCCGCGTGCTCGTGCGCAAGAGCGGAACCGAGTCGGTTATCCGCGTGCTGGCCGAGGCGCCCGACCAAGCATCCGCCGATGCCGCCATGAGGCGCATCGCCAACGCGCTCGAGGCTCTGTAAGGTAGTCATTGGGGACGTTCTTAAACAACTAGGTGGAAAGGGGGCGCCGCGGATTGGTTCCGCGGCGTCCCCTTTGCGTTGACGTGTCGGTTATGCCTTACAGCTCGTAGAGCGTGGTGAACTTGTCCTGCAGGTAGCTGCAGTAGTAGCGGGCATCGAACGCCATGCCGCATGCGCCCTTGATGAGTTCCGGCGCGTCCTTGGCGCGGCCCCACTGCCAAATGTGCTCGCCCAGCCAGGCTCGGACGGGCGCCAGATCGCCGCTCGCGCAGGCGCCGTTAAGGTCGACACCGTCGCGGCACATGGCCGGCACAAACATGGCATCGTAGGCACTGCCCAGCGCATACGTGGGGAAGTAGCCAAACGAGCCGCCGCTCCAGTGCGTATCCTGTAGGCAGCCGTGCGTGTCGTCGGGAACGGGAATGCCCAGGTACTCATCCATAAAGCGATTCCAAAGCGCGGGGATGTCCTTGGCCGTGGCCTCGCCGGCAAACAGCATGCGCTCGATCTCGTAGCGCACCATAACGTGCAGCGGATAGGTGAGCTCGTCGGCCTCGGTGCGGATCAGCGAAGGCTGCGCGATGTTCACGGCGTGGTAGAGCGTGTCCTCGTCGACGTCGCCGTAGACCTCGGGTGCGTGGCGGCGCAGCACCTCGAGCAGCGGTCCCATAAAGGCACGGCTGCGGCCCACGGTGTTCTCAAAGAAGCGGCTCTGGCTCTCGTGGATGCCCATGGAGGTGCCGCCCTCCAGGCAGGTGCGCGCATAGGCGGGATTGACGCCCAGCTCGTACATGGTGTGCCCCGCCTCGTGGATGATGCTGTAGACGTTGGAGATGCAGTCGTCCTCGTAGATGTGCGTGGCGATGCGCGCGTCACCCACGGCAAAGCCCTCGCTAAACGGATGCTCGGTAAAGGCAAGCGTGGTGTCGTCCAGGTCTAGGCCGACGAGCTTCATAAGGTCAAAGCTCATGGCGCGCTGGGCGGCCTCGGGCACGCGGGCATGCAAAAAGTCGGCAGCGGGCTGCTGGCCGCGCTCGCCGATGGCGTGCACGAGCGGCACGACCGTGGCCTTAACCTCCTCGCAAAACGCGTCGAAGCTCTTGGCAGAAAGGCCGCGCTCGTACTGGTCGAGCCAAACGTCGTATGGGTCGCGCTTGGGGTCCATGAGCTCGGCCTGATGCTTAAGCTGGGCGACGATTCTATCCACATAGGGCTCAAAGCTCGCCCAGTCATTGGCCGTCTTGGCCTTGTGCCACACGGCATCGGCCTCGCAGGTGAGCCTGGTCCAGGCCTCGGCTTCTTCGGTGGGAATGGCGCTTGCCTCGCGCTGGTCGCGGCCGAGCACGCGAATCTCGTCGAGCAGCTGCGGGTCGTCGATCTTGCCGCCTGCAACCGTCTCACGCGCGAGAGAGCGCACGAGCTCAACGGACTTTTTGCTGGTCAGGAGCTTGTGATGTTCGCCGGCAAGGGTGCCCATAGCATCGGCGCGGGCCGCGGCGCCGTTGGCGGGGGCAATCGTCGCGCCATCGAACTCGGCAATCTTGAGCAGGTACTCGCGGGTCCACAGTTTGCCTTCGAGCTTGCGGAGCTTCTTGACGGCCTTGCCCGTCTTGGCGCTCTTAGAGGCCTTGGCCACGGCGGCCTTGGCCTTCTTATCGAGTTTCTTTCCCATACCTATATCCTTGATCTCGCAGACCGGACGCCACGGGTGGGCGTGCGGCCAGTTTGCACAGCTACCTGTCTTGTACCCAGTGCGAACAAAACGGAACGCGGCGATATACTCGCAGAATGTGTTATCCTATAGCCCAATGCGTTGACGGAGAGGGTTTTGCCCGCCGCGTCGCCGGCAAGAGAGGGAAGGTCATGGGCTGCAAGCCTTCCTACGGTGGCAAGGGCCAAGCGTTCACTCCCGAGCAGCAACCTCAACGGGCGCGCGGCCAGCGGCGGCGAAGCCCCAGTAGGGAAGCCGTGAGCCTCGCGATAAGGGGCGCAGAGTGGGCACGGCGGGCCAGACATCCGCCGGGTCAAACAAGGTGGTACCGCGGAATTCAACCGTCCTTGGGCAATGCACATGCCCGAGGGCGGTTTTTTGTTACCGAACCGGGCCGCGTTTTCGCAGCGCCAAGCGGCATCGGTCGCCCCGGCAAGCGAATGCGCGAGAGACGAAAGGGAAGACATGAGTCTGATTGATGATCTGGTCAAACTCGAGGAAGAGGCCAAGGAGCTCGTTGCAGGCGCCGACGACGCCGCCAAGCTCGAGGCTGCGCGCGTTGAGCTGCTCGGCCGCAAGGGCCGCATCACCGGCCTGATGCGCATGATGGGCAAGCTCGCCCCCGAGGATCGTCCCGTGATGGGCAAGCGCGCCAACGAGATGCGCCAGCTGATCGAGGGCATGTTCGACGAGCGCACTACCGAGATGAAGGCCGCCGCCCTCAAGCACGCACTGGAGCACGACGCCGTCGACATCACGCTGCCGGGCATCCGTCCGCAGATCGGTCACCAGCACCTGATCAAGCAGATCATCGAGGAGGCCGAGGACATCTTCTGCGGCATCGGCTACACCGTCGAGTCCGGCCCCATGGTCGACACCTCCTACTACAACTTCACCGCGCTCAACGCCCCCATGGATCACCCGAGCCGCTCGGCCCGCGATACCTTCTACGTGGTCGACAACAACCCCGGCAGCGTCGCGCACCCCGAGGCACATGCTCACGGCGAGTCCGACGTGCTGCTGCGCACCCAGACCTCGGGCGTGCAGATCCACACTATGGAGTCGCAGAAGCCGCCCATCTATATGATTTGCCCGGGCACCGTCTATCGTCCCGACACGGCCGACGCCTGCCACCTGCCGCAGTTCAACCAGATCGAGGGCCTGGTCGTCGACGAGGGCATCACCTTTGGCGACCTTAAGGGCACGCTCGACTACTTTGTTAAGTGCATGTTTGGCGAGGATCGCAAGACGCGTTACCGCCCTCACTTCTTCCCCTTCACCGAGCCGAGCTGCGAGGTGGACGTGAGCTGCCACGTGTGCGGCGGCAAGGGCTGTAACTTCTGCAAGCACAGCGGCTGGATCGAGATCCTGGGCTGCGGCATGGTCGACCCCAACGTCCTGATCAACTGCGGCATCGACCCCGAGAAGTACACCGGCTTCGCCTTTGGCATTGGCGCCGAGCGTGTCGCGGCACTGCGCTACGACCTGCCCGACCTGCGCACGTTGATGACTGGTGACATGAGGTTCTTGAACCAGTTCTAGAACGCTTTCTTCTTAGTTGCAGTTTCCGGCTCAAAGCCGCATTTATGAAAGGAGACCAGTTAGATGCGCGTTTCTTACGACTGGCTCAAGACCATGATCGATATTCCGGAGGATCCCAAGACCCTTTCGGACGAATATATCCGTACCGGCACCGAGGTCGAGGCGATCGACACCGTGGGCGAGTCCTTCGACCACGTGGTGACTGCCAAGGTGCTCACCAAGACCCCGCACCCCGATAGCGACCACATGTATGTGTGCTCGGTCGACGTGGGCGACAAGAATCTCGACGCCGACGGCAACCCCGCCCCGCTGCAGATCGTTTGCGGCGCGCAGAACTTTGAGGCTGGCGACCACATCGTCACGGCAATGATCGGCGCTGTGCTTCCCGGTGACGTCAAGATCAAGAAGAGCAAGCTTCGCGGTGTCGTGTCCATGGGCATGAACTGCTCTGCGCGCGAGCTCGGCCTGGGTGGCGATCACTCCGGCATCATGATCCTGCCCGAGGATACGCCTTGTGGCATGCCGTTTGCCGAGTACGTGGGCTCGAGCGACACCGTGCTCGACTGTGAGATCACGCCCAACCGTCCCGACTGCCTGTCCATGATCGGCATGGCCCGCGAGACCGGTGCCATCTTCGATCGCGATTTCCACGTTGAGCTGCCCGCCATCAAGGTCGAGACCGGCCGCGCGACCGACGACGAGCTTTCGGTCGAGATTGCCGACGAGGGCCTGTGCGACCGCTACGTCGCCCGCATCGTGCGCAACGTGAAGGTCGGCCCCTCGCCCGACTGGATGGTCAAGCGCCTCAACGCCCTGGGCGTGCGCCCACACAACAACATCGTTGACATCACCAACTACGTGATGATGCTCACCGGTCAGCCGCTGCACGCCTTTGACCTGGACACCTTTGCCGAGCGCGATGGCCATCGCCGCGTGGTGGTTCGCGCCGCCCAGCAGGATGAGAAGTTCACGACCCTCGACGGCGAGGAGCGCACGCTCGACGCCGGCATGGGCCTCATCACCGACGGCGAGCGTCCCGTGGCGCTGGCCGGCGTTATGGGCGGCATGGATTCTGAGATCGAGGACGACACCGTCGACGTGATGGTCGAGAGCGCCTGCTTCAACGCCGGTCGCACCTCGCACACCAGCCGCGACCTGTCGCTGATCTCCGATGCCTCCATTCGCTTTGAGCGTCAGGTCGATGAGACCGGTTGCATGGATGTCGCCAACGTTACCTGCGCGCTGATTGAGGAGATCGCCGGCGGCGAGGTCGCTCCCGGCTACGTTGATGTGTTCCCCGCGCCCAAGACCATCGACAGCATTAAGCTGCGCCTGGCCCGCGTGCACGCCATTTGCGGTGCCGACATCGAGCCCGACTTTATCGAGCGCTCGCTCACCCGCCTGGGCTGCACCGTCGAGCGCGACGGCGAGGACTTTATGGTCACGCCGCCGAGCTTCCGTCCCGACCTGCCGCGCGAGATCGATCTGATCGAGGAGGTCTTGCGCCTGTGGGGCATGGGCCGCGTGACGGCGACCATTCCGGCTGCCAAGAACCACATCGGCGGTCTGACGCGCGAGCAGAAGCTTACCCGCAAGGTCGGCGAGATCCTGCGCGCCTGCGGCCTCAACGAGACCACGACCTTTGGCTTTGCCGCCCCGGGCGACCTGGAGAAGATCGGCATGTCCACCGAAGGCCGCGGCTGCCCCGTGGTGCTCATGAACCCGTTGGTCGCCGAGCAGACCGAGATGCGCCGCTCGTTGCTGCCGGGTCTGCTGCAGTCTGTGGCCTACAACGAGGCCCACGGCACGCCCAACGTGCATCTGTACGAGGTCGGCAGCCTGTTCCACGGTCGCGAGAACGCCAGCCTGCCCAAGGAGACCAAGTCCGTGGCGGGCGTGCTCTCGGGCCAGTGGAGCGAGCAGTCTTGGAACATGAAGTACCGTAAGCTGCGCTTCTTCGTTGGCAAGGGCATCGTTGAGGAGCTGCTTGCCCAGCTGCGCATCGAGAAGGTTCGCTTCCGTCCCGTCGAGGGCGAGAGCTATGCCTTCCTGCAGCCGGGTCGTGCTGCCGAGGTACTCTCGGGCGGTACCGTGCTGGGCTGGGTTGGCGAGATCCACCCCGAGGCGCGCGAGGCTATGGGCATTGACGAGGTCGTCGTTGCCTTTGAGCTCGACCTGGACAAGCTGATCAAGGGCGCCCGCAACCAGGAGAACTACCGTGAGTTCTCGCAGTACCCGGCCGTTGAGCACGACCTTGCTATCGTGGTCGACAACACTGTGACCTGCGAGGATCTTGAGCGTCGTATTACGAGTGCCGGCGGCAAACTGCTCGAGGGCGTGCGCCTGTTCGATGTCTACCGCGATCCGGTCCGCATCGGCAAGGGCAAGAAATCCATGGCCTTTGCGCTTACGTATCGCTCCGACGACCACACGCTCACCAGCGAAGAGGTCGAGAAGGCGCACCAGAAGATCGTCACCAAGGTGTGCAAGGGCGTAAACGGCGAGGTCCGCGGCTAGGTTCTGCGCTGAGGTATGGGTCAGCGGTGGCTGCTGCCGAGTCCTACGTGACTGCTATGCCCGGTATAAGGCACCGTTGAGCCTGCATATATTACACGCGCATTACATAACGGCGTGCTGCTTTGTCGGCAGTGCGCCGTTTTGCTATGATAGCCCGCGGCGTGTTACGAATCTGACATTACGTAACACTGGCAAGGTGATTCAAGCGGCGTTGCAATTCCGTGCGCCGATAACCGGGAGGCGTACATGCACATTCCAGATAATTATCTGTCCCCGCAGACCGATGCCGTCATGGCAGTGGCGATGGTGCCCGTTTGGATCCACTGCATCAAGAAAGTGCGCGCCACGCTCGATCGCGAGCACATGGCTTTCCTGGGCATCTGCGCCGCGTTCTCCTTCCTGCTTATGATGTTCAATGTGCCGCTGCCCGGCGGCACCACAGGTCACGCCGTCGGCGGCGCGCTCATTGCACTGCTGCTAGGCCCCGAGGCCGCGGCTATCGCTGTCTCGGTTGCGCTGGCGCTGCAGGCGCTGCTGTTTGGCGACGGCGGCGTTCTGTCGTTTGGCGCTAACTGCTTTAACATGGCCTTTGTGCTGCCGTTTGTCGCTGCTATCGTGTTCCGTGCGCTCAACAGCCGCCTGCACGACAAGAGCTGGGGCACCTCGGTTTCTGCCGTCGTGAGCGGTTGGGTCGGCCTGTGCCTGGCGGCCCTGTGCGCGGCAATCGAGTTTGGTATTCAGCCGATGCTCTTTACCAACGCTTCGGGCGCGCCGCTGTACTGTCCTTTCCCGCTGTCCGTGGCTATTCCGGCCATGTTGATCCCGCATATGCTGGTTGCCGGCGTGATCGAGGGCGTGGCGACGGCCGCCATCTACGGTTTCATTAAGAAGACGGCGCCGAGCGTTATCGTCGGGCCCGAGGCCGTCGATGGCCAGCTTACTGCCGAGGGCGCTGCTGCCAAGAAGACCTCGCTGGTCCCCACGCTCATCTTGGTTGCCGTGCTTGTCGTGGCTACGCCGCTCGGCTTGCTTGCCACAGGTGACGCATGGGGCGAGTGGGACGCCGAGGGCGCCGCGACCGCCGTTCAGGAGGCTGGCGACGACAGCCTGCAGGCTTCGGTCGGCCTCGATACCCCGACCTTTGCCGACGCACTGCCCACGGGCGATTATCTGCAGGCCTATTCCGAGGAGCAGGGTCTTGGCTTTGCCGGCCAGGCTGCCATGTATATCCTCTCGGGCGTAATTGGCGTGGCGGTGCTCACCATCGCATTTCGTTTGATATCGCTGACGGTTAAGGAAAACGGGGCTCATGGCGACGGTCGAGCTGCCTAGCTGGCTTGCGGACGAGCAGCGTTACGAGCCCACGGGCGCTCGGCATCGCGTAATGCAACAGAATGTCCTGCACCTGGCGAGCCTGCTTGAGCGGGTTCGCCTGGGTGGAGGCGCGCACGAGGGCGGGTCGATGGTCGACCGCGCCCTTTCTTGCGTTTCGGCTCCGGTGCGCCTGGTGGGGATGTTCGTTTGCGTCCTGTGCGTGTGTCTGACACAGAGCCCGCTGTACCTCATGTTGATGGCGGCCATTGCGCTGGTGCTCGTTGCCGTGCGCCCCGTACGCGGGCTGCGGGCGACCTTTGTGCCGGCGCTTGGCGCCGCGGGGCTCGCAGTGGTTTTGGCGCTGCCTGCCCTGCTGCTGGGCGCTTCCGCTACGGGCGCCATGCTCAAAATTGCGCTCAAGACCTTCATTAATGTGTCGCTGGTGCTGGGCGTTTCGTGGACCCTCACGTGGAGCCGCATGTCGGCGGCGCTCAAGATGCTTCATCTGCCCGACGAAGTTATCTTTACGTTTGATATGGCGCTCAAGCACGTCGAGGTGCTGGGTCGCACGGCGCACAATTTGTGCGAATCGGTCATGCTGCGCAGCGTTGGCCGTGCGCCTGAGGGATTTTCGCGTACCGATTCGATCGCGGGTATCATGGGCATGACCTTTATCAAGGCGATGGAATGCAGCCGCGCGATGGACGAGGCCATGCTGTGCCGCGGTTTTGCGGGTGCGTATCCGGCGGCCGCGCGCGCCGGGTTTGGCTGGCGCGATGCGGTCTATGCGGCCGGCGTGGCGCTGCTGGCGGTGTTGTGCGCCGTGCTGTAGGCGCTGCTGGTTCCGGCTGGGGATGCAAATAGGGAAGGGCGACGTTTTGACGATCGATATGAATAGTGCGGCGGGCACGAACGGTGCGGGCGGCGCCGAGGTCGCGCCGCTCATCGAGCTGCGCGACGTGGTGTTCTCCTATGCGGGGCATACGGTTGTCGATGGCGTGTCGCTGCAGGTCGATCGTGGTGAACTCGTTGCCCTGCTCGGTCCCAACGGCTGCGGTAAGACGACGATTATGCGCCTTATTAACGGCCTTGAGCTCGCGGACGCAGGGGCATACCTGTTCGACGGGCACGTGGTCGATGCGGCGTTTCTAAAGGATTCCGCGGCCGCTCAGCGTTTTCATCAGCGCGTGGGCTTTGTGTTCCAGAATGCCGACGCCCAGCTGTTCTGCGCTACGGTGGGCGAGGAAGTTGCTTTTGGTCCCGCGCAGATGGGACTGCCGGCAGACGAGCTCGAGCGCCGTGTGCGCGATGCCATGGGGCTGTTCCAGGTTGCCGACCTTGCCGACGCCTCTCCCTATCAGCTCTCGGGCGGGCAAAAGAAGCGCGTTGCGCTGGCTGCGGTGGTGTCGATGAACCCGGATATCTTGGTCCTCGACGAGCCTACCAATGGGCTCGACGAGGATTCATGCGACATCGTGGTCAACTTCTTGCTGGCCTACGTCGCGGCGGGTAAGACGGTCTTGATGAGCACACATCACCAGGATTTGGTGCGACGCCTGGGTGCCCGTGCAATCTATATCGATCGATATCACCATGTGGTCGAGGCGCCTTCGCCGTCGTATGGAACCGAAAGCGGTGCTACGGACTAGTTGCTGCGTAGAGCGTGCGTAGCCGCCCGCGCGGCTTTGCCGTGATGGTATAGTTATCCAGGTTTTTTATGGGGGTGGCTATGCCAAGCTGGAACATTCATATCGCTCAGACGGAGCGTTTGCTGGAGCGCACCGGTGCGCTTGCCAAGAGCGTGCGCGACCGCAATGCCTTTTTGTTTGGCTGCGTGGTTCCGGATATTTTCGTGGGCTATATGGTCCCTGGCATCACCGATCCCATCCCGTACCGCATTACGCACTTTGCCAAGCCCGAGCCTATCCCTAAGCCGCGTGAGCACGAGTTCTGGGATACCTATGTGGCACCGTTGCTTAAAAGTTCACCCACCGGTGCGCCAGCCGCGGCGACCTCGATTATCGAGGAGCGCGAGCGACTGAATCGCGTGCACTATCCCCAACGCTACAAGGATGCCGAGCCGGTTGCCGGTCCCGGTGCTAGCGAGCTTTCGCTCGCGCCCGATGACGTGGCGCAGTCGCTGCTCGATCTGACGCTGGGCGTTTGGTCTCACCTCGTGGCCGATACCGTGTGGAATACGCGCGTGAATCAGTACCTGGAGGCGCACGGCGGCAAGCCGTGCGAGGAATTCCGCATTAAAAAGCAAGGCGACTTTGACTGGTTTGGTAAGACGCTCGGGATCGTTTCGATTCCGCGCGCGACCGATCGCCTGTATACTGCGGCGACGCGTTTTGGTCAGTATCCCATCCATAAGGAGTATGTGCTCAAGACCATTGGCGTTATGCACGAGATTGTACGCGAAAACCCCGGCGAGCCCGACCATCCGCCATACCGCCTGCTGACCGAGGAATTCTTCGACGCAACGTTTACCGAGGTCATCGAGCTGACCGAGGCGGGCTTTGCCGCCCGTGTCGAATCGCCCGATGTGCCTGCGCTGCCCCTGATTGCTAGCTGCTAGCTGGCCGGCTTGACGGCGAACAGTTCACCCCAATTGACCAACAACTCCTGTCGCAGGGCGTCTTCGGTGGTGCGCTCGGCATCGGAGAGGCTTGCGATTGAACGCAAATCGATGAAGCGGCATATGAAGAAGGTCTTAAAAAAAGGCCCGGAAGGCAATGCCATCCGGGCCCTTTGCAATGCAAGTGTGCTTGCAAGTACGATTTAGCGCACCTGAGCGACGTAAGCGACGTTGGTCGAGGAGACCTTGTCCTCGAGCTGAACGCTCATGCGGGGATCGCCGGCGGTAGCGACGGTCAGATCACCGGCCTTGACGTAGCCGAGCTCCTTAGCGGTCTCGATCGCCTTGACGATCGTGCCGTTGACGGTGCCCTGGGTAATCTCGGCCTGGTGCGGGATAACGCCCCAGTACATAATCATCTGCTGGACGGCCCACTCGTGGCGGGAGAACGCGCAGATCGGCATGTTGGGACGGAAGTGCGAGATCAGGCGAGCGGTACGACCGGTGGTCGTCGGCACGGTGATGCACTTGGCGCCAACGGTGGTAGCCATGTTCACAGCGGACATACCCACAACGTTGTTGACGACGCGGGTGCCGTGAGCGTCAGCCGGAACCTCGAGCGGAGCGTGAGCCGGGAGGTACTTCTCGGTCTCGAGAGCAATGCTGGCCTGCATCTTGACGGCCTCAACCGGGTACTTACCGGCAGCGGACTCGCCGGAAAGCATAACGGCGTCGGTGCCGTCGTAAATGGCGTTAGCAACGTCGGCAACCTCGGCGCGCGTCGGGCGCGGGTTCTGCTGCATGGAGTCGAGCATCTGCGTAGCGGTGATAACGGGCTTGTAGGCCGCATTGCACTTGGCGATGATCTCCTTCTGGATGTGCGGAACGAGCTCGGGCTTGATCTCGATGCCCAGGTCGCCACGGGCGACCATGATGCCGTCGGAAGCCTCGAGGATCTCGTCGAAGTTTTCGACGCCCAGGGCGCACTCGATCTTCGGGAAGATCGTCACGTGCTCGCCGCCGTTCTCGCGGCAAAGCTCGCGGATGCCGCGGACGGACTCGCCGTCACGGATGAAGGAAGCGGCGATGTAGTCGATGTTCTCGGTCAGGCCAAAGAGGATGTCCTGACGATCGCGCTCGGTGATGGCGGGCAGCGAGATGTTGACGTTGGGCATGTTGACGCCCTTGCGCTCGCCGATCAGGCCGTCGTTCTTAACGACGCAGGTCATGTCCTGGCCGTCGACGGACTCGACCTCGAGGGCAACCAGGCCGTCATCGATCAGGATGAGGGAGCCCTTCTCGACCTCGGAGGGCAGAGCCAGGTAGTCGAGGGAGATGTGCTCAGCGGTGCCATGGAAATCCTCGGACGTGGGCTGAGCGGTGACGACGATCCTGTCGCCGGTCTTGACGGCAACCTTCTTGCCGTCGACCAGAAGGCCGGTGCGGACCTCGGGGCCCTTGGTGTCGAGCAGGATGCCGACGGGCATACCGAGCTCCTTGGAAATACGACGGACGCGCTCGATGCGACCGTGGTGCTCGTCGTAGGATCCGTGCGAGAAGTTAAAACGGGCGACGTTCATGCCCGCCTTGATCATCTCGCGGATGGTCTCGTCGCTATCGCAGGCGGGACCCATGGTGCATACAATCTTGGTGCGCTTGTACATTCAGACCTCCATCTGACATCGTCTTGCGCTGATAGATAAACCATAAGAAATAAAACTGAGATGATTATAACGAAATGACGACCGAATACCCTCAAAAATCGACCGTATGCCGAATTAGAAGTTCTTTTTTTGCGGTAAAAACGGTATATGAAAAATCTTTACCAACCGTTCTGACCGCTGCTATCTGGGCGATATTTCAGTTTGACGATGCGCCGAAGAAAAAACGTTTTATCAATGTTGAGCATCACACGGTCTGCATCGTTGCACTCGAGCCGTGTTTTCAATTGGAATGTTTTGGCTAGACGCGCCGCTTTGGGGTACCATAGCTCCACTATCAACTGCCGCTCAGCACGGCAGCCTTGATGAGCCCTTGCCCTTCTCCTGGGAATTATGATCGGGCATCAATCTGCTGAGTGGCCCGAATCCCAGGAGGGGACTCTATATGCAAAAGGAATACCTGTCCGCCGCGGCGGAGGTGCTCAGCGACCAGGGCGTCGATGAGAACCTCGGCCTGAGCAACGACGAGGCGTCGTCGCGCCTCGCCAAGACAGGCCCTAACAAGCTCGAGGAAGCCGAGAAAACGCCGCTGTGGAAGCGTTTCTTTGAGCAGATGGCCGACCCCATGGTCATCATGTTGATCGTTGCCGCCGTCATCAGCGCGCTCACGGGTATGGTCAAGGGCGAGCCCGACTTTGCCGACGTCGCCATCATCATGTTCGTCGTTATCGTCAACTCGGTACTGGGCGTGGTCCAGGAAGCCAAGAGCGAAGAGGCCCTCGAGGCCCTGCAGGAGATGAGCGCGGCGCAGTCCAAGGTGCTGCGCGACGGCAAGCTCGTGCACCTGCCGAGCGCCGAGCTCGTGCCCGGCGATGTGATCATGCTCGAGGCGGGCGACTCCGTCCCGGCCGACTGCCGTGTGCTCGAGAGCGCCACGATGAAGATCGAGGAGGCCGCCCTTACCGGCGAGTCCGTGCCCGTCGAGAAGCATGCCAACGTCATTGAGCTCGCCGCCGGCACCGACGACGTGCCGCTCGGCGACCGCAAGAACATGTGCTACATGGGTTCCACCGTGGTATACGGCCGCGGTCGCGCCGTCGTGGTCGGCACCGGTATGAACACCGAGATGGGCAAGATCGCCGGCGCCCTGGCCGAGGCCAAGGAAGAGCTCACGCCGCTGCAGGTGAAGCTCGCCGAGCTCAGCCGCATCCTTACCATTATGGTTATCGTCATCTGCGTCGTCATCTTTGGCGTCGACATCATCCGCCACGGCGTGGGCAACGTTCTCACCGATCCGACCGCGCTGCTCGACACCTTTATGGTCGCTGTCTCGCTTGCCGTCGCCGCCATCCCCGAGGGCCTGGTTGCCGTCGTGACCATCGTGCTGTCGCTCGGCGTGACCAAGATGGCCAAGCGTCAGGCGATTATCCGCAAGCTCTCTGCCGTCGAGACCCTTGGCTGCACGCAGACCATCTGCTCCGACAAGACCGGTACCCTCACCCAGAACAAGATGACCGTCGTCAAGCACGAGCTCGCTGCGCCTAAGGAGAAGTTCCTGGCCGGCATGGCTCTGTGCTCCGACGCCCAGTGGGACGAGGAGCTGGGCGAGGCCGTGGGTGAGCCGACCGAGTGTGCGCTCGTCAACGATGCCGGCAAGGCGGGGCTCACTGGCCTGACTGCCGAGCATCCGCGCGTGGGCGAGGCCCCGTTTGACTCGGGCCGCAAGATGATGTCCGTGGTCGTCGAGACCCTGGACGGCGAGTATGAGCAGTACACCAAGGGCGCGCCCGACGTGGTGATCGGCCTGTGCACCCATATCTACGAGGGCGACAAGGTCGTTCCGCTGACCGAGGAGCGTCGCGCCGAGCTCGTGGCCGCCAACAAGGCCATGGCCGACGAGGCCCTGCGCGTGCTGGCGCTGGCAAGCCGCACCTACACCGAGGTCCCGGCCGACTGCAGCCCCGCTGCGCTCGAGCACGACCTGGTCTTCTGCGGCCTGTCCGGCATGATTGACCCGGTCCGCCCCGAGGTCGCCGACGCCATCCGCGAGGCCCACGATGCCGGTATCCGCACCGTCATGATTACGGGCGACCACATCGACACCGCCGTGGCCATCGCCAAGCAGCTGGGTATCGTCACCGATCGCAGCCAGGCCATCACGGGCGCCGACCTCGACCGCATGAGCGACGAGGAGCTCGATGCGCACATCGAGGATTACGGCGTGTACGCTCGCGTCCAGCCCGAGCACAAGACCCGCATCGTCGAGGCCTGGAAGTCGCGCGACCAGATCGTCGCCATGACCGGCGACGGCGTCAACGATGCCCCGTCCATCAAGCGCGCCGACATCGGTGTGGGCATGGGCATCACCGGCACCGACGTTACCAAGAACGTCGCCGACATGGTGCTTGCCGACGATAACTTCGCCACCATCATCGGTGCCTGCGAAGAGGGCCGTCGCATCTACGACAACATCCGCAAGGTCATCCAGTTCCTGCTTTCGGCCAACCTTGCCGAGGTGTTCTCGGTGTTTATCGCCACGCTCATCGGCTTTACCATCTTCCAGCCAGTGCAGCTGCTGTGGGTGAACCTGGTCACCGACTGCTTCCCCGCGCTCGCGCTGGGCATGGAGGACGCCGAGGGCGACATCATGAAGCGCAAGCCGCGCAACGCCAAGGACGGCGTCTTTGCCGGTCACATGGGCCTGGACTGCGTGGTCCAGGGCCTGATCATCACCGTGCTGGTGCTGGCGAGCTTCTTTGTGGGCGTGTACTTTGACATGGGCTACATCCACATCGCCGATATGATCGCCGGCAATGCCGACGAGGAAGGCGTGATGATGGCCTTCATCACGCTCAACATGGTCGAGATCTTCCACTGCTTCAATATGCGCAGCCGTCGTGCGTCGCTGTTTAGCATGAAGAAGCAGAACAAGTGGCTTTGGGCTTCGGCCGCGCTGGCGCTGGTACTGACGGTGGTCGTAACCGTACAGCCGACGCTTGCCGAGATGTTCTTTGGCCCTGTGACGCTTGAGCTTAAGGGCGTTGTTGCCGCGCTGGGCCTGGCCTTCCTGATCATCCCGCTGATGGAGATCTACAAGGCGATCATGCGCGCGGTCGAAAAAGAGTAACGTTCCTGTCCGGGCCCGACCGCCTGCGGGGTTTCCACGGGCACGTCCTCGCCGCTTTGCGGCTGCGGGATGTGCCCTTAGGAAACCCCTCCCGGCGGGCGGGCCCTACGGTATCCTTGCTGGCTTTTCTCCCGCGCGGATGATAAAGGGCTGAGGGAAAGTGTGTGAGCTGGTCGGGCTTTGCCCGGCCAGCTTTTTTTGATTTAAAATACCTGCTCAGTTGTGATTTTGGGTGCTGGGAGGCGTTTGTGGGCAAGGCTAAGGCTAAGGCGAAGAAAAAGACGACGGGGGCGCGGGCTAAGCGTGATCGTCGTCGGAAGCTCGCGACCGAAGCCCCTGCATCTGCTGAGGAGTTGCTGGCGAGTGTACCGGGGCTTGACGCACTGCAGGATGTTCCGGCGTTCGATGACCTGCCGGTCAATGCGGCTCAGCAGGCTGCATTTGACGACTTTTGCGCACAGGCCGAAGAGCCCGAGCAGATGCAGCTCGGAGCCGTGGTGCGCCTAGACCGCGGGTTTCCGCTGGTGGCAACTGCCGATGACACGTTTCGTGCCGAGCATGCCGTAGGGTTTGCCAAGTCGCGTGGCGAGGACGAGGTCTTGCTGCCCGCCGTGGGCGACCGCGTGGCGGTTCGCCGTGCTCCCGGGCACGACATGGGCGTGATCGAGTGCGTACTGCCGCGCCGTACGAGCTTTGAGCGTTGGCGTGGCCGTGCCCGCGGTGAGCGCCAGGTGCTCTGCTCCAACGTCGACAGTGTGCTGATCGTGCAGGCGCTCGGCGCCGGCGAGGTGCTGCTCGATCGCGTGGCGCGCTCACTGGTGCTGGCGCTCGATTGCGATGCCGAGCCGGTGGTGGTGCTCACCAAGGCCGACCGCTGCGAGGCCGATGAGCTCGAGCGCGATCTGGACCGCGTGCGCCGTCTGGTGGGTCCGGACGTGCGCGTGATCGTGACGTCGTCTGCCGAGGGCCTCGGCTTGGACGAGGTGCGCGCCTGCGTGCCGGCTGGGAGCTGTGCCATGATTTTGGGCGAGTCGGGCGCCGGCAAGTCGACGCTGCTCAACGCGCTGCTGGGCCACGATGCGCTGGCTACTGGCGGCGTGCGCGAGCGTGATGACCAAGGTCGCCACACCACAGTTGCGCGCGTGATGGTGGCGCTGCCGGGCGATGCCGGCGTGATCGCCGATGCCCCGGGCCTGCGCAGCCTGCCGCTTGTGGGACATGAGCGGGGTCTGGCGCGTGCCTTCCCCGAGATCGTCGAGGCGTCGCGTGCGTGCCGGTTTGGCGATTGCACGCACACCCATGAGCCGGGTTGTGCCGTTCGCGAGGTCGAGGACGCGGGGCAGATCGACAGCCTGCGCCTGGAGACGTTCCAAAACCTGGCGTCATCCATGCGCGTGAGTGCCCAAATGCTCGATCCCGATGTCCATCTGTAATTGATTTTTCCTATGACAGCCGCCTCCCAACTGCTTGGGAGGCGGCTTTTTTGCTGCCAAAGCGTCTCGAAATATGCGTTTTGCCGACGTTCTGACCAAAACCTTGCCACGAGCTTGACGGGCTGGTCAGCTTTTGGTCAGCAATTGGTTTGACACGTAAAACCAAGATCGCGATTGCGCCGCTTTGCGCCCTGGTCGCCCAGACAATGGTGGTACGGGCATTTGCCCGGCACCGCCAAGAGAGGAGCGGCCGTGAACAAGAGCAAGCGCATCGCCATCAGTCTGGTCGCGGGCGTGCTTGCCGCGGCGCTCTGCATGGTCTACGGCTCGTCGATCCGCTCGCAAGCCGAGCAGGCCCAGGCCGATACTTTGGCAAAATACGGCGGCGACCGCGTTGAGGTGTGCGTCGCGGCGCGCGATATCGATGTGGGCGAGACCCTCGACGAGACTAATGTCATAACTCAGGAATGGCTGGCGAGCCTGTTGCCGCGTGATGCGGCGACCGAGCTGCGTCAGGTGCGCGGCGACGTGACGACCTCGCGCATTCCCAAAAACGCCGTGATTTGCAATGTCTACACCAAGGCCGAGAGCCACAAGCTCGAGGTGCCTAAAGGCAAGGTTGCCGTTTCGGTGGCGGTCGATGCCGAGCACTCGGTCGGCGGCGCCACGGGCGTGGGCAGCTATGTGGACGTGTACGTGCAAAAAGATGGCGTGACCGATCGGCTGTGCGGCGCGTGCGTGATCGATACCAGCGAAGATGCCGGCGCCACGCGTGAAGGCAAGATCGAGTGGGTGACGCTGGCGGCAGACCCCGAAGATGTCAAGGAATTGCTGGGGGCCTCGGGAAAGGGAACGGTCAGCTTGACGATTCCCGCCACGGCGCGCGGCAAAAAGAGCGGAGGCGACGAGTGATGAAGGCGATCTGGCTTGCGTGCTGCGCGTGCGGCGATTACGGGCTGCTACAGCAGGAAGTCGAGGGTCGCGATGTGGGCGCACAGGTGCTTCGCGTGGGGGATCTGGACGGGCTGGTATCCATGGCGCGGGCGTTTCCCTCGCGCCGCGGTGCCGCCATCATCGCGGCATCTCTGTTCGATACCGAAGACGTGCGGAAGACCGTTGCGCGCCTGACGGCCGAGGGCCGTGTGAGTCGCGTCGTCGTGTTGATCGAGACGCTTGACCCGTCGGATATCGAAGGGCTGTTTCGCGCGGGGGCGACCGAGGTCATCGCTGCGCACAGTTTGTGCGGCAACGGGCGCGCGGGCGAGGGAACGGTTGATTCCGATCGGCGCATGACGATTGAGCCCGATGCTTTTGTTGATAGGGAACCCGGGGCGCCTCGCGCTACAAGAGGCCCGCGTGTTGATGAATATGGAAAAGCGGAAGCCGAGCATGGTCGGCGCCCCCGGGACCCCCTTGCATACGATGACGCTGGAGGGCCGGTACCGTATGGCGATGACGTTCTGGCTGAAGATATGGGATACGTGCACGGCATAAATCTGGCCGATGAGCTCGACGAGGTCGAGGGTTTTGCCGGGGCTGGCGAGCCGTGTGCCGCTGCGTCTTTGGCTTCGGAACCGCAGCCCGGGCAGCCTGCCATGCCGGCTTGGGCTCAGCGCGTGACCGCGGCGGGGGAGACGGGGATGTTATCGCCCGCGTCTGTGTCGCCGGTTCCCGCACCGTCAGCCCCTGCGCTGTCGGCGGACGCTTCGATTCCGTCGCGTCGGGCACCGGTCGTCTGCGCCGTCTCGGGTTCGGGCGGTTGCGGCAAGTCGACGATCGTTGCCACCATGGCGCATGCGGCGTCGCTGTTGGGTTTGCGTGCCGCCGTGCTCGACTTGGACCTCATGTTTGGAAACCTATACGATCTGCTGGGTGTCGATACCCCACATGATATAGCGACGCTTATCGAGCCGTCGGCGGCGGGCGCACTTGCCGAGTCGGATATCGTGGCCGCATCGATGCGCGTCGCCCCGGGTGTCACGCTCTGGGGGCCTGTCGCGGCCCCCGAGAAGGCCGAGCTCATGGCACGTCCGGTGGAGCTATTGCTCGATGTTTTGCGTCGCGAATCCGACGTGGTCTTTGTCGACACCTCGGTCTTTTGGGGTGATGCCGCGGCCGCCGCGGTGGCGGCGAGCGACCGTTGCCTGGTCGTAGGCGATGCGGCGGTATCGTCCGCGACATCCGCTTCGCGCGTCATTGAGCTGGCGAGCCGTGTAGGCGTGCCACGCACGCGCATGAGTGCCGTGTTCAACCGGTTTGGTGCGCGCGGTGCCGACGAGGACGTCGCCATGCGCTTCGAGATCGCCTGCGCACTGAGCTCCAAGATCCGCATTGCCGATGGCGGTCAGGACTTGGCCGCGCTCATGGCATTCGGTCGCGCCGACGAGGCGGTGGGTCAGACGAGCGCTTTTGCGACCAGCGTGCGCGAGGCCACGCGCGAGATGCTCGTGGAGCTGGGGTGCGCCGTCGGCCCTTGGAGCGATATGGTCGCCGACCGTGCAATGCGCACCGAACGCCCGCGTATTCGCCTTCCCTGGTCGCGCGAGGGTGATCAGCGATGAGCCTGCAAACGAGGATTAAGGCTGCCGGCGCTGCAGCGGCGGCAGCGCCTGTAGATGCGGGGCGTCGCCGCGCGGTGAAACGACGCACCAAACGCGCCGTGATGGACCGCATGGGTTACGACGAAGTGGCGCGTATCAGCGCCTATATCGACCCGGCACTTGCCCGCTCGGAATTGCGTCCCGCGGTGGAGGCGGCGCTCAATGTTGAGGAGCCGACCGATCTCGCGACGCCCGAGCGCGAGACCATCATCGACGAGATTTTGGATGACGTGGTGGGCTTGGGGCCGTTGCAGCCGCTCATCGAGGACGACACCGTTACCGAAATCATGATCAACGGCTGTCGCTCTGCCTTTTTTGAGCGCAGTGGCGTTTTGTATCCCATCGAGCACGCGTTTGAGGACGACGAACAGATCCGTGTGCTCATCGACCGTATCATCTCGCCGCTCGGCCGTCGTATCGACGAGCGTAGCCCCATCGTCAACGCCCGCCTCAAGACGGGTTATCGCGTCAACGCGGTGATTCCGCCCGTGGCGATCGACGGGCCAATCCTCACCATCCGTAAGTTCTCGGACCGTATCTGTTCGTTGGACGAGCTTGTGGGGTTGGGGTCACTGCCGCTTTGGTATGCGCAGTTGCTGTCGTGCGCGGTGTCGTTGCGGCAGGACTTGGCGGTTGCGGGAGGCACGGGGTCGGGCAAGACCACGCTGCTCAATGCGCTGTCGTGCGAGATTTCCACCGGCGAGCGCATTGTGACGATCGAGGATTCCGCCGAGCTCAAGTTTGCACATCACCCACACGTTGTTCGTCTGGAGGCGCGTGAGGCGTCAATCGAGGGCGAGGGTGCGGTGACGATCCGCGACCTGGTGACCAATGCTTTGCGTATGCGCCCCGACCGCATCGTCGTGGGCGAGGTGCGCGGTGCCGAGTGCTGCGACATGCTGCAGGCCATGAACACGGGCCACGACGGCTCGCTCACCACGCTCCATGCGGGTACTGAGCAGGAGACCGTGGTTCGCCTGACGCTGCTTGCGCGCTACGGCATCGATTTGCCGAGTGAGCTTATCGAAGAGCAGATCGCCATGGCGCTCGACGGCATCGTGATGTCCGAGCGTCATGCAGATGGCAGGCGCTTTGTGGCTTCATATTCGGGGGTTCACCGCGGCGCGTCGGGCGGTGTTGAGCTCGAACGCTACGTGACGTTCGATGCCGCCGAACGCACCTGGACGCTCGACCGCGAGCCGCCGTTTATTGCGGAGGGCTTGCGGTCGGGAACGCTCACGCAAGAGGAGGTGGACGAATGGAGGTCGCTATGCCCCTCGTCGTAGGGGGTTTGGCGGGGCTTTCTGTCGCGACGGCGTGTGGGGTAGAGCCTCGTGTGCCGCGGATGCCGCCGGCGGAGCTGGCGCGTCAGACGCTCGAATCGATGGCGGAGAAGCTGCCCCGTGAGTTGGCGGAAAACGACCTGCTGACAAAGATTGCCCGCTCGTGGGCGTCGCTGATCCCCACAGATCGCCTTGGGCTTGCTATTGAGGATAACGCGGCTCGTCTGGCATTTCTGCTGCTGTCGAGCGGTATCTGCAGCGTTTTGCTGGCCGTTGCGTCGTTGTCGCCCATCGGCTTTGGCTTGGGGCTGGTGGCGCCGTTTGGCGTGGGTGCCGCGCATGACACCTTCGATCGCCGACGCGAACAGCATGATGTAGAAGAGGCCATGCCCGAGGCATTCACAGCGTTATCCATGTCGCTTGCCTCGGGGCATTCGCTGGCACAGGGCATGCGCTTTGTGGGCGCCCATGCGCAAGAGCCGGTGCATACCGAGTTTTTGCGGGTGGCGGCGGCAATCGATTGCGGTATCTCGGCGACCGACGCACTCGATGACCTACTCGTTCGCATCGATGCCCCCGGCCTTTCGCTTGTCACCTTGGCGCTCAAAGTATCGCAACGTACCGGGGCTCCGCTTGCCGGCTTGCTGTCCGAGGCGTCGAGCATGGTGGGTGAGCGCATTGAGCTCAAACGCCGTCTGGACGTTAAGACGTCACAGGCGCGTATGTCGGCACACATGGTCGCGGCGATGCCGGCGGGCATGTGCGCGGTGCTGGCTTTGCTTTCGGCAGACTTTCGCCGCGGTCTTGCGACGCCGGCTGGTGCGGGCGCCGTGGTGCTGGGGCTTGCCCTCAACGTCGTTGCCCTGGTAGTTATCCGGCGCATTATGCGGGTGGAGTTATGAGCGCTCTGGTCGGGATCGCGGCTTGTCTGTGTGCCCTGAGCGTATTTGCCGCGACAGGTTTGGAGCGTGCGGATGCCCGTAAGATTGCAGAGACGTGCAAGCGTGAGGCGGTACTGGTCATTGCCGCGGGCCGCTTGGTGATTGATGCCCTGACCGCGCGAATGAAGGGCGCAATTGGGGTGAGCGGCCCGGCGCGGGTGTCGCTCGGTGAGGTGTCCGAGATGATCGACGTGGTGCGCCTGGGGCTTTCTGCCGGCCTTTCGTTTGATGCGGCGCTCGAGATTTTCTGTGCCAATCGTCGGTCGGTGCTGGCCGTCCGTCTTGAGCGAGCCTGCATGGCATGGCAGGTGGGCGTGGGGACGCGCGAGGCCGAGTTGTTGGCTGCCGCGCGTGATTTGGACGTGAGGGCGCTTGAGACCTTTGCCATCACGGTGGGGCAGGCGCTTGCCCTGGGCGCTCCGCTGGCCGAGACGCTGGCTGCTCAAAGTCGCGAGATCCGTGCGGCCCATCGCGCCGCAGTCGAGCGCGAGATCGAGCGCGCACCGGTCAAGTTGCTGATTCCCACCGGCACGCTCATCTTGCCGGCGTTGCTTCTGTCCATATTGGGCCCGCTGCTGGGAGCAGGCGGGATGATGTAGGGAGGAATACATGAACACGATGACCGACATTGCGGGCAAGGCTTGGAGCTGGGCTTTTTGCCGGGCAATCCGCGCTCGCCAGCGTGCCGAGGCGCTGTTGCGGGAGGAGAGCGCGCAGGGCACTACCGAATACGCCATCTTGGTCGGCGTGCTCGTAGTGATCGCGATTATCGCCATCGTCGCGTTTAAGAGCAAAGTCGAAGAACTATGGAACGCGATCAAAGACGGCATCAACAGCCTGTAGGAGGCAGGCGGCCTGTTGGTTCGCCGCTGGTGCTCGTCTGTTTGCTCGTGGCAATAGCGGTGACGCTTTGGGGGCTGGGTGTTGCGCGACAGCAGCGTCCAGGCGCTACTGCCGATTTGGGATCGGGCTCGGCGGTGGTGTCACAAGCGGAAGGCGCGCGAGATATGGGCGGTCGGAATGCCGCCGTCACGGCTCAGACCTTTTTACAGGCACTCGACGAGCGGGCTGCCAGCGCGACGGAGCCGTCTGCAGGCAACGCGATCGCGGTTCGGCTCGCATGGTCCGAGGACCGGCCGATGACCGAGGCGGCGGCAGACCTGTTGCGCGCCTACCGCGAGGTGCCCACGGCCCAGCTCGCCCTGAGCGGCTATCTCGATATTAAGGGCAACGTATGGGGCGCCATCGTGCGCGATGGGCGAGGCTGGGTCGATATGGTGACGGTTGCTGCGGATGCCGGCGATGCCTCGTGCCGCCTGCGTGCCGTGCGTCTGGTTCCGCAAACAACGGAGTCAAAGGAGGGGTCGTGAAATGCATGATGTCCTGCGTGAGGAATCTGCTCAGTCGACCGTCGAATACGCCATCGTCACCGTGGCGCTGTTATCGATTGTGCTGGCGATTGCGGGGCTTTGGCGCGCTGGCGCCGATGGGCGCTTGGCGGCACTGGTCGAGCGGGCGGCGTCTCATGGCGTCGCCCCATCGTCGGTTATCGATGCCGCGACGGGTGCCAAGGACATCGCTCTGTATTGATATCGCGTGCGAGGATCGGGCGCAATCTACGGTCGAGGCCGCCTTTTTGCTGCCGACGTTTTTGACACTTATCTTGCTCGCGTTGCAGCCGGTGTGCCTGCTCTATACGCGTGCGGTCATGGAGTCTGCCGCCGCCGAGACCGCGCGGCTTATGACCACGACGACGGTGGAGGACGACGATGACCTTAAGGAGTTCACTCGCCGCAGACTTGCCGCGGTGCCCGACGTCTCGATTTTTCATGCCGGCGGGCCGCTGTCGTGGGATATCGAGTTGGGGCGGGCCGGTGCCGGTGGCGTTTCGTCCGTGTCTGTTGCCGGCGAGGTTAAGCCGCTGCCCGTGATCGGTGCATTTGTGCAGGCCATGGGCAGTGCGGGTGAGGGCGGCTATGTCGAGCTCAAGGTCGACGTCTCGTATCGATCGCGTCCCGAATGGCTGGAGGGAGATTATGATTCATGGATTGCTGCATGGGATTAGGCGCTGCCTGTTGCGGGCGACGCAAGGGTTTGCGGCTCGCCGTCGACCAGGCGCTCGCCGCAAGCGGGGCGGCTTTATGGGCCGTGCCGGTATCGACTTGTTTATCGAAGACGGCGCCTATACCACGCTCTCCTCTGCGGTTGTCATTCTGGTGGTGCTTACGCTGCTGTTTTCGTCGACCGCGGCGATATGGAGCATGTCACGCGCCGGGGACACCCAGGTGGCGGCCGATAGCGGTGCCCTGGCGGGCGCCAACGTGGTGTCGTCCTATCACACGGCCGCCACGGTGGTGGATGCGAGCATCTTGAGTTTGGGCCTAGCGGGGTTTGCCACAATCGGGACGGGCCTGGTCGCCATCCTCATCCCGGGTGCCGAACCAGTTGCCGGCAATATGGTCGACACCGGGATTGAGATCATTAAAACGCGCAACAAGTTTGCCAAAAGCGCATCGGAAGGCTTACAGAAAATCGAGACGGCTCTGCCGTATCTGATCGCCGCGCGTGCCACGCAGGCGGTGTCGGCGCAGGATACCGATAGTGTGACCTATACCGGTACGGCGCTTGCCGTGCCCAAGACATCCGAGTCGGACTTCGCTGCGCTCGAGGGGTCCGAGATCTCGACCGATGCCATTAAAGGCACATCAGATGATTTAGAGCGTGCGGCCGAGGAGCTGCGGAAGGCTTCTGAGGACACGGCGAAGGCTAAAGAGCGCGCTTGGCTGGCGGATTGTGGCGGGTCGGACGAGAGTTCGATTGGCAAGTACTCGTGTATGTGGGAGCGTGCGAAAAAACTAGCAGAACTATCTGACAGTCAGAACCGTCATGAAAAGTCGAGCATCACATGGGAGCCGCAAATAGCGCTCGATCGCGCGAAAATCTATTACCGGCAGCGCTTGGCGAATGAAAAACCTCAGGGATCGAGCGTCGAGATGAAGGCGGAGTCGGCGGCGCGCAAGGCGTTTTACACCTATGCGAGTACAGAGGTCAATCGTGCATATGTAACCGAGGACGGAGATGAAGTTACTTCCCATATCCCGCTGTTGCCGCGCAACGCTGACGAGGTGCGAGCGACGGAACTCTATACCGATGCGGCGTGGCCAACCAGCGCCATCGATGGCAAGACGTATCTGCATTACGGAACGAGTTGCCCCAACTATAAGAAGGGGTCGCCAGGCGGGTTAGCCTCGGTTGCTGATTATGACGGACAGGACAGATGCAACAGATGCCATTTTGGCGTTTCGTCGCTCGGTGCCGTTGCAGCGCCTTCGACTTCTATCGAAAACGGCTTTGAGTACCACTTCGATAAGTTCAAAGAGGCCCTGGAAGACTACGTCGAATGCCGCAACAAAGAGCTCGAGCTCGAGCGTCAGACCGAGGATGAGGCCGACCGTGCGGGCAATGCGTTTGACCAGGCCATCAAGGAGCTTTCCGGCGAGCGCCCGCGTATCGCCCCGCCCGGTCGCAACGGCGTGGTTGCCCTTGCGGTTTCGGGTGCCATCTCGAGCCCCGATGAGCTCAACTCTTCGTTTAACACGGCAGTCAGGCTTGGCGATCGCGGTGCTATCTCTGCCACGGTGCTGGCGCCCGATGAGGCGGCGGCGCAAAACAACGTGCTTTCGCGATTTTTCTCGACATTGAAGGAACGCTCGGGCGGCGTTGCCGGCGTACTCGATGGCGTCATGGATGTTTGGGGACGGCTGCTCGTAGGATACGGTGATATCCAAGGTTCGGCCGACGAACTTATGGACGAGATGATTAAGGGCCTAGGAGGGGGCAGCGGCGCGTTGGGCTCCATCGCATCGTGGCTCGGCGATACCGTTTCGGCGTCCGTGGCGGCGTTGGGCCTGGAGCCGTGCGACTTGCGCCTGCGAAAGCCGGTGCTGACCGATTCCGCCAATATCATTAAGAGCCCGGGGTCTGACATTGCGGGTCTCTCTCAAGCGCAAGACAAACTGCGAAGTATTCCGTTGGGCGTGACCGATCCCAAGGCGCTTTGCGAGGCGTTGGAATATCAAGTCGAACGCACCATTAGCGGTACGGTGTTCACACTTGCGGAGATTCCTCTGCCCGGCGGCGGCTCCATCCCGCTCACCGTCGATGTCGCCACGCTGGTTGGCGCTCTGGGCGGTGGATCGTAATGAGTATCCGCATGCGTCTGCGCGAGGAGCGCGCCCAAGCGACGGTTGAGATGGCAGTGGTTACGCCCGTTTTGCTGGTGCTGGCACTCGTCGTGTACAACGTCATGATCTTTGCCAGCGCTGTCGCGCGCTTCGACCGCGTGGTGCCCGACATCGTGTTGGCGCACGCCGTGGCGTCGGAGGGGGAGGGCGACGAAAGCTCTGCCGATGCCTCGGCGACGGTTCAGACTCAAATTCTGAATGCCATGGAAGGCTATGACTTGCAGATCGAAGTGTCGAGCGAGCAAGGCGCGAAGGCATTGGATGGTGGCCTGCTCTCCCTATCCGGTACGTTTAGGACCTACACCTGCACCATGCACTATGAGCCGTGGCCGACTTCTCTCAGCATCGCTGGCGTTTTGCTGGGGGCGCCGACAACGTTGTCGCACGAGCGCGCGGTGACGGTCGATCCATGGCGTCCGGGGGTGGTCATGTGACCGCGGTCTCGTCCTACATCGCCTACGCGCGGGCACTCAACAGGCTGGGTTGGACGCCGGCCGAGTTTGTGGTGGCGGAGTCGTTTGTCGTGCGCCTGCGCGGCATGCTGGGACGGCGTCCGGTTGCCGCCAACGGCCTGCCGCTCGTCATGGCGTTTCCACGCTGCTCTTCGGTCCATACGTGTTTTATGGCCTATCCCATCGACATCGCCTTCATCAATCGCGACGGCAATATCCTCGCGCGCTACGAAAACGTACGTCCCTGGTGTATGTGCTCCTGCCCCGGCGCCTGGGCCGTACTAGAGCGTCCTTCAATCATTGTTTCGACCCCTGCTCTCCAACGCGTGCCGGCTTAAGAATTGGCGACAGTGGACTTTCGTCATACGAAATTGGGTAAGATGGAGGAGAAGATGCATGGATGTTGAGATCCATCTCAACGCTAAAAAGCACCTGACGGAAAAGCAGGTGCTTAGCGCTTGGCTTGCGGTTACTGAGTGCATTCGTCGCGAGTCGAAGGACGAGCCGCCGAGATGGCTTGCGATTGGATGGCTCCCAGACGGACGAAGCATGGAGCTTGTCGCGGTCGAGCTTGTCCGTGGGTGGCTTATCATTCATGCCTTGTCTCCAGTCCAGAAGAAATTTTGGCAGGAGATTGAACAGGCTCGGCAAAGGGGTCGATGATGGGCAAGACGTATACGGCCGCTAATGGTCAGGTTGTAACGGATGAAATGATTGACGCGTGGTGCGAGTCGTACGAGCGCGGAGAGTTTCCGGATGGCGAACACACCGTTGGTGGGATCGTGCATGGACGGCCCCCGCTCTCAGGTGAGGGGACGGCAACGCTGTCGGTCAAGATTCCTCTGGGAATGAAGGAGGCCATTCGTCGACGGGCGGCTGCCGAGGGGATGACGCCAAGTGAGTTTGCCCGTGCGGCTCTGAGTGAAAAACTTCTTGCTGCCGGCTGATGCCTCTGACGTGCCGATTTATAGAACCGAGGCTGTGCTCAAAAACTTTTTTAAAATTCTCGGTTGACCGGAACGCGTCCTTGGTTATACTAATCAAGCCTTGAAACAAGGCACACCTCAAATGGCTGGGTAGCTCAGTTGGTAGAGCAGAGGACTGAAAATCCTCGTGTCAGGGGTTCGATTCCCTTCCCCGCCACCTTGAATTGACTAGGACCTCTGCAAAGGGGTCCTTTTCTTTTATACAGCCCCCACATGGAATCGGGCTTATAGGACAAAATGTGTGTCCACGTTGGGGGCATCGGCGCAGGTCGATGCCCCTTTTTCAGCCGTTTAAATTCCGTGCCCGCTTTTAACCGCTCGGACAGAATGTGTGTCCGGTTGCCTATCGTTCCCGCAGGTAGATAACCTTTTCCGGAACCGTTAAATATCCTTTCGGAAGAGGTGCCCATGAAGGCCGTTTATTGCCCCTACTGCGGCGGTCGGACCAAGCGCAACGGCAGGACCTCATCGGGGTCCCAGCGGTGGAGGTGCACGGCCTGCGGCGCGTCGACGACGGTGAGGTACGACGACACGGCGACGAGGCTGGACGAGTTCCTCGGGTGGCTCCTCTCCAAGGACTCCCAGGCGGCGATGCCGGGCGGCGGGCGGTCCTTCAGGCGCAGGACGGCCGA
>CABSNM010000014.1 GCA_902479065.1 uncultured Collinsella sp.
GTTGGGGCCAGGCCCGATTTTGCCTCTTGACAATGTCCTGCTCATATTAAAAGGAACGTCCCCAAGTGCCAAGGGTGTCCCCAACGACTAGTTGAATGGGGTCGGGATTGGAGCTGGGGAGGGAGCGGATTTCTAGCTCTATGCCGAGTTCTTGCAGCTCTTTGAAGGCGGCGACGTCTGTGTCGTCTACGGCAACTGTGGGCGTCGCGGGACGCTTGCCCTCCCCTGCTTGCATGTGACCGATACTGATCTTGGTAATGGGCACACCGCCCTTGACCAGCGCGAGCGCATCCGCGGGCGACGCCACCATGATGAGAATCCATTGGCGCGGCGTTGCGGTATGAATGATGTCGATGGCCCTTTGCACCGAGAAAAACCGTGTCCACACGCCCTCGGGCACCGCGACCCTCATAGGCGCCCACTTGCGCGAATCCGCCGCAATCTCGTCGTTAACGATCAGGACGAGGTTGGAACCAACCGCCTCATTCCACAGCTCAACGTCTTGCCCGTAAATAAACCGATCATCGATGCGCGTGAGAAGAATCTTGGGTTGAATCATCACTGCCCCATTCTGCTTGAGACCCGTAAGAGCAAGACATCACGTCTCCAATATTAGTGCATTTAAAGTGAGAAAAGCCGTCAGAACACTTGCGCGGATGTGCGATGTCCCGTATCATAGACAGCCGTTGACGCCTCAGTTGCGTCACCACATGGCCGCCAGCGTAGCTCAGTTGGTAGAGCACCGCTCTCGTAAAGCGGGGGTCACCGGTTCGAGCCCGGTCGCTGGCTCCATTGCACAAGATAGCCGCCTTCGGGCGGCTTTTTTTGTTACCGATTTCAGGCGCACATCCGCCGGAATTCGCCCACTCGGTGGACTTCGGATTTAATGCTTAGGGGGCGGGGATTTACCAAAGTGAAATTTTAATGAAAAGAAACCCAGCTGCAACAATTGCCATGGTGAGGGCTCGAATTGGCCATATAGATTTAAAATAGCCACGATACCTTCTCTTTTGCTGGAACGATATATCTATACAAGGTTGTGAGCGGAAAACAAAAATACGTCGATTGCTATCCGACAAACGGGTCTGGAATTGCATTCACCGGCATTTCGGGGCAGATTGATACACATGTACGAAAGGGAACCTATGTGGTGCGTTGGGTTGGAGCTGCTGCAGGCCCGATATGGATTGCGGTCTTGCGCCCCGATGTCCAAATAGGTTTCTCTCTAGACGGGAAGTTGCTCATGGACGTCATCTATGACGGAGATGACTGGGTCGATCATTATACTTGGCGCCTGGTCGGCTCGAACGACAATGGGGATGTGGTGTTTGATGGACTATGTCCAAAGCATCTCCATCCTTTTGTCTCGTCGTTAATTGAGAGTTCCGCTCGTGTTGCCCCCTACAGCTCGGCATCGCTTCATGATACGGACGTTTTGAAGACCATAAGGGAATCAATTGACGATGGCACGATGAGCGGCCCGCTGTTTTCTCGGCTTGTGGGGCTAGATGAGATTGGCTCGAAACGACTGCTTGCGGGCGAAAAGGTGGAACTCACTTATCGGTCGATGATTTCAATCCTGCGGCTAGCCGATGTTCTTCGCAAATAAATGAGGCTTCCCTATTCAAAAACAGAAAACCCCGCTAAACGTGATTCCCCTAGGGAAACACGTTTAGCGGGGTCCTAGCGTGATTTCCCTAGGGGAATCACGCCATCAGACGAATAGCTCTGCCAGGCAGTTCGCTACTCCTCCCAGTAAGCGTCTGCAAGCAGCTTAAAGCAGATCTTCTTGACCGGCTGCGCGCCATCGCCCGGGAACTCGAGCGTGGGCATATGAGGCTCGCCGGCAACGAACAGCGCAAACTTATCGTCGGCAAGATCGCCGGCGATCGAGGCGTCGGAATCGACCAGATCGTAGTCGTCCTTCTCGTCAAACTCCTGGACCAGCGTCAGGCTGCCCGTGGCGGCCTTAAAGGCCTCGCGACCCTCGACGTCGATCTGCAGGTCGTGATAGCGCTGATGCGTCTCGTAGTGGGCCTCGGCCTCCGGACGCGTCGTGGGAGCCATGACGTTCGCAAAGACCTTGTCGCCCAGAATCGGATGGCTGCCGACCTCGAGCTGAGCCGGGTCGTTCTCCTCGAGCCAGTCGATCAGCACGTCGAGGCCCTTGAGCATTCCGCGGTACTCCTCGATATCGCCCAATGCACCGTAAATCATCTAAATCCCCTCTCGGATCGTTTCTTTGGCGGCTACTCGATAAACGCGTTACCGACGCTGTTGCCGCCCACATACGTCTCGACCAGGGTAAGGTCGGGATTGAACACGACAACGTCGGCGTCGCGCCCCGACATAATGCTACTGCACTTGTCGTCGACATGAGCTAGCAAGCGATGCCGGGACCGACGCCCAAGCCCTTACAGCTCGGTCACGACAACGCCGTTGTAGACCTCGTCCCAACGGTCCATGACCAGATGGCCGGTCATAGGATCCATGGCGTTGAGCTTGCCGCAAGTGTTGGCGGTACGCAGCACCGTCTCGTCGTCTGCGCCAGCAGCGATGGCATGCGCGAAGCCTGCGATAGTGGAGTCACCAGAGCCCGTGGCGTTAACGGCAGGGATATCGGGCGTCTTTGCGCGGAACGCACGGCCATTGTGGAAGCCAACGGAGCCGGCAGCGCCCATGGACACGACGACCCAGGGGATATCGGAGAAGCGGGCGTCAGAGGCGAGCGCGGCGCGGAGCTCATCCACATCGTCGGTGGTAAAGCTCGTACCCAGAAGGCCGTTGATCTCGGTCAGGTTAGGCTTGACCAGCTCGGGCTTAATTTCGGACTTAAGGGCGGCCTCGAGCGAAGCACCCGAGGTATCGAGCAGCACCTTGGCGCCGGCGTTCTCGGCAATGCCCGTGATCTTGGCATAGTAGTCTGCCTCGACACCGCGGGGCAGCGAACCCGAAATGGTGACGACGTCGGCCCTGCCCGCAAGCTCGGTAAACTTGGCGGTAAAGGCATCGAGCTCCTCGGGGGCAATTGTCGGGCCACTCTCGAGCAGCTCGGTCTGGTTGCCGGCGTGGAGAATGTTGAGGCAAATTCGAGTCTCGCCCTTGATGGGCACAAAGTCGTTGTTAATACCGTTGGCGTCCATGAGCTCAGCCATGTAGGCGCCCATGTGGCCGCCGAGCAGACCGGTTGCCACAACGTCGTCGCCCAGCTGACCCAGCACACGGGCCACGTTGAGGCCCTTGCCGCCAGCGGTCTTTTCGGGCGTCACACGGTTAACATCGTCGATAATGAGCTCATCGAGCTGATAGCGCGTATCGACAGACGGGTTCATCGTAACGGTGAGGATCATTTTTAGCTCCTTATCTCGCAGGCTCCTTGTGCCTCGCGATACGAGTCGACAAAACGGAATTACAGAATCTCAATCGTGAACGAGCGAACGACGGTCTCCTTGGGCTTGGCGACAAGGCAGCCGCGCTTATGCTCAAGCACGTCGTCCTCATCGGAGCAGGTCGAAAGGCCGCCCCAGGGCTCAACCGCCACAAAATCGCCCTCGGGCTTGCTCCACACAATGAGATATGGGAAGCCCTCAAAGCTCAGGCGGACGCCCTTGTCCTCGCCCTTTTTGGAAAGCGTGACCTGACGGCTCTCGAGCACGTCAAAGATGGTCTCCGCAAAATCGAAGAGCTCATGTGACAGAGGCAGCGTCTTTCCCACCATGGGGTTCTTGGAGCGATTGGTCACGTCAATCAAGCCAGTCGAGGGGACGGCAGTGCAAAGTTCAGAAGCCTCGTCCTTCTCAAAGCGCAGCTCGTAGTCCGTATAGGCCTCGCCCTCATCGAGCGGACACCTAAAGCCGGGATGACCGCCGATAAAGAACGGCATGTCCTCGGTTCCCTCGTTGGTCACCTCATAGGAGACGCGCACAGCATCCCCCTCAAGCGTATAACGAGCGACAAGCTTAAACGGGTACGGATAATCGCTCAGCAGCGCGGCGTTATCCTCCGAAGCCAGGCACATCGCCAGCTCGTTCTCGCTCTGGCTCAGCAGCTTCCACTCCTGTTTGCGCGCAAACCCATGGCGAGCGAGCTTTACATGATGCCCGGCAAACGTCATGGCGCTGTTGTCACGCAAGCCTCCGCAAATCGGGAAGCAAATCGGCGCCTGGCCGGACCACACGGCGGGATCGCCCTGCCACAAATACTCGCGACCGTCGGCCTCAATCGAGGTAAACGAGCCGCCGGCCGTGGACACCCTAATAGAAATCGAATCGTTGGAGAGAGCGTATTCCATTGCCCATCCTTTCGAACAACTGCTTTTGCTCGCAAGTACCCGTCTCGGCCCTGACCAAAGGACAAACCCGCACGTTCATCGATGCGTCCGGTATCCCAGCCATGCAACGGGGTACCATACAGACATTGATGCAATTACAGCTGAAAGGCCTTCTTATGCGAACCATCATCCTTTATGCCTCGCGCCATCACGGCAATACGAAAAAGCTCGTGGACGCCATCGTCGAGGCACATCCCGAAATCGATACCCTCGACGTCAAGGCGCTTGGCAAAAACGAGTACCCCAACCTGCACGAATATCATCTGATCGGTGTCGCCACGGGCATCTATTACTCCGAGATCGACAAGGACATGGCACGCGTGCTCACTAACGTGCTGCAGCCGCAGGACAAGGTGTTTGGCCTTATGACCTACGGTGGCAAAAACAAGTGGTACGGCAAGGATATCGATGGCATCTGCCGCATGAGGCAGGCCATCTTTATGGGTGTCTACGGCTGCCCCGGCTTTGATACGTGGGGGCCGTTCAAACTCACCGGCGGTGTCCAAAAGGGACACCCGACCGCTGAGGAAATTAAGGGCGCCGTCGACTTCTTCGACAAGATCGAAGACGAGTATGGCGACATCATCGTCGAAGAGTACGCCAAGCGCGAGAAGCGCCTAGCATACGAGAAGGAGCATCCTGCAGGAGGCCTGGTGGCCGGCGTTAAGCGCACGGCAAAGAAGATCGCTAACAAGCTGTAACTGTTAAGGTGCTTTTGAGCGTTTAACCCATACGGCGGGTCCGAGCAGATTCGGGCCCGCCGTCTTTTTCTATCGTTACTCGGTAAAGGCGTTGCCGACGCTCTGGCCGCCAACATACGTCTCGACGAGGGTGAGCTCATGGTCGAACACGACAAAGTCGGCGTCGCGACCCGGCATGATGCTGCCGCACTTATCCTCGATGTGCGCGGAGCGTGCCGGCACCTCGGTTGCCATGCGAATGGCGATATCGGCGCTGGCGATGCCCCAGTCGACGATGTTCTTGACGCCCTGGGCAAGCGTGAGCACCGAGCCGGCAATGCTCTTGCCGTCGGCGAGCCAGCACAGGTTGTCCTTCATGATGACGTCCATGCCACCACTGGTGTAGCTGCCCTCAGGCATGCCGCCGCAACCCAGGCAGTCGGTGATGAGCACCGTGTGCTGCCAGCCCTTTGCCTGCAGCAGCGCCTTGATGGCGGCAGGGTTTACGTGCTTGCCGTCACAGATGATCTCGGCGTAGGTCTCGGGCGTGGACATGGCAGCGCCCACGACACCGGGCTCACGGTGATGCAGCCCGCGCTGACCGTTATAGGTATGCGTAAAGCAGCTGGCACCGGCGTTGATGGCGGCGATGCACTCATCGTAGGTGGCGTCGGAGTGACCGATGCTGGTCACCACACCCTTGGCGTTCAGAGCAGCCGCATAAGCAGCGGCACCGTCGCGCTCGGCCGCCATGGCGCTCTTAACGATGCGACCACCCGCAGCCTCCTGCCACTGATCGAAGACCTCCTCAGAGGGATCGATAAGATAAGCGGGGTTCTGCGCGCCCACGTGCTTCATGGTAAAGAAGGGGCCCTCCAGGTAGATGCCCTGAATGCGGGCACCGCAGAAGTCGGGGCCGCGACCCTCGTCCGCCTGAGCGATGGCAGCGCAGGCGTCCTTGATCTGCTCGACGCCATCGGTGAACGTCGTGGGCAGCCAGCTGGTGGTACCGCGACGGGCGAGCTCGGTCGAGCTGATATCGATGCCCTCGGGATCGTTATCGGTAGTTGAGTGGTTGTAGAAGCCATGGATGTGAGTATCGACCATACCCGGTGCGATCCACGATCCCGTGTAGTCCTTAATCTCGCAAGAGGGCTCGTCGGCCTGCCAGGCGCCAAAGACGCCATCCTCGACCATAAGATAGCCGCCCAGTTGCGGGCCTGCCGGCAAGAAGAACTTGTCAGCCTTAATTGCGTATGTGCTCATATGCACTCCTTGCTTCTTGAAGCAGTTGACCGTGGTGATACTTATACCCGGTCCATGTAAAAACAAAAAGCGCCCGCCCGCCGTTATGAGCGGAAGGGCGCCCTTACAGGGATGACGCGATTAAGCGGTGAAGGGGTGAATCGTCACGCCCTTAACCACGCGGTTGACCGTGCCGGTGGGGCTCGGCGTATCGGGCGTGTTGCCCACGCGCACGGAGTTGAGCAGGCTGATAGCCTGGGCAAACATCACGAACGGCAGAGCAAGGTAGCCCTCGGGAAGTGCCTCGTAACCCTTAAAGGTGAAGGACTCACCCTCATAGACGGTGGCACCTTCCTGCTGAACGGCGATGGTGTGCTGAGCGATCTCGTCGCCACCGATCTCGTTGAGGATGTCGATGTCGTACTGACGGGTGTAGGCGTCGTTGTTGACGAACACGAAGACGAGCGTCTTATCGTCGACGAAGGACTTAGGTCCGTGACGATAGCCCATGGAGGTGTCGTAGGAAGTAGCGACCAGACCGTGAGCGAGCTCGAGGATCTTGAGCTGGCTCTCCTGGGCAAGGCCACCGAAGGAGCCAGAACCCAAGTAGGTCACGCGGTTGAAGTCGCCAGCCAGGTAATCGGCGATCTCGGGCTCACGGGAGATGACCTCCTCGCCCATCTTGGCGATGGTCTCGACCCACTCGGCCTTCTGCTCGTCAGAGGCAGTGTCGAAAATAAGGGTGGAGAGCAGGGTCATGCAGGAATAAGAACCGGTCATAGCGAAGCCCTTGTCGTTGGCGCGCGGAATGAGCAGCGTCAGCGCATTGGGATCATCGGCAGACTCGACGGCGAGCTTGCCCTCGGGAGCGCAGGTGATGTTGAGGAACTTGACGTTGTGGACGAGCTCCTTGGCAACGGCAACGGCGGCAAGGCTCTCGGGGCTGTTGCCAGAGCGGGCAAAGGAAACCACGAGCGTGGGATCCTCGGCGCGCAGGAAGTCACGCGGGGCGCTCACGATGTCGGTCGTGGCGATGGGCTTAAAGTCGTAGAGATCAGTGTTGCCAGCGTGACGCAGGTACGGGGCACAGGTATCGCCAACGTAGTCGGACGTACCGGCACCGGTGAAGACAACGGACAGACGGCCCTCGCCCATAGCGCGAGCCTCGGCCAGGAAGGCCTCGATGACCTCCTTGTTCTCGCGATAGATGTTGAGCGTATCACGCCAAAGCTCGGGCTGCTGAGCAATCTCGGCCGTGGTGATCTGGGCGCCGAGCTCGGTGAGCTCCTCGACACTCTTCTCGAACATTTCTAATACCTCTCTCTAGAAGTAATCCTCTGACGTGCAATTATACACTTCAGTTGGTTATCTGGTAGTAACCAGTTAAATGCAAAGAATCATCATATGGATACGATGCGAACACTAGTCGCTACGCTGGTGGTAAACCTTGTATTTAAACTGATCGGCACGAGCAACCGAGAGTGTATACTCCACAACCTCGTTTGACTCGTTATACGTAGTCCTGACCAAATCGAGCACAGGCGAGCCCTCGACAATTCCCAAAAGGTGGGCGTCGGTGGGACGGGCTATGCTCGCATAGAACTCCTCTTCGGCCACGCGTATCTTTTGCTGAAAGTCTTGCTCAATCACATCGTAAAGCGGCTTACGCTCCAGCAGCGGTCGCTTTAGGGACAGAAATTGACGAACTGGTAGATAGCTGCGTTCGACCATCATGGGCATATTGTCGGCAGAACGAAGGCGCTTAAGCTTAAAAATGCGATCACCGATACGCAATCCCATATGCTCGGCCAGATTCTTATCGGCCTCCATCTCGCAAAACTCGAGAATCGTGGTCTCGGGGTCGCGACCCATCGCGCGCATCTGCTCGGTAAAGCTGTAGGACTGCATAAGATTGGTTGCCTTTGCCGAACGGTCGGTCACAAAGGTACCGCGACCGTGCTGCCGAACCACCAGTCCTAAACGCTCTAGTTCCTGCAGAGCCAGGCGTACCGTAGTGCGCGAGAGACCATAGCGCTCCGAAAGTTCGCGCTCGGAAGGAATCATGTCACCGGCGCGATATTCATGGTCGATCTTTTCGGTCAGAATATCGACCAGCTGATCGTACAGCGGTTGCTTACGCGCTCCGATCGCCATCCTATCCTCCCTTTTGCTCGAATTCGGCTAACTACCTAGGGTGTTTAGCATTATCTGTCTGCCACACCCGAATCATCAAGAAAACAAAAGCCGCGCGCTCTTTCGAGCACGCGGCTTTTAACATACACATGGCTTAAGGGGTCGGGGTGTGAGCCGCGTAGGGACACACCCCTCAAGCTAGAGCCTTACCAGATGCTCGGCCAGAGACCAAGCGGGCCAGCGCCCAGGATGCCAAGGACGAAGAGCAGGAGAATGCCCTTGGTCGGGGTCCAGCTGTGCTTAGCGAACATGTAGTAAAGCAGCAGCGTAAGCATAAGCGGGACGAGCTTCGGGACGATGGTGTTGAGGGTGTCGGCAACAGAGAAGTTGACCGGATCCTCGGTAACGGTGCCGTAGGTAACGGACTCCATGCCGTTGCCCAGATCGGTGACGCCGCACTCGACAGCGTTGCCGTCGGCATCGGAAGCGGTGAGGGCGTTGCCGTCCTCATCGGTCATGGCGATGGTACCGGCCTCAGCGGTCTCGGTATCGATGCCCTCCATACCGGTGAAGTTCTCGGCCTCCTTCTCGGAGACGATCACGGTAGTAGCGGAGAGGCCACGGGTGGTGCCGTTGGGGATCTGGAGGTTGATCTGGGTGCCACCCATGGTGACGACCAGGCAACCGACGACGAAGACGCCCATGATGGAAGCAGCACGCGTGAAGGCCTGCATGTTGGCAGTCAGAGCGTCAATAGCGCTGGTGCCAAGCTTGTAGGACCAGTTCATGAGCCAGAAGCGGAGAGCGAACTGGACGACGTTGAAGATCACCAGGAAGATGATCGGTGCAGCGGCGTTGCCGTTGATGGCCATGTTGGAGGTAATGCCGGCCGTGATAGGCACGAGCGTCAGCCAGAACAGGGCGTCACCGATACCACCGAGCGGGCCCATTGCGGCGACGCGGACGGCGCGGATCGTGGGGATGTCAACCTTGTTCTGCTCGAGCGAAAGCACGATGCCCATAACAAAGGTGACGAGGAACGGGTGGGTGTTGAAGAACTCCAGGTTGTGGCTCATGGAAGCCGCGAGGTCGTTCTTGTTGGTGTGGATCTTCTCCAGACCGGGGATGATGGAGTAGAGCCAGCCAGCGGCCTGCATACGCTCGTAGTTGAACGAGGCCTGCAGGAAGCAGGAGCGCCAAGCCATCTTGTTGAGGGTCTTCTGGTCGAGCTGCGGAGCAGGAGTGAGATCCTCGTAGTGCTCCGGGATCACATACTCATTAGATGCCATCTTCGAAGTCACCTCCGTCAGAAACAGCTGCACCCTTCAGCTCGGTCTGCTGCTGGAAGTCCCAGAAAGCGATGCCGAAGCCGATGAGAGCGAGGATGAGCAGAGCAGGGGTTGCCAGCGAATCGTTGGCAACGGTGATGAGCGCGAGGCCAAAGCCCATGAGGAAGAAGCCCCACATATCGCGGTTCATCATAACCTTGAGCAGGACGGCGAAGCCGACGAAGCGCATCATGCCGCCTGCAGCGGACAGACCGGTCTGCAGCCAAGTCGGGATGGCGGAAGCGATGGTCTGACCGATGGTAGCGCCAGCGATGAAGAACAGGGTGACGACGACAGCGAAGATCAGGCCGAGCAGAGCCATGGCGAAGTAGTTCAGACGCTCGATACCCTTGGTGTCAGCGTTGTGAGCCATGTTGTCCGCGGAGGACATGAGCGGCGACATAAGCGTGAAGACCAGGGTAACGCCGAGCTGACCAAGCAGAGCGAACGGAATGGCAAGGCCGACTGCCGCGTTGGGCTCGAGGCCCGTAGCGATAGCGAGAATGGCTGCCATGATGCCGCCGATGACGGCGTTAGGCGGCTGAGCGCCTCCGATCGGCATGTTGCCGATCGTCATGAGCTGATAAGTACCACCCACGAGAAGACCGGTGTTGAGGTCGCCAAGGATAAGACCGATGACGGCGCCGGTGACGATGGGCTGATAGAGAGACTCGAGGAAGTTGAACTGGTCGATTGCCGCGACGAACGTGACGATGAAGACCAGAGCGACCTGGATGATCGAGTATTCCATCTTGCTCCTCCTTTCAAAATGTATGTACGCACTTTGGATTTCACGTACAGAATGTCAGGTTTTCATTCCTGACAACGTGGATCATGAGGATTACGAGAAGAGCTTGCTCGTGTCCTCAACAGGCGTGCTCGGAACGCGCCTGATCTCCAACTCCACCCCCAATTCCTGCAGCTCTTTAAACGCAGCGACATCCTCGTCGTTAACTGCGACGGAGGTGGCGACTTGGCGCTTTCCTTCCGACATGTGCATGTTGCCGATGTTTACCTTCTTTATAGGCACACCGCCCTTGACGAGCGTGAGCACGTCTTCCGGTGTTTCGGCCACGATGAAGATCTTCTGGCGCGGGCTCGCCTTGCCAATGACGTCGATGGTCTTCTGCAGGGAGAAGAAACGCGTAGCGACGCCGGCGGGAGCGGCCATCTTCATGAGGTTCTGGCGCATGGTGTTGGACGCCACGTCGTCGTTGGCGACGAGGATGAGGTTGGAGCCCAGAGTGGAGTTCCACTGGGTGGCAACCTGACCATGAACCAGTCGGTTATCGATGCGGGTAAGAAGAATGTTGGGTTCTGCCATGTTAATCAGCTTCCTTTCGATATTTGCTGACGACAGTTACTTGATCTCCTGAATCGCGTAACGCGAAACATCTACGACGGCTCCGGATCGGACTTTGATCTGGACCTTCTCGCCTTCGATGCCTTTGACGGTTCCGTAGATACCGCCGGCGAAAAGAACCTCCTGACCCGGCTTGAGCTCGGTGTGCAGCTCCTTGAAGTACTTCTGCTTCTTCTTCATGTTGATTTGCGACCAGATGGTGTAAATCAAGCCCATGATGACAAACAGGCCTAAAAGGGCGACCGAGGAGCTCAGGACGTTGGCTCCGAAATCGGCCATTAGATGCCGTCCTCGTCGCCGAAGATATCCTCTTCCTCGGAGCCGGCAACGGATGCGACCGTCTGGGCGGTGATGCCCGTCTGGCCAACGGTCACGGCCTGCTCGCCAAGCTCGGCGAGCGTGGCATTGCCGCGGAGGAACAGAAGCTCAATAACCATGGGAAGGTTGGTGCCAGTCAGAACCTCGACGTTGTCGACATCCTGGGCAATCATCATCGACTGGTTGAACGGGGTGCCGCCAAGCAGGTCGGTAAAGACAAGCACGCCATCGCACTCCTCGCGCATGGCGGTAATAGCGGCGCGGAGATCCTCACCGTAGGATGCAGCCTGGTCGCCCTCAAAAGGAACGACGGTAAAAGCAGGCTGGTCGCCAGCAACCATAGCGATAGCGCTTGCAAGGCCGGGTGCGAACTGTCCATGACCGGTAAGAATAAAGCCAACCATTCAAATTTCCCTTCCGAAGGTGTGTACGATCTGAGTCCGATGATTTTCGGAAGCCAGCGGGCACTCGCCCTTAAAGCTTCTTAGAAAGCGTTCTTTGAAGACCAGTGGTTTCTAAACTGGTAGTAACCACGTGACGTGTTGTTGCCACTATATCACCCCAGAAGAGGTCGCTTTCGTTGATTCATACGGTAAAACGTTTTTGCACCGCTCACGGTGATAAATCGACCGTTTACCGGTCGTTAACACTTCTACCTGCGATTTTGAAACCGTTTCGAAATGCTTTGACAAAAAATCGGATCTTTTCCTGTGTCTAAACAACGCAGGGCGGCTAAAAATAGCGTGTAGAAAAATTGCAGGTCATTGTGAAGATATGCGAATTGGTCTTTTTGACTTAATACCAGTTAGAACCAGTTTTGAGATTATCGATGAACGGTAGTTTTCGACCGTTCACCGGTTACTTGTAATCGTTTGCAGCTGTTTTCCCATATGAATTAGCGGAACCCAATGGAGCGCTTGCGCGATCACAGGAAATTTTGGCATTTGTCCTTATCCCCCACGCGCCAAACTCCGGCATCCAAAATGAGCTAATAGCTCACGCTAATCGTTTTCAATCATTACTTACTCAGTATCCGTAATTATTTATCGTTTATCGATAATTCTGATATGATACAAGTATCATCCCAAACGCCGATTGGAGGGGTTATGGTCCATCGAAACGCATCTATATCGAATGAAACCATCAGCCGCGAACAGACGGTAGCCAAACTGAGGAAGCTCGCTCGCATCTGCAAATGGGCCACGATCTGCATTACCACCGCGCTCGCTCTGGGGCTCCTCGCAGTCATTGCGATTGACCTTCTACTCATATTGCCTGGCCTCTCCCAAGGCCCGTGTCTCCAATCCGTAGAACTTCAAGCCGGCGAAGGGCCGTGCCTTGCTATCGTCGGTACCGATGTGCAGGCCCCACTTATGCTCGTCGCACACGATGGTCACACTGCCATAGGGAGCCTCTTGATGACATGTCTCGCGCTTACCATCGCGATAAGCGTGCGCAGGCTTTTCTTCAACATTGAAAAGGAAGGCAGGCCCTTTGACCTTGAATGTAACCAAACACTTCGTCGAGTAGGACATTTATTCCTTATCGGCGGCGTTGCCGTGAGGCTTCTTGGTGCCGCAATCACGGGAATGATACTCTCAGGATTTGGCGGCAGCTTTACGGATGCGTTCGTCGGCCAGTTATTCGAGCCCTCTATGCTCTTTGCAGGCCTGATTATTTGCCTGATTGCCAGCATCTTCCGCTACGGGTATATCCTGCAAAAACAAGATGACGAATTGCTCTAGGGGGAATCCATGATTATTCTGCGGCTTGACCGCATGCTCGCCGAACGCAAGATCTCATCCAAAGAGCTTGCGGAACGCGTGGGCATCTCCCAGGTCAATATGTCACGCATTAAGACGGGCAAGGTTTCTGCCATACGTTTTTCAACTCTTGACGCGATATGCCGGGCACTCGACTGCCAACCAGGCGATGTGCTGGAATATATATCCGACGATGAAGCCGATAGCCTTTTTGGACTTAAAGATGAATAGCCATAATTAAGCCGCCAATCATACCCTCAACGCAGAAAGCCCGCCAGTACGACTTCCGTGCTGGCGGGCTTTCTGCTGTCAATCGGCTAGATGCTCGATGAGCCGTGTGACTCTTTACGCAAACAGGCCGTAGATGCTGATATTGGCCTTGGCATAGAGGCCGTTAGCATACTCGGTCCACTTGGAGCTGGCGCTCGAAGCCTGCGAGGAATACTGCTGGTAGGCGGTGTAATAGGCGGTCATGGCCTGCTTGTAGGTGGCGCTATCGGCCGTAAAGGCATCATCGGCAAAGGCCTTGGCATAGGTGCTGTCGGCATCCTTCCAGGTGCCCTTCTCGCTATCCCACTCGTCACCGGCAAGGTTGATGATGTAGTCGGCGTAATCCTTGCTCGCGGTCTCCTCGTTGCCATCAGCAGGCTCGGTCGGAGCGGTCGGCATGCTTGCGGAGCTGTCGCCCACCTTCTTCTTGTAGAGCTTCTGCAGCGTCGCGGACTGACGGACGATCTGCTTGGCCTGGTCCTTGGACACGCCATACTGCGTGGCCATGGTCTTGTAGTCGGAGGTGCCGATGGAATCCTCGGCGTACTGCTTCATTTCCTTGGAAGAGACGGTAATGCCCTCGTCCTCGGCAGCGTCCAGCAGAATCTGGTTGCGCACGTAGGACAGGATGACGTCGGCAGAAGGAGCAGTATAGTTGCCGTCACTATCCTTGACGGTGTCGAGGCTGTACTGGCTCTCGATGGCCTCACGCGCGGTGATGTCGCTCTTCTTGCCGTTGTAGCTATAGCTTGCCACGGTCGAATCGAGCTGGTCCTCGGTGAGGGTCGCCGAGCCAACACCCTTGCCGCCAAAACCACCGTTGCCGATAAAGAAGCCGACCACCGCAGCGATCACGATAACGACCACAAAGGCGGCAATCATCGTCTTCTTGTGCTTGGATGTATGGTCGTCTTCGTCGGAGTCGTCGTCCTCGTCCTGCTCCTCGGGCATCAGATTCTCGTCAGCGGCATCCGCGGCAATCTGAGCCTCCAGGCGGGCGTCCTCCTCCTCGGCCGTCGTACCGGCAGCAATGTGCTCGGCAGACGTACCGGCGACCAGATCGATCTTCTCGTCCTCATCACCGTCGGGTCCTTCGCCGCGCTCGATGATCTGGATGCCGTCGATCTCGTCCTTCTCGTCCTTCTTTTGAATCAGACCCATATCAGTTACTCCTTGTTAGGAAACATAGTCCGCAATAGAATACGCCCGACAGAGCGCCGGGCGTATTGATTCTCAGGTTATACGCAAACACTTAAGTACTATTTAGGCGTTTGCAGTCTGCATGCCTTAGGCCAGGTGCGCGATAACGGCATCGGCAAAGGCCTGCGTGCCCACAGCGCCCTCAACGGAGCCGGTCTGGGCACGACGAACGTCGCCGGTAACCTGCTCACCCTCGTCGAGCGTGGTAGAAACGGCGGCGCGAATGCGATTGGCCGCGTCGTTCTCGCCCAGGTGATCGAGCATCATAGCCGCAGACAGAATCTCGGCCGTGGGGTTAGCGATATCCTGGCCAGCGATATCGGGCGCGGAGCCGTGCGTCGCCTCGAAGATGGCGCAGTCGGCACCGATGTTGGAGCCGGGGGCCATACCCAGACCGCCCACGAGGCCGGCGCACAGGTCGCTCACGATGTCGCCGTACAGGTTGGGCAGCACCAGGACATCGAAGTCGTTGGGGTTCTGGACCAGGCCCATGCAGGTGGCGTCGACGATCTTGTCGTTGAACTCGATATCGGGATAGTTGGCGGCCACCTCGCGCGCAACGCGCAGGAACAGGCCATCGGTCGCCTTCATGATGTTGGCCTTATGCACGGCCGTCACCTTTTTGCGTCCGCAGCGGCGGGCATACTCAAAGGCGTACTCCACAATGCGGCGGCTCTTGGCGATAGAGATCGGCTTGATCGAGATGGCGGAATCGGCGGCGAAGGTCTTCTGACCCGAGCGCTCGACAAGCTGCGAGAGCTCCTCGACCTCGGCAGCGCCCTCATCGAACTCGATGCCGGCGTAGAGGTCCTCGGTGTTCTCGCGCACGATGACCAGGTCGACGTCGCGGAAGCGCGAGCCGTCGCCCGGCTGCGACAGGCAGGGGCGCACGCAGGCATACAGGTCGAAGTGCTTGCGCAGGGCCACGTTGACGCTGCGGAAACCCGTACCGACCGGCGTGGTGATGGGGCCCTTGATGGCAACCTTGGTCTCGGCGACCGCATCGAGCACGTGCTGGGGCAGCGGCGTGCCAAACTCGTCCATGACGCCGGCACCGGCCTCCTGGACGTTCCAGTTGATCTGGACACCGGTGGCCTCGACCACGCGGCGCATGGCCTGCGTAATCTCGGGACCAATACCGTCACCGGGGATCAGGACTACATCGTGCGCCATAATCTGTTACTCCTCGTCTTCGGCGTCGTCAGATTTTTTAACGCTAGCACGCTTCTTCTTTTTGGAGAGATCCAGGCCAAAACGTTTAACAAGCATTTCGCAAATCTCACTCGAACGGGCCTTGAGATAGCTGCCCTTACCGTTCTCGGCATCGAACTTAAGGCGCAGCGCGAGCTTCTCGGCAACCTCGGCGTCGATCTCGCCCTGGCAAAACTCGTACAGGCAACCGAGCATGTCGCGATACTCAAGGTCGCCGTGGTAGCACTGGATGGCCTCGTCCAGGATGGGCCAAGCCTCGCGCGAACGCTCGACGCTCGTGGCACCCCACACGCACAGCAGGCGGAAGGCGGCATAGCGCAGCGTGGAGGAGATCTCGTCGAACAGTGCAGTCTCGGCGCCCTCAAAGGCATCGCCCAGCTGCTCGGGGCAGGTGGTAGCGAGCGCCGTCAGGGCATCGAGGGCCTCCCAGCGGGTCTGCGCCTCGGGGCGGTCGAGCGCCTCGATCAGCGCGGGCACGCAGGGCACGACGCGCTGCGGATCGCGCTCGGCAAGCAGGTGCAGCACGCGGGCGGCAAACTGGCGGATGCGGCGCGTGGGGCAGCCGAGCTCCTTGACCAGACGGTCGACGGCGTTCTCGTTCTCCTCTGCCAGCTGAAGCTGTGCCAGCTCCTCGTCGGTGAGCTGTTCATCTTTGTTTTCTGCCATAGTTACCTCTTCTTACTATTTCTTAGCGTGCTTGCCAGCACCCTTGCTGTCATCGGTGACCGAGATGAGCTGTCGGTCGGCCGCGCCATTGCGACGCGCACGGCGGCGTTCCTCAGCGTCGCCCGCGTCGGCGGCGGCGCGATGAGCCTTGTTGACGTTAAAGACCTCGTCGTGCTTGCGCCACGGACCGACGGACTCGCCAAAGCTCATCTTAAGACCGGCGATAAAGCCGCCGAGCCAGCCGATCGGCGCAAACTGCACCAGCGGGAACAGCGAAAACACCCAGGTCAGTAGGACGACTGCCGCCGCTCCTGCAAAATTGGCGATCCAGTAGTCGCGCTTGGTGATCACGCGCTTTTCGCACGCCCACTGGCCGCACAAAAAGCCAATGTAGATCGCAAAGAGAAAGAGCACCAGCGCTAGTACCACGAACGTCCAGCTCATGGGCGCTACTCCCCGTGATGGTGGCCGCAGCAGCACTCATGGCCGTCGTCATGGCCGTGGCCGCCGCAACCGCAGCCGTCCTCGTGAGCGCCATGCTCCTCAGGACGATACTGCGACCAGTCCAGACCGGCGGCGATGGCGTCGGCCTCCTCCTTATAGAGGACCGTGATGGCCTGGGTGCCCAGCTTGGCACCACCGATGGCATCGAGCATGTCGTAGAGCGTAAAGGCCACGTCGGCGCCGGGCAGCGCAAGCTCGCGATCGTCGGCATAGGCGAGCGCCAAGCGCAGGTCCTTGATGAAGTGCTCGACCATAAAGCCGGGCTTGTAGTCGCCGTCGAGCGCCTTGGGAGCCAGGCTCTCCATGGCGCCGGACTTGCCGGTACCGCCCAGGATCATCTGGCGGGTCTTCTCCAGGTCAAGGCCGCTCAGCTCGGCAAATGCCATGGCGTCTGCCATGCCGACCATGCAGGCGCCCAGCGACACCTGGTTGGCGAGCTTGGCAGCCTGGCCCTTGCCGGCGCCGTCGAAGCAGCAGATGTTGGCCGCGAAGGTGGCAAGGATGTCGCGGACCGGCGCAATGTCGTTCTCGGTGGCGCCCACGATAGCCGTAAGCGTGCCGGCGATAGCACCCGACTCGCCGCCGGTGACGGGGCAGTCAAACGCCATGCGACCGGAAACCTGGGCGGCCTCGGCAATGTCGCGCGCCAGCTCGGGCGAGCTCGTGGTGAGGTCGATCAGGACCGCGCCGGGCTTAGTGCACGCGAGCAGGCCGTCGCCCGCCAGGTAGAGCTCCTCGACCTCGGAGGGATAGCCCACCATGGTAAAGACGACATCGGCGTTAGCCGCAGCATCGGCCGGCGTATCGGCCCAAACGGCACCGTGCTCGATAAGCGCGGCGGCCTTGGACTTAGTGCGGTTGTTGACCGTGACGGAATAGCCGGCGTCCAGAATGTGGCCGGCGATGGGGGCACCCATAATTCCGGTGCCGATAAATGCGACAGAGAGCTTGTTTGCCATGAAACCTTTCCTTTTGGGTTGGGTGTTATTACCAGGTTGAATACTCGGTGCCAGCGTTTGGGCTGTGAGTTGGGATCGATTACGGCCGCGCTACTTGCCTACTGACCGCGCACGCGGCGGGCGATACGGTCGGAAAGCGACGCCTTGTCGGCGCGGTTCTTACCCCAAAACGCGCAGGCCACCATGCCGGGGCCCACGTGCGAGCCGATGGTGGGACCCACGGAGCTGCGAATGATCGTAACGTCGGCGCAGCCCTCCTCCTTGCGGATGGCGGCTTCGAGCCAGTCGCCGTCCTTTTCGGCATCGGCCGTCATGATGGCGATGGGCATGGTGCGGTCGGGCACGTAGTTCTCGCGGAACGACTTGAGGATGGACTTGAGTGCCTTCTTGCGGCCGCGGTTGACGCCGATCAGCGACAGCGAGCCGGCCAGGTCGTAGGAGAGCTCGGGCTTGACATCGAGCTTTGCCGTGAGCTGCGCTGCCGCGGGCGGAATGCGGCCGCCGGCAGCCAGTGCGTCGAAGCTCTCGAGCGTAAAGTAGCCGTGGACGTAGGTCTTTGCCTCGTTTGCCCAATCGACCAGCTGCTTGGCGGTCAGTCCCGCCGAACGCTGGCGCACGGCCTCGAGCGCCAAGAGCGCGCCGGTCGCGCAGGGCAGAGCGTTGTCGACCACGTACAGCTCAAAATCGGGATACTCGGCGCGCACGGCGTCCGCCGCCTGGCACGCGGAGTTGTAGCTCGACGACAGCGCCGAGGTAAAGCACAGGTAGACCGTGGGCGTGCCTTCTTTGGCGCACTCGGTAAAGAACTCGATATAGCGACCGAGCGACACAGCCGAGGTGGACACGCGGGCGCCGGCGCGCATCCGGTCGTAGAACTCCTTGGGTGTGATGCTCGACCAGATGTCATCCGTGCGCTCTTCGCCATCGATAATGAAGGGGAAACCCAGGATATCGACATCGAGGTTCGCGGCGACCTCGGGGCTAAAGTCGCAGCAGGTATCGACGACGATGCGGCAACGGTCCGAATGACCGGCGGATGCGGCCTTGTCCATCAAAGCAACTCCTTACGTAAAAAGGCGGCCACCCGCATGGGATGGCCGCCAACCGTTAACTCATGCAAGTTAACGTATTTTACTCGTCAAGTGTTTCGATGCGGGGCTTGATGATGCCATATCCACCATTCTTACGGTGATACACCACATTGATGAGGCCAGTCGTCGCGTTCTCGAACACGTAGAAGTCGTGGCCCAGCAGATCTGTCTGCACCAGCGCCTGCTCCTCAGTCATCGGGGTGACGTCGATAACCTTCTCGCGGACGAGCAGGTCGTCCTCTTCCTCGGGCAGCAGCAGGTCGGCCAGATCCTCAACGCGCTCGACCGGTGCGACATCCGCGGCGCTGGCACCGCCCTGGCGGTTGTCCACGACCTTGGTCTTGAACTTGCGCAGCTGGCGGGTGACCTTATCGGCGGAGAGGTCGATGGCGGCGTACATATCTGCACCGTGCTCGGCAACGCGAATCACCGAACCGCGGGCACGAACCGTAACCTCGACGATTGCCGGGTTGGGGTTCGAGGGGTTCTTCTCATAGCGAAGTACAACGTCGACCGTCATGGGCTCGATATCGAAAACCTTGAGCGCCTCGCCGATCTTCTCATCCACATGCGCACGCAGAGCATCGGTTACCGTCGTCTTGCGTCCAGAAACCTTGATATCCATACGTGGCTCCAATCTGCCTCGGGGACTTACTGTACTGGCTATGTACCCATTGCCGTGCATTTAATCACGTGGATTCCTAAAGACCCGAATAACGATTGCTTGATACCGCATACCGAAGTCTCGCACTTTTCTGTGGCAAAGTGCGCTATAGGAGGGAGCTTGCGGCTTTGCATTTGGTCCCAAAAGTTGGCTTTGACCTGCTTGTTTTATTGGAATGAAAAAGCCGGGCTACCCTATTGGGGAAGCCCGGCAATACGTGTTGAAACCGTGAAGAAGCGTCTCTCCTAGCGCATAGGAGACACCACCCCTAGCAATAACTAGCTATTGAGTTTGTTAATGTCGTCGTCGGTGATGGTGCCTTCCTGGCTGGACGATTTGTCCTCGGAGGATGCGGTCTCATTGTTGGAATCGGAGGACTCGCTGCCGGAGGACGCGGTCTCACTGGACTCAGAGTCGCCCGGCTGCACGTTAGCGCCCGAAACCGTCTTAGTGGTGAGGTCGTAGGGCATCTGGCCGTACCAGACGCAGTGAACCGCCTCGAGCGTACCGTCGACCGTGATGTCGTCGAGGGCATCACTCACGGCACGGCACAGTTCGTCATTGGACGAGAGGCCCGCAACACCAAGCGTCGAGGGCGCCTCGAGCGCACCGACATAGGAGACCTCGCTCATCAGGCGTGCAAGATAGCCGCCGGCTGTGGAGTCGCAGATCACATAGTCGACCTCGCCGGACTCGAGCGCCTCAAAGCACTCGTTGATGTTGGAGTAGGTCTTTTGGTTGGCGGTGATGCTCTGCTTAGCAAGCGCCTCCTGCGAGGCCGAGGACATCTGGACACCCAGAGTAGACGTGTTAAGGGTATCGGTGGAAACGCTTAGCGACCCACCATCGCTGGTTTTACCGAACACGGAAGCGGCATCGTACAGGCAGGTGCCGAGCGAGCTAACGTCCCCGTCCGTGGAGTTGATCTCGCCGATAAAGATATCAGCCTTTTTGTCGCCGAGCGCGGAACCTGCCGAGGACGCATCGACAAAGGCGACCTTAAGGCCCATGCGGCTTGCGAGGGCGCGGGCAGCGTCGACTGCATACCCCGTAAGCTCGCCGTCGGCGCCCTGCATGGCCTGCGGCGCATCGGAAGTATCGAGGGCAACCGTCAGGGTTCCGGGAGTGACCAGGGCATCGTCCGACACCGCCGGCGTGACCGTCTCGTACTCGATCTGGTCGATCGTGGGAGTCGTGAACGTAGACAGCGGGTTGAACGCGCATCCGCTCAGGCCCAAAACGGCGATGACCGCTGCGGTCCCAGCACCTAACCGAGCCGCGTGCATCAAGCTGCCCCTCACCATGTCCACTACCCTGCCTTCTGTGTCGTATACAATCCGTGCGTTGCGCGGAATATCGGGTTGTTCCCACCAGCTGACCTGGTATTTGACCCCACACTTGCGCACCGGGGTGTTTGCTCGGGAGGCCGTAGCCACCTTCACGACTGACCCGCTCGCCCGCGAGGCGGTATTGCCCCAAAGAAAGTAGAACGGACGGTGCGGCTTACATCTAGGACGCGCCATGATCGCGCCGCGCGCACGCGGTCGCTTACGTGGATCCCTTTGACCGCGTCTGTCTTGGACTAGGACGGGCATTTCGTCCGTCCGCAACCACAGCCTGGTAGGAACGTAGCGCATTATAGCTAAGTTCAAGCTAAAGTTTAAGGTTAAGGGCGTCATTCGCATCGTGCGCACAGATTTTGCAGGTCGGAGTGGGCTATTCGTGCCCCTATGAAGCCCGGAGCTCCCCTACGGGGAGCTCCGGGGCGCCCTTCTTAGGGTGCCCCGGTCAAAATATGGCAAATATGAGTACTGCCACCAATTTAGTAACAGGCAATTTTGGCCTCTCGGACAGATTTTGCGTTCAGTGTCGCCAACCTGATGCTTAGTTATTCTACATTTGTTTATTATCTTCTTACTTTACGCCGCCTCCGAGTTCTAAATTCCTTGATTTTGCTGTTACTGATTTAGTGACAGTACTCATATTTGCCATATTTTGGCCGGGGCATATGATTAACCCTCTATTTTCGACGCGAATTAGACCGGCTTAAGCCCAAAACACGCCCGCAGCGTGTTAAGCAACGCCTCTTGCTTCTTCCTGCGGGCATCGACACGATTCCGGTACCGCTTTCGCATACGCTGGTGCATGCGCCATGCGAGCGCTTCCATCGCTTCCATGTCGCAGAGCATCTCGTTGTTGACCGTCGCGACCTCGATTCCCATAGTAATCAAGCCCGTGTTGCGCTTTTCATCATGGATACGTCCCCTCCGAGAGGAATGGCCCAGCTCGCCGTTGTATTCCAGGTCAAACCGAGCTGCTTCTTGATACGCATCGCAAACTGCATGGGACATCCCCGAGATTGCCTGCGCACGGTCATCGAACTCGATCTTGTAGTCGGTCTTAAAAGGTCCGCAGGCAAACCCGCCATAGGAAAACGGAAGCGAAAACAGGGCGAGCATGATGCACTCCATGGGTGAGCGCAGGTTTTCCGAAAGATAGGGACACAGACGCTGCAGCTGTTTGGCCGCGTTCCCCTTGCATACCGCGAGGTAGTCTGCCAGACGATCGGGCATCAGCACCGGCTCAACCTCAAAGTAGCCCACGTCTGCTGGCTGATCCTTGTCCTTTGCAAGTTTATTCGTAACAGGCGAGGTGTAGGGAGGTAGATACTGCCCGCGGTCACTCAGCGAAATCTTAGAGCACAGCTCCTGAGCCAGGGCAAATGCCTGGATGCAGCCGACCTCGCGTGCGACGGCTACGCAAAGGGCCTCGGGAGATAGACTGTATACACCCGGCTCCACCTCTAGAATCGAGCCGGCAGGCAACCCGGAACACACGGACCAGCCCACGCCAGGCATGCGGCGGCGCTGCGCCGCAGATCCCACCAGCAAGCACAGATCTTCTTGCACCTCGCCGCTTTTGGCTCCAATTCGCACCAGGTCGGAAAGATAAATATCCTCGGTCGAAGGCGATGACGTACACAGCACGCGGCGCTCCTCCTCGGGCTCAAGGTCCTTCCAGCCGATGTAGCCCATCTGCCGGCGCTCGGCTCGAATCATGCGCAACGCCGAGGCGCCCGTCAGGATCACGGAAGCCGCTAGCTGCTCTTTTGTCGGTTTGTTGCACTGCCTGATTGTTACCGCCACACGAATCACCCCTACCAAACGCGTGCGATAGCGAGGCCATCAACGGCCGCGGCACCGGCGCGCTTGAGTTCCGCCGAAGCCGCCGCCATCGTCGCACCCGTGGTGATAACGTCGTCGATAAGCAGCAGGCGCTTGCCTCGCACGTCCTCAACGGTCTCGTACTTACCTCGGGCGCGTTCACGGCGTTCTTCACGACCGAGTTCACGCTGGTCGCCATGGCCGTACTTAACGAGGGCGTCGAGCAGCGGAACACCCGACAGCTCGCAAAATGGGCGCGCGATGGCTTCCATATGATCGAAGCCGCGCCGCCGAAACGCCGCCGCCGTCGCGGGCACAAACACCACGGCATCGGCGCCGGACAACACACCGCCTAAGCGATCGGGCGCCGCGGCCTGGGCATGTAAGGCGGTGTCGTATAGCAGCTCTGCCAGATACGGCGCCAGGCGTCGCTCGCCCGCGTCTTTGTACGCCTTAATGATCCGCGGCAGCGGATGCGTGTAAACGGCACATGCCAGGCACCGGTCGAGTGCTTCGGCCATCGCCGAGGACGAGCCCTCGACCGAGCACTCGGTGCACAGCAAGTCTCCAAACGGGGCGCCGCATCGAGTGCAGCTATGCCGCGGGTCGATGAGCGCAAGCGCCGCCAAGCAGTCTTGGCAAATAAGCGCACCGGCGCGCTCGCAGCCGGCGCATCGCGTGGGCGACAACGCCTCAAGCGCCTCGTGCGCCGCCCGCTCGGCAAACGGTAGCAATTCGTCCGCAAACGGTAGGATGCCGGCACCTTGCAGGCATCCCAACACATTCAAATGTCTCTTCACGACACAACCCTCCCTACGCTCGATCGCAGGGAGGGTTGTTGATTCAGCGCTATGGTACCCCGACGCGTTTGGGGTCAGGCAGGTTAAATCCGTTTGCGGGCGCTATTCGCCGGTGGGCGGTTGCGGTGCGGACGAGTTTTGGGTCGAGCCCTCGCCACCATCTTGACGCGGCTTGCGGGAACGACGACGGCGACGGCGCTTCTGGCCCTGGTCGGCCGAACCCTCGCCACCACGATCTTCGCGCAACTCGTGTTCGTCGCGAGCAGCGCCGCGCGCGGCCTTGGCGGCCGCCCCTCCGCCATCTCCGGGGCGACGGCGCGTGACCTTGACCTCGCCATCCGAGACCTGATCGGCCACGGAGGGCACCGAGGGCTTTTGCTGCGTACCCGAGGAATGGCGACGACGCGGACGCGGGGCGCGCTCGTCATCGTTGCGCTGCTTGCCACCCTTGTCGGCAGGCGTATCGGAACCCGAACCACCCTTGGGGGCGGCACCGGCTTCGCGAGCGGCTGCGGCGCGGAAGGCGTCCTCGCGCTCCTCGCTCGACAGGTGACGGCGGCGACGGCGCGTGGGATTCATGCCACCGCCGCGGTTTTGCTGCTGAGGCTGCTGGGCCTCGCGCTCGCGGGAGGAATTCTTGCCTGCGGGAGCGGCCTCGCCGGCGTCGCCCGAACCCGAGCGCTTGCGGCGGCGACGTCCACCGGCAGCCTCCTCAGCCTCGGGTGCCTCGGCCTTGCCGCGACCCTTACCGCGGCCGCGACCCTCGCCCTGGCTCTGACCGGCACGGGTATCGGCGTCCGCATCGCGGCGACGGCGCTTGGGCATCGTCGTCCCTGCCAGACGGTCGGCACTCGACAGGCCATCGCCCACGTCGACGCCGTTCTCGCGGTCGAGCTCCATAAGCGCCAGGCGAATCTCGGGCGACTCGATACGCTCGAGCACATCGCGCGTCACGCAGTCGGGGCGGCAGTTGCAGCCCTGCTCGGCGGCCTTCTTTTTGCAGCCCTCAGAGCAGGTCATGTCGGCCAGGTTGACCTTAAAGACTTTGCCGTTCTCCAGGCGCAATACCAGCTGCTCACGCGGCGTGTCATATTCCTGGATGCGCGCCTTGCCAAGCGGCGTATCGATAAGCGTCTTCTTTTTGGGCGCGCGGCTCTTAAAGTCCTTGTACGCCTCGAACTCGTAGCGCAGGCAGCACATCAGGCGGCCGCAGACGCCGCTAATTTTGGACGAGTTGAGCGGCAGGTCCTGCTCTTTTGCCATGCGGATCGAAACCGGCTCAAACTGTCCGCCAAAGCGCGTGCAGCAGAGCTCCTGGCCGCACTGGGCATAGCCGCCCACCAGGCGGGTCTCGTCGCGCACGCCGATCTGGCGCATGTCGACGCGAATGTGCAGCGTCGAGGACAGGTCCTTGACGAGCTGGCGGAAATCGACGCGCTCCTCGGCAGCAAAGTAGAACACAGCCTTCTCGCCGCCAAACAGGTACTCGACGCCGACCGGCTTCATCTCGAGGTCGAGCTCCTTGACCAGACGGCGGAAGTCGACCATGGCCTCGTCACCCTGGATAGCCAGGTCGTCGGCAAGCTGCAGGTCGATGTCGCTCGCTACGCGCAACACAGGCTTGAGCGGCTGACCGATCTCGTCTTGCGGCACCTCGAAGGGATCGGCCGTGACCAGGCCGATCTCGGTTCCGCGCTCGGTGGAGCAAATGGCATAATCGGCCTCGAGGATATCCAGATCCTGTGGGTCGAACCACAGGTCGCGCGAGGCGTAGGTAAACTTAACGGGTACGACTAACGGCATTTCAGTGCCTTCCTGATATCGAACAGCATGACCTCGATGGCCAGCTGGGGAGTAACGTTTCTGGCGATGTTGCGCTCGGCGGTGACAATTGCCTCGAGCGCCTGGGTGGCACCCGCAACATTCGTCGCCGCGGCAAGCCGCCCGATCGTGTCGCGCACGTCCTCGTTCACAACGTCTGTCGCCTCATCTTGAAGCGTCAGCAGCACGTCGTGCATGAGCGTCCGCGCGCTCGCCAGCGCTTCCATGATACCCGAACGCTCGCGCGCGTTGAGTTCGCGCTTGTTGCGGTCCTCAAGCTGCTTCAATGCTCCACGCGACAGGTAGTCGGCATTTTGCTCGAGCACCTTTTCCTGCGTGGACTTGACCTCGGCGAGCGGCGCCTTGACGGCGACAATGAGCGACTTGGCGCGACTGAGCACATCGGCCTCGTCGGCGGCAATGAGCGAGTCGATGGCACGGACCATCTGGCGACGGGCGTCCTGGCGCTCGGCGCTCTTGAGGAACTCGATACCACGCGTAGGGCTTCCCGCCACAGCGACGGCCATACGGCAGCGCGCGGGATCCTGGCCGGTGGCGCGGCTCACAGCCTGCGCGGCCACAGTGGGCGACACCAGCCGAAACGGTACGCACTGGCAGCGGCTCACGATGGTGGGCAGCATCACGTCGGCCGAGGTGCCCAACAGGATGAACATGACGCCCTCGGGCGGTTCCTCGAGCGTTTTGAGCAGCGCGTTGGCGGTGTTGGCGCGCAGCTGCTCGGCACGGTCGATGATGTAGACCTTTGCCTTGGCGCGGATGGGCGCCAAGGGCACGTCGTCGAGCAGCTCACGGGTCTGCGCGATGAGGTAGCCCGTAGCGCTTTCGGGGGTGTAATAGTGCACGTCGGGGTGCGTATGGCGCGCGACGCGCACGCAGCTGTCACACGAACCACAGCCGTCCTGCTCGCACAGGAATGCCTGGGCAAGCGCCCATGCGGCGTCAAGCTTACCGGCGCCGGGCGCGCCCAAGAACAGGTAAGCGTGCGATGCGCGGCCGCTTGCGATGGCGTTGGTCAAAAAGTCGCGCACGCGCTGTTGGGTGTCGAGCTTGGCCAGCAGGCTTGTCTGCGCGGGGGCCATGTTACTCGGCCTCCTGGGCAAGCGCGGCGGCGACGGCATCTTGGGGGACATCGAGGCCATACGCGCGAGCCTGCTCGACCGTCTGCGCGAAGACGTCTGCGATCGACGCGGTGGCGTCGATAAGCTTTACGCGGTCTGGCTCCTCGGCAGCAATAGCACAAAATCCCTGATAGACGCGCTCCTGGAACGCCATGCCCTTTGCCTCCATGCGATCGGCCGCACCGCGGGCCGCCATGCGCAGCGCCGCCTGCTCGGGCGTGATGTGATAGACGAGTGTGAGCGCCGGATGCGTACCGGCGACAGCCAGGTTGTTGGCATCGCGCACCATCTGACGGTCGAGGCCATCGGCAAACGCCTGATAGCAGGTCGTGGAATCGTAGAAACGGTCGCACAGGACTACCTTGCCGGCAGCGAGGGCAGGCGCGATGACTTCGTGCACCAGCTGGGCACGCGCGGCCTCGTAGAGCAGCAGCTCGCAGGTGTCGCCCATCGCCGTATTGGCGGGGTCGAGCAGCAGGGCGCGAATCTTTTCGCTGATGGCGGTGCCGCCCGGCTCGCGCAGGCTCACAACCTGGTAGCAAGCGAGTTCGAGCGCGCGGGCAAGCAGGCGCGCCTGCGTGGACTTGCCGGCGCCATCGACGCCCTCGAGCGTGATAAAGCTATGTTGAGCGGGCTCAAAAGCCATGGGCGCAGTCCCTTCCTACAAGGCGCGTAAATGCAGATATATCAACCAAGCCATGATACCCCAGTGCTCGGCGCGTCCCAAATCCCACCTAGCCAATGGCTACTCAGGCGGCAGTTAGGGACGTTTCTAAACTGCCGGCCGAAAAGGAACGTCCCCAACTGCCGGCTTTTTGGGGTGCTGGGTATAATCGTCGTATTGCATTGAAATGTGGCGAAAGGAGTGGCAATGTCTCGGTATTGCGCCTCGTGCGGCAAGCTTCTTGCAGATAATGCCAAGTTCTGCACCTCGTGCGGTGCACCCGTTGAGCAAACAACTGCGAGCGATAGCCAGCCCGCTTTTGAGCAGACCGGTTCCCTCGATACGCCGCAAGCCAAGGCGGACGACCCCCTCGCCTATCGCCCCGACCCCGCCGCAGGCCCCGCGGCCGTCGAGACCACGCAGCGCATACCCGTCGCGAGCGGCTCGCCCCAACAGCAGCCGGCTCCCGCATACGCGCCCGCTTCGCCACAGACCCCCGCTCCCAAAAAGAGCGGCACCGGGCCGCTTATCGCCGTTATCGTTGTGCTGGTGGCGATCATCATCGCCCTGGTCGTTTTCTTTGTGATCAAGCCTTTCGACAACGCCGCCACGCAGACGACTGCCGAGGTAGCTAAGCTGCACCATGACGTCGACGACGATGACCTAAAGCCTCTCGGCGATCCCAACAGCCTGTACGACGATGATGACGATGACGACGAGGATGGCGGCGAAGCAACGCTCTCCGAGCAGAATCTCTACCGCCGACTGAGCGAATACCACGACTTGCTCGAAGACCTCGACAACTACGTCCGTGGCTGCGCGCAGAACTTCAACGACAGCTATCTGGAAGAGGATCGAACCACCCGTCAAAATCTCGCCGACGTCGCCGAGCGCACGGAGGACACCATCGAGCAGTATTACGACATCGTCGAGGACCTAGACGTCCCGACGAGCTCCAAGAACTACAGCTCCTGGAAGGACATCATCGCCCTGTACGACGACCTGGACCACCGCATTGACGCAATCTGTGACGCCTGGGAAATCAGCCTGAAATACGCCAAGCCTGCGGACCACAAGAATGAGATCGTGGCGCCGCTGTCACGCGACAACGTGGCGGGCACCAATGACAATAAGTACCGCCTAGACTTTGAGGAGCGCTATCCCGGCGCCAAACCCGTCGAAGTGAACTAGTCGCATGCGACGTTCTTAAACGACTAGTAATTAAAGACCATCCCCAATGACTACGCAAAAAACGAGCGAGGATCCTGAGATCCTCGCTCGTTTTTGTTTTAGTCAATGTTCCGACTGCGCCGTTACTTGTCGGCGGCTGCTTTCTTGGCAGTCGACTTCTTCGCGGTCGTCTTCTTGGCGGCAGTCTTCTTTGTCGCCGTCGTCTTCTTGGCCGTGCTCGCCTTGGTCGTAGTCTTGCGGCCGCGGGCCGGCTTCTTCTCCTTGGTCGGACAGTCCATGTTGACGCAGATACGCCACGGGCCGCGCGCCGTGTTGACCACCACGATGGGGGCGCCGCACTCGGGGCAGGTCTCACCCGTCGCCTCGAGCTTACCGCGCGCCGGTAGAGGATAGCTCACGCCGCAATCGTCATAGTTGGTGCAGCGGATAAAACGCTTGCCGCTCTTCTCGCTCTTGTGCGCGATCAGGTCGCCATGGCGTCCGGCCTCGGCACACACCTTGCACTCGCCCACCTTAAGGTCGGGCTCGTAGTTGGTGGGGCATGTGGGGTTCACGCAAATCTCGAAGGCCTTCTGGCGGAACGGCTGACACTTAATGCGCGGCGCACCGCACTCGGGACACACGGCGGCCTCGCCCTCGAGCGGGCTCACCTTGACGCCACTCGGCACCGGATAGGTCACGTCGCAGTCGGGCCATCCCATGCAGCCGATAAAGCTGCCGCGGGTCTTGGCGCTCGTCTTCATAACCAGGTCCTTGCCGCACTTGGGACAGGCGCCCACGCGTGCATCGGCCGTGACGGCGTCGCTGATAGCGTCGCCCAGCTCCTGCGTATGCTTGAGCAGCTCGTCGAGCACGCCGGCCAGCAGCGCGCGCGAGTGCGTCACGACATGCTCTTCGGTGTCCTCGCCGCGCTCCACGCGGGTCATGTCGCCATCGAGCTCGCTGGTCATATCGGGGCTCGTGATGCGCGGGGCAAACTGCGTCAGTGCGTCGATGATGGCGATGCCCAGCTGGCTCGGCTCAACGGGATCATTTTTGAGATAACGCACGGCATACAGACGCTCGATGATGCTCGCGCGCGTGGACTTGGTGCCCAGGCCGCGCTTTTCCATCTCCTGCACGAGCTTGCCCTGGCTGTAGCGCGCGGGCGGCTCGGTCTGCTTGGCCTCGAGCTTAATGTCGAACACGTCGACCGTATCGCCCTGCTCCAGCGGCGGCATCTGCTCGTCGCGCTTGAGTCCGTACGGGTACGCCTCGCGGAAACCCGGGGTCACGAGCACATCGCCCGAAGCCACGAACGGCTCACCGTTCACGTCGAGCTCGAGCTTAGTGTTTTCGATGGTCGCGGGACCCATAAGCGTCGCTAGGAAGCGGCGGGCGATGAGGTCGTAGAGCTTGCGCTGGCCGCCGTCGAGCGTGGACGGATCGCCCTCGCCCGTGGGATAGATAGGCGGGTGGTCGGTGGTCTCGACCTTGCCGCGCGTGGGCTTCATGGGGCCGGCGAGGACCTTTTTGCACACGGGCGCCAGCGCCGGGTTGATCTTTGCAAGGTCGCTCACCACGGCGCCCAGATCGAGCGTCGCGGGGTACACGGTGTTGTCGACACGCGGGTAGCTGATGAGGCCCGCCATGTAGAGGGACTCGGCGATGCGCATGGTACGCGCAGGCGAGATACCCTCGGCTGCGGCGGCAGCCTGCAGCGAGGTGGTCGCAAACGGCGTGGGCGGCTGCTGCTTGCGCGAGCGCTTGGTCACCGCGGCGACGGTTGCCGTCTTGGCACCGTCAACGTGACCGTACGCCGTCTCAGCAGCATCCTTGTCGGTAAAGCGCGCCGTCTTGTGCGCGATCTTAAAGCGATCGTCCTCGGCAGCGCCTTGCGCGGCGCCCATGCCGCGAATCTGCCAATAGTCCTCGGGCACAAACGCCATGCGCTCGCGTTCGCGCTCGACCACCAGGGCAAGCGTCGGGGTCTGCACGCGGCCGGCGGAACGCACGTTGCCAAAGCCGCCAAACTTGGCGAGCGTCAGGTAGCGCGTGAGCACCGCACCCCAAATGAGGTCGATGTGCTGACGGCTCTCGCCGGCGTCGGCCAGGTTCTGGTCGAGCGAGACAAGGTTATCGAAGGCCTGCGTGATCTCGGCCTTGGTAAACGAAGAATACTGGGCGCGGGCGACCGGCAAGTCGGGCGCCACCTCGCGCACCTTGTTGAGGGCGTCCGAACCGATCAGCTCGCCCTCGCGATCGAAGTCCGTGGCAATGATGACGCTGTCGGACTTTTTGGCGAGGTTCTTAAGCGAGCGAATGAGCTCTTTCTCAGCCGGCAACTTAATGACGGGCGCCCAGGTGAGGTAAGGCAGACTCTCGAGCTTCCAGCCCTTAATGGAGATGCCATCGGCAAGGAACGGCTTACGCTTGGTGTCGTAAGGCGGACGCGCCAGGCCATCGGGCATGTCGGCCGGCAGTATCTCGCCGTCCTCGGTGACCGAATACCAGCCCAGCTTTTTATCGAACAGCACGCTGTCGCAAAAATCAGGCGCAAGGATGTGACCGGCAAGGCCGATCGTCACGCACTCCTCGCCCTTCCACTCAAAGCGGTAGATGGCGGTGTTGTACACCTTGTCCTTTTTGGGCTTACCCGTGGACAGACGCTCGGCGATCTGCCGCGCGGCGTCGTTTTTCTCGGCGATGATGAGCTTCAAAAGAGGCTCCTATCTCGTATCTCTGCGGCTACGCCCGCCCGTATGGCGGCCGACTTACGCCCTTGCTTGCTCAATCTGCCCGATGAGCCAATCGCACCAGGCATCCATGCCCTCGCCCTTGCGCGCGCTCACGGCAAACCGCGGCGCCTGCGGATTGAGGTCATCGAGTGTCTTAGTATACCTATCCATGTCAAAATCGAAAGCCGGAGCCACGTCGACCTTGTTGAGCAGCTGCGCACCGGCGTGTTGGAAGATGCCCGGGTACTTGATGGGCTTGTCGTCGCCCTCGGGCACCGAAAGAATCATGATGGACAGGTTCTCGCCCAGGTCAAAGTCGACCGGGCAGACCAGGTTGCCCACATTTTCGATAAAGATGACGTCGATGTTTTCCAGACCCACAGCCTGGTCGAACGCGTCGACGGCCTCCATGATCATGTTGCCCTCGAGGTGGCACAGGCCCCCCGTGTTGATCTGGATGGCAGGCATGCCGGCTTCCTTCATGGTGATGGCGTCGACGTCCGAGGCGATGTCGCCCTCGATGACGGCGCAGCGCAGGCCCGCCTTGTCACGCAGGCGCTCGTTGGTGCCCAGGATCGTGGTGGTCTTGCCCGAGCCAGGGCTCGACAAGACGTTGATCACATAGGTGCCTGCCTCATTAAATCGCTGACGCAGCTGATCTGCCAGGCGCTCATTGCGCGACAGAATCGGCGATGCAATATCAATCGTTTTCTCGGCCATACTCGGCGCTCCTTACTTCTTCCATTTATGCCCGTCCCCAGATGGCTGGCGGGTTAATCGTCGGGGGTCTCGATTTCGATACTGGCGATGTCGAGCTCGCGGCCGTGCAACAGACGCACGTTGGCGCCGCCACATTGGGGACAACGGCAATGGAAACGGTCGTGATCGAAGACCTCGCCGCAGTCCTGGCACTCGCTTTGTGGATGGACCTCCTCCACGGCGAGCTCGCAGCCCTTCGTGAGCGGGTCCTCATCGCGAAACGTCTCCCACGCAAAGTCGAGCGCCTCGCGCACGACTTCGGTCATATCCCCGATACGCAGCGTTACCAAAACGGCGCGCGAGGCCCCCGCCCCACGCGCCGCGCGAATCACTGTATCGAGTATGCCGTTGACAATGCCAACCTCGTGCATACCGATTTACTCCTCGTCGTCCTCGTCGTCCGAGAACAGGTCCAGACGACTCACGAACAAGCCCTCCTTGCCCTCGCGCGCGGTAATGACCACACGGGCGATGGCGAGCGAAATCTCGTAGAGCGAGAGCAGGGCGCCATACATGAGGCCCAGCGTAACGGGCGAGCCGTCGGGCGTAATCACAGCCGAGCCCACAAGCAGGCCAACGTATACATAACGCCAGGCACCGCGGAAAGCAGCGTAGGACACGATGTGGAAGACGGACAGGTAGAAGATGATGAGCGGCAGCTCAAACGCCACACCGAAGCCGATCATAAAGAGCAGCTCCATGTTGACGTAGTTCTCCAGATCGGGCAGCGCCGTAGCGACGGCCGAGGTCTCGCCGATGAGCCACTCAAAGCCCGCAGGAATGATGATGAAATAGCAGAAAATGGCGCCCAGGAAGAACAGCACCGTCGAGGCGAGCACCGTGGGCACGACCCACTTGCGCTCGTTGGGGCGAAGCGCCGGCAGGAAAAACGCCAGAATCTGCCAGATGATCATGGGCGTGCACATGACAACGGCCATCTTGATGGCCAGCGAAAAGCGCAGGCCAAAGCCGCCGAGCGTGGTAGTGATGTAGAACTTACCGTCCGGCACAAAGGAGCGGATGGGGTCTTCCAGGATGTCGAGCACCACAGGCGTGGCGAAATACAGCACGATGGCGGCAGCAAAGACTGACACGACCACGATGGTCAAGCGGCGACGGAGCTCTCCCAGGTGATCGAAGAGCGGCATTCGCGCAGGTCCGATAGGCATTACTCATCGCCTCCCTTCGGGGCGTCGGCGGCAGCGGCGTCGTCCTCGGCCTCGAGCTCGCGAGCGAGCTGGTCGACGACGGCCTTGCGCTTGCGGGGACGACGGGCGTAGAGGTCAGCCGTCGTGGGCTCTGCCGGCTCCGGCTCGGGTTCCGGCTCTGCAGCAGGCTCGGGCGCAACGGTGGCAGCGGCAGGCTCGGCCTTGGCGGGCTCGGCACCCTCGGCCTCAGGCTCCTCGGTGGTACCCTCGCTTGCGGCCTTCTCGGCGGCAAGGCGGGCACGGCGCTCGGCAAAGGTCTCCTTCTTTGCGGGCGCAGCCGTCTCGACGGCATCCTCGTCCGCATCGGAATCATCATCGACGGCAGCCTTCTTGGGCTTGACCGGGGCCGACGCGGCCTCGCTCACCGGATCGATAATCTCGGACTGAACAACGGCCGTCATCTTTTCCTGCGTCTCGCGGAACTGACGGATGGCACGGCCGATCGTGCGGCCCATCTGCGGGAGCTTATCCGGGCCAAACAGCAAAAAGCCGAAGACCACGATGATCGCGAGCTCACCCTCTCCAATACCAAACACACATACCTCCAAGGCTCGATGTGAGTCGAGCCCGCACCGCGCCATTCGGCCGGAACTCGTCTATTCATTCGGTCAAGTATAGCGCCCGGACGCCAAAACATCCGAGCGCATCACAAACATATGCCAAACGGCACGCCCTTTTGGGGGCAAAGATTATGCCGCCGTGATCGAAATCTCCTGGTCGACGCCCAGCAGCTGAACCACGCGCATCACCTGGGGCTGCACATTAGTGCAGCTAAAGCGCTTACCGTGGTCGACCGCGTGGTGCGCGGCGCCCACGAGCACGCCAATGCCCGTCGAATCGATGTAGCTCACCTGGGCAAAATCGAGCTCAACGGCCTCAGTGGGCTGCTCGAGCGCCAGGTCGATAGCATTGCGCAGGCTATCGGCGTTAGAGATATCGATCTCGCCGGTTACCTTAATGGTGTAGATCTCCGGCGTGGGGTTGGTGGAAATACCCAAATCCATGTATACGCTCCTTTACGTATCGAAAGTGCGGATAGTACTGGGCGCGGACTTGCGGGGCCCTAGGCGTTAGGCGCGCTCGGCACGAGCAAGCTCGGCAGCGACAAGCTTAACGGCCAGCACCAGCACGTCGAGCGCGGCCTCCAGGTCCTCGACCGTGGGATAGCTCGGCGCAATACGGATGTTGGTATCGCGCGGATCCTTGCCATAGGGCCAGGTGGCACCGGCCGGCGTGAGCTTGACGCCCAGGTCGGCGCAAAGCGCGGCGACCTTCTGGGCCGAGCCCTCGGGACCATCGAAGCTTACAAAGTAGCCGCCGCGGGGGTGCGTCCAGGTGGCACAGCCCGTATCGCCCAGGCCCTCGGTGAGCTTGCGCTCAACGGCCTCAAAGCGCGGACGCAGGAACTCGGCATGCTTTTTCATGTGCTCCTTGACCGCCTCGATGGTGGGAAGGAAGCGCACGTGGCGCAGCTGGTTGAGCTTGTCGGCGCTGATGAGGCCGGCCTTCAGGCGCTTGGAGAACTCGGCGATGACCGCGGGGCTCGCACCGATAAAGCCGATACCGGCGCCCGGGAAGGTGATCTTGGACGTCGAGGCGAATGCCACCACGCGGTCCTCGGTGCCCGCCGCGCGGGCAAGATCAAAGATGTTGGCGAGCTCGTCGGTCTCGTCGTACAGGTCGTGCACGCAGTAGGCGTTGTCCCAGAAGATGCGGAAATCGGGCGCGGCCGTGTGCATCTCGACCAGGCGGCGCACGGTGTCCTCGCTAAAGGTGATACCCGTGGGGTTGGAATACTTGGGCACGCACCAGATGCCCTTGATGGAATCGTCGGCGGCAACGAGACGCTCGATCTCGTCCATATCGGGGCCGTTGTCGGTCATCGCGACGGGAACGTTCTCGATACCCAAGTCGGCGGTAATGCCAAAGTGGCGATCGTAGCCGGGAACCGGGCACAGGAACTTGACCTTCTTGCCGTCGTGCGCTGCCTCGTAAGCCTCCCAGGGCTCGTTGCCGCACGAGCCGCAGCGCCAGAACATACCGGCGATGTCGTGCTCGATCAGCAGGCTCGACGAACCCAGCACGAGCGTCTGCTCGGCGGGGCAGCCCAGGAACTCCCCCGCCAGCTTGCGTGCCGAAGGAATGCCCTCAAAGCAGCCGTAGTTGGAACAGTCGACGTTGCCGTCGTGCAGGTCGGCATCGGCATTGAGGATATCGAGCATGGGTCGAGAGATGTCCACCTGGGAGGGCGACGGCTTGCCGCGGGCCATGTCGAGCGCCAGGCCCTTGGCCTTGACCTCGGCGACCTCGGCTTTGAGCGCCTCGATGGCGGCATCGAGTTCGGTGGTTTCCATCTTCTGGTAGATCGTCTGCATGGGTGCGACCTTTCACGAAGCGGTACGTTGCAATTCTTCTAAGTATAGACCGCCACCGTCGCAACGTTATGAAGCCGTGATAGATTAAGTCCATCGCAATGAATTACGAATCGCCGCGCATGCCGGCGTGAAGCGCCCAAGGAGGCACTATGGAGTACGGATCGTTCCAGGCCGAGGAATTCGGCGACCTGCAGCGCCTGGTCGACGGACTATTTTACGACCGTCACGCCATCGACCGCCTGGATCTGATCGTACAGGCCGAAATCTTGGACCTGGCGCCCGATCTCATGGAAATCGTCAACCTGCTACCGCCCGGCTATTACGACCGCCAGTCACTTTGCGACCAGCTCAACTCCGCCTTGGCCGCCCACGGCTGGGGCGCCATCTACGGCACCGTGGAATAAACCTAGTCATTGGGGCCTGTGGTCAAAAAATAGCAAATATGAGTACTGTCACTTTTTTAGTAACAGCGATTTTGAATTAAAAAGGCCAGTCTTGGCCTTTTGTGTCCGGTTTTGGAAGGATGCATCGGCATTTTTCGTCCAGCCACGCAATCGTTAATGCACAGACAGAATAGATTTGTACATTATTTTTCGCGCCTAAAATGAAACGCCGTTTGTGACAGTACTCACAAACGGCGTTTTTTGGCCACTGGGGTGTCCGGCAGGTGGCAAGTACCACTCAAAACCGCGTTTTACACGCGCTCGAGCAGGCTCTGGCGTCTGTTTCTACGCGCCTACTCGTTCTTGGGCGCGGGGTGCTTGCAGATCACACTCATGTAGATCATGCCAAGTACGGCCGCGGTGACAGAGCCGGCGAGAATAGCGGCCTTGGCAGCCAGGACCTCAAACTGGGCCGTCGGGAAGGCGAGGCCGCTGATGAGAATCGACATGGTAAAGCCGATACCGCCCAGAATGCCCACGCCGGCAATCATATGCCAGTTGACATTGTGCGGCAGCTCGCAGGCCTTGAGCTTGACCAAGGCGAACGTCATGCCAAAGATACCGATCGGCTTACCCAGCAGCATGCCAAAGTACACGCCGAGCGTCACCGGGTCGGTGAGCAGCGTGCTCATGTCCACGCCCACTAGGCGAACCTGTGCGTTGACGAACGCAAAGATCGGCAGGATCACAAAGTTGACCGGCGTGGAGATCAGACGCTCCATGCGAATGAGCGGCGGGGTCACGCGGTGCATGACGCGCTCGACCTTGGTGGTCGAGACGGTAAAGTCATGCTGGCCCAGGATGTGTGCCTCGTCATCGTAGCGGTCATCGAGCAGCGGCAGGCACTCGCCCAACCAATCGGTGAGGCTATCGAGCTTGACGCCGCACTTGGCCGGGATGGTAAAGGCCAAGATGACGCCGGCGAGCGTAGCATGCACGCCGCTCTTGAACATGCAGAACCACAACAGCAGGCCCAGTACCGAATACGGGGCAAGGCGGTAATGCTGCGTCTTGTTGAGCCACACGAGCGCGCAGGTCACAAGCGCGGCGGCGCCCAACCAAAACGGATTGGGACTCTGACCGTAGAAGATGGCGATGGCGGCGATGGAAATGAGGTCGTCGGCGATGGCGAGCGTCGAGAAGAACACGCGCACGCCGTTGGGCACGCGATTGCCCAAAAGCGACAGCACGCCCAGCGCAAAGGCAATATCGGTTGCCATGGGAATGGCCCAGCCGTTGTGCGCGCCGGCATGGTTAAAGATCAGATAGATGCAGGCGGGAACGACGACGCCGCCCACGGCCGCCAGCATGGGAAGCATAGCCTGGCGCGGGTTTTTGAGCTCGCCAACTGTCATCTCGTACTTGAGCTCAATGCCCACCAACAAAAAGAAAATCGCCATGAGGAAGTCGTTGACGAATAGCTCAACGGTGAGACCGGCCGTAAGGTTGCCCAGACCCACATACAGCGGGGTCTCCAAAAAGTGATGGATGGCCTCATAGGCATCGGTATTGGCGCAAATGACGGCGGCGATAGCGGCGAAGACCATGACGGCGGCGGAAATCGTGCCGTTCTCGGCAATGCGCTCCCAAATGTCGTGACGCTCAAAACGCTTGCGCTCACGGGTGTTGAACAGCTGCTCGGGTGCTGCCATGGGCGGCTCCTTTCACGGGAAGGCTCCCGTCTTAAAAAAGCACGGCCCGCCCAAATGGCGGCGCCGCGCTCCAACGTATTACGCTTGCATCTAGCCTACCCTGCGCGACAAGCGCGCGAGCGCGGCCGAAAAGCGGAACCACAGGTTGAACATTATTTGTTCAACGGCACGGGCGCCCCTGTCCAATAGGCGACGTGGTCCCGCGCACAAAAAACGACCGGAGCGCGGGGCATCCGCGATCCGGTCGTGAGCAGGTTGCAAAACCTAGCAGGCGGCCATGATGGGAGCAGCGACCTGCTTCTTGCGGGAGAGGACTCCCGGCATCCAAACGCCGTCGTGCTCGTCGGCAATGCCCAGGCCCTTCTGAGCGGTCTCGGTCTCGCCCTCGAGCAGAACCTGCGAGCCCTCCTCCATGATGTCGGTGATGCACAGGACGATGCCGTCGGCGCCCTTCTCGGCGGCGTAGGCGCGCATGGCCTCGCGGATCTCGTCAATCATGCCAAGCGCACGGCTCTTGTCGACGGTCTCGTACTGGCCGATGAGCAGCTTCTTGCCGGCGGGCTCGAACATCTTGATGTCGTTGCCGACCATCTCGGCTGCGGTGAAGGAGCCGGACGGACGGGTGAGGAAGACCTCCATGCCGAACTTGACCGGGTCGACGCCCACCTGCTCGCCGAGCTTGGCGGCGACGGCGCGGTCGAGATCGGTGGTGGTGGGGCTCTTGAGCATGAGCGTATCGGTCATCATGGCCGAGAGCAGCAGTTTGGCCTGAACGTCGGAAAGCTCGACGCCGAGCACGCCGGCGAGCTTGGTGACGATGGTACAGCTGGAGCCCCAGGGCAGGCAGATGTAGTGCAGCGGGCCGGCGGTCTCGAAGTCGCCGATGCGGTGATGGTCGACGACGCCAAAGACCGTGGCGTCCTTAAGGCCGGCGACGGACTGGGCAGACTCGTTGTGGTCGGTGAGGACGACGAGCTGGCCGGCCTCGACGGAATCGATCACGCGGGGCTCGGCAATGCCGGCGTCGGCGAGCAGCTTGGCGGACTCGGCCGGAAGCTGGCCCAGTGCGCAGGCCTCGTAGGTGTTGCCGGCATACTCAACCTGGTTGAGCAGCTGGGACAGGACGACGGCGCTCATGATGGCGTCGTTATCGGGATTCTGGTGACCAAAGACAAGAACGTTTGCCATGGAAATCCTCCACTTGATATGTGTACTTGGACGTAGCTATGGTAGCACGCTGACGCCGAACCCTATGAGATGGAAGGGCCGCAGCACAAATTGGGGCAGGAGCTGAGGCAAAGTCTGTCCCCTCTGCACCATGTGGTGCAAACTAACCTGCCCCCTTGCGCCAGCTATTTTCCGGCGGCGCGCAGGGCTACGTAGGCGGCACCGATGATGCCGGCGTCGTTGCCGAGCGAGGCGACCTCGATGGGCGTCTCGCGCGAGGCGGATAGCGCATAGTGCTGGAAGTGTTCGCGAACCGCGTCGAGGTAGACGTCGGCCGAGGCGGAGGCGCCACCGCCGATCAGGAACATCTCGGGGTCGACCACGTTGGCGATAAGCGCCAGAGCGCGACCGAGATAGTCGGCCATGGTATCGGCTGCGGCCAGCGCAAGCTTGTCGCCCTCGCGACAGGCCTGGAACACGTCCTTGGAATCGGAGGGGCCGGTGAGCTCGATGGGCCCGACGCCCGCCTTCTCGCACTCGGCAAGGTAGTTGCTCACCACGCCGGTGGCGCTGGAATACTGCTCCAGGTGGCCATGGCCGCCGCAGCCGCAGGTGCGCTCCTCGGCAGGATTCAGGCACATATGGCCAATCTCGCCGCCGGCGCCCACAACGCCCGATACCACGTCGCCGTTAACGATAACGCCGCCGCCCACGCCGGTACCGATGGTGACCATCACCACGTTCTGCACGCCCTTGGCAGAACCGAGCCAGGCCTCGCCCATGGCAGCGGCGTTGGCATCGTTCTCATACTTAACGACCGCATCGGGGCAGTGCTTCTGAATGGCGACCCTCAGCTCGGGCAGGTTAATGGCAATGTTGGCCTTGACCTTGGCATCGCCCGACGCCGGGATGGGACACGGAACGGCCAGGCCAATGCCCGCCACAAAGGCACGCGGAATCTGTGCCTTGGCGACCACCTGGTCGATAGCCTCGGTCACCGCGGCAAAGCCCGCAGCGTCAACGATAGGAGGCGTGGGCACGCTGGCCTTGGCAAGCAGGTTGCCGTCCTCGTCGAACAGGCCCTCCTTAACCGAAGTGCCGCCGACGTCGATGCCGATGTAGTACTGCTTAGGTTCCATGGGAGCCCACCTTTCTCGTTTAAACATTGCCTGTATGGTACCGCTCTCAAGGCAAAAACCTACCAAAAAGGGACAGGTTTGTTTTGGCAGGTTTTATCTGGGGTAACGCAATTGGCTGCCCAACAGGCCGCGCAAGACCATCCCCAAAAATAAAGGCGCCGGGAGGCGGAGGCTCCCGGCGCCCGTCAAAGGGACTATGTTGTCTGTTGGACCGCACGGTCCGTCGCGGCGATAACGCCGACTAGGCCTGAAGTGCCTGCAGCTGCTTGTGAACCTCGATGAGCTCCGTCGCCATGACGCGCATGGTCTCGGTGCCGGCCATCTGGTCCTCGGCATGCAGCAAAATCAACGGGGCCTCGCCGTTACGCTCGCCGTTGGCCTCCTTCTTCAGAAGCCCCATGTGAACATCGTGGCCACCGTTATAGGCCTCGTCGCCCTGCTTGATAAGCTCCTCGGCGGCGTCAAAATCGCCCTCCTTGGCCTTTTGCACGGCATTGATGTACATGCTCTTGGCGGTACCGACGTAGCTGATGATCTCAAAGCAGGTCATCTGCAGTTCGTTCATATCCTCCATGCAGAGCACCTAGCCCATCACGCTGACGCAGTGGTCGATGATGCCGGCAGCGTTCATGCGGCCGTAGTCGACCATGTTGATAACCTCGACCGGGAAGCGGCCGGCGGCCTCCTTCTCAAAATCGTCCTTGGTGTAGCCGATCTGCGGACCAAGCAGCAACATGTCGCACTCGTCCAGGTGATCGTGGGCCTCGTTCATGGGACGAGCCTCGACCTCAATATCCAGACCACGGTTTGCAACCTCGGCCTGCATCTTCTGGACCAGCAGGCTCGTGGACATACCGGCATTGCAGCAGAGCATGATCTTCTTCATGGTTTCCTCCTTATAACTGCGCGGCGCGCAGACGACAACTGGTTGTATTCCTTGCGGCTATTGTGCCCACCCCCCCCTGCATCTTTACACAAGGGAGAGAGCTGCGGGCACCGGCACCGCGTACCGGCGCCCGCAAAGGTGAAAGGGACGAACGTTAGGCGTTCTACTCGGCGAAAGCCTCCTGCTTGGCGATTGCCTTCTCGGAAATCTTCATAAAGGGCAGGTAGACGGCCATGCCAATGACAATCTCGATAGCCTGCCACACGCCGGCGCGCCAGTCAAAGCCCGTAGCGAGCAGGGCATTGATGACGGGAGGCATGGTCCAGGGCACCTGGGCGATGCAGGGGCTGATGATGCCTGCGCAGGTAAGGCCATAGGTGATGCCGATGAACAGATCGGGAAGAAGAACGAACGGGATCATGAGCGGCAGGTTGTACACGATGGGGTAACCGTAGATAACCGGCTCGTTGATGTTGAACAGACCAGGCAGGATAGCCATCTTGGAAACGGTCTCGGAAGCCTTGTTCTTGGAGAACAGGAGCGTGTCGAGCAGGAGCATGAGGGTGCAGCCCGAGCCGCCGATGAGGGCGAAGCTGTTAACGATCTGCATGTTCATGTAGTGATCGGGCTGGATGGTGCCACCGGCGGCAAAGGTAGCCATGTTGTCGACGATGAGCATGGTCAGGATCGGCTCGACGGTAGCGCCAGAGATGGTGGACTGGTGAATACCGACGCAGAACAGCAGGTTAGCAAGGGTGTAGATGAGGATAACAGCCCACGGACCGGCGTTCATGATGCTCTTGAGCGGGTTGGAGATGCACGTGGAGATGATGGTGCACAGATCGGTGCCGGCGCACACGGCGAGCAGGGCTGCGGCAAGAGCGAAGACCGCGAGGTTAAGCAGCATCGGAATCATGACGTTGAAGGAGTTGGAGACCGCGGGAGGCACGCCCTCGCCCAGCTTAACCTTGAGCTTCTCGACGCCAGAAATCTTGATGAAGAGCGAGACGGAAAGCAGGGCGATGATAATAGCCGAGAACAGACCGTTGGTGCCGGTGTTGGCAGTCGAAAGGGCGCCCGTGACCTCGGCGGAGGTGATCTTGTCGGTGAGCAGCGGGCTCGTGGCGGCAAGCGTGGCGGTGATCTGCTGCGGCATCATGATGACGAAAGCAGAGATAGCGACGACCACGCAAGCGAGCGGGTTATCGAAACGCTTGTTCTTAGCGAGGCTGTAGCCAATCAATCCGGCCAAGATAATGGCAGAGACGTTGAGGGTGCCCAGCGTAATTGCCGAACCCCACGTCTGAAGGTTGGCAAGGCCCGCCGCATCGAGCGGGAACAGGGGGAACACGACGTTGTTGATAAGAACCGCGATACCCGCAAGGATATAGAGCGGCGTGATGGTCGCGAAGGCGTCGCGCAGGGAACGCAGGTGAACCTGGTTTCCCACCTTCGCAGAGACCTCGGCAAACTTGTCGAGGAAGCTCTTTCCGTTGTCACTGGCCATGATTGCTCCTAACTATCAAATCCGGCCTTTTCCTATGCGCACGGTGGTCTGTCGCCCTCTGCCACCAGATGTGCCATGTGTTGCGCGCGGCGGCGCGTGGTCTGGGCGTTCGCCCGGTCGCTAATCAACCACATGGGTCGTGGCGACCTGTTTGAGCCAGGCCGCCGACTTCTTAAGACGGCGCTTGTAGCCGTCCATAAGGTCGACCTCGACAAAACCGTAACGGTTCTTAAAGGCATTGGCCCAAGACCAGTTATCGATAACGGCCCAATAATGGTATCCGCGGCACTTGGCGCCCTCGTCGATGGCCTTGGCCACCCACTCCAGGTGCTGACGTACAAAGTCGACACGGTAGTCATCCTGGATGGTTCCTTCGGCGTCACGGTTCTTGTATTCGTCCATGATGCCGATGCCGTTCTCGGAAACGAACCACTCAAGATCGGGGTAGTTCTTGGCGCAGTCCATGCCAAAGTCGTAGAGGCCCTGCGGGTAGATCTCCCAGCCGCGGCTCTCGTTCATAACGGCGTCGGGCCATACGTACTCGTCGGCAAAGTGCGGCAGGCCGTACTGGTCGACCTTGCTCGCCGGCGCCTGAACACGCGTGGGGTGGTAGTAGTTGCAACCGAGCCAGTCGACAACACCCTGCTTGAGAATCTCTTGGTCTCCAGTACGGAACGGGAGCTTAACGCCGCCCTCGGCCAGGCTGTCGAGCACGTCGGCAGGGAGCTCGCCCTTGGTAATGAGGTCGAGCCACCAGCGGTTATTGATGCCGCTGGTCATACGCACGGCCTCGAGGTCTGCCTCGCTGGGGTTATCCTTGGTGTAGACCGGGGTAAAGCAGTTGATCATGCCGATCTTGGCATCGCTGCGAACGGCGCCCTCGTCATAGGCGCGACGATAGTTGCCCACGGCCAGCGCATGTGCCAGTGAAATGTGATACTGCACGGTGCGGGCGCGGCTAAAGTCGTGGAGCTGCGGGAACCACACGCCCTCCTGATAGCGCTGTTCGGGCTCGACGATGGGCTCGTTAAAGGTGAACCAGTACTTAATCTCCTGGCCAAACTCGTGGAAGGCGACGTCGGCGTAGTGCGCGTAAGCCTCGACGACCTCACGGCTCTCCCAGCCACCACGGTTAAAGAGGTAGGTGGGCATGTCAAAGTGGTACAAGTTGACAAACGGCTCCAGGCCGGCCTCGCGAGAGGCGCGGAACAGCTCGTGATACCACGCAGCGCCCTCCTCATTAAGATTGCCGTCGGCATCGAGCAGACGGCTCCACTGGATGGAAGTGCGATAGGTATCCAGGCCCAAGTCCTTCAAAATGCGAAAGTCTTCCTGGTACTTGGCCATAAAGTCATTGCCGGCATAAGAGCCAACGCAGTTATAGAACGACCCCAGATCCTGGATGGACCAGGTGTCCCACAGGTTCTCGAGCTTGCCTCCCTGGTTCCACTGACCCTCAGTCTGCGGGCCGGACATAGCGGCGCCAAAGAAGAAGTCGCTGGGCAGCTGATACTGAGCCATCAAAGTCCTCGCTTTCGTGTCTAGAGCTTTCGGTTGGAGACGGGTTTGCTTTGGCAGGCAATCCGGCGCGGGCGCGCACCGGATTTCCGGATATCCGACCCGCCAAAACAAAGCCGTCCCCAAACAGTACAAGGAAACGCCAATACATCTCGCTTGTTGTCTGTAACTATAGCGCTCTAATTTTCTATGTAAAGCGTCTTTTTCATTTTTCTTTATCGAACTTCTTTCATGAAAGCCATATGGATGCTTTTTAAGTAGGTATACTTTCTAAATATCGACACAAATATGAAGGGAGGATTGCATGATTCCCAAATACGAGGCGATAGCTGCAGATATCCGTCGAAGCATCGAGGACGGCGCACTTAAACCGGGCGATAAGTTGCCCACCGTCGTTGAGTTCTGTGAGCTCTATGGCGTTTCCAAAATCACCGTCAAACGAGCGATTGAGCAGATCACCGAGGAAGGCCTTATTACCAGCCGGCGCGGATCGGGCACCTACGTCAAGGACACGGCGGGACTTCCCGGCCAGGTGTTTTTTCAAGGCAAGAACGACCGTGCCCAGGGCTTTTCGTATGAGCACCGCGGGGAAAAGGTGACCTCGGTGGTCTACGATTTCTCGATCGTCAATCCGCCGGCAGAGGTTGCGACCCAGCTGGGAATGGCCGAGGATGACTTCGCCTATCGCATCGTGCGCGTGCGCCAGGTCGACGAGAAGCCCATCGTCATCGAGTACACCTATATGCCGCTAGAACTGATCCCGGGCCTTAAAAAGAAGGACCTGTACGGATCGGTCTACGGCTTTATCCGCGAGCAATGCGGGCTGAAGATTTCGAGCTTCCATCGCACCATTCGCGCTGTCGCGGCAACTGAAGAAGAGGCTGAGCGCCTGGATACCAAACCCGGCTCTCCCCTGCTCGAACTCAAACAGATTGGCTTCTTGGATAGCGGCACCGCGTTTGAATATTCTATCTCGCACAACGTAGGCGACCGCTTTGAGCTGCACAACGTAACGTTGGCATAAGTTTTTGTAGTCATGCGGGCGCTCACTATGGCTCGTTTGGAGTGGGCGGCCGCGCAACACAATGGGGGTATGAACATGTCCGACTTGATTAAACTGACGCCGATCTTCCACGAGAAGATCTGGGGCGGCCGCCAGCTCGAAACCGTATTTGGTTACGACATTCCCGAGGGTCCCATCGGTGAGTGCTGGGCCATCTCGGCCCACCCCAACGGCGACTGCCAGATTGCGGAGGGCCCGTATGCTGGCCACACGCTGTCGTGGCTGTGGACCGAGCACCGTGAGCTCTTTGGCAACTGCGAGGGCAAGGAGTTCCCGCTGCTCATTAAAATCTTGGACGCCAAGGACGATCTTTCGATCCAGATTCATCCCAACGACGAGTACGCGGCCGAGCACGAGAACGGCAGCCTGGGCAAGACCGAGTGTTGGTATGTCCTGGACTGCGAGCCCGGCGCCACGATTATCGTCGGGCAGCGCGCCAAGGATCGCGCCGAGGCCGCACAGATGATCAAGGACGGCCGCTGGGACGACATGCTCAACGTGCTGCCGATCCGCAAGGGCGACTTTTTCCAGATTGACTCCGGTACCGTGCACGCCATCAAGACCGGCACGCTCATTTTGGAGACGCAGCAGTCGAGCGATGTGACCTATCGCCTGTACGACTACGACCGTCCCGGCACCGACGGCAAGCTTCGCCCTCTGCACATTGAGCAGAGCCTCGACTGCATCGATTTTGATGTCCAGGCTCCGACCGACGGCACCGTGACCGCACCCGAGATCGACGGCGTGACCGAGCTCGAGTCCAACCCCTGCTACACCGTCGATCGCGTGCGCGTCAACGGCAGCAAGACCTTGGAGCAGCGCTGGCCCTTCATGTGCCTGTCGGTCATCGACGGCGAAGGCACCGTCTGCGGCGACCCCGTCCACAAGGGAAGCCATCTGCTAGCCCCCAGCACCGTCACCTCCATCGACCTCGAAGGCAAAATGGAACTGATCATCTCGCACCTGTAAGCCACCGGTCCCCAAGTGCTCGCCGGGATGGGCGCGGGGTTTGATCGCCTGCTCGGGCAGTCCTGCTCGCACGGAGAGCACATTAAGTGCTCTCCGGCTCGTGCGGAACTCGCGATCGACCAAACCCCGCGCCCA